>NZ_JAMXAY010000111.1 GCF_025460835.1 Parapedobacter soli | reverse complement strand
GAACGCCCCTGAAACTAAAACCAATGCTGGTGGTGGTTTCATTCTTTTAAATTGATACTGATTAATAATGGGCCTGCCGCTCCCTGCGTAGACGCTTCTACATTTTAGTGTATCATATCGGTTGAAGTAAGCATCAGTTTTGATCTTTTTTTATATTTTCGGCAATGAAGCTTACTTTTTTAATGTTAGTGCACTAAATGAATAGAGATCGGCGTTGGATTCAATCCTTGAAAAATGGTGATAATGCAACATTGGATACGATATATCTTCAGTATAAGGGACCGTTCCTTGCGTTCGCCGGTCGCTATCCCATTGCAAAAGAGGTGGCAATGGATATCTATCATGATAGTATGATTATTTTGTATGAAAATATTGTACGGGGGAAGTTGGATACATTGAAAAGTAGCATTAAAACATATCTGTTCGCTATCGGAAAATATAAGATTTACGCTCATCTCAAATCGATGCCGCAACTGGAAGAGCGGCAAGGCGACGAGCCCATGGAGAAAATTTCTGTATTCGAAATGGACACTACGGAAGAACGGCTTAAGTTACTTGAAGGGGCTTACCTCCAATTGGGGCCAAAATGCCAACAAGTGCTGCATCTGTTCTATTATAAGGGGTTGAAATTAGATGCAATACAAGCGCAGATGGCTTATGAATCCAAAGACACATTGAAAAGTCATAAATCCAGGTGTTTGAAACAGTTAAAGGAAAAAATCCAGGCCAATGGAAAAGGATAATGCTCAACTTATCGAGGCGTATTTTACGGGAACGCTGACCACCCATCAACAGCAGCAATTGGAATGGCTGTTGCAGCACGACACGACTTTTTCAGAAGCATTTAAGTTTGAGAAGGAAATACGAGACACCGTCATTTACAATGAACGGCAAGCGCTTAAAGAGCGATTCTACAACTTAGACAAAAAGGAAATGAAACCTGTCCGAAAACAGGCTCGATGGTGGTATGCAGCCGCCAGTATATTGGTGCTTATCGGTGCCGCTTGGTTCTTTTGGGGTTCACAGCCTGAGGTTACCCCAGAAAAGCTGTACGCACAATACATGGAACCTTATCCAAACATGGTAACGCCAACTGTCCGTGGCGACGTTCCAGCCGTGGGCATGTTATCGGAAGCATTAGCGTTATACGACAAACAGGCATACGCGCAAGCGGCCACACGGCTGAATCAGGTTTATGGGGAGCATCCCACTGACGCGGCTGCTTTTTATTTGGCCATTTGTCGTCTACTATTAAAGCAACCTGCAGAAACCATAAGGATACTGGAGGCAAGGAAGTGGGAGGATACCGTATATTTTTCTCCAACAGTTATAAACTGGTATTTAGGACTGGCGTTTCTTCAGCAGGGCGACAGCGATGAGGCATTGCATCGCTTCGAACGTGTTGCCGGGTCCGACAACAGCCTGTCTAATAAAGCAACAAAAATAGTGAATGCGTTAGAAAACAGGTGATGTTAGCATCGAGAGCACTACACCGTGGCAACGACGTTAGCCGCCCGTTTCCGTCTTCGTATGAACAGCAATAAGGCAATTACGATCAGCCCAGCCGCGGTGAACCACAGATAAGTAGCTGGAAAAGCCGCATTACTTAGCGAATCAGTATTCCCGTTGATGACAAAGCCTGCCCAAAAGAACGGATGGCTTTTCAGCGGATTATCGGCCAAAAAATCGCGCTTTGCCAGCGCGAGTGCTTCCACTTTCGTGTGCCCTGATTTGAGGTGCTCGTAAAATGAAAGCATGATTTCCGCCGTTTCTTCGTCAGGCACTTCCCATAGACTATACACCGCCGACCGAACACCTGCATAGGTCAGGGCCCGTGACAAACTCATCAGTCCCTCGCCGTTTTCGAGCTCGCCCATCCCGGTATTGCAGGCACTTAACACCACCAGTTCTGCCGGAAAATGGAGACCATAGAGTTCGTGATAACGTAAATGTTCACCATTTTGAAAAACGAGGCTGGAGTTTCGGTGGTCGGTTTCATCCAGCAGGGAATGCATGGCAAAGTGGTAAATCTTATAGTCAGCCGCGCGCTGCAAAAAATTCTGTTTGGTCGCTTGGTCGCCCCGGTATAGATTTCCGTCAAAATAGGTTGCAAGTTTTACGGCTTCATATGTCGCAGCTGCGATATCTTGCAGTCGACCTCTGTTTGTTGGATTATCGTCGACGAAAGACGACATATAATCTGCCGAATATTGGGGAGCAAAAGCAGCAAAATACCGCTGCCCCCGCGTTGAAGGCGCCGCTTTCTTTTGCAAGAGCCACAATGGCAGGCCGTGCGAATAGCTGATGGGAAAAAAGGAAACAAGCGGTCGGTTCAATTCTGGGTGAACCAACGTTTCAAATGGGATAAAATTCAGCTTATTATCAGGAATCACAACCAAGTTCTGCAACGCATCCAACGGCAACTGCAACGGAGCTATAAGCGCACGATATAATACCTTCGCCTGTTCCGCATAATCGTTGTGTTTGTTTTTGATGGTTTCGTGGTATTGCGCTGCCTGTTGAAGCAACGTCGCTTTGTCTCCTAATTTTACGACCGAAATAGTGTCTTTCTGTACGGTATATGCATACACGTTTTCCTCGGCCACCACATAACGCACGATATATTCCTGCTCCTTCAATTCCGATTGTACTCCCGCCACATCGAGTGTATCGTTGAAAAAAGAGAAGTACTGCGCATCTGCCTGTTGTATTTCCGCTTCTACGTCCCTCAATGCAGCCTGCAGGGCTTCATGGGCTTCGTCCCGACGCTCGTCTACCTGCCCATAGCTGGCTATTTCAGCTTGCAGCAGGTTGTATTGTGTAAACAAACTATCCGGTATATGGAGAAACCGCAGGTATTTGGCTTCAAACTCTTTGGCGAGGTGCTGCGAACGGTTGTTCTCCATCCTATTGACCAGCGCTTCTTCAACAGTTGAACCCAATCCTAAATGGAGCGAAAGCAGGCCCTCATTGATCGTGGCATTCGTCTTATCCAACCACGGATTGTAAGCACCTTTCTGGTAGTAACGATGAAAAAGGCGGGCGGCTAAGTCATAAAAATGTTGAGCTATGCGTCCTTGAGCAGGATCGTTTCCCCGCTCATATTCATTCTTATATAGTCATCCCTTAAATTCTGTACAACACACTAACAGTCAGT
>NZ_JAMXAY010000110.1 GCF_025460835.1 Parapedobacter soli | reverse complement strand
CAATGCTTTACAATGAATTTTAAAAACTTAACGCATCACTAGTAATTTTAAAAAATAATTTACTCGGGTGGGAAAGGTGGAAGCTCTTTTGCAAACTTTGGTCTGCGGGTTGGCTTGTAGCGGTTTGCAAATGTGCTTACACCTGTGGGTTGGTTTCTATCTTGTCATTCCAATAATAGCTGTCCGGATAAGGTCGTTTGCCGAATATTGCAGTTCCAACTCGAATTATCGTTGAGCCTTCTTCAATGGCTGTTTCTAAGTCGTTACTCATTCCCATTGATAAGTCGTGAACAGATAAGTCTTTATCTAGCATACTTAGTTGAATGTTTTTGAGCAATTGAAAGCATTTTCGAACTTTTTGTGTTTCCGCAGAAAAAAGTCCGATAGTCATTAAGCCTTTTATGTTTAATCGGTCAAGTTGTTTAACTTGTTTAGCAAAAATCAAAGCATTTTCGGGTGAAATGCCAAACTTACTTTCTTCATACGAAGTGTTTACTTGAATAAAAACATCTATGGTTCTATCTTCAAATTCTAATCTCTTTTGCAATTTTTCAGCTAATTCCAACCTGTCAACAGATTGTATGCAGTCAGCATATTTCGTAACTTCTTTGACTTTATTAGTTTGAAGATGTCCTATGAAATGGGTTTGGTGTGAGATAACTTTTAGTGTTTCAAATTTCTCTTTAATTTCCTGCACCTTATTTTCTCCAATCAGGGTTTCACCTGTTTCCAAGGCAGTAATAATATTTGAAGCCGAAACTGTTTTTGTTGCTAATAGAAGTTTAATTTCATTGGGGTTTCTGCCTGAAAATTCGGCTGCTGCTCTTATTCTACCCTTAAGGCTTGCTATGTTTTCGATTATGAAGCTCATATCTGCAATTCGTGTTCAGGACAATCCACTCTCAACTCGTTTTCGGCAAGTTTGCTTTTTAGGAGTTTACAGTAGTGAACACCATTATCAAGTTGGTAATTGGAACAAGTAAAACACATTCTTTGAATGGTAATGATGCCTGATTTGTTTAAGTCATAAATCAATTTCAGCAATCCATTAAGCATTATTGCTTTTTGTTCCTGAGTAAGTTTTTCAATAGGTTGTTCTATTGACGAAGCAAAGAATGATGCTTTTTTAGCTATTTTTTTTCCTTCGTTTGTGAGTGTTAGTGAAAAACTCCTTGTGTCAATGGGGTCAGTTTCCTTAGTTACTAATTCTTTTGAAAGTAAAACTTTTACGCTATCGCTTATTGTGGCTTTTGTCATATTGAACTCATCTGCCAAATATCCCACCTTGCATTTCTCCAAGGAATGGAAATAAATGAAAATTAAAATTTGAATTTGTATTGGGCTTAATGAGTTTTCTTTGCTTTCATTCCATAATAATACCCTGAATGCCTCTGAAATTCGTTCCAAAGCCACAACAATGCGACTTTCAATTTTTTGGTTTTGTTCGTTTAAGTTGAATGATGAATATTTCATATCGTCAAATTTTTAGCAACATAAATCCAAGCCTTTTTTCCCGACTCAAAAGTTACAAGAATCCTATGGTATTCACTTACTTCATATTTATCGGTTTCAGCAAGTTCAGTATCCTAACTTTTCAAGGCAAATAAAATTACTTAACTTTATATGGTAGAGATAAATTACCGCTTGCTACAGAATACACTTTGTAAACGCCAAGCATTGGTTTGTCTCCGCCACCGTGTCCACCATCACCGCCTGTATTTACTTGCATAAAGGCTGCAACACCGTCAAAGGAAAAATCCGTTTTGTTGTTTATTCGATAATCGGGAACAACTACTCTTATTGTATTTCCTTTTGTGATAACTTGAAAGCCGGGGGAATCCATATACATTGGCATTCCAGGGTTAGTTGGAGGTAAAACGACTGTTGTGTCTTTTGGGTCGAATTGTTTTACAGCTAAGCCACCTTCAACTCGCTTGTCTTCTGTTAAGATTACCCAATGCGGATGCCAAACAATTCCGTCATTGGCAAAATTGCGGTCTGAATTTTCATCCCAAAGAGGAGTGTCGTCAAAATCAGGATGTGAAGTAAGGGCTAAAGCCACGATTCCTTCAGTATCGCCAAATCCAACATCAGTTGGCTTCAAGGAAGTTGGGAAAACGTACCCCAAAACAGGTGCTCCATTGAGTTGACCTACTGGTGTTGGCGTGGTTTTTCCTGCCGTTCCTTTTACGGTAATTTCCCAAATGCTTGCACCAATTTCAGGTGAGTGTTTTACGCTTACTTTTTTGATTTGGAAATCATCATTGTTGTAGTTACCGCATTTGTCGCAAGCAAAGCTTTGAACTGCGAAAAGAGAAAGTCCGAGAAGAAGAAATATTTGTTTCATTTTTTTGAAATTTAATTGTTTGAAATAAAGTTAGAAATCCTAATTAAGATTAGGACTCCTAACTTTAAGAGAGAAATTTTTTTTTAGCCTTTTACGTCAGCCATAGACGCACCAAAATTGATGTGTAATACATTGCCGTTTGGTGTTAGCAAAGCTGGAACAGATTTTACACCTGCTTTTTCCGCTTCCGCAATTCGGTTACGGTCTTCGCCAATGTGAACGATTTCTACATTAGTTGCTCCAATTAAGTTAACGATGTCGTGCTCTGCACTCACGCATACAGGACATCCTGCGTGATAGAAAATTGATTTTGCCATTTCTTTATGTTTTTATTGTTGTTTGGCATTATTGCCGTTGCAAATATAGTAAGGAATCCTAACTACACAAATTATTTCTGAGATTTTTTTAGAGAATATTTTACATCATTGATATTCAAAGCGATAAAAATCTTATAAGGGTGGGGGGATTGGCTCTTTTGCAAAACTTGGGATGTGTCGGCTTGTGCGGTTTTGCAAATGTGCCAACGTGCGGTTGGCCAAAATTATTTTTAAAAATGTGCGGTGGGAAAATTTTTTAACCCATTTGGGTCGGCTTGAGTGTTGGTAAAGTCAGGTCGGTTTGTGTCAAGTTACAGCGAAATTGTCTGCCGAGTATCGCTCGTCTGTTGGTGGTCGTGTCGGTCGTCCTACGCTTGCTGGTTTGCAGCTACCCGAAGGTGGCGACTTCGGAACACTACACTTTCAATCAAGCACAAACTTTGATAGATGCACAAAGCTTGATTTAACCACTGAACCGCCACTTTTGGGTAGGTGCTGTTACCTGCTGCCCGTTTGTCCGCACGATGGAATGTCAGTCGAAAATTGAATTCAATTTGTTCAAGATGATTTATTTTCATTACGATTTCAGTTCAAATCCTTTTATAATTATCTATAATTCCCCCCGAAAACAGGACAGCAGTTTAAGTTAGATTT
>NZ_JAMXAY010000011.1 GCF_025460835.1 Parapedobacter soli | reverse complement strand
TTATTTAATTTTTAAAACGTCCCAATTTTAATGGGACACTAGTGTATTTTTGATTCAAATTAATGTGCTTATTAACAGTGTTTTATTAAAAGATACATAAATTATTTAAAATGTTTGTTTGACATTTTGAAACTATTCAATTATACTTGTATTAGATTACGAACCACGAATTATTAAAACTATTATGACAAAGTCCAAGTGCGTTCAAAGATTATTTAAATAGCAAAGCTACCTAGGGAGAGCAGAGAGTTCTCGCAATTATCTATGTATAAATAGGGATAGAAGATATACTATTTGTTAAGTGTTGTATTGACATTAGATAGGGGTGGTGAGTGTTAACTAGTTCATCATTAAAAACCAAATTATATGAATTTCAAACAAACTATCAAAGCAGTAATTGGCGGGATGGTGGTCTGCGGTATCGGTATGGATTTGCCGGCCACGGGGCACACCCTCTCACCGATGGCGGCTGCGGGTATGGAAAGTCCATACTACGCACCGCAGCAGCAGTTGACGGTCCGCGGTATCGTCAGGTCATCATTGGATGGTGCACCGCTTCTCGGTGTCAGTGTTGCAGTAAAAGGAACCGGCCGGGGGGTAAGTACTGACGAGGAGGGTCGCTTCGTGTTGGAGAACGTGCCGAGTGATGCCGTACTGGTGTTTACCATGGTTGGACATACGACCATGGAGGAGCCTGTAAGTAACCGCAGTTCGGTAGATGTGATGATGGAAGCAACAATGTCTGATTTGGACGAGGTCGTGGTGGTAGGGTATGGTGTGCAGAAGAAGGTTACCAAGACCGGCTCCGTATCACAGGTGAAAGGCGAGGATTTGAAGCAGGCACCCGTAGTGAATGTGGAGAACACGCTTGTGGGCCGTATTCCGGGTGTAATGGCTTTGAACCAAGGTGGTGAGCCGGGTTACGACGGGTCCCGTATCCTTATCCGTGGCCGGAATACCTTGAATGCGAATAATGCGGGTCCGTTGATTGTTATCGACGGTATTCCCGATCGCGGAGGTATGGGGCGTTTGGATGCGAATGATATCGAGAGTGTTTCCGTATTGAAAGATGCTTCGGCTGCAATTTACGGATCGCGGTCGGCAAATGGGGTTATCCTCATCACGACTAAGCGCGGTATCACGGGTGAGCCCCGTATCAGCTACAATTTCAACCAAGGCTTCGTGACGCCTACCAAACTGCCGGAGATGGCCGATGCGGCACTGTATTCCCAGCTCCAGAATGAAATTTTGGAATACGGTGGAGATGCACTGAGGTGGTCTGAGGAGGATATCCAAAAATTCCGCGATGGCAGCGACCCGTGGCGGTATCCGAATTCGGATTGGATTGACGAGCTGATCAGTCCTTACGCATTGCAGAACAAACACTCATTGGCTATCCGTGGCGGTACAGAGAAGGTCAAGTACTATGGTTCGCTTGGCTCCTTGTTCCAAGATGGTATCTACCGCAATAGCGCCACGAAATATAAGCAGCAGAATGCACGGATAAATCTGGATGCTAAAATAGGGGAGTACTTGGATATCCGTATGGATATGGCCGGACGGCTGGAAGGGAGGAATTTCCCGCCACGGTCGTCAGGCTCTATTTTCCGGGCAGCCATGCGCGGACGGCCCAACGAGGCGGCACGGTGGCCAAATGGACTGCCGGGACCGGATATTGAATACGGGGATAACCCTGTGGTAACAAGTACCAACGAAATCGGTTATGATAAGCACGACCGATGGGTCTTGAACGGTACACTGGGGGCTACATTCCGGATTCCGGGTGTAGAAGGATTGTCGCTCGACGGAAACTTCGGGATAGATAAGATGCTCAACTTCCAAAAGCGTTGGATTAAGCCTTGGACCCTATATACTTTGGATGGTTTCGATGCCGACGGCCAGCCCATTTTGAGCGCTGCGCAACGTGGCGTAGCCCAGCCAGAGCTTTTTGAGAGCTTTTATCAGGATCAGGCGATTACCATTAACGCAAGTGCCCGGTATGAACGTTCCTTCGGCAATCATAATATTAATCTATTGGCGGCAATCGAGCAAATTGAGGGACTGGGTGATAGTTTCAATGGGCAGCGGAAATACTTTATGTCGTCGGCGATCGACCAGATGTTTGCCGGTGGCGAACTAGAACGGAGTATAACCGGCTCAGGATATGAGAATGCACGCCGTAACTATTTCGGTCGTGTATCCTATAATTTCAGTGAGAAATATCTATTGGATTTCAACTGGCGCGTGGATGGCTCGCAGCGTTTTCCAAAAGATCACCGCTTTGGCTTCTTCCCTGGTGTAGGTGCCGGCTGGGTCATTTCTGCAGAAGAATTCTGGAAAAACAGTGTGCCATTGGTCAACCACTTCAAGCTGCGCGGTTCATACGGACAGTTGGGTAGCGACCTGATTCCTGACTTCCAGTATTTGAGTACATTCGGATTCACAACAGGTATCATCGTCGGTGATGCCCTTTCACGTGGTATCAACCAGACCCGCACACCAAACCCGAATATACAATGGGAGCTGTCCGAAAATTACAACGTCGGTATCGAATTGGAACTCGACAACGGACACTGGGCATTGGAGGCTGATTGGTTCATGAATAACCGGTCGAATATCCTTACCCAACGGTCTGCATCATTGCCTCTTTATGTTGGATTCGGTCTGCCCGATGAAAATATTGGCACATCAACCAACAGGGGCGTGGAAGGAGTACTTTCTTACCGGAACATTTTCGGCGATTTGTACCTCGATTTATCGGCCAACGCCATGTGGGCACGAAACAAGCTGACATTCTGGGACGAAACGCCAGGCGCACCTGATTACCAGCGTTCCACAGGCAAGACTTTCGGTGCACCCCTGTATTATGAAGCCATGGGAATCTTCCGCGATGATGCTCACGTGGAATCATACCCCCATATTTCGGGCGCTCGGCCAGGCGATATCATCTTCCGTGATGTAAATGAGGACGGAATCATTGACGACCTTGATCGCATCCGCTATGATTATACGGAATTCCCGCGTTGGACCTACGGGTTCACATTGCAGGCGGAGTATAAAGATTTCGACTTGACCATGTTGTGGCAGGGCGCTGCAGGGGCACGCCAGTATGTACGTACTGAATCGGGGTTGATCGGTAACTTCCCGTTGGCTTTTGTAGAAGACCGCTGGACGCCTGATAATATCGATGCAAGCTGGCCGCGCACCTATGACCGTGAGCGTGAGTATTGGGCGAACCGAGCGAATACGTTTTGGTGGTGGAAGACCGATTACCTACGCCTGAAGACGATTGAAATTGGGTACACACTGCCGCAAACGCTTACGAAAAAAGTGGCGATGAGCTCCCTGCGTTTATTTGCGAGCGGGCAGAATCTGCTTACTTTTTCGAAAGTCGACTTTTTCGATCCCGAAATACCAGGCGGGTCGGCTCAGTATTATCCGCAAACCAAAGTGTACAATGTTGGTCTAAGTGTTAACTTTTAATCGGGAAAAGATGAAAAAAATTAAGAATATCGTGTCAGCATTGGTCTGTGTATCATTGTTGGCCACGCTAAACAGTTGCAATAAGGAGTTTTTGGAGCGACGCCCATTGACCGAAATCAGTGAGCTCGACGTGTGGACAGACCCTTCGCTCGCAAGGGCATTTGTATCGCGTATGTATGAGCAGATGGACCACGGTTTTTCGGAAACGATGATCTCATCACTTACCGACGAATCGCGCTTCATCCACGATTATAACACCTCACGGGTGGTACAGGGCAACATTGGGCCGGATGAGCACGGCGCAGCGTGGAATTTTGCAAATTGGGGCAAATTCTATACAGTGATCCGGAATGCCAATATGTTTTTCGAAAATGTAGAAACTGTGCCTTTTTCGAACGATAGCGATCGGGACCAGTTGACGGGCGAAGTATATTTCCAGCGTGCGTATAATTATTTTTGCCTATTGCGAATGTACGGTGGCGTACCGATTATTACACAAACGTTCGGTCTTAATGATAATGAGGCAATACAAAGCGTAACACGTGCAACTTACGAGGAAACGGTCAATTTTATCATCGAAGATATCGATAAGGCCATCGCACTGTTGAAAGACGAAACCGACCGTGGAATAGCCAATAAGCCAACGGCACATGCGTTGAAGTCGCGGGTGTTACTATATGCCGCTAGCGACCTGTATAATGGGGCAAGCAATAGCAATGCATTGGTGGGCTATACCGGGGGCGATCGCCAAGCCCGGTGGACAGCCGCTAAGAATGCGGCATGGGAAATCATCAAAACCGGTCGTTACAGCCTGTATCAGCCGGGTGATAGTGCGGCAGAGAACTACGCAAATGTATTCCTCGATAAGAGTAATAATGAAGCTATTTTCAGTAAAGTGTTTGACCGAGAGTTGTTAGGTACTACCCACGACTTGTATAACGGACCGAACGGATACAACAACTGGGGCGGTAATGTGCCGTTGCAGAATATGGTAGACGCGTACCAGATGAGCGATGGCAGCACATTCAGTTGGACTAATCCCGCACATAAGGCTGCTCCCTATGAAAACAGGGACCCTCGTTTCTACGCAACGATACTATATAATGGCGCTCCCTGGAAACAGCGGGGTGAAAATGGGATCGGCCTCGATCCTATCGGCGTTATCCAGACCGCCCAATATGAGTATTGGGATGGCAGTAGCGTGCAGACCCGATGGGGACTTGATACACGTAACGGTCCAATCGAAAACTGGAACGGTACCTACAGCGGGTATTATTTGCGCAAGTTCATGGATATTTCGCTCAATGCCCAGTTTTTCCGCGGTGACCAAGACTTCATTTTCTTCCGGTATGCGGAAATCCTGTTGAATTATGCCGAAGCTTGTATCGCATTAGGACAAGATGCAGAAGCAAAAACATATCTTAAAATGGTGCGCGAACGTGCCGGTATGCCCGGATCGGATGTAGATAATGCGAGTGGTGATGCACTCCGCGAACTGTGCCGGTATGAGCGGCGCGTAGAACTGGCCTACGAAGGGCATCGCTTTTTCGACGCGCGCAGGTGGATGACCGCCGAAGTCGACTTCAATGTTCCCGCCGGAGGGATCGAGATATACGGCAAACTACAGCCCGACCATGAAACCCTTGTTTACGAATATACGCCGGTGACGATCCAAGAGAGAGCTTTCCCAGAAAAAATGTATTTCATGCCGATTCCCATAAATGAGATACGCATTAATAACAATCTGGATCAGAACCCTCATTATGTCCAAACAGAATAGGGTAATATTCATTTAATCGACCTATTTTCAGTGCCACGCCTATCATAGCGTGGCACTTTTTTATACGTTGATCCGATACGTTGTGACCTTAACATGGGTACGCGCCCAGCAACGGTAACCAATATATAATTCCCACCTTTATATAAAATTTAGATTGTCTAATCCAATATTTTCTTATCTTGGCCGAACAGTTTACGCCTTTATAATTATGTATAATACAGTAGATATGAACACGACTAGAAGGAAATTCATCGGCACAATGACAACGTTGGCAGCTACTGCTGGTGTGGCGTCGGCTTGGCCACGGGCGTTTTCCATACCCCGCCCACATCGAGATACCATCGGTGTAGGGCTCATCGGTGCCAACGGCATGGGGTGGGCTAATCTCAATTCCATACTCAAGGTGCCGGGGGTGCGGTGTGTTGCGCTTTGCGATGTGGATACCAATGTGCTGAATAAGCGGGCAGGGGAGCTGAAAGCCCGCGGCATTGAACCTACACTATACGGCAAACACGAGGACTTGCTGGCCAATCCCGAGGTGGATGTGGTCATCGTCGGCACGCCCGACCATTGGCACTGTCTGCAATTGGTCGATGCTTGTGCGGCGGGTAAAGATGTCTATGTGGAGAAGCCACTGGGTAATTCCATTGCCGAATGCCGTGCGATGGTGGCTGCTGCCGCCAAATATGGCCGTGCCGTGCAAGTTGGGCAATGGCAGCGGAGCCAGCAGCACTTCCGCGATGCAATCGATTTTGTGCACTCGGGTAAACTGGGCAAAATCCGGCTGGTGAAAGCGTGGGCCTACCAAGGCTGGATGAAGAGTATTCCCGTAAAACCCGACAGCCCCGTGCCCGAGGGTGTGGATTATACGCGGTGGCTGGGCCCCGCCGAAACCCGCCCCTTCAATCCCAACCGTTTCCACTTCGAATTCCGGTGGTTTTGGGATTATGCCGGAGGATTGATGACCGACTGGGGGGTACACATGCTCGATTTCGCCCTGGTCGGTATGAAAGCAACAACACCCAAATCCATCATGGCCACCGGTGGGAAGTTTGCCTATCCGGATGATGCCGCCGAAACCCCCGATACACTCACCACCGTCTACGAATTTGACGATTTCACCGTGCAGTGGGAGCATGCCAATGGCATCGATGGCGGCCCCTATGGGCGCAACCATGGTGTCGCATTTATCGGCAACTTCGGCACACTGGTGCTCGATCGCGGTGGCTGGGAAGTCATCCCCGAGGGCGACCGCATGGAGGCTGTGCCGCTTCAGAAAAGCCAAGATAACGGATTGGATAAGCATACCGCCAATTTCATCGATGTGGTGCGTTCGCGCAGATTGGAGGATCTCCATGCTCCCATCACCGCAGGGGCCCATATCGCCATTTTTTCGCAAATGGGCAATATTGCATACCGTACCGGTGAGAAAGTCTACTGGGATGCCAGGAAAGAGCGCTTCACTAATAAAGCTGCAAATAGATTACTGGCAGCCGAATACCATAACGGTTACCGCATCCCATCTATTAGCTAGTTGGGCCTATAGTATATGGATAGGGTGATCAAGAAATTTGCGGCCGTAGTAGGCATATCGATATTGAGTATATGCATAGTGGGAGTTTGTGTGGTATACGCACAGCCAACGGATAGCGTGTTTGCATTCTCTTACTTCAAAGGCAACGGCGAAGACGGCCTGCACTTAGCTTATAGCCAGGATGGGTTCCGTTGGAAAGCGCTACGTAATGATGAGTCATTTTTACATCCCGAACTGAGTAAGGATAAGCTGATGCGCGATCCCTGTATCATCCGTGGTGGAGATGGCCGCTTCCACATGGTGTGGACAGTGAGCTGGACCGATCGGGGTATCGGCTATGCGTGGTCCGACGACCTGATCCACTGGTCGGAGCAACAGTATATCCCCGTGATGGCGCATGAGCCCGAAGCGCGCAACTGCTGGGCCCCGGAAATCACTTATGATGCCGAGCGGGGCCTGTATCTCATCTATTGGGCCACGACCATCCGCGGCCGGTTCCCCGAAACCCAGATCGAAGCCGATAATGGCTATAACCACCGGATGTATTGTGTTACCACGGAAGACTTCGAAACGTTCAGCGATACACGGTTGCTCTATGAGCCCGGTTTTAACGTAATCGATGCTACCATCGTACGTAGCGGCAACCAGTGGGTGATGTTCCTGAAAGACGAAACGCGCGAGCCTGCCCAGAAGAACCTCAAGATAGCATACGCCGATAAATTGGAAGGACCTTATGGTCCGGCCAGCGGCCCCATCACGGGCGACTATTGGGCGGAAGGGCCTACAGCAATACGCATCGATGGGGAGTGGGTGGTCTATTTCGACAAGTATACCGAACATCGCTACGGTGCGATTGCATCAAAAGACCTCGTGAATTGGCGCGAAATATCGGATAAACTCACCATGCCCGATGGTATCCGGCATGGCACGGTTTTCAAAATCAGTAGGCAGGAGTTGGAACGGCTACTTCACATCGACTCCACATCTTTCGCGCTGTCCTCCACTTTCTTGGCCAGCTCCGCTTTGTAATTCAACAGGTTTTGCGCAAGCTGCTCGTCAGATACGGCCAGGATCTGCGCAGCGAGGATACCAGCATTCTTAGCGGCATTGAGTGCTACGGTGGCTACCGGTACGCCGTTGGGCATCTGCAGGATGGAGAGTATCGAGTCCCACCCATCCAATGAATTGCTGGACTTTACAGGGACACCGATAACGGGCAGGTGGGTAAGAGAGGCTACCATACCGGGTAGGTGGGCCGCCCCGCCGGCACCGGCAATGATTACTTTCAACCCCCGGGCAGCGGCATTCTTTGCATAGTGAAACATGCGGTCCGGTGTACGGTGGGCCGAAACAATGTTCACTTCCACATGGGCGCCGAGTAATTTCAGTACCTCTACTGCATCCTGCATCACCGGTAGGTCAGACTTGCTGCCCATGATGATGCCTACTTCCGCTATTGCTGTTTTTGCTGCCATTCGTTGTTTGTTGTTTGCGGTTTGCTTTCCCGATGCGCGGAGCTTTCGGGATGTTGCTATACTCCATTTGCTATATGCCGTACGCTTTTAACCATTAACCATTAACAATTGACCATTAACAATTAACAATTAACCATTAACAATTAACCATTAACCATTAACCATTAACCATTAACAATTAACAATTGACCATTAACAATTAACCATTAACAATTAACAATTAACCATTAACAATTAACCATTAACCATTAACCATTAACCATTAACAATTAACAATTGACCATTAACAATTAACCATTAACAATTAACAATTAACCATTAACAATTATCAAGTCACCACTTTCAATGTCTGCTGCACCTCCCGGGCCACGCGTATGGCCTGTTCACGGTCTTCATTGATGATGCATACGTGACCCATCTTCCGGAAAGGCTTGGTGAATTTCTTTCCATACAGATGCAAATATACACCTTCCATGGCCAAAATATCTTCGATCCCTTCATAGCGGGCCAATCCTTCGTGGCCGGCTTCACCCAGCAGGTTCACCATCACGGCGTTGGTCCTAGAGGCCGTATTGCCCGGGGCTAGGTTAAAAATAGCCCGTAAATGCTGTGCGAACTGTGATGTGAAATTCCCTTCGATACTTTGGTGGCCGCTATTGTGTGGCCGTGGCGCCAGTTCGTTGACCAGTAACTGGCCATCGCGGGTGAGGAATAGCTCAACGGCCAACAGCCCCACAATCTGTAGGTCTTCGGCAATCTTCTTTGCGAGCAGTTCTGCTTGTTGCTGAATTTCGAACGGCAGGGTTGAGGGCGATATCAGAAATTCTACCAAATTGGCTTCCGGGTTGAACTCCATCTCTACGCAAGGGAAAACCCCTACGTCACCATTGTCGTTGCGCGATACAATAATGGCTAACTCCTTTTCAAAATCAACCCACTGCTCGACGAGGCTCGGCGCCTCGAAAGCTGTTTCAATATCAGCCTCGCTGACGATTTTCTTCACACCCCGGCCATCGTAACCATCCTTGCGCAGTTTTTGGATGTAGGGTAGCGGTATGGTGGTATTCGCCAGGCTTTCTTTCGATGATATCAGTTGGAAGGGTGCTGTGGGGATATCGTTTTGCTTGAAGAACTGCTTTTGCAGCCCTTTATCCTGTATAAGCCGTATCACGCGCGATTGCGGATACACCGCCACGCCCTCCTCTTCGAGTTTTTCGAGAGCGTCCACGTTTACCTTTTCAATCTCTATGGTCACCATGTCGAGCGATTTACCAAAGTTGTAAACCGTGTCGAAATCATCCAGTGCACCATGTGAAAAATGGTTGCAAAGATAGCGGCAAGGTGCGTTCTTGTCGGGATCGAGCACGTGGATGTTCACATTGAAGTTGATGGCTTCCTGGATCAGCATGCGGCCCAATTGCCCACCACCGAGTATTCCTAATTTCAGTTCGCCATAAAAATCTTTTGCCATGATGAAGATTGAAATATATATTGAAGGTTATGCTTGTGTTGACTCCAGTTTGTCGGCCACGATATGCTCCGTTTCTATTTTTTTCTGGAGTTCCAGAAATGCACCGATGAGCGCTTCAGGCCGTGGTGGGCACCCCTGCACGTAGATGTCTACCGGGATGATCCGGTTTACCCCTTTTACCACGTGGTAACCATGCTGCCAATACGGCCCGCCACAGTTGGAACACGAACCCATGGAGATGACGTACTTCGGGTCTGGCATCTGTTCGTAAAGGCGGCGGATACGGTCGGCCATCTTGAAAGTCACCGTGCCGGCGATGATCATCACGTCAGATTGGCGCGGTGAGGGTCGTGGGAATACGCCGAATCGATCCAGATCGTATGTAGAGGCCATAGCGCCCATCATCTCAATAGCGCAGCATGCGATACCGAAACTCATCGGCCACATAGACGATAGCCGTGCCCAGTTAAGCAGGTCATCCAATTTGGCGACTACCACTCCGTTGCTTTCCAGTTGTTTATCGATGCTCATGATGATGTCGTTCCAGGTTTCCTGAATACAGGCTTGAAAGCCGGTTTTTTGGGCCCATCGCCGGTAGTAGGGGGTGTTTTCGCCATCGCCGGGGCTACATTGTCGGGGTCAAACTTCCGCACGTGGTATTGGCGTGCGTTGAGTTTGGTGTATGCCGACACAGGTATACCCACATCTACCTGTGGTATCACCGGTCGGGGTTTTACCCATTCCAAATCGCTCTTTCGCCATACATATACCAAACCGATGATCAATATGCCTATAAAAACAGCCATTTCTAGCAGCGCAAACCAACCCCAACGGGCATCCGCTGCAATCAACTCCGGCTGGCCAAATACGGTTGCCCAAGGGAATATAAACAGCAGTTCGACATCGAACAGCAGAAATACAAGTGCGATGACGTAAAAACGAGGGTTGAACTGTATCCAGGCATTGCCCATGGTTTCCTCGCCACACTCATAGGTGCTTAGTTTTTCGGGAGTAGGCTTCTTCGGCGATACAATGCGGCCAAGGAGCAAGGTGAATAACACCAACAGAAGACCCGCCACCCCAATGAGGAGTACTTTGCCAAATTCGGTTATCTGCGCCGGGTCATCCATACCTGCAAAGATAAAAAAATTATTAATGGATATTGATGTCATTAACGTTCGGAAAACTCCGGTAATTTCTTTACCTTGCGTGAAGTAAATACCTCCCTATGAAAACACGTGCTCTTGCATGCATTTTTCTTCTTCCGGTGGTCATGGCCATGGCGTTGTGTAGCTATGCGCAGCAGCGGGGCGTTGTGGGTGTCGGTATCATATTGAAACCCATCCAAACCATTCAGGTAAGCACGGTCGGTAGTCCGGAGGATACGCTACCCATCGTGCCGACGGATAGTCTGATTGATGGTCATCTACGGCAGGTGGCCGACTTCGGTACGAGTATGTATGGCATATCGGTAGACCGGGTATCGGCCGACTCACTTGCCGCCCTCAGAAGCGAAGCGGTGGGGCGGAAGCCTTCTGCCAATCGTCAAAAAGATACTGCACTGCCGGATGCCTCTTGGGAAAACATGGTGCGGGCGGGCGACAGCCGCACGCTTGTGTTCTATAGTATCCGTGTCCACTGAGTCCCCCATTTTTCAATGCTTTTGCTGATGATGAAAAATGCTGTAGGGCATGATTGTTGCTATTTTGTTATTTTTTACCGTATGGCTACAATTGATTTTGGCATTTACCGTGTACAGAAACTGCAAGAACATCTTCCCAATATGTTTGAACCGTCACGACGTGACGCATTCACGATTATTTTCTCCGGTCCTACAGGTACCGTCCATTTTGTCGACGAACATGAGTTCCTTTTGCCGCCCTATTCGGTGTTGTTCGTTGGTCCCGACCGCGTCTCGCGGTTTGATCGCAACATGACCGACGATACCTATGTTTTACTTTTTTCGTCGCGCTTTTTCAGTCGGTCTAACCGCGATCTCCACTTCCTGCAGCATAGCCCCCTATTCAACGACCATAGCCAAATCTATTATATGGCACTGCCCGAAGAAGGGGTGGCGTACGGCAAAGTGATGGTATACCTGCTGTACCAAGCCAAGAATGGGATTGACGACCAATGGCACAAAGACTTGGCACATAATCTCGTGGAGCAGATACTGATCATGGGCTCGATAAAGGTCAACCAGGTCTGCGTAGCAGACTATAAGCAAGATCTCGATAATTTCCTGGTGTTAAAGTACAAGGAGCTTATCGCCGAACACTTCGTGACGGAAAAAGCAGTCAAATTCTATGCGGAACAGCTAAACATTACCGCCCGCCGGCTAACGAAGGCCACTGAAGAGGCACTGGGCATGACCGCCAAAGAAGTCATCACCGATTATGTGCTTACCAAGGCAAAGCGCCAGCTTGTCTATACTGAGAAAACTGCAAAGGAAATCAGTGTTTCCCTGGGCTTCAGCGGGGAGCAGAATTTCAGTGCTTTTTTCATGAAAAACGCCGGATTAAGACCTTCCGAATTTCGCAAACAGCGCAGTTTGTAGCTGTCTGTTTACAAAATGTAAGCAAAGTACTACACGTATGCTGTAATGCATATTTCATCTGCTGTTATTCATATTTTTTTGCGCCTCAACTCGCCATACTTTTGCAGTGTCCTTTAAGGAATAGAGGAAAAAAGGAAAAAACAGAAAGTATATTATTTATAACAACATCATGAAAAGCAGCGTAAAAAATCAAATGAAGAAAGTAGTTCTAGCAGCATTGGTTGCGGTGGGTGGTACCGTCGCAGGCGTAGCAAACGCACAGACAACCGGGGTAACCGGAAGCCAGGTGGGCCCCGTGGGAAACGGTGTGCCGGCACAAGTATCGCTCAACGTAATTTTGAAACCTATCCGTACACTGACGGTGAGCCAAGACCAAGTGAACTTGGTGTATGAAACCGCGGCAGACTACGAAAACGGCGTGAGCTACACCACTACCGATGGCCACTTGCGGGTAACGAATATCGGGGGTGGATATAAAATCTACGTAAAGTCTTCTGCCACCAATCTGGTGGGCGAAAGCGGCAATACCAATACGATTGACGGTAGCACAGTAACCGTAAGGGGATTGGCACAATCCGGTGTAAATGCCTATACCCGGAAAATCAACGAAATAAATAGTGGCGAGTACGGTGCAGAGCTTTTCCACCACAGCAATAATACCAATGTCGTTGACAAAGCCTACGACGTGGAATATGCGGCTGCAGGCAAGGGGGCTTATATGGACAAATTGTTGCAAAATAAGCAGACCAAATACACGGTGAATGTGGTGTACACCATCGTCAGCGAATAACAACAACTAATACAAACACATGAATTGGGGCTGTGATCCGTTAGGGTTACAACCCCATTGTTGTTATATTTACCCAATGAAAAATATTTACCCCATGAAAGAACAATTGATCAAGACAGTAGCTGTTGCCATCGTTATCCTTCTGGCAACGGGTGGCTTGCGCACCACTGCCCAAACGGGTATCTCCATCAGTCCGCCGAGGGTGTATTACGCCATCGGGCCGGGGCAAAGCCAGACGGAAAAGGTGGTGGTGAGCAACCCCAGCCGGGATTACCCGCTGGAGCTCGCCGTTTCGTTCGAAGATTGGGAATATAATGCGTATGGTGATAACCTGATGTACCAGGTCGGTACATTACCCACGTCCTGTGCGGCATGGATCTCGGTCCCAGAGGCCTACTTCTCCCTCGCCCCGGGCGAAAGTAAAGAAATAGATGTACAGATGACCGTCCCGGCAGACTACCGGAACGACACCGTACCGGTGCATACGGCTATCTTGTATGTTACGCAGCTCAACCCCCGCGATGGCGTAGACCAACAGGGTGCGAATATCCGAATCGCCGTGCGTACAGGAATTAAATTGTACCAGCGCCTGCCGGGCCGGTTCAATCCGAATCTGGAAATCACCAACTTCAGATACCAGCACGAAGAGGTGCCGGTATTGGTGCTGCATTTTGATAACGATGGGGATGTATGGGCCGATGGCCGGATTAGCGTGGAGCTGCTCAACCAGGCTACGGGTGCCAAGCGGGTGCTTCCCGACGAGTTGTTTTATTCGATGCCGGGCGACGAGCGGCAGAAGGTGCTGGCATTGCCAGGCGACTTGGAGGCAGGGAAATATATCGCCACGGCTATCGTGAACTATGGCGAAGGGAACACCGTCAAAATCGCCGAACTGGATTTTACACATGAAAGATAAGTCGACCCTCATATTCGCAATGTGCTGCCTGCTGGGCTGCTATGTGCCTGCGGGGTGGGCGCAGCTGCGGTTCAATGTTTACAGCGGTGGGTATTTCAACATCACCGACTACGCCGGCTACACGGCGCCGGAGGGAGGCCATCGGTTTCATATCCAATACCAGGGCCAGGACATCAACGAGCCCCAGTGGGGTATCCGGGCGCGTATCAACGGCCCGATCAGGCCCGAGTCGGGACAGAACATATCTGGGCTTCCGTTCCCAGCGGAGAAGCTGGGTTTCCAATTCACACACGATGGGGGCGAGCGACCTACTTTAGCCGAGATAGGCGCGACCATGGCGACCATCCCTTTCAACGCATTGGGCGAAACGATCCTCATTGACCAATCCAACGTACCCATCCGCTACCAGAGCCCATACGGAGGGAGCATGCAATTCCACCTCTATTTTACCATGCACGTGGCCGGTGGGGCGTATTTAGACCAAATGAAAAACAGTGCGGCATATCAGATTATCGTGTATTCGGTGCCTATTACCTTCACATTGTATGACCACGCGGGCAATATTCTGGGTTCGCAGGATGTGGTATACCGGGTGCAGGTGAACCAGACCCTAACGGGAGCACCTTCTGTGGAGCCTGTGTATGGCCTCGAAGTGCTCGGTGAAGCGCGAGAGGGCACGCTGGAATTTGGCAACGTCAACAACTACATGGGGGGCGTATCGATGGCTTACCATGACGGCCTGAAAGTGAATGCGAATACAGGCTATGCCGTTGCCGTTAAAACCGTGGGGCCGGAGATGGTATCGCAAACAGACAGACAGGCCACTTTACCTGTTTCGGTGGTTAACCTTCGGCTCCAGCCCGGAAGCAACCCGCCGCAGTCGGGCAATTATACCGAAGTTGCCCTATCAGATGGGTATCAGGTGTTATTCACGACCAATACGGGGCGTGATGTACCGCAGTTTTTCAATATCGTTTACAGTACGGCGGCGAATGATGAACGGCTGCTGAAGGCGCGCTCGGGTACCTACACAACCGTTGTCCTCTATCAGTTGCTTCCCCGATAAATCGTTATAGGGTTACAATGTGGTACAGCTACATACGCGTCTTTACAACAACGAGCTTGCTTAGTCTGTTAGCCATTTTAGCTGCTACGGCACAGCAGCCGGCCGATCCGCGGCAGGCGGCTTTTGGCCTTGTGGCCGACTCGTTGGTTTCGGGCACAAGTGGAGAGCTTGTTGGACTTACTGCCGCTTTTGTGAATCGGACCGCCGACTCGGTAGGAGGGCGGCTTCATATCACCCTGCCCCCCGGTATCCACGTGTTGGGTAGTGGCGGTGGAACTGTGCGCGTAGCCCCCGGAGGCAGGCAATATGTACCCGTCAAGCTGCAGCTATCGGCCGATGCCGAAGCGGGCCAATACCCGATTGGTATGCAATGGCTGGATACTGAGGGGCGTGTGCTGGCCAGTGTGCAGACCATGTTGGCCATCGTGCCGAAACAGCAGGTATGGCTCCACGCCCTTAGCACCACCGAGCTGATGCGGCAAGTGGGCGATTCGTTGACTATTCGCGTAGCCGTGCGGAATGTGGGGAATACCCAAGAGCGTGTGCGGGTGGTGGTGTCGCTCCCAAGCCAGCAGGGCACGCGCCGGTATTCTACTGCCGAGGTACAGGTATCGCCATCGACCGATACAACAGTTGGTTTCGGGTATATCATCGACCGTGAACTAATGCAGCTGGAGCGATTTACGGTGACCGTTGCCGGGATGTACAGCAATGGTGATGTATTCGGCAATGCATCGGTCAACGTGCAGAATGCAGCGGCAACACGGCGCTACACCGACCCTACCCAAACCGCGGCCAACCTGTGGGCCTACCAGTATAACCATGCTACATTCATTGCCCGCAACCTGCTGTCGGAGAACCGCTCGTGGCAGTTGTCCGCCCGGGGCAGTTATCCATTGGCCGGTGGCCAGCTCGGTTTCAATACCTTGGCATACCAGTGGGGCGATTGGGGCAGCCAGCCGTTCCTGAACAATACCTGGTTGAACTACGAACGCGGCAATATGGGGGTTACTGTGGGAAATATTTCGGAGAACCTGGAAACATTCGTGAACGGGCGCGGCATAAAGGTTTATTTCTCCGATTCGCTGAAGTCGGAGCATATCGAAGTGGGCATTGTAGACCGTACTTTCGACCTGCTCGGCTCCGACTACCGTGCCGATTTCGGCAATGGCTTCACCACTTATTTCCGTACCCGCTTGGGTGAGGGAGTGCCCGGGAAAAAGCGGTATATCGGTACCGCTGTGTACGAGCGGATGCCGGTTGGCAACAGCGAAAGCTTTATGTACATGAGCACCTTCGACCTGTTGCGGCAAGCCCTCAAAGACCGTATCAGGCTGGTTGCCGATTTTGGTCCGGCACTGACGCGGCCACTATACGGAACCGATAAGCACGATGATTACCGGCCGGCAATTGCTGCAGGGCTCCAGCTGCATGCACACGTAGCACAATATACGGTAAGCAGTACCAATTACTACAGTACCGGCTATTATCCAGGCGTACGGCGTGGTGCCCTGCAGCTCAACCAGCGCATCAACCGCTCCATCGGCCGCGCCAACGTTTGGGCGGCATATAGCTTATACGGTTATGCGCCGAAGTATTTCGGTGAGCAGATGTCGTATCGCAATGATTTCGTGGTGTCGCAGGCGGAGCTGGGTACCTCCTTTCAGCTGACGGATTTCGTCAACCTTTCGCTCGCGCCGCTGCATCAATACGAGCAGGGTATGGATGAAACACTCCATGCTTACCGGTTGAGCAGTACCATCAATTGGCGGAGCCGGAATTACCGGCAATTCGCCTATTTGCAGCTCGAAGGAGGGCATATGCGGTCGTCTGTATTAGATGGCGGTAAGTTGCAGCTGCGGGCCAACCTCTCTTACAATTACGGCTGGTTCAGTATCAATGCCAATCTGCAGCGCGGTAGTTTTTCGCTAGTTGAGGCAGTCAACAACTGGTATCTGGATCGTAGCGATGCTTACCGAATAGGTGCGTCGGCCTCAGTGCAGCACGATTTTATGCGTAAGCGTTTGCAGGTGGCGGGGACGCTGGGTTTCTATGACGACAGTTTTTCGGGGCAGAACTGGATGGGCAATGCGAGGGTCCAATATGCGGCTACCAAGAAGACTGCATTTTTTGTTTTGGGTCAGCTGTATCAGTATAGTACACCCTACTATCCGGGCTTTATGTCAGCAAACATCCAGTTGGGTGTCCACCAGTCGTTGCCCTCGGGCGGCCGTGCCGGTGCCTCCGAAAAAGGGAATATCGCGCTCTTCCTTTACCGGGATGCAAACAACAACGGTGTTTTCGATGAGGGCGATTCACCGGCTGACAATACGATGGTACTGATCAACAATTCGGTTTTCATTTCGGGCAGCGATGGCAAGGTTGCCTATAGCCGGGTTCCGTATGGTGCACAGGAGGTGAGCGTACCGGTGCAGCAGGGCTGGTATGCGCCAAGCGCTACCTTGCAGCTTACCTCAAGGCGGCTCCAGGTATCTATCGGCCTCCAGCAGGCCGGTACGTTGACCGGGAGCGTGCGGTATGAATATGATGAGCGGATCAGCTACGACGTAGACGCGGCACTTGGTGGGTTTACGGTCACGGCAAAGAGTACCACCGGCCATGTGTCGCGTACGGTTACCGATAGCCAGGGTAAATATGTGCTTTTCCTGCCCGCGGGCAGCTATGAAATCAGTATACTCGACAACAGCATGCCCAGGCATGTGTACGGGGAGGCCCCCCTCCAGCATGCGGTGGTAAGAGCAACCGAAATCAATGAGGGGCCTGAGTTTGTACTCAAAGTGGAAGAGAAACAGGTTGAAATCAAACGGTTTTCATCACCCTGATGCTTACCTGCCCATTGGCATCTTGGGTGCACCACGCATCATGCGGGCCATGGCAGCAGGGTTAGACATCTGCTTCATCACCTTACGCATATCGCCAAACTGCTTCATCAGCTTATTTACTTCCACCAGCTCCGTGCCCGACCCTTTTGCGATGCGCATCCGCCGTTTCTGGTCGATAATGTCAGGGTTTTCACGCTCATAGGGAGTCATCGAGTTGATGATGGCTTCAATCGGCTTGAACGCGTCGTCATCGATTTCCACGTCTTTGATGGCCTTGCCCACACCGGGTATCATGCCCATGAGGTCTTTCATGTTACCCATCTTTTTTATCTGCTGGATCTGGTTCTTAAAGTCGTTGAAGTCAAACTTGTTCTTGCGTATTTTTCGCTGCAGCTCTGCGGCTTCTTTCTCGTCAAACTGCTGCTGGGCACGTTCCACGAGCGATACCACGTCGCCCATGCCGAGTATCCTTGAAGCCATCCGGTCGGGATGGAACACATCGAGTGCTTCCATCTTCTCACCCGTACCGATGAATTTGATGGGTTTGTTTACGACCGATTTGATGGATAACGCCGCCCCACCGCGGGTATCACCGTCGAGTTTGGTGAGCACCGCTCCTGTAAAGTCTAGCCGGTCATTAAAGGCTTTTGCTGTGTTCACGGCATCCTGGCCGGTCATGGCATCCACCACAAAGAGGATCTCGTGGGGCCGTGTGGCATCTTTTACAGCAGATATTTCATTCATCAGCGCTTCATCGATGGCCAATCGGCCAGCGGTATCCACGATGACCACGTTATATCCTTTCTGTTTGGCTTCGGCCACACCAGCCTGGGCAATCCCGATAGGGTCTTTCGGCTCGCGGTCGGTATAAACCGGTACGTCCACCTGTTGTGCCAGCACTTCCAGCTGGTCTATCGCGGCCGGTCGGTATACGTCGCCTGCCACCAGCAGCGGTTTCTTCCCTTTTTTCTCTTTGAGGTATTTGGCCAGCTTACCCGAGAAGGTTGTTTTACCGGCCCCGTTGAGACCTGCGATGAGGATAACCGTAGGGTTATTGCTTATATCCAGTTCGGTGGTAGAGCCGCCCATCAATTCGGTCAGCTCATCGTTCATGATTTTGGTAAGCAACTGACCGGGGGAGATGCTGGTAAGTACGTTCTGCCCCAGTGCCTTTTGTTTCACCTCGTCGGTGAAAGCTTTGGCGGTTTTATAGTTCACGTCGGCATCGAGCAATGCCTTGCGGATTTCCTTCATGGTCTCCGCTACGTTGATCTCCGTGATATTCCCTTGGCCTTTCAGTACTTTAAAGGCTCTGTCTAGCTTATCTTGTAGGTTCTGAAACATTGTCAGTTGTAAAAATAAAATTGAACGAAGTGCAAAGGTACGAAATCTGTTATAAAAAGTTGTCCGCTCACCCCATGAGGCCGAGCGGACAAAACAAACCTATTGCTAACTATGGAAAAATCATTAATCCCTTCTTCCTAGCAGCATGCTAGCATAGTAGAGCAATGTTACGAGCGATGAGAGAGCAGCCACTACGTATGTCATTGCTGCCCACCACAGGGCGTCTTTAGCACCGGCATGTTCTGTACTGCTATGGGTGATATTTTTATTGTCGAGCCAAGCCAATGCGCGCTTTGACGCGTCGAACTCTACGGGTAATGTCACAAAGGAAAACAACGTGGTGATTGCCAATGCGGCTACACCCACGGCGAGCACGTAGGGGTTGCCGGAGAATGCCATCAAGAGTATACCGATCATCAGTACCCAGGTAACCAGGTTTGATGCGACACTCACGATAGGCACCATTGCCGAGCGGAATTGCAACCACGAATATGCTTTGGCATGCTGTACGGCGTGACCACATTCGTGGGCAGCCACGGCAGCTGCGGCGACGCTGCGGCCGCTATACACTTCAGGACTCAGATTTACCGTTCGGTTGGCCGGGTTGTAGTGGTCGCTCAACCGGCCTTGTGCCGAAATAATCTGTACGTCGTAAATGCCGTGGTCGTGCAGCATTTTTTCCGCTACATCCCTTCCCGTCATCCCACTGCTCAGCGGTGTTTCGGAATATTTTTTGAACTTGCTCTTGAAACGCCACTGTACGATCATGCTTACGAGCATGATACCACCGAAAATAATCCAATAACTTATCATAATATCTTTTGTTTTTGTCTGCTGTTTGCTCGTCCCAATGCTGCTTTGCCCATCGGGAAGCCTTTTTATTTACTTGCTTTCTAGCCAGTTGGTCAAAAAACATACCGAAAGCTTTTCGCTGACGATATGGCGTTATTTGACCGTTACGAATATAAAAATTCCATTTTTTGCCTGCAAGTCCGTCGCGTGATTTGGTTGATTATAATGACAAAGTTGCATGGTGGGGGTATGTATCGGGGTAAACCAGATAGGGNGGTCAAAAAACATACCGAAAGCTTTTCGCTGACGATATGGCGTTATTTGACCGTTACGAATATAAAAATTCCATTTTTTGCCTGCAAGTCCGTCGCGTGATTTGGTTGATTATAATGACAAAGTTGCATGGTGGGGGTATGTATCGGGGTAAACCAGATAGGGGACAGCCTAAACCCTACACACATTCGGGCAACCCCTACATGGATTCGCCCAAACCGGAGTACGGAACGCACAACCCCTACATACATTCGAGCAAACCCTACATGGATTAGTCCAAACCGGAGTACGGAACGCGTAACCCCTACACACATTCGGGCAACCCCTACATGGATTTGCCTAACCCCTACATGGATTAGTCCAAACCGGAGTACGGAACGCGCAACCCCTACACACATTAGGGCAACCCCTACATGGATTTGCCCAAACCGGAGTACGGAACGCGCAACCCCTACACACATTAGGGCAACCCCTACATGGATTTGCCCAAACCGGAGTACGGAACGCGCAACCCCTACACACATTAGGGCAACCCCTACATGGATTTGCCCAAACCGGAGTACGGAACGCGCAACCCCTACACACATTCGGGCAACCCCTACATGGATTTGCCCAAACCGGAGTACGGAACGCGCAACCCCTACACACATTAGGGCAACCCCTACATGGATTTGCCCAAACCGGAGTACGGAACGCGCAACCCCTACACACATTCGGGCAACCCCTACATGGATTTGCCCAAACCGGAGTACGGAACGCGCAACCCCTACACACATTAGGGCAACCCCTACATGGATTTGCCCAAACCGGAGTACGGAACGCGCAACCCCTACACACATTCGGGCAACCCCTACATGGATTTGCCCAAACCGGAGTACGGAACGCGCAACCCCTACACACATTAGGGCAACCCCTACATGGATTTGCCCAAACCGGAGTACGGAACGCGCAACCCCTACACACATTCGGGCAACCCCTACATGGATTTGCCCAAACCGGAGTACGGAACGCGCAACCCCTACACACATTAGGGCAACCCCTACATGGATTTGCCCAAACCGGAGTACGGAACGCGCAACCCCTACACACATTCGGGCAACCCCTACATGGATTTGCCCAAACCGGAGTACGGAACGCGCAACCCCTACACACATTCGGGCAACCCCTACATGGATTCGCCCAAACCGGAGTACGGAACGCGCAACCCCTACACACATTCGGGCAAACCCTACATGGATTTGCCTAACCCCTACATGGATTAGCCCGAACCGGAGTACGGAACGCGCAACCCCGAGTACAACGGGCAGCGCCCTCGCATACCCAGAGCTGGCCACAATAAGTAAATATTAGATTTTCACGCTAATAACGGCCGTTAAACCGTCATGATGTCTTTTTCCTTCGCATCGGCAAGTTGATCTACCTTGGCGATGAATTTATCGGTCAGTTTCTGCACTTCGGCCTCACCGGCTTTGATCTCGTCTTCCGATACGCCATCGGCCTTCAGCTTCTTGATGGTGTCGTTGGCGTCTTTGCGGATGTTGCGCACGGCTACGCGGCCTTTTTCGGCTTCTTCCTTTACTTTCTTTACCAAATCGCGGCGGCGCTCCTCGGTGAGTGGTGGGATGTTAAGCCGGATGATGCTACCATCGTTTTGTGGCGTCAAACCGATGTTGGCATCGAGGATTGCCTTTTCGATGGGAGCGAGCATGGTTTTTTCCCATGGTTGTATCACCAATGTACGCGCATCGGGCGTGTTGATGTTACTTACCTGTGCCAGGGGCGTGGCCGTGCCGTAGTAATCTACGAAGATGCCATCGAGCATCGAAGGCATGGCTTTGCCTGCCCGGATTTTGGTGAGCTCCAATTCAGTATGTGCGACCGCTTTGGTCATCTGTTCGGTGCTGTCTTCCAGTTGTAAGGATATCAGTTCGTCCATGATTATGCGTTTATTATGGGTTGGTCAAAGATAACTATTCTCGTACTAATGTGCCGATATGTTCGCCGTTGGCCAAGCGCGCCAAGTTTCCAGGTTTGTTCATGTCAAATACGATGATGGGCAACTTGTTTTCCTGGCATAGGGTGAATGCGGTCATATCCATCACGCTGAGGCCACGGTTGTACACATCTTGGAACGTGATTTCGTCGAACCGTGTGGCAGACGTGTCTTTTAGCGGGTCGGCGGTGTAGATGCCGTCCACCCGGGTCCCTTTGAGTACTACGTCTGCATTGATTTCGATGGCACGCAGTGATGCCGCGGTATCGGTAGTGAAGTACGGGTTGCCCGTGCCGGCACCGAAGATAACCACCCGGCCCTTTTCGAGGTGCCGCACCGCTCGCCTGCGGATAAACGGTTCGCATATCTGCTCCATCTTGATAGCTGTGAGCAGGCGTGTCTTGATTTCCAGCTTCTCAAGGGCATCCTGCAACGCCATGCTGTTGATTACCGTTGCGAGCATACCCATGTAATCGGCCTGCACACGGTCCATCCCAGCCTTTTCTGCACTCAGCCCGCGGTAGATGTTGCCACCGCCGATGACGATGGCAATTTCCATTCCCTTGCTGTGGATGTCTTTGATGTCTTTGGCGTATTGGGCTACACGGTTGATGTCGATACCGTATTGCTGGTCGCCCATGAGGGCTTCGCCGCTGAGTTTGAGTAGGATGCGTTTGTACTTCATATTATTGCTGTCTCGGAAGGGGACTTCCAAGCGCCAAAGATAAAAGAAATTTTTTAACTGCCAGCGATGACTTCCCGGTAATAGTCCTCGTATAGCGGCATGATGTTGGCTAACTGGAAGTCTTTCGCCCGGTTCAGTGCAGCCTCTTTGAACTGCTCCAGCCGATCATTGTCTTCGAGGATATAAATCGCATTAGCGGACATGGCGTCTACATCGCCGATATCGCTGAGGAATCCGGTTACGCCGTTTACGTTCAGTTCGGGAAGTCCACCCGAGTTTGAAGAGATAACAGGTACCTTGCAGGCCATGGCCTCCAAGGCTGCCAAGCCAAAGCTTTCCGAGCCGGAAGGGATGAGGAACAGGTCAGACACAGAAAGTATCTCTTCGATAGCATCTTGCTTGCCGAGGAAACGGATGTCATTGGCCACGCCCAATTCACGCGACAGTTGCTCGGCAGCGGTACGTTCCGGCCCATCGCCCACCATCAGCAGCTTGCTGGGGATTTTTTCCTGCACTTTCTTGAAGATACGGATTACATCGGTGGTACGTTTCACCTTACGGAAATTGGACGTATGTACCAGCACGCGTTCATCGCCCGGGGCAATAGCCTGCTTGAAATGCTGCCGTGGTTTGAGGCTGAAACGGTCCAAGTCGATGAAGTTGGGAATAACGCGGATTTCGCGCTTGATGTCGAAATGGCTCAGTGTCTCCGTCTTCAGGTTTTCGGAAACAGCAGTAACGCCATCAGACTGGTTGATCGAAAACGTGACAACCGGGCTATAACTAGCGTCTTTGCCCACCAACGTAATGTCGGTGCCGTGTAAAGTGGTGACCACCGGTATATTGATACCGTAGGTGGCCAGGATCTGCTTGGCCATGAATGCCGCCGAAGCATGGGGAATCGCATAATGTACATGCAATACATCCAGTTGTTCAAACCGGACCACATCGACCAACTTGCTGGCCAATGCCAGCTCGTAAGGAGGGAAATCAAACAACGGGTACTTGGATATCGTAACCTCATGGTAGTATAGGTTCTCCGAAAAGAAATCCAATCGCGCAGGCTGGCTGTAGGTGATGAAATGAATCTGGTGCCCATGGGCCGCCAACGCCTTGCCCAGCTCCGTGGCAACTACACCGCTTCCACCAAAGGTAGGATAACATACGATACCGATCTTCATGTACTCCCGTCTATTTTGTTGCCCACAAAGTACGCATAAATTTCCTGATGGTAACTTCATGCTAACGTAAAAAGATTGGGATACTTGGATTACTGATGGCTTTTTGATAAAAAACTAAAAATTTAATTTGAAAACTAAATAATTAGTTGTATCTTTGGGTATATGTTTGGAAAGACGTTATGGAAAATAAAGATAAAAAGATGAAAAAACTCAAGGAGCTGACGCGCGCGGAAGAACAGATCATGCAGGAATTATGGAACCTGGAAAAGGCTTTTGTAAAGGATATCATCAAGCGGCTACCCAATCCGAAACCTGCTTATAATACCGTGTCTACCATCATTAGGATACTGGAAACCAAAGGATTCGTGGGGCATGAGGCTTTTGGGAAAAGCCACCGGTACCATCCGGTTGTTTCAAAGGAAGACTACCGTGCATTTGCCACGGGCAAGTTGTTGCACGGCTATTTTGGCGATTCGGCGCGGAACATGCTTTCGTTCTTCGTTGAAGAGCAGAAGCTCGACATGAGAGATGCCGACGAATTGCTTAAGCTGCTTGAAGAGGCCAAGAAGAAAAAGAAGTGATGGCGTAACCTTATCGTTCACGATTAAAACTTAATGTTATGATGTATCTAGTGCTGGCCAACCTATATCTCGCCGTTTTCTATGGCTTTTACTACCTGTTTTTGCGCCGGGAAACATTTTTCCAAGGGAACCGGATTTACCTGCTTACGGGCTTGTTGCTCGCGTTTGCACTTCCGCTTGCTGAATATGCCGGTTTTGACGATAGTGTGGTGTACCAATATCAGCTACCCATTATCGAGCTAGGCGGTACGGCAGCCGCCGGTACGGCGGCGGGCGAGGCGGGTGCTGCCGGGTCTCCCGTAGGGATAATGTCTTACATCGTTATGCTGTATATGGCGGGCTGTGGCGTAGCCCTGTTCTTTGTGCTATTGCAAGCATTTGGGACCATCCGTGCATTGCGGAAGGTGGTGGCGGGACAGGCGTTTTCCTTTTTCGGCATGATACGCATCGACCACACGGCGTATGGGAGCGACCAGATTGCCCGCCATGAACAGGTGCATGCGCGGCAGTGGCACAGCGCCGATATCGTGGTGATGCAGGTGGTCAAGATTTTCAACTGGTTTAACCCGGTGGTATATCTCTATGAGCGGGCATTGCGCCTGCAACACGAGTACATAGCCGATGGAAAGACGGCTGCTAACAATCAGTTCGCTTACGCCGAGCTGTTGGTGTCTCGCGCCATGGGGGTAAGCGGCCCTGTGTTGGCCAACTCGTTTTCAAGCAGTGGCCTGTTGAGGTGGCGGGTAGCCATGCTATTGCGCGATAAGTCACCCCGGCTCCATAGCTGGCGCTACGCGGCACTATTGCCCGTGGTTGCGGGGATGCTTGTTTTTTCACTCGCATGCAACCACCAAAGCACCAAGGCATCGGGTAAGGCGGCTATCGATGCGCAAGAATTCAAGAAAGTATTGGGTACTTATGTGGTGTACCGCGAGGAAGCCCTTCGCAACGGTACGCAGGGTGTGCTGGCCTTCACATTCGAGAAGACCGACCAGGGCACCATCGAAAGCATTTCATTCCTCAACGAAATGGGCGACGGCCAGGAGGAAGAGGTGGTGAAAGCACTCCAATTGGAGCAGGTGCAGCATGCAGCACCGGAAGGTAAAAGTTTGGCGACCATCAATTTTAGGATTTCCGGGATGGAGCCCAGTGACATGCCACCGCCGCCGCCCGTGTCGGGCGACTATAATGCGTTGGGTGATATTGTCATCGTAGGTTATCAATCGCCACCGCCGCCTCCGGTTGAACCCGCTGCCGGAAGCAATGGCCGGGCGGAGGCGACAGCAGAGAAAAAATACCCCGAGCCACCGGTTATGCAGGTGCGGACCCCCGATAGTGAACCGGAAGAAACCGAAAAAGAGGCGCAGGAGGAACCAAGGGACCGCTTATTCCAATCAGTTGAAATAAACCCCATGCCTCCGGGGGGTATGCGTGCATTCATGGAGTATGTTGGTAGGAATTATGATTATCCGCAAGAAGCGATAGAAGCCGGGGTAAATGGCATGGTCCAACTTTCGTTTGTGGTGGAGACCGACGGTAGCTTGACCGACATGAAAATAGTAAGGGATTTGGGTTACGGCACAGGTGAAGCCGCCATCCGTGTATTGCAAAGCAGCAGCAAGTGGTCGCCGGGTGTTCAGAATGGCCGGCCCGTGCGGGTGGCGTACACCTTGCCTATCCGATTGAATCTGCAACAGTGATGCGGATTATGTGAATTTGGTTTTTAATAGGTGTGAAGCCCGGCCTTATGGTGTCGGGCTTTTTTTTTACCTTTGGCGGCGTACCATTAATATTGATCCACGCCAATTGACGACCATGGATAACGCTGCAAACACTCCCGCGCTGATTACCGACGATGCCGCCGTATTCGGATTGCTGATGGTTATCCTGGCGGTGATTTTCTATACGTCCAATAGTAAGCACGCGGGGCTACGTAAGTTTTATACTATCCTGCCGCCGCTGTTGCTTTGTTATTTCGTGCCTGGATTATTCAATTCGTTCGATGTGATCGACGGCACCAAATCGGAATTATATAGTATGAGCTCCAATTACCTGCTCCCGGCGTGCTTGGTGCTTTTCACATTGAACATCAACTTCCGTGAGGTGTGGAAACTCCGCAAGAAAGTGGGGCTACTCTTTTTCACTGGCATGATCGGCATTGTGCTTGGCGGCCCATTTGCCGTGTGGCTGTTCTCCCTCTTCGCACCCGATGTGGTAGGAGGCGAGGTATGGAAAGGTTTGGCTACGCTGGCCGGATCTTGGATAGGGGGCGGGGCTAATCAGGCAGCCCTGTTCCGCATATTCGAGCCCTCGCCGGAGATTTTTGCGGCAACGGTCGCGGTAGATGTGTTTGTGGCCTACGGGTGGATGGCGGTGTTGCTGTACGGCGCAAGCAAGCAGCGCCAGTTTGATGCTTTTTTCAAGGCGGATGGGGGCGAGGTGCAGGAGCTGACGCAACGCATGGCCGAATACGGTGGCCAAACCACCAAGGCAGCGGAAACCAAAGACTTCATCATCATGCTGGGCATTGCACTCGGTGTTACCGGGATCGCCCATCTCTTGTCGGGCGTTATCGCGGGATACATCACAACCCACGCCCCGCAGCTCGATAAATTCAGCCTGACTTCCAGCTTTTTCTGGCTTATCCTGCTGGCTACACTGATGGGGGTAGGGCTGTCGTTTACCCGTGCGCGGCGGTTGGAAACCGTGGGAGCATCGCGTTTGGCAACGGTCTTTCTATATGTGCTCATCGCTACCATCGGTATGCAGATGGATGTATTTGCCATCATGGATAACCCCGGGCTTTTTCTGGTAGGCCTCACCTGGCTGGCCTTCCACGCATTGCTGCTTTTTATCGTTGCCAAGATTGTGCGTGCACCGTTTTTCTTTTTTGCCATCGGCAGTATGGGTAATATCGGTGGCGTGGCTTCCGCTTCGGTTACCGCCGGCGCATTCCACCCGGCACTGGTACCTGTCGGGGTATTCATCTCGGTATTCAGCTACGCCATCGGTACCTACGCGGGCTACCTTTGTGGCATATTGATGCAGCTGGTGGCACCCTGATAGGTAGGGATAAAAAGATAAGCCAGAGAAAATCAAAAATCCATACCTTTGCACCTATGACCAAAGAACAAATACAGGACTTGAGGGATCGAACAGCTTCCCTAAGGAGGCACCTTTGACGTCGATACGCGCAAACAGGAAATAGAAAGCGAGCAGGCCACCACAATGGAACCCGGCTTTTGGGACGATTCCAAAGCGGCCGAAAAAGTCCTGCAATCCATCAAAAGCAAAAAGATTTGGACCGATCATTTCGACGAAGTCGCTGCAGCGGTAGACGACGCCGTTGTGATGTTTGAATTTTACCAAGCCGGCGACGCACCCGAGGCGGAAGCGCAGGAGCAGTACGACATCGCCCTGCGGAAGGTGGAAGAGCTGGAATTTAAAAATATGCTCAGCGCCGAGGAAGACCAGATGGACGCCGTGTTGCAGATCACGGCCGGAGCCGGTGGCACCGAGAGCTGCGATTGGGCGGGCATGCTGATGCGGATGTATATCATGTGGGGCGAAGGAAGCGGCTATAAGGTAACCGAGCAGGATTACCAGGAGGGCGAAGTGGCAGGAATCAAAACGGTCACGCTGCAGTTTTCGGGCGATTTCGCCTACGGGTACCTTAAAGGTGAAAACGGCGTGCACCGACTGGTGCGGATCTCACCGTTTGATTCCAACGCCAAGCGGCACACGTCGTTCGCATCTGTGTATGTGTACCCACTGGTGGATGACAATATCGAAATCGAAGTGAAGGATTCGGAAATAGACTGGGATACCTTCCGCTCCGGCGGGGCAGGCGGCCAAAACGTAAACAAGGTGGAGACCGCCGTCCGCCTACACCACAAACCTACCGGTATCATTATCAAAAACCAGGAATCCCGATCGCAGCTGCAGAACAAAGAAAACGCACTGCGCCTGCTGAAATCACAGCTGTATGAGATAGAGATGCGCAAGCGGCAGGAGGCTTCGGCAGCCATCGAGGGCAGTAAGAAGAAAATCGAATGGGGCTCGCAAATACGAAATTACGTGCTGCACCCGTATAAATTGGTCAAAGACCTGCGTACCAATGTGGAGACATCCAACACGCAGGCGGTATTAGATGGCGATATCGACGAATTCCTGAAGGCGTATCTCATGGAATTCTGAGGCAGCTAACACGTAGTTGCCGCGCTAGAACTCGTTCTTCCACATCATGCTTTCTACCGGGCGCGTAGTTTTGCGGTTGTATTTGGCATTGCCCTTGGTATTGTAGAATATCTCGATATCACCTTCCACATGGAAGTAAATGAGCTGGCCTATGGGCATCCCCGCATACACCCGTACCGGCTGCGTCACAGATATCTCGAGGGTCCACGTATTGCAGAATCCCACATCGCCCTTGCCCGCCGTAGCGTGGATGTCTATACCCAGCCGGCCCGTGCTCGACTTGCCTTCCAGGAACGGGACGTGGTTGTGCGTTTCGGTATATTCAAGGGTTACGCCAAGGTATAGGGTGTTCGGCTCCAGCACAACACCGCTTTTCGGGATTTCGAAATGCACGATTTCATTGTGCTTTTTTGCATCCAGCACACGGTCTTTGTACGTAGCCAGGTATTTGCCCAAATGCACGTCGTACGAATTGGTGCCGAGGCACTCCCTGCGGAAAGGCTCAATCACAATCGAGCCGCGCTCGATCTCTTCTAAAATACGTTTATCGGATAAAATCATTTTGCTTTGACATGCGAGATGCGCAAAAATACACTAATGAATCATATTTTTAAGGAAACGGCAATAAATAACTACTTTTAAATAACAATTTTAGGTAAGTTTGGCTCTATGGCGTTGGTATATTTACGGGAGTTGGACCACAATGCCCGGTTTGCGATATGGCGGATTGAGGAATCGGCGGAAGAGTTGATTAGCCGCCTGCAATTGGATAGCCGCGAAAAGGCTATCCTGAGTCGATTGAATAAGGGTAAACGGACGTTGCACTGGTTGGCTACGCGGGTATTGCTGCGGACGATGTTGAATACCCCGGGTTACATTGATTGCCCGTCGGATGAAAACGGCAAGCCTTACCTGGCAAATTTCCCACAGCGTATCTCGCTTACGCACTCGTTTGACTATGCGGCGGTGATGCTGAGCGACAACGGCGAGGTGGGCATCGACCTGGAGCTGGTGAAACCGAAAATTGTCCGCATTGCAGAAAAGTTCATGAAAGCCGGCGAGCTGGCAGCGATTGGCCGCGACCACATCGAAAAGCTCTATGCATGCTGGTGCGCCAAGGAAGCCGTGTATAAGCTGCAGGGTAATAAAGGGGTTTCTTTTAAAGATAACATGACCATCCAGCCGTTCGACTTCCAAGATCAAGGGGTGTTGTTCCTAGAGCTGGAGGCACCGCATCGCAAAGAACGGTTCAAAGTATACTATGAAAAATTCCAAACGTATATGCTGGGCTATGTTATGGAAGGAGGGACGGAATAAGCTATGCTGAAAAGGGATTCTCTAACCGCACAGATGCAACAGCTTAGCCATACGCTGGCGAAGGTAAAGCGGCTCATCGTGGAAGAGCAACGCACCGAGGCGCTATCGACCCTCGAGGCCGTGCTGGGTGAGTATTTCGGTACATCGATTACCGACCTCTTGGAAACACCAGCCAACGTATTCCGCCAGAACCTGGATAAGGCCGGTTTCCTTCCCGAAGAGCTGAGCCTCCTGGCCGACTTTTTAGATACCGTGGCCGAAACGCGCGAACAGCATGCAGACCGCGATATAATCTGGGGGAAGGTGCTGCTCATCTACGATCTGCTTGAGCAGGAGCACAGGGTGGTATCGTTTGCCCACATAGCCCGCCGGGCTGCCATCACGGCAGCCAGCCGTTTATGACGTTCTTGTAAGGCCACTGGGTAGCTGCGGGCCGTTGTTCAGTGCAGGTCAATCAGTTGGATTAAACTATGCAGCCGCGGGTTCTCCATCCGGAGGAGGGCCTGCACAGCCACACCACCTCCCGATACCGGCCGGCCCAATAACTCAAGCGATTCGACCGCCTGTATATGGGGGGCTATAACAGCCGGTAAATCGCTTGCCCGCAGTTTGCTGAAATCTACCCGGAGGCTCAGGAGGTCGTTATTAGCAGCTACGCCCGATGGTAATGTACGGGGCTGCGGTGCGGTGTGAAACTGCACGTATCCCGAAGGTGCTGTACTGGTGTTTACCTGAAATAGTGGAAAGATGCCGCGCATGCCACCCTCTCGCTCCAGGTAGCCGATGAGTGCGCTATCGGCGGCTATCGACGCGTAAATCTCAGGTACCGTTTTGTCTACAACCTCCCGTGTTTCGATAAGCTCGAAATTATCGTCGTAGTCGTAGTTGACAATCGTATCGCGCTGGGTGGTCGTACCCTTCCACTCCATCGCAAGATGGCCGTGATAGTAGCGGAGTAAACTATCACCGTATAAAGTATGGTCGCCGATGTCGAATTTACGGCCTTGTAAGAAACCTGCCAGGTCGTCTTGCACCCATAGGCTGGCCGTGTTGGAGTCGGCAAAATGTGGCATATCTGCCAGTGGGCCCGGTGGATGCCCTGTTTCATAGTGGCCGCTGAACGATACCTTCCCATTCTTAAAGCCGATGGCAAACCGATGATGGGATGTGCGCACGCATACTTGGCCACGGTCGTGGGTAATCCCGTGGAAGTCGCTTTTGCTTACAGGCACGTTGCCACCATCCTGCTGCAGCATATCAGCCAGTATTTCAGTGAGTGCCGTAAGATCACTTTTTGGTTTTGTGGGCAACAGCGCAAATAGGGCCCGCGTTGGCCGGATAACGACCAGGCAGCGCGCCGACGACGCAATAGTCCCATATTGGCCTTGGCTGACCTCCATCTGGAATTGGCTGTGCAGCCACGCGGCAAACGCTGCCGGGTCCTTGACAGCCACCGAGCCGAAATAAATACCGGGGAACTCGCCGGATAATGGATGGTCTATTTGGTATAGGAAGAGGTTGGCGGGAATGGCACTACCCGTTTGCGCCCCACGTAAAGCATGCGGTTGCCCTCCCGCTGTACTGCGATAGTGCGCACCATTCCACAGAACGTTCCAGACGATATCCCGGATAAGGCCGTCCACGTGGATGCGCACCAACGACGTAGCGGCGCTTGGAATCGTGGTTTGGTAAGAGCGGTATTGCCGGTACGACCAATAGCCCCAGCATGCTGCCGTGATGAGGAGCAGCGCGGCCAGGGCAATGAAAAACACACGCTTGATGACGGGCATAGGAGCCGGGATTAGCCGAGCAGCTCCCGCACTTGCTGTGAGGCCCGCTGGTTATCTACCTTGTCTATAATATGGGTGATGATCCCCTGTCCGTCGATAATGAACGTAGTGCGCAACGTGCCCATGTATTTTTTTCCAAAAAGCGTTTTCTCGGCCCACACGCCGTAATCGTTGACAATACGCTGGTCTGTATCCACTAATAAGCTGAAAGGCAGACTGTACTTTTCGGCAAAATTGCGGTGCGAACGCTCCGAATTGACACTGACGCCGATTACCTCGAAGCCTTCTGCCTGCAGCGACTGGTAGTTGTCGCGGAAATTGCAGGCTTCAGTGGTGCAGCCGGGAGTGTTGTCTTTGGGGTAGAAATAGAGGATGACCGTCTTGCCTTTGAAATCGCTCAGTGAAACCGTGTGCCCGTGCTGGTCTTTTGCCGTAATTGCAGGGGCTTTGTCGCCTACTTTTAATTTTGCCATATCGTTAGAATTTACTACTTTTTGCTACTTGGTATTACTTTAAAAAATCAACTTCATATACCTGTTCATTGTCTTTCCAGTCTACCACCTCGAGCCTGAATCTGTGCTTGCCGCGGGGTAGGCTGTCTTCAAACACATGCCATAGCGACCGCGATTTCGAATCGTATTCCATCAATACCCACTGGTCGTCTATAAACCCACGGAACGATTGGATGCCCGAAAGATTATCGGAGATTTTGAAGTTCACGCGGGTTATAGCGCCCATATCTTTTCCCGCACTGATGTTTTGTGGCTGGATGGTTGGCGGTATGGTGTCTACGGTGATATAAAAACTACCGAAAGAGCGTGTTTTGGTACGCACCCAGCCGTCGTCGAAGTTACCACCGTGCGAGTTGCGCCGCTCGTCCACAATGATTGCTTTCGGCTTCAATTCATCGGTCAGCGTGCTGTCGGGCCTGATCTTGAGTTCGTAGCTTTCAAACAGGGGCACAAGCCGATTGTGTACATGCTGCACCATCGAGTAGCCATCTTTGGGGCGGGCCCCTTGGTGGTATTTGAAATGCAGGTGGTCATACAGCGCATTAGCCGGCATAATGAGGTCGATATGGTCTGCGGTAAAGCGGTTTTCGCGGTCGTACCGGAACATCGCCGTGCCGGTGGTGCGTTGCCTGTCGGGCGTGTACGATGGGTCATTCCTTACTTTCAGGGTGTGGGAGCTGGTATTGCCCTGGGCATCGCGCACACGGTACATCAACGTATGTTCGAGGTTGTCGGTCAGCGTAATGCTGCCATCGCCCTCCAGGAAATGGAAAATGTTAATAGGGTTGTTGGGGTCTTTAAAGCCTTTTTGGATCCGGACACGCTTGAGGATGTAGTAGGGATAATCGATGTACGAGTGGATGGCCCGCGAGGTGGCAAACGATAATTCTTCGAAAAGAACGGTACTTATCGGCTTATTGTCTAGGAAAAGCTCGATGGAGTAAACGCCATTATTGAAAGTGGTACCGTCATGGCGGTCGGTGGTATTGATGCCGATGCCGAACCGGCCGTTCACGCGGAGGGTCTGCTTGTCGGTGAGGGAGAGGTGTCTCCGTGGCGTATATTCGCCGAATGGCTCGTCTTCCAAATCGTATAAAGTGATGCCCCGGATGGTTGGAGGGACATTATCCGGGAATCTCAACCCGAACAGCTGCGGGTTGAGGGGAGCTTCCGTTTCGGTGTCGCGGAGCTCGAAGTGGAGGTGCGGCCCTTGGGAACTGCCTGAGTTGCCCGCCAGGCCGATCCGGTCGCCTTTTTTCAGCAGCACGGCGGCTGAATCCAGAGGGATGTCCACATCGAAGCGCTCTAGCTCATATTGCTTGGCTTTCACAAGGGCGGCCAGTTGCGGGCTGAACTCGTGCATGTGCAGGTATACGCTGGTGAACCCATTGGGGTGATTGATGTACACGGAGTTGCCGCCTCCGCCGATCTGTACCCGCACGCGGGCCACATAGCCGTCTGCCACTGCAAAAATAGGTAGACCTACCCGCTGCTGGGTGCGGTAATCGTCACCGGCATGGAAGTGTGTCGAACGCAGCTCGCCGAACGTCCCCGATGCCTGTGGTGCGATGGCTAACGGATTGCGGAAATAGCCCACCGGATATTCACGGGTTTTGATGAGGGCGGGCTGACCCATTGCGGTGAGTACAGCAAAAAGTAAACTGATGCAAGTATAGAAAATCTTCATGTATGGCTACTTCACGTGAAAATGAAACACCCGCTGGTAATCGAGGAACCCTTCCAGGTAATCACCGATAGCTACCGGGCCTACACCTGCTGGCGTGCCGGTGAAAACCAAGTCGCCCTTCCGCAGGGTGATGTATTGCGATACGAACACGAGAATATCCTCAAACGAGAATATCATTTCGGCGGTGTTGCCCTCCTGTACCGTAACCCCGTTTTTGTCCAGCCGGAAATTAAGGTTATGCACGTCGCCGAATACTACCTTGGGATGCAACATGCTTACCGGTGCCGACCCGTCGAACGCCTTTGCAAGTTCCCACGGCAGCGACTTTTCTTTTTGCTGTCGCTGGATATCCCGTGCGGTGAAATCAATCCCCAGTCCGATGGCATCGTAATACGTGTGTGCAAATTTTGCGCCGATGTGCTTCCCTTCTTTGCAGATGCGCAGGACAACCTCTACTTCGTGGTGGATGTCTTCGGAAAAGGCAGGGTAGTAGAAGTCGCGGTTATCCTTCAGCAATGCCGTATCGGGCTTGAGAAAAATAACCGGCTGTTCGGGTACCGGGTTGTCGAGCTCCTTGGCATGTTCGGTATAATTGCGGCCAATTGCGATGATCTTCATAGCTGTTTCATTTGGGACAAACTTATAGAAATTCTGCTTATAATATGCTGGATGATTGCGTTGAATATAAAAAGGAATCGTTTGGGCGTATTGCGGTATGTATCATTTTTGCTTGGAGGTAAGTCAATTATTATATACCTTAGCCCCATCGTTGGGAGGGTATTGCCCGGCGAACAGACCAAAAAGAGTAAAAAATAAAATTGTTAACCTGTTAAGAAGTGTATACTATGAAAGCAAATTCTACGCCTTTATAAGCTAAAATCTTTTAGCCCAATTCGCTGGCAAATGTTGCAGCGGAGACCGGAAGTTGCCGCCTATCTCCTAGGATGGGCAAGTCCGTTTTATTACGGGGAGCTGACAGTGAACCGACAAAGAATAATGTACTATATAAAACAAAACGATGAACCAACAATTAACTAAAACACGACGTGGGAGAATGCGGTTGACATTTCTCCCGTTGGCTGCTGCATTGCTGGCAGGACCCGCAGTAGCGGCCAGCAACGGTGCTTCGGCACGCGATGTAGTAGCAGAGGCTGCTGTGCAGCAGAACATTACCGGTAGGGTGACCAGTGCCGTAGACAATGTCCCATTGACCGGGGTGTCTGTAACGGTGAAAGGCACTTCGCGCGGTGCCGCTACCGACGACGCAGGACAGTTCAATATTTCTGCTGAAGCAGGTGAGATCCTCGTATTTTCTTACTTGGGTTATACCTCCCAAGAAATCGTGGTAGGGCAGTCTGCCACCATTAATGTGCAGTTGGAAGAAGACGCAGCGAGCTTGGATGAGGTGGTTGTTGTAGGGTATGGCACGCAAAAGCGTAAGGAGATAACCTCAGCGGTAGCCACCGTACGTGCCGAAGACTTCAATGCGGGTGGTAGCCGGTCGCCGATGGACTTAATCCAAGGTAAGGTTGCCGGTTTGAACATCACCCGTACTCAAGGGAATAATCCGAATTCGAGCGTCGCCATCCAGCTCCGCGGGGTTACATCACTCACCGGGACACGTACCCCATTGATTGTTATTGATGGGATTCCAGGTGGTAGCCTCGATCTCCTACAACAGGATGATATCGAATCATTCGATGTGTTGAAAGACGGCTCGGCAGCGGCAATCTATGGTACCCGTGGTAACGCAGGGGTTATTTTGATTACCACCAAGAAAGGGAAAGCGGGCGACGCACGTTTTGATTATTCGACCTACGTGCAGCGTGAATATGTAGACAAGAAACCAGCATACTTGTCGGCCACGGATTGGCGTAATCTTATTTCCGAAGGGCTTATCAATAGCGATCAGGACTTCGGTGCATCTACCGATCTGTATGACGAATTGATCAATCGGCAAAACACCAGCCAATACCACAACTTCGCTGCTTCCGGTGGCAGCACCAATACCAACTACCGAGCGTCGATATATTATAGCGAGTCTAATGGTATTGCGAGGGAGAATGGCCGTGACCAGTTCGGTGGCCGGCTTAATATCAACCAAAAAGGATTGCAGGATCGGCTTACGCTTTCGGTGAATCTGGCGTCGAATTTTAACAAAGCTAACCTATTAGGTGGAGGTACGGGCGACTTTGAGCAGGCTATCCAACGGAATCCTACTGCCCCGATTTATAATGAGGATGGTACGTTCCGCGAAACACAGAACTACAACAACTACAACCCATTGGGCCGTTTAGCGCACCGTATCAATGGACGCGACCAGCAGACATTTTCGGGCGATGCGCAATTACGGTTGCAAATTATCGACGGCTTATCGGCTTCGGTATTCGGATCGTATTTGCGTAATAACTGGAACGACCGCCAATACCGCTCTACTGAAGATTGGGACCAGCGCCCCCAATCGGACTATCAAGGAATGGCCTATGCGTTTAAGCGGAATGAGCTGTCGTGGACTAAAACGCTTGAATCTACGATCGACTATGTAAAGACGTTCCAGGAAGACCATACTATCACGGGCTTGCTGGGGTATAGTTACCAATATGGAACATATGAGCGGTTTGAAGTGAATAACAATGGTTTCACCACAGACGGCTTCTTGGATTGGAACCTTGGTGCAGGTAGCGCCATTAATAATACGCAGCTACCGCGGCCAGGCATGGGTAGCTATAAAGATGATAATACGCTTATCGCATTTTTTGGACGTGTTAACTACGCATATCGTGGTAAGTATTTCGTCCAAGCACTCATCCGTAGGGAAGGGTCCTCGCGCTTTGGTGCCAACCATAAATGGGGAAATTTCCCCGCTGCATCAGTAGGATGGACCCTGAGCGAAGAAGAATTCCTCAGCAGCGTACCACAAATCAATGAGTTGAAATTGCGTGTTGGATATGGTGTTACCGGTAATGAGGGTATCCCGAACTACCAATCGCTCGTTACCTTGAGTACGGGCGGGGTGTATCCACAAGATGGCGTGTACTACCAAACTTATGGGGCGGCACGAAACCCGAATCCTGATTTGCGGTGGGAACAAAAGGCTGAGTGGAACGTGGGTGTCGATTTTGCCTTATTTGGTAACCGGATTACGGGTGCATTAGACGTGTACGATCGGGAGACACGCGATTTGCTATATGAATATAACGCACAGCAGCCTCCCTTTGTACGTGATAAACTCTATACTAACGTAGGTTCCATACGCAACCATGGGGTGGAATTGCAATTATCTGCGGTGGCAATGCGTAAAAACGACTTCCAATGGAATATCGATTTCGCCGGAAACTCCCAGTTCAACAAATTGACCAAACTGTCGAGTGATGTGTTCCAAGCAAACTGGTTGGAATTTGCAGGCTTGCCCTCGCCGGGCAATTTAGGTAATGCCATTCGCCTGGAAGAAGGAGGAGCGGTCGGTAATTTCTACGGTAAGCGTTTTGCCGGCTTTACCGACGACGGAAAGTGGTTGTTTCACAAAGCAGACGGCACCACGGGTACAGCGTCGGAAATGAACAACGACGATTTGGCTATCATCGGTAATGGTGTCCCAAAATATCAGGTATCATTGAGCAACACGCTCACCTATAAAGGATTCGATTTGACCGTAATGTTCCGCGGCAAGTTTGCGTATGACATCCTCAACACCAAAGAAATGTATTTTGGCAATAAAAAATGGTTGCCAAATAACATGCTGAAGAGTGCCATTACAACGCACAGCGAGTTGAATGACGATCCGCAATACTCAGACTATTACATTGAGCCTGGAGATTTCGTGAAATTGGATAACCTCACATTAGGCTATAATTTCAGTTTAAATTCAACATACATCCGCAATATGCGTATTTATGTGACCGGTCGGAATGTGGCTACGTTCACTGGATACAGTGGTATCGATCCGGAACTGCAGGATACGGGCTTTGAACCGGGAATTGATAGCCGCGGGTTTTATCCGCGTACACAGTCTTGGGCAATCGGATTGAATGTAGGGTTCTAAAACGACAACGATGAAAAATTACATTAAGAAAGCAATATACGTCGCGGTCTCCGGAATGGTGATCAGCGGAATGAGTGCGTGTACAGACTTGGATGAGACGTTGTACAGCGAATTGAATAAAGGCAATTTTTATAATAATAAAGTTGAGGTGCTACAAGCAGCATTACGGCCATTTACCCACATGCAGGCGTGGTTGGCACCTACAGGCCAGAATGGTTATTATTACCATGCAGAGTTGTCGGCCGATCAGCTGGCTTGGCCTCAAAAGGGGCGGCATGGGTATGACGGTGGCGACCACTTCCGGCAGCATTATCATACTTGGACGGATAATGAGGGGCGGATGCGTTCGGCGTGGACTTTGATTTGGACAGGTGTAGGGTACATCAATGCGGCTCTCATGGACTTGGAGCAGGTTGATTATGTATCGCTCGGTATCTCCGACGCGGAAATGGCAGCCATATTGGCTGAGCTGAAGGTGCTTCGGGCATTTCATTACATGAAACTTATGGAATTGTGGGGTAATGTGCCGATTATCACTACTGTGGGCGAGCCGTTGAACCCGCCTACACAGTCGAAGCAAGCAGTCTTTGATTTCGCTAAAACCGAATTGGAGACCTATGTTCCGCAACTGTTGCCATATTCTACTGAAATGGTTGGCCGGGTATCGGCTGCTGCGGGGTATGCCATGCTGGCCGAATTATACCTGAATGCGGAATATTTCGTCGGAACACCGATGTGGGATGAATGTATCGCGGCGTGCGATAAGATTATCAATGGAGAGGCTGGTGGTATTGGCGGCACACCGACATTGGCTAATAATCTAACCGAAACATTTGCTAATACCAATAGGAACGCCCGGGAGTCCCTTTTCCAATTTGCATTCAGTCGACAAGGAGGCTTCACCTTTGGTTGGGGAGGCTTTTTCATGGGTTATGATAACATCAAAGAGGTGCTGAATGTAGGTTACGGGGGATGGAACGCATTTGTAGTCATTCCTTCTGCATTTGATGCGTATGCAGATAACGACCTGCGTAAGAAAGAGTGGTTCCTGTTCGGTCCGCAATACAAATACGGCACTAATGTGCAGATATTGGGTACGGAAGAATGGAACGGCAAGCCATTTGCCTACGTCAACTCCATCCGCCGCGAGAGTGAAGGAGATTTCACGAGCGAAGGCAGCATGGCTGAGGGTGAGGAAAACAGCGGTGCCCGTTTTCATAAATACAAGAGCGGCACATTGGATGATGAGAACTATCAAGAGAACCACTATATCATCTATCGCTTGACCGAAATCTATTTCAACAAAGCGGAAGCCATTATGCGGAAGAACGGCGGTACAGCCACCCAAGAAGCAGTTGACTTAGTCAATGCGAGCCGCCAACGGGCATTCTCAGCAGCGGATTGGCCGGCCGCACGTTATACAACGGCGACGTTGACAATGGATGAGCTGCTTGCGGAACGTGGGCGCGAATTTATCTTCGAGGGCAAGCGCCGGACAGATATCATCCGCTTCGGCCGGTTTACCAACGGCTCATGGTGGGATCACGAACCGACCAATGACCCCACACGGGAAATTTACCCGATACCCCACACCCAGTTGGCCGCAAATCCGAACCTGGTACAGAACCCCGGATACGGCAATTAATCATTAGTCGCCAGCAAGTTTTACTAAGAACTTGCTGGCGATTTTCATATATCGGGCAGTATGATTTGTACGGTTTTACGAAAGGTAGGGTGTACGGAAGAGCAGATACGCGAAAATAATTTAATTTGAATACTAGATGAAAAAGAGTAATCAAACAAAAGCAGGCGCAAGCCGCAGGGAGTTTATTAAAACGGGAGCTGCGGCAGCAGCAGGCTTCATGATTGTACCCCGGCATGTATTGGGGGGCACGGGTTTCATTGCACCCAGCGATAAGCTGATCGTGGCGGGTATAGGTGTGGGGGGCAAGGGAAATTCTGACCTCCGTAGTTTCCACGAGAGCGGAAAGGCCGAAATCGCTTTCCTTTGTGATGTGGACGACCGCCGTGCCGAAGGATCGGTGAAAAGGTTCCCAAAGGCCAAGTATTACAAGGATTACCGGGAGATGCTCGATAAAGAACACCGCCATATCGATGCGGTATCGGTGTCGACGCCCGACCATAACCACGCGGTGCAGGCTCTAGCTGCGATGCAGCTGGGCAAACATGTATACGTGCAGAAACCCCTTACCCACGATGTGTTTGAGGCCCGCGCACTGACAGAGGCGGCAAAAAAATACAAAGTGGTAACACAGATGGGCAACCAAGGGGCATCGGGCGACGGTGTCCGTATCATGCGCGAATGGTTTGATGCCGGGCTTATCGGCGATGTGCATACCATCTACACGTGGACAGACAGGCCCGTGTGGCCACAGGGCATCCAATGGCCGGCACAAACCGCTGAAGTACCAAAGGAGCTCGATTGGGACCTGTGGTTGGGTACGGCGCCATATAAAGACTATATCGATAAACTGGTGCCGTTCAACTGGCGCGGTTGGTGGGATTACGGTACGGGTGCACTCGGCGATATGGGATGCCATATCATGGAAGCACCATTCAGTATCCTCGGGCTACAGTATGTGAAAGACGTACAAGCCAGTGTAGGGACCGTGTATGTGGATGAATTCAAAAGAGGGTACTTCCCGGAAAGCTGCCCACCGTCCAGCTATGCGGTGCTCACTTTCCCCAAATCCGAAAAGACCACCGGCGATGTGAAAATCCACTGGATGGATGGCGGTATCCAGCCGCAGCGTCCGGAGGAACTGGGACCCAATGAAGTGTTCGGTGATGGCGGCAACGGGATCCTTTTCGTGGGTACCAAAGGCAAGATGATGGCCGGTTGTTATGCCGAAAATCCGCAGTTGCTGCCCACGTCGCTTACCGAACGGCATAAACTGCCGGTGAAGTATGAGCGTGTACCCGGCGGAGCGGGCGGCCACTATGCCCAGTGGGTAGAGGCCTGTATAGCAGGGCACGGCAACAAGGAAGTAAGCTCGCCTTTTTCGATAGCTGGCCCACTTACGGAAGCGCTGCTTATGGCAAACCTAGCCATCCGCGGCTCAGACCTCCGTATCGACAACAAATACCCCGGTAGGAATCTCAAATTGATTTGGGATAACGACAATATGAAAGTAACCAATTTCGATGAGGTGAACCAATTCGTAAAAAGGCAATATCGCGAGGGGTGGAGCCTGCCAACGGTTTAAGGGTGATATCGGGATATTTATTACACAAAAAGGGGGCTCGAGCCCCCTTTTCTTATTATACGGCAATCTTTTTTGCTATATGGCAATCGATGTATCCATCACGAAATCTTCATCGCGGAGATGCACGATTTCCGTTGCTTTTTCGTAATTGGTGGATTTCTTGGAGAAGAAATCATGCTGGGTGGTTTCTACACTGAGGCCGTTCAATACAATGGGGTTTACACGCTTAACCTCAAATATCGGCTCGAACCCGAGGTTCATCAGGGCTTTGTTTGCGTTGTAACGCACATATTCCTTCACTTCGGCTGTAAGCCCTACTTCGGTATAGATTTCTTCTGTATACTTAAGCTCGTTTTCATACAGCTCGTTGAGTAGGGCCAGCAGCTTTTCTTTCGTTTTTTCGGGGTGGGGGAGCGTCTTGTATACATCTTGTGCCAGAAGCCCCACAAATACGCCGTGGATAGACTCGTCGGCAACGATTTTTTTGATGATGTCTGCACTGGCAACCATGTGCCCCTGGCCGCAAAGCCACAGCGGGATGAAGAAGCCGCTATAAAAGAGGAAAGACTCCAAGAATACCGAAGCACACAGCCCCATGAAAAGATCCTCTTTGCTGATATCCGCATCGGCTAGTTTGCGGTAGTGCTTATCGATTGTAGATGCCTTGAACTGCAAATACTTGTTATTCTGCACCCAATTGAAGATATCTTCAATGTCTTGCGACGTGGCTACCGTGGTGAAGATGGTAGAGTAAGACTTGGCATGGATGGCTTCCATCATACACATGTAGGCCAGTACCGATTTGTTTTGCAACGAATCGATGTGGTCCATGATCTTGGGCATGCCCGTATGGCTTTGTAGCGTATCGAGCAGCGTAAGCCCTCCCAGTGCCTTTTTGTAGCACTCCCGCATCTCGGGAGAAAGGGCCTTCCAGCTGTCTATGTCTTTGGAAGGGATGTATTCCGTGTCTATCCAGAATTGCTTGATATTCTGCTCCCAGAACATCAATGCGTAGTCATTTTCTGGCTCATTCCAGTTGACGGCTTTATATTGTCTCATCTGTATATTTTTTATTTTTCAAGTGTCAATGCCTGTCCTGCCTCGGCGGGGCCGGCGGGTTCATTCGACAAAAATTTTGTATTACAACTTTTAGTTTATGCCGAACACGATACACATTCGTTAATCGATGATTTCCGTGTCCGCGTATAATACAGCGATTTCAATCCCATTTTATGCCCGTAGATGTAGTACTTCGCCAAATCGCGGGTATTGTCCTTGGAGTTGGTGTGCAGGATGGTGGATATCCCTTGGTCTACATGCCGCTGGATGACTGAAATCAACCGCAGTACTTTCATCTGGTCCATATCATACGCCGACTTGTAATAGAAGTAGTTCTCATTGGTGAGGTATGGCATGGGGTAATAGGTTGTGCTGTCGCCATACTCACGTACTTCTATCGTATCTACAATCGGCATCACCGAAGCGGTCGCATTCATGATGTATGAGGTAGACTGGTTGGGTGCAATCGCTATCCGGTAGGCGTGGTATATGCCGTGTTCCTTCACTTGCTCTTTCAATACTTTCCAATCCTCCATGGACGGAATGTCGATACCTGCGAACAACTCGGTGACCTTGATGGTGGTTGGGAAATAATCGCGGCTTACGTATTTATCGAAGTACGACCCATCGGCATAAGCCGTTTTTTCGAAGCCTTCGAATGTCCGCTTCCGCTCTCGTGCGATTTCCATCGATGCCTGCAGCGAGTAGTAGTTTACCATCATAAAGAATACGTTGGCAAAATCCAGTGCTTCTTCGCTTTCGTACATGATGAAGTTTTTGGCGAGGAAGCCGTGGAGGTTCATTGCCCCTAAGCCCACGCTATGCAATTCGCGGTTGGCCTTCTGGATAGAAGGTACCATGGCAATATCGGTCACGTCGGTTACCATGGTGAGCGCGCGCATCGCGATTTTGACGGATTGTTCAATCCGTTTATTGTCCATCACCGTAGCGATATTGAGCGAACCCAGGTTGCATGAGATGCCGTACCTGATGGTGTCTTCCTGTCCGTATATGTTGATGTCGGATACTTCAGACACTTGCATGATTTCGGTGCAGAGGTTCGAGAACTTGACTTTGCCGATACCGTTCAACGCATGCTGCCTATTGGCGTTCTCTTTAAAGAAAATATAAGGATAACCGCTTTCCTTCTGCGTTTGGGCAATTTTGACCAGCAGGTGGCGGGCATTGATTTTCTTTTTCTTGATTTTCGGATTGGTTACGAGCTCGTCATACATCTCGTCCATATCCAGGTTGTCCAAGTACTGGCCATATTCCTGCATCACGGTGTGCGGATAAATCAAGTAGCAAGGTTCGTCTTTGGCCGCCAGCTCCATGAACTTATCGGGTACGATGACGCCGATGGAGAGCGATTTTATACGGACTTTTTCGTCTACGTTGATTTTTTTACAGTCGAGGAATTCCTCGATATCCGAGTGGAAGATGTTGAGGTATACCGCTCCAGCTCCCGGGCGCTGGCCCAATTGGTTAGCGTATGAGAAAGTGTCTTCGAGGATTTTCATGATGGGCAATACGCCCCCGGCCCGGCCTTCCACGCCTTTTATGGCCTCGCCGCGTGCCCGGATCTTCGAGATGTTGAACGATACGCCACCACCTATGGACGATAATTTCATTGCCGAATCTACCGCATAGCCGATGCCGTTGAGGTTATCGCCGATTTCATCAAGGAAGCAAGATACCAGTTCACCCGACCTTTTTTTGCCGGCATTGAGGAACGTTGGGGTGGCTGGCTGGTACTCTTGGTTGATCAATAGCTCGGCATACTCCAAAGCTTGTTCCACACCGGCCTGGCGGGCTAGGAACAACGATACGGCGGCAACACGGTCTTCGTAGCGCTCCAGGAATTTCTCGCCCGAATCGTCGCGCAGGGCATAGCTCTGGAAAAACTTAAAAGCGCTCATGAACGAAGCGAAACGGAACTTCTTGGAAGCAATGAAGTCGTACACACGCTCCATCTCCTCGAAGGTAAACCACTCATAGAAATTGATGTAATAATCGTTTTCGATGAGGTAGTCTATTTTTTCTTTCAGCGTGTAAAAGAATACCGTGTTTTTATTGACATACTCGAGGAAATAAGCGCGCACAGCCTCTTTGTCCTTGTGCAGGCTAAATTCCTCGTCATTTTTGATCATGATCTCGTTATTGAGCAATATCCAGCTCTTTGCTACCTCGTTTGTTACCATGGTTTCTCCTTGCTTTAATGATGGCGATAAATTCATTGATATCTTCGTTGGTTCCCGATAGCTCAAATTTCAATGCCAATGGGATACCGTATTCGGAGGCGATCTTGTTTCCGGCTACCGCAAAATTCTGCCCCCAGTTGCGGTTGCCGCTCGATGATACAGATAGTATATATGGACTTGCCTGCTGTAAAAAGTTTTTGGTGGTTTCTGGAATCTCGCCAAACCGTGTGGTGAACGTCACCAGGTGCCCTTCTTGTACGGCCACTGTGTCGGGTTGGATTTTCTCAGTCTCCCACCCGGTTGCTTCGGCTATTTTCCGCATAAACCGCTCCACGTTGCCCGTTTTGCTGTCGTAATATATCCTTTCCATCATACGAACCTTTTTAGATGCCAAACCCCCACATACCGAGGGGGTCCCTGCTTATTGTTATTATACCGCACCGCGCGCGTCTACCGTAGACCCGCCAGGGCTTACCTTGTTACTGTACGGTCAAGGCTGATAGCTCTTCCGGTTTGAACCCAATGATGCGCTGGGTCTCTTGATCCTGATTCAGTACGATAACCGTGGGTACGGTACGGACCTTATATTGGATGGCGAGCTCCGGCTTATCAAACGGATTCACTTTCTCATAGGAAACACCCCTGCGGTCGAGAAACTCAGACACTTGGTTGCAGGGTACGCAATCATTTTTTTCGAACTTAATAATCCGTGTCATACGCTATAAAATTTTAATGTTCAACTTTATCTTTACCGTGAGGTTGGTAAGTTGTAGCCTTGAACAAATATCAACTATTTAAACCCAGATAGGTAGTAATTGTTATCAACAGATGTGGAATTATACACATTGTGGATAAGTGGTGTGGGTTAAGTGTCGGACAATATGTTGTCTATCAGGAGCGTATGATTGTATTTGCCGCGCTTGTAAAGTAATGTGTGGATAATTGGTTCGTTCTTTCGGTATATTTATTGATATATTCAGGCGTTAGGCCCCGACCGTTTTCCCAACCCGTCAAATCAGGTATTCAAACAGTGTGGGATCGTTGTTTACGTCCTTGAAACCGAAGCGGTGTTTGCGCATCCGTTCTATCAGAGCCGTGTAGTCAGCGGCGCTTTGCAATTCGATGCCTACCAATGCAGGTCCGCGTTCCCGCTGTGTTTTTTTGATGAATTCAAACCGGGTGATGTCATCATTCGGGCCCAGCACTTCGTTGACGAATAACTTCAGCGCGCCGGGGCGCTGGGGGAAGCGTACGATGAAGTAATGCTTAAGGCCCTCATAGAGGAGCGAGAGTTCCTTGATTTCTGCCATCCGGTCGATGTCGTTGTTCCCGCCGCTTACCACACACACCACTTTTTTACCTTTTATTCGATCGGCGTACGCATCGAGCGCGGCGACAGCAAGCGCCCCTGCGGGTTCGGCCACAATCGCGTCCTTATTGTACAGCTCGAGGATGGTGGTACATATCTTTCCTTCGGGGATGGGCTTTACGTCGTCCAGAAGTTCGCGTGCGTAGCGATAGGTGAGGTCGCCGATGCGTTTTACCGCGGCACCATCTACGAAGCGGTTGATTTCGTCGAGGGTTATCGGGCCGCCGTGTGCCAGGGCAGCTTTCATCGAGGCCGCGCCTTCGGGTTCTACCCCTAAGATGGCGGTTTCGGGCCTGGCCTCCTTGAGGTAATTCCCGATTCCCGAGACCAGCCCGCCACCGCCGATGGGTACGATGACCATATCGGTATCGGGCTGGTCTTGGAGGATTTCAACACCTACCGTACCCTGGCCCTCGATGATATCGGGATCGTCAAAAGGGTGGATGAAGGTAAGCTCGTGCTGTGCCCCGTAGGCCAGCGCGGCCTGTTGGCAGTCGTCGAAGGTATCGCCCGTGAGGACAATCTCGATCCGGTCTCCACCAAACATCTCAGTTTGGCTGATTTTCTGCCTTGGAGTGGGACCGGGCATGAATATCACCCCATTGATACCCAGCAGTCTGCATGAGAAAGCCACGCCTTGGGCATGGTTGCCGGCACTGGCACATATCACCCCTTTGGCACGCTCGGCAGGCGTGAGTTTACTGATTTTATTGTACGCCCCGCGCAGCTTGTAGGAGCGCACCACCTGTAGGTCTTCCCGTTTGAGGTAAACCTCCGCCCCATACTGCGCCGATAACCGGTGGCTGTATTGCAGTGGCGTGTGGGTCACTACGCCCGAAAGCCTTTTGGCTGCCGCTTCGGTGAGGTGTTTCATGAAGCGGGTGTTTCAACTACCTCGGCCTGCCTGACCTGGGCAGTGAGCCAATCGCCCACCTCACTGGTTTTATATGCCTTGTTTTTGCCGGCCAAATCTTCGGTGACAATACCTTCCGCAAGCGATTTGTTAACCACCGAACGGATGAGTGCCCCTTCTTCCTGCAAGCCGAACGCATCTTCAAACATCATGGCGGCCGATAAGACCGTAGCCAGAGGATTGGCGATGTCTTTGCCAGCGGCTTGGGGGTACGATCCGTGTATGGGCTCGAATAGTGAGGTGTGCACACCGATAGATGCCGAAGGCATTAGTCCCATGGATCCGGAGATAACCGAGGCCTCGTCGGTTAGGACGTCGCCGAAGAGGTTTTCGGTGATCAGTACGTCATACGTGCTGGGCCATTGCACCAGGCGCATCGCCACGGCATCCACAAATTCGTAGCTCACTTCCACTTCGGGGAAATCTTTTTCCATGTCCTGTACGGTTTCGCGCCACAGTCGGGAGCTTTCCAGTACGTTGGCCTTATCCACACAGCATAGTTTCTTGCGGCGGCTCATGGCCATTTCAAAGCCCAGTTTCGCTAAGCGACGTACCTCTTCGCGGGTGTAGGTGCAGGTATCGAAAGCGGTGTCGCCACCATCTTTCCGGCCCCGTTCGCCGAAGTAGATGCCCCCGGTGAGCTCCCGGAGGATGACCAGGTCTGTTCCCTCGATACGCTCTCTTTTCAATGGCGAGTTGTCTATCAGCGAAGGGAAGGTAAACGTGGGTCGTACATTGGCAAACAAGCCAAGCTTCTTACGCATTTTCAATAGGCCCTGCTCGGGGCGCACGGGCGCCTTGGGGTCATTGTCGTAACGGGGGTGGCCAATGGCACCGAACAGTACGGCATCCGCAGCCAGGCAGATTTCGTGCGTCGCATCAGGGTAAGGGTCGCCCACGGCATCAATCGCCGCCGCACCGGTCACTCCCGATGTCCAGTTTACCTCGTGTCCGAATTTCTCGGCAATCGCGTCGACTACCTTAACCGCCTGCGCCACAACTTCAGGCCCTATCCCGTCGCCGGGCAATTGCGCTATATTTAGTTTCATCTTATACGTTAATCTTAAAAATCAATATATCTCTTGTCTGTCGTCTCTTGTCTCTTGTCTGTCGTCTCTTTTCTCTTGTTTGTCGTCTTGTGTCCAATGTCTGGAAGGATATTGAGCATCTTCTGGGTGGCCTTGATGGCCGATACGGTTTGGTCCGAATCGAGTCCGCGGGTAGCGAATGTCCGCTTATCGGTCTGCCAGGTGATGGTGGTTTCGCACAGCGCATCGGAGCTACTCCCCGGCGCAATGCGGACGTTGTAGTCGATCAATGCGGGTAGTCGGATGTTGTTTTTTGAGTAAGCCATTGTTAGCGCATTCATAAAGGCATCGAACTGGCCGTCCCCCTGTGCGTGTTCTTCAAACAGCTTGCCGTTCACCCGCACGGCGATTGTTGCCGTGGGACGGAGGCCCTTAGCATGGGTAAGCACGTACGATTCTACCAGGATCTGCTCTTCCTGGGCACCGGTGGTCAGTACATCGGAAATGATGTAGGGTAGGTCCTCGGTGGTTACGGTTTCTTTTTTGTCGCCCAGCTCGATTACCCGTTGGGTCACCTTCCGCAAATCTTCTTCATTGAGCTTAAGGCCGAGCTCCTGCAGGTTTTTTTCGATATTCGCTTTGCCGGAGGTCTTGCCCAGCGCATATTTTCGCTTTCTACCGAAACGCTCCGGGAGGAGGTCGTTGAAATAGAGGTTGTTTTTGTTGTCGCCATCGGCGTGGATGCCAGCCGTCTGCGTAAATACATTGTCGCCCACCACCGGCTTATTGGTTGGTATGCGCACACCCGAGAAATTCTCCACGAGTTTGCTTACCGTATAGATAGCCGATTCCTTGATGCGCACTTCGGCTTCCGACAGCAGGTCATTGATTGCCGCCACGGCGCTTGCCAGCGGCGCATTGCCAGCGCGCTCGCCCATGCCGTTTACTGTGAGGTGCAGGCCGTTCACGCCGGCTTTCACGGCCTCCAGCACGTTTGCCGTACCGAGGTCGTAATCGTTATGTGCGTGGAAATCGAAATGTGCCTGGGGATACTTAGCCCGGATGGCTGAAACAAACGCAAACGTTTCGGCTGGCGAGAGGATGCCGAGGGTATCGGGCAACATGATCCGGTTGATGGGTTGCGATACCAGGAAATCGAGGTATTGCAGCACATAGTCGGGCGAGTGGCGCATGCCATTGCTCCAATCCTCGAGATACACGTTGGTGCGGATGCCGTATGCGGCAGCCGATTCGATCACTGCCGCCACCTCATCGAAATGTTGCTGCGGGCTTTTACGCAGCTGATGCGTAAGGTGATTGAGCGAACCTTTGGTAAGGAGGTTTTGTACGGTGATGCCGGCCTGCTGCATCCATGTAAGCGACCGGCCACCGTCTACAAACGAGAGCACCTCTACGCGGTCCAAGTGGCCGTTGTCGGCGGCCCAGCTTGCCACGGCTTTCACACAGTCGAACTCGCCCTGCGAAACCCGTGCCGAGGCAATCTCCACCCGGTCTACCTGCAACTCTTCCAAAAGCAGCTGCGCGATGGTCAGTTTTTCTGAAACCGAGAATGACACGCCCGATGTCTGTTCACCATCGCGCAGTGTCGTATCCATGATTTCAATTGTCCTGCTGGCCATGCGGTTATAATGGAAGTGTTTTGGCAAATTCCTGGATATCCGACTTGATGTTGAGCAGGTAGTCGATATCATCGAAACCGTTCATCATGTTACTTTTTTTATAGCTCGTGATATTGAACGACTCCTTTTCGCCCGTTGATAATATGGTAACGGTCTGCTCGGGGAGGTTCACTTCCAGCTCCGTAGTCGGATCTGCATAAACCGCATCGAATATCTTTTCCAGGAATGCTGCGCTCACCTGTACGGGCAGCACGCCGATATTGAGGCAGTTGTTGCGGAATATATCCGCAAAGAAGCTGGATATCACACAGCGGAAGCCATAATCATAGATGGCCCACGCGGCGTGCTCGCGCGATGAGCCCGAGCCGAAGTTCTTGCCGCCCACCAGGATTTTGCCGGTATACGTAGGGTCATTCAGCACAAAGTCTGCTTTTGGCGTGTTGTCCGGATTGTAGCGCCAGTCGCGGAACAGGTTGTCGCCGAAGCCTTTCCGTTCGGTAGCCTTCAGGAAACGCGCCGGGATAATCTGGTCGGTATCCACATTTTCGATGGGAAGAGGTACTGCTGTGCTTGTGAGTATGTTGAAACTGTCGTATGCCATGTTACTGTTGAGTAAGGGTTCGTGGATCTGTTACTTTTCCGGTTACGGCCGCCGCTGCAGCTACCAACGGACTTGCGAGCAGGGTACGTGCACCCGGCCCCTGGCGGCCCTCGAAGTTCCGGTTTGACGTGCTCACGGCATATTTGCCCGCCGGGATTTTATCGTCGTTCATTGCCAGGCACGCCGAGCAGCCCGGCTGCCGCAGCGTGAATCCGGCTTCGGTCAGGATATCAAGGATACCTTCTTCACGGATCTGCCTTTCGACCACATGCGATCCAGGGACAAGCCACACGGTTACATCATCGGCCTTCTGCTTACCTTTTACCAGCGATGCAAAGGCACGGAAGTCTTCGATACGGCCATTGGTGCAGCTGCCTACGAATACATAGTCGATTTTCTTGCCTACCATGGTTTCGCCTTCGTTGAATCCCATGTAGCCGAGCGACTTGTCAAATGTTGCTTTCGCTTCCTCAACGTGTTCGGCGTCGGGGATATCGCTGGTGATGCCAATGCCCATACCGGGGTTGGTACCGTAGGTAATCATCGGTTCTATTTTCGAGCCATCAAACGTGAGCTCTTTGTCGAACTGGGCGTCGTCGTCGCTTTTCAGCGTTTCCCAATATACCATAGCCTTATCCCAATCCTCACCCTTCGGGCTGAATTCGCGGCCCTTGATATAATCGAACGTTGTTTGGTCGGGTGCTACCATGCCTCCGCGCGCACCCATTTCGATGCTCATGTTACACACGGTCATGCGGCCTTCCATACTCATCTGTTCGAATACCGACCCAGCGTATTCCACGAAATATCCCGTGGCACCGGAAGTAGTCAGTTGCGAGATGATATACAATGCCACGTCTTTGGGGAGCACTCCGGGGCTCAATGTACCGTTTACGGTGATACGCATCTTTTTCGGCTTCGGCTGCAAGATGCACTGCGTGGACAGTACCATTTCCACTTCAGACGTACCGATACCGAAAGCGATGGCACCGAATGCACCGTGGGTGGAGGTATGTGAATCGCCGCATACGATGGTGGCCCCGGGTTGTGTAATTCCATTTTCCGGGCCGATTACGTGGACGATACCGTTGCGGTGATGGCCTAAGCCCCAGTGCCGGATGCCATACTCGGCCGTGTTTTCTTCCAATGCCCGCAACTGGTTGGCCGACAAAGGGTCTGCGACAGGCTTATCCTGATTTATCGTCGGCGTGTTGTGGTCTGCCGTAGCAAAAGTACGCTCGGGATACAGCACACGGGCCCCACGGCTTTTCAGTCCCCGGAACGCAACCGGGCTGGTTACCTCATGGATCAGATGCCGGTCGATAAATAACACATCCGGCCCCCCTTCGATCCTGTGCACTACGTGTGTATCCCACACCTTATCAAATAATGTCTTACCCATTTTTATAGTTGTTTTTTGTTTTTTTACGTTATCCTGTTAGCCGCCAGTGATGCGACTTACGGCTCAAATAAACTTATTCAACGCGTCGAGGTAGGCGTTTGTAGATGCCCGAACGATATCGGTGCTGAAGCCATACCCCATGTATGATTTATCTTCATAAACCACGCGCATATCCACTTTGCTGACGTCGTCGCTGCCGCCATGGATGGAATGTATATTGAATTCTTTGATTTCTATATGTTTGCCTGTTATCTCCTCTATCGCCCTGATGGCCGCGCTTACCGGCCCGTTCCCGGTAGCCGTAGCGGTATATTCCTTACCGTTGAGCCCTAATTTGATGGTTGCCACAGGCGTTTCTTGGTCGCCGGTTGTTACTTGCAGTGCACTGATCGCCAGTCCATTTTTGAAGTTCTCGTGTGTTTTGGCACCCATCAGCTGAAGCAGGTCATCGTCTTTCAGCTCTTTCTTCACGTCGGCCAGCTCCAGGAAACGCTGATAGACCTGATCGAGGTCAACCCGGTCGATGGTGTACCCCAATCGCACCAAATGGTGTTTCAAAGCATGGCGGCCACTCCGGGCAGTCAATATGATTTCGGATTGGTCGATGCCTACATCCTCGGGGTTCATGATTTCATAGTTCTCCCGGTGTTTAAGAACGCCATCCTGGTGTATGCCCGAACTGTGTGCAAACGCGTTGCGCCCTACAATTGCTTTGTTGGGCTGTACAGGCATGCGCATCATCCGGCTCACCGTACAGCTAAGCGGATACAGCTCCTTTGTGTTTATTTCCGTGTGCAGGCCGAGCGATTGGTGTACTTTCAATGCCATGACAATCTCTTCGAGTGAGGTATTGCCCGCGCGCTCACCGATACCATTGATGGTACATTCTACCTGTCGGGCGCCGTTTTGCAGTCCGGCCAAACTGTTGGCCGTGGCTAGCCCCAGGTCGTTGTGGCAATGCACCGAAATGATTGCCTGGTCAATATTTTTCACGTTCTCTTTCAAGAACCGGATTTTGGCGCCGTATTGCTCGGGCAGGCAGTAGCCGTTTGTATCGGGTATGTTTACCACGGTTGCGCCCGCAGCAATCACCGCCTCGATCATCCGCGCCAGGTATTCATTGTCGGCCCTCCCTGCATCCTCAGCATAGAATTCCACATCCTCTACGAAGCTTTTGGCGTATTTGACGGCCTCTACGGCCCGTTCCAAAATTGCTTCCCGCGTACTGTTGAATTTGTATTTGATGTGCATGTCTGATGCGCCGATCCCGGTATGGATACGGGGGTGCTTGGCATATTTCAACGCTTCGGCTGCCGAATCGATATCGCCTTTAACGGCCCGCGTAAGGGCACACACCGTTGGGTTGGTAACCAGCTTGGAGATTTCGACCACACTGTTGAAGTCGCCCGGGCTCGAAATGGGGAATCCGGCTTCGATCACATCGACGCCCAGCGTCTCCAGTTCTTCGGCGATAATAAGTTTCTCAGGGGTGGTCAGCTGTGAGCCAGGTACCTGCTCCCCGTCCCGAAGGGTGGTGTCAAAAACGTATATGCGGTTAGGATCATGCAACATAATAAGCTGTTTTTTTTTGTTTCTGTTATGTGTTGTTAACCTGCTCAGCAAACAACTTCGTTCATTTCTTCTATTACTTTTGCTTCGCCTTTCTCCAGTACCATTTTCTTTTCCAAGCAATTTGGTAGCTGTGTTTCATAGTGGCCTACATAAATCAATGTTTTCCCGAAGCCGCAGAGCTCATCCACGACGGCGTTAAAAAATGCAGTTTGGGTATGGTCCAGCCCCTGGCACGGCTCATCCAATATCAGCAGCGCCGGATTTTTGATGATTGTCCGCGCCAGCAATACCAGGCGCTGTTTCCCGAGTGGCAGGGTGGTGATCAGCCGGTCTTTCACTTCGGTAAGCTCGAAGAAATCCAGCAGCTGGTTGATTTTCTGCTGCTTCTCATAGCTCACCTGCCTAAATAGGCCGATACTGTCGTAGAAGCCGGAGGCTATGGCCTGCCAGACGCGCGCAGTCTTGTCAAAATACCAGTGCAGTTCGGGCGAGATGATGCCGATGCGCTCCTTGATGTCCCAAATGCTCTCACCGCTGCCGCGGGGCTGGCCGAAAAGCGCGATGTTGTTGGCATACGCCTGCGGGTGGTCGCCGGTAATCAGGCTGAGGAGCGTCGATTTCCCCGAGCCGTTATGCCCTTGGAGTAGCCATTTTTCGCCTGCACGGACCGTCCAGTCAATCCCCTTGAGCACTACCTTATCGCCATAACGGACGTGGATGTTTTCCATGTGGACCATCACCTCGGCGGGCGATACGGGTGCTTCTTGCAGGAACAAAGGAAGGGGCTTGCGGTTACGGCTGGCATCCACCGACAATGCTTGTACAGAATCCACCTGCTTGATATTGCCCTTGTCGATTTCCGCAAACCGATTGATGCAAGCCGGTAAATCCTGCTCATTGGTCACCAAAACCAGCTGTACGCCTACCGCGGCAAGGTCGTCGAAAAAGCCGTTCAGTTTTTTGCGCGACGCTTTATCCAAGCCGGTGTAAGGTTCATCGACAATCAGCAGCTGGGGCTGTAGCCACAGCGCTTTGATCAATTGCAACTTCTTGTGCTCACCGCTGGAGAGCTCGATCAGCTGGGTGCCTTTCAAGTCGATGAATTCGAACAAATCGAGGTACTTTTCGAGATCCCCGAACGATAGGCCCTCTGCTTGGGCATAGGCGGCAAGCTCGGCATAAACGGTGAGCGTATCGTTTTTCTGGTGCTTGTTATACCGCTGCTGGTAGTAAAAGTTACGGTCACCCTCCAGGTTCGTAAACTCATACCAATTGGATACATACAATACGCGCGGCGGTAATGAAGAGTGGCGGATAAAATTGATTTCGACCGTACCGGTTCCTTTTTCCAAACCGGCCACCACCTTTGCCAATGCACTTTTACCCGAGCCGCTTTTCCCGCCGATCAGCCAGCACTCGCCGCGGAAGACCTGCCAGTCCAATTGATCCAATACCACTTCGCCCGCGTATTGCAGGTTTAATTGAGCGATATGGACCACTGGATCAGTCATTTCAGTATTGTACAAATTTACGAAAAATAGGGCGGTTCCCTAAACTGTTTTTATAGCCTTCATAGCCGTCATGGCTTTGCGCAATACGGCACCTACTTTTTCAACCGGGTGCGTACGGATAGCTTCATTCACCGCAATCAACGTTTGGTTATCGACCGCCAGGTCTTTGCCTTCGTTGAAATTGCGGCCAATGATGTCCGTGTCTACTGTTTTCATGAAGTCGGCCAGCAACGGCTTACAAGCATGGTCAAACAGGTAGCAGCCGTATTCTGCGGTATCAGATATCACCCGGTTCATCTCGAATAGCTTTTTGCGGGCGATGGTATTGGCAATTAGCGGCGTTTCGTGCAGCGACTCGTAGTATGCTGACTCCGGCTTGATGCCTGCCTCGACCATGGTTTCAAACGCAAGTTCGACACCTGCCTTGATATAAGAAACCATGAATACGGCGTGGTCGAAATACTCCTGTTCACCGATTTTCACGTCGCCGGCGGGTGTTTTTTCAAAAGCCGTCTCGCCGGTAGCTGCGCGCCATCCCAGCAGCTGCTTGTCGCCGTTGGCCCAATCTTCCATCATCGTACGGCTGAATTCGCCGCTCATGATGTCGTCCTGGTGCTTTTGGAACAGGGGGCGCATGATGTCCTTCAGCTCTTCTGAAACTTCAAAGGCCTTGATTTTTGCGATGTTGCTGAGGCGGTCCATCATTGCGGTAATGCCGCCTTGCTTCAACGCTTCGGTGATGACCTCCACGCCATACTGTACCAGTTTGGAAGCATAGCCCGGGTCGATGCCTTTCTCTATCATCTTATCAAAGGACAGGATAGACCCGGTTTGCAGCAGTCCGCATAGAATGGTCTGCTCGCCCATCAGGTCGGATTTCACCTCCGCCACGAAAGAGGAACGCAGTACACCCGCTTTATGGCCTCCTGTTCCCACACAATAGGCTTTCGCCTCGGCAAGGCCTTTTCCTTGCGGGTCGTTTTCGGGATGGACAGCAATAAGTGTCGGTACGCCGAAACCACGCAGGTACTCAGCCCGTACTTCAGAACCCGGGCATTTGGGGGCCACCATGATCACCGTGATATCTTTACGTATTTCCTTTCCTTCTTCCACGATGTTGAATCCGTGTGAGTAGGAAAGCGTAGCGCCCTCCTTCATCAGGGGCATCACCGCGTCGATTACCGACGAGTGCTGCTTGTCCGGAGTGAGGTTGCTTACCAGGTCGGCCGTGGGGATAAGCTCTTCATACGTACCAACGGTGAAGTGGTTGTCGGTAGCATTCTTCCACGAATCGCGCTTCTGTTCGATTGCTTCCTTACGGAGGGCATAGGAAACATCCAGCCCGCTATCCCTTAAATTGAGCCCTTGGTTAAGGCCTTGAGCACCACAGCCCACGATGACGATTTTTTTGCCTTTTAATGCGCTAACGCCGTCGGCGAATTCACTGATATCCATGAATTCGGCTACGCCTAATTGGTTCAATTGTTCTCTAAGGGGAAGGGTGTTGAAATAATTTGCCATTGTTCTGTTTATGTATGTGACGTTTTTGTTCGTATATCTATTGTTGTTATGGTGTCTCGGATTACATCGAAAACACCTTGTCCTGTTTGTCCAGGTACCGGTTTTCCCTCACTTCACCTGCGGGCTCCGCCTCTTCAAATTCTTTCAGTTTCTTGTGGAATCCTTCGCTGTCTTTGATGATCGCAATCCGTGCGCTGCGCACAAACTCGATGAGGTTGTACTCGGTCAGCGCGTCGGTCAGCGCGTCTATTTCCTCGCGGTGCCCAGCGGTTTCGAACACCGTGTAGTCGCTGCGTATCACCACAGCGCTGGCGCCATAGCGGCGCAACAGCCGCTCCACGGGAGCCTTCTCGGTTACCACGTCGGTAGGTACCTTGTATAGTGCTTGCTCTTGCCAGATTACCTCGTCATTGGTGTTGTAGTATGCTTTGAGTACTTCCACCTGTTTTTCGATCTGCCGGCACAGCTTACGCACCACGTCTTCCGTTTCGTGGATAACGATGGTAAACCGGTGGATGGCCTCGGCTTCCGACGGCGACGTGTTGAGGCTCTCGATATTGATTTTGCGCCGTGAGAAGATGTTGGATATCCGGCCGATCATCCCGATGCTGTTCTCCGTGTATAACGTGATGGTATATTCTTGCTTTTCCATTTTTTTAAAGTCAAAAATTAATAAAACCCCAAAGATTGAATCACTTTAACCTGATTTCACTTACGCTGCTACCCTGTGGTACCATGGGGAAGACGTTGTTTTCCTTGCCTACCATCACTTCCAGGAAGTAAGATCCGTCGTAGTCTATCATTTCCTGCATGGCCTGTTTGAGGTCTTTGCGGTCGCTGATGCTGCGGCCCGGTATGCCGTAGCCCTTTGCCACGGTAACGAAATCCGGACTGGTGATGTTCACGAATGAGTAGCGCCTATCGTGGAAGAGCTGCTGCCATTGGCGCACCATTCCCAGGAACTCGTTGTTGAGCACGAGGATTTTCACTTTAGCCCCGAATTGCATGATGGTGCCAAATTCCTGGATGGTCATCTGTATGCCGCCATCGCCGATGACGGCAACCACTGTGCGGTCGGGTGCACCGTACCAGGCCCCGATTGCGGCCGGGAGCCCGAAGCCCATGGTGCCCAAGCCACCGGAGGTAACACTGCTCTTCGATTTACTGAACTTCGCATAGCGGCAGGCTACCATCTGGTGCTGGCCGACGTCGGTAACGACTACTGCATCGCCACCGGTGAGTTCGTTGATCACCCTGATCGCTTCCCCCATGGTCATGATGTCGGACGTCGGGTTGAGCTCATCGTGGATCACTTCCTTGATTTCTTCCTGCTCCAGTGCGCGGAAGCGTGCCAGCCATTCTTTGTGCTCGCGCTGTTCCACCAGCTCCGTAAGCAATGGCAGGGTTTCTTTGCAGTCGCCCCACACGGCCACGGTTGTTTTTACGTTTTTATCTATTTCTGCCGGATCGATGTCGAGGTGGACCACCTTAGCCTGTTTGGCGTATTTGTCCAACCGGCCGGTTACACGGTCGTCAAACCGCATGCCGATGGCAATAAGCACATCACAATCGTTGGTCAGTACGTTGGGCGCGTAGTTGCCGTGCATGCCCAACATCCCCACATGCAGCGGGTGGTCGGTTTCCAGCGCGCTGAGGCCCATCACCGTAGCTGCCGCAGGGATACCTGCTTTTTCTATAAATGCCTTGAATTCAGCTTCGGCCTTGCCGATGATGACCCCCTGGCCGAAGAGGATAAACGGTTTCTTCGCGCTGTTGATGAGTTCTGCCGCCTGTTGGACGTATTCCCGGCGTACGATGGGTTTGGGGCGGTAGCTCCGGATGTGGTTGCATATCTGATAGCCGGGGTAGTCGAACGACTGGACCTGCGCATTCTTGGTGATGTCGATCAATACGGGGCCCGGCCGGCCCGTGCGGGCTACGTGGAAGGCTTTGGCCAATGCCGTTGGGATTTCACATGCATCGGTAACCTGGTAATTCCACTTGGTAATCGGTGCCGTGATGTTGATCACGTCGGTTTCCTGGAAAGCATCGGTACCCAGAAGGTGTGCAAATACCTGGCCCGTGATGCAGACCACGGGGTTGCTATCGATCATGGCATCGGCAAGGCCGGTTACCAGGTTGGTGGCTCCCGGACCGCTGGTGGCAAAAACCACCCCCACACGGCCCGATGTGCGGGCATAGCCCTGGGCGGCGTGGATGCTGCCCTGCTCGTGGCGCACCAGGATATGCCTGATTTTTTCGCTGTAATCGTACAGCGCATCATATATGGGCATAATGGCACCACCCGGATAGCCGAATATGGTGTCTACGCCTTCCGCTATCAACGCTTCCAACACGGCCTGCGCGCCGGTTAACGGCGTCGTTTGCGTGTCGTCCTTCAATGGTGCCTGTGTGTTGTCTTTCGTGATTTCCAACGTGTTCATGATTTTTGTTTTTGTTTTAGCTTTAAGCTTTGCTGACGTTAGACTGACCTAACTACTGCTGGCTTTTCAATCAACATTCATCCGTTACGCAGCCGGAGGCCGCATCGGCTACCGTACGCGCATATTTATAGAGCACACCTTTTGTTACTTTCAGTGCCGGCTTTTCCCATTTTGCCCGGCGCTCGGCAATGATATCGTCCGGTACGATCAGGTTGATCGTATTATTGACGGCATCGATGATGATGGGGTCGTCATCTTCCACCAGGCCGATCAGTCCACCCTCGTAAGCTTCAGGCGTGATGTGGCCCACCACAAACCCATGGGTACCGCCGCTGAAGCGGCCGTCGGTGATCAATGCCACGCTTTTGCCCAAGCCCGCACCGATGATGGCCGATGTCGGTTTCAGCATTTCGGGCATGCCCGGGGCTCCTTTTGGTCCTTCGTTTTTGATTACCACCACATCGCCGGGCCGCACGCGCCCCGATGCCAGTCCGGCAATCAGGTCCTTTTCACCATCAAACACGCGCGCAGGTCCTTCGAAGCGTTCGCCTTCCTTGCCCGATATTTTGGCGACACTGCCCTTTTCGGCGAGGTTCCCATATAAGATCTGGAGGTGCCCCGTCGGTTTGATCGGTTGGTCGAGTGTGCGCACGATGGGTTGGTCTATTTCGTTGATGGGGGTAACAGCCGAGAGGTTCTCCGCCAGTGTCTGACCCGTTACCGTGAGGCAGTCGCCATGCAGCAATCCTTCGTTGAGCAAGTATTTCATCACTGCCGGCACGCCACCGTAGTTATGGAGGTCTTGCATGAGGTATTTTCCGCTCGGTTTGAAGTCGGCGAGCACCGGGGTTGTGTCACTCATCCGTTGGAAGTCATCTTGCGTGATGTCGATGCCTATGCTTTTTCCAATGGCGATGAAGTGCAACACTGCATTGGTACTGCCACCTAGGATGATGATGACCCGGAGTGCATTTTCGAACGCTTTGCGGGTCATGATATCGGAGGGCTTGATGTCGCGCTCTAGGAGGATGCGGATGTATTTCCCGGCTTCGAGGCATTCCCTTCTTTTCTCTTCGCTTACCGCGGGGTTGGACGACGAGTAGGGGAGGCTCATGCCGAGGGCCTCGATGGCTGCTGCCATGGTATTTGCGGTGTACATGCCGCCGCAGGCCCCTGCACCAGGGCAGGTATGCTTGATGATGCCGAGGAAGTCCTCGTCGGTAAGGTCGCCTGCAATTTTTTGTCCCAACGCCTCAAAGGCCGATACGATGTTCAGGTCTTGCCCCTTATAATGGCCGGGAGCGATTGTGCCGCCATATACCATGATGGATGGCCGGTTAAGCCGGGCCATTGCCATGATAGATCCGGGCATGTTTTTGTCGCAACCGGGGATGGTGATGACACCGTCGTAATACTGGCCGCCGCAAATCGCCTCGATGCTATCGGCAATGATGTCGCGGCTTACCAATGAGTATCGCATACCGTCCGTACCGTTGCTCATCCCGTCGCTCACGCCGATGGTGTTGAATACCAGGCCCACGAGGTCATTTCCCCAGACCCCTTCTTTCACCACCTGGGCAAGGTCGTTGAGGTGCATATTGCATGTATTCCCGTCGTACCCCATGCTCCCGATGCCGACTTGTGCTTTCTGCATGTCGTCATCGGTTAATCCGATGCCATAAAGCATCGCTTGGGCAGCAGGCTGGGTTTTGTCCTGTGTAAATACCTTGCTGTATTTGTTTAGTTCTGTTTTCTGACTCGTTAGCATGATTAGTTATATGATTACTTCGTAATTCTCTTTTTCGAGTGTAAGGTTTTTATATGCACGTTGTATCGTTGCGCCCAACGTATCGCTCCACGCCTCGGGGAACGCGACGCCATCCAGCGAGGCTATACCTACGATACCCGTGGCCGTGCCCGTCAGAAACGCACTGTCGGCTGTTTTCAAGTCGTCGGGAGTGAGTTGCTTTTCAACGACTGTGATGCTGAAAATGCTGGCGAGTTCCAGTACGGCCTGCCTTGTAATCCCCGGGAATATGTGGCCCCGTGCCGGCGTGTACAGGGTATTGTTTTTTTCGATGAACAGATTATTGCTCGATGCCTGGGCTACGAATCCCTCTTGGTCCAATAAGATAGCTTCGTCGAACCCCCGTTTGCCAGCCTCGGTGGTAGCGAGGATAGAGGCTACGTATTGGCCGGATACCTTGGCCGTGGCGGGCACCGATAAGGGGGATGGCCGCCGGTGAGGTGATAGGGTGGTGCTGATCAAGCCTGCGCCCAGGAAAGGCCCCCACTCCCATGCGGTAATGGATATGCTGGTGTCTTGGGCCGGCGTGAGGTACATGTTGCGCCCGGTGGTAACCAGCGGCCGGATGTATGCACTCCGCAGGTTGTTCCTGTCGAGCAGTTCATACGTTTTGTCTACCAACGCGTTTGTGTCCCACGGGAAATCTATGCCGACCTGCTCGCATGAGCGGCGGAGACGGTCATAATGCTGTTCGGCTTTGAACAGGCGTGTGCCGTTGTGTGTATTGTATGCACGGATACCCTCGATGGCCGAAAACCCGTAATGCACCGATTGGCTGAACAGGTCGGCCCCGGCAGCCTCGGCCTTTACAAACCGGCCGTCCAAATAAATCCATGCGTTTTTATCGAAGTACTTCATTGCTCCCCGACCAAATAGTATTAATTGCAGCGTTTACCGCCCCGTTAAACCTCCCCAAAACCAGCTGCTGAATGGGTGTCTGTTTTTGACTTCATTAAGGTATGACCTTTATTTATTATTGGCAATAGCAAAACAGTAATTTTTCAAAACAGAATGTTGTATTGTTTTTTGCTGTATTACAAAATATTTATTATAATTATAGGTGTGATAACGAATATAAGTTTGATAAGTATAAACCAAATCCGATTTTGGTATTCGGTTCATTTTTTATGGCTTGGCTGATCTATGCTCGAATTCTGCGTAAAACCGACTGGGTTGCCGGAAAAGTTGCAAGAAAAAGCCCTCCGGTAATGTACTCACCGGAGGGCTTTATTCACTTATTTTTTTAGCTTTTACTTTTCCGTTATCCCTTCGGCAAGTACGGTGACGTTGTTGTGGATTACCTCCACAACGCCACCGGTAATTCTAACATTCTCTTCGCCTTTTGCGGTTCGGATGATGACAGTCCCCTTGTCTAAGGTCGACACGATCGGTGCGTGGTTTTCCAGTACTTCAAAAGCACCGGCGGTACCGGGAACGGTCACCGAGGTAACGTCTCCTTCAAAAACCGGCTGATCCGGGGTAATAACGGTAAGTTTCATTTTTATCGGATTTGGGATATGGGATATGAGATGTCAGATTTGAGATTTGAGATGTCAGATTTGAGAGACTCTTTATGCTCGATTCTTTCTTTCCCGTATCTCAAATCTCAAATCTCACGTCTAATGTCTCGTGTCTCGTGTCTCGTGTCTCGTGTCTCGTGTCTCGTGTCTAACGTCTCACATCTACTATACTAGATAGCTTCTGCCAACAATTTCTTGCCTTTCTCGATGGCATCTTCAATGGTGCCTACCAAGTTGAAAGCAGCTTCCGGGTATTCGTCCACCTCACCATCGATGATCATGTTAAACCCTTTGATGGTGTCTTTGATGTCTACCAGTACGCCTTTCAGTCCAGTGAACTGCTCAGCTACGTGGAATGGCTGCGACAGGAAGCGCTGCACGCGGCGGGCCCGGGCTACAACCAGTTTGTCTTCTTCAGAGAGCTCGTCCATCCCGAGGATTGCGATAATATCTTGCAGCTCCTTGTAGCGTTGGAGTATTTCCTTTACGCGCTGGGCGGTATTGTAATGCTCTTCACCCAAAACAGCCGGGCTTAATATCCGCGAGGTGGAATCCAATGGATCCACTGCCGGATAGATACCCAGCTCGGCGATTTTACGGGAAAGTACCGTAGTTGCGTCCAAGTGGGCGAATGTGGTAGCAGGCGCCGGGTCTGTCAAGTCGTCGGCCGGTACGTATACCGCTTGCACCGAGGTGATTGAGCCGCGTTTGGTGGAAGTGATGCGCTCCTGCATGAGCCCCATCTCCGTAGCCAGTGTAGGTTGGTAACCCACTGCGGATGGCATCCGGCCCAAGAGTGCTGATACTTCGGATCCGGCTTGTGTAAACCGGAAGATATTGTCGATAAAGAACAGGATGTCGCGACCGGCACCTTCGCTGTCGCCGTCGCGGAAATACTCGGCGATGGTCAGTCCTGAAAGGGCAACACGGGCACGTGCACCGGGAGGCTCGTTCATCTGCCCGAACACGAAAGTGGCCTTAGAGTCCTTCATTTCCTCTGTGTCCACTTTGTCTAACGGCCAGTCGCCTTTTTCCATGCCTTCCAAGAACTCGTCGCCGTATTTGATGATGCCTGATTCCAGCATTTCGCGGAGCAGGTCGTTCCCTTCACGGGTCCGTTCACCCACACCTGCAAATACCGACAGACCGGCATAGGCCTTTGCGATGTTATTGATCAATTCTTGGATCAATACGGTTTTACCTACACCTGCACCACCGAAGAGGCCGATCTTACCACCCTTTGCATAAGGTTCCAGCAAGTCGATTACCTTGATGCCCGTGAAGAGCACTTCGGTCTCTGTGGAGAGGTCTTCGAATTTCGGCGGGTCGTTGTGGATGCTGCGGCCGGTTGATTTGTCGAGATCCTGGATGCCGTCTATTGCATCGCCCACCACGTTGAACACGCGCCCTTTGATGCTTTCACCAACCGGCATTTTGATGGGGGCCCCTGTGTCCACTACCTTCATCCCACGTGTCAGGCCCTCGGTGGCATCCATGGCGATGGTGCGCACGCGCTCTTCGCCCAAGTGCTGTTGTACCTCTAAAACAATACGCTGGCCATTCTCTTTCTCAATTTCCAACGCATCGTAGATTTTGGGGAGTTTGGCATTCTCGGAGAAACTGACGTCGACCACCGGGCCGATGATTTGGGCTATTTTTCCAATATTGGACATACTATCAGGAACTAAAATTTTATAAACCAATCTAATAAAGGCCAATTAAGCGCCTCGATTTTGGTCTGCAAAAATACGCTTTAAAGATTTAAAAGCAAATATAAATTTAAACAATTGTTTAGCTCCATGCCATCACAGCCGCTTATTGATTTCGTCTTGTAATTGGCGCTTCAGTTTTTGCTCTTTTTCCATAGCTCTTTTGCGGTGTTGGTCAAATTCGTCCTGAAGGTCGGCGATGGCTTTCTTGGTGTCGCGCGTTACCACGTGGCTCTGGTTAAACCGGTACACGTAGATGGCCAGCGCGGCAGCCAGCAGCAGTACAATGCCCCACATGATTAGGCTATAGGTAGCCTTTTTCAACGATATGCCAATGAAGGAAAAGCTGTCTTTCTCCTGCTCGGCGGTTTGGAGTTCTTCCCGTACCAGCGCAAGCGAATCGGTCATTGCACTTACAGCCGCTTGCTGGCCGTCCTCTTTCGCCTTCAGGGCGGTTATTTCCCGGGTGAGCGCACGGATGGAGTCGGCCACATTTTTCCGGATCAGCTCCAGGTTGGCCCGGCGTACATGCTCAAAACCGTCCTGAGTCCGCGAAATCGCATATAGGTAGTCGAATTGGCTGTCGATCGTACCGCTGGTGAGCGAGCCCTTGGGCTGTGTGCGCGTAGTGGTACTTTGGCCAAAAACATTCCCAATAGACAAAGTGGCGATCAGGATCGCAAGCATTGTAAAGTTTCTCATATTCGTTAGTTGTAATCGCTATTTTTATTTTAAGAACACGATATTACGGCTTTTATTGTTTAAATCGAAATCGATCCAAAAAAAAGTCGCCAACCTGAACCAAACATGACAGCTCATAACAGTTCGTATTTTCATGTTTTCTATCTTGCGCTCTTAATTCATTAACTAATGACCAAATTTTAACCGTATTTGATATGCATGCATTAGCGGGAGTATTTTTCCATTTCGTCGGCGGGTTTGCCTCGGGGAGTTTTTATGTGCCTTATAAGAAGGTGAAAGGCTGGGCTTGGGAGAGCTTTTGGATTGTCGGTGGACTGTTCTCGTGGCTTATCGTGCCGCCGCTGGCCGCCTATATTACCATCCCCGGCTTTGCCGATATCATCCGGCAGGCCGATAGCAGTACGTTGGGCTATTCGTTCCTGTTCGGCCTGCTTTGGGGTATCGGCGGGCTGACCTATGGGCTGGGTGTGCGCTACCTGGGCGTATCCTTGGGCAGTAGCATCATCCTGGGGCTTACCATGGTATTCGGTTCGTTGGTGCCGTCTATCTATTACTACTTCGTGGGCGCCGAGGGTAAGGATACCATCGACTTGTTTTTCACCACCACAGGAGGCCGGACCGTGTTGATTGGCTTGGCAATCTGTGTTTTCGGTATCTACCTTTGTGGTAAAGCGGGGGTGCTGAAAGAGCGCGAGCTCACGGTAGGCACTGCAGATGCCAGCGGCAATAAAGATTACAAATTCGGAACGGGACTCATCGTCGGCATCGTGTCGGGGGTGCTTAGCGCCTGCTTCAATTTCGGGCTGGAAGCGGGTAAGCCGATGGCCAATGTGGCTAACGACCTGTGGAAGGCGGCCAATCCGGGGCAGGGGGAGTTCTTGTTCCAAAATAACGTAACCTACGTAGTTGTGCTGTGGGGTGGACTTACCACCAATTTCCTCTGGTGCATGTTTTTGAATGCCCGCAATAAAACGTTCGGCGACTATGTGAATACGAAAACCCCCATCGCACGCAATATTTTCTTTTGCGCACTGGCCGGCACCACCTGGTATCTGCAGTTTTTCTTCTATGGAATGGGAGAAAGCCGATTGGGCAATGGCGCTAGCTCGTGGATACTGCACATGGCATTCATTATCCTCATTGCCAATGCTTGGGGCGTTATCCTGAAAGAATGGAAAGGGGTGAGCAAGAAAACGTATGCTACCATTATAGGCGGCATTGCAACCATCATTCTATCCATTTTGCTGGTGGGATTTGCAAGAACGTTGGATGGCTAGGTTGTAAACCGTAAATCAGTTGAGTAACACATAAAACGAAATAAACAATAAGTGAGATGTCAAATATCATTGAAAAAGATGCATTTAAGCATGTGAGTTATTTATGGGACCACGAGAAGGCCGCCGAATTGGAAGGTGACGAGGTAGCACTTTTACTTTACCGATCCAACCTGTTGGGTGCCGACCTGCGCCTCACGAACTACGGTGGGGGCAATACATCGTGCAAAGCAATAGCCAAAGACCCGCTCACAGGAAACGAAACCGAAGTGATGTGGATCAAGGGATCGGGTGGCGATATCGGTACGCTCACGCGCAGTGGCCTTGCGGCGCTATACGTAGACCGCCTGCGGAGCCTCGAACAGGTGTACCGCGGTATCGAGCATGAGGACGGGATGGTGGAATTGTTCAACCACTGTATTTACGACCTGCAATCGAAAGCACCCTCCATCGATACGCCGTTGCATGGCTTTTTGCCGTTCAAGCATATCGACCACTTACACCCCGATGCCGCCATCGCCATCGCCGCAGCCAAAGACGGCAAACGTATTACCCAAGAGCTCTTCAAAGGTGAAGTAGGCTGGGTGGAATGGCAACGGCCAGGGTTTGATCTGGGACTGCAATTGCGGCAATGCCTGGATGACAACCCGGGTATACGGGGAATCATGCTCGGATCGCATGGCTTGTTTACCTGGGGCGACACCGCCTATGAGAGCTATGTGAATACGCTGACAGTCATCGAACGGTGCGCCGAATACCTTGAAGCCAATTACGGTAAGACCCGGCCTGTGTTCGGGGGTGCGAAAATCGCCGACGTGCCGGCTAATGACCGCAAAAGGCAAGCGGCGGCACTGGCGCCGACCCTGCGGGGGTTCTGCTCGTCGGAGCGTAGCATGGTGGGCCACTTTACCGACGACCCACGGGTGCTGGAGTTCATAAACTCCAATGATCTCGGCCGACTGGCACCGCTGGGAACGAGCTGCCCCGACCATTTCCTGCGTACCAAAATCAGCCCGTTGGTGCTTGATTTGGACCCGGATGCCGACTTGTCGGACACCGAAGCGCTGAAAGCAAGGCTTGCCCCGGCGTTCGAAGCCTACAGGGCAATGTACAAGGACTATTACGACACGTGTAAACACCCCGATAGCCCGGCCATGCGCGACCCGAATCCGGTGATTATCCTCTATCCCGGTATCGGTATGTTTTCGTTCTCGAAAGATAAGCAAACCGCACGCGTGGCGGCCGAATTTTATACCAATGCCATCAACGTGATGAAAGGTGCCGAGGCCATATCTGAATACACCTCGTTGCCCCGCCAGGAAGCGTTTGATATCGAATACTGGCTGCTGGAGGAAGCAAAATTGCAGCGTATGCCGAAACCGAAGCCCCTTTCCGGGAAAATTGCCCTGATAACGGGCAGCGCCGGGGGTATCGGCAAGGCCATCGCCAAGAAGTTTGTGCAAGAGGGGGGCGTAGTGGTACTCAACGACCTCAATGCGGAACGCCTGGAAGAAGCCGGTAAGGAATTCAACGGCGCATTTGGTAGAGATGCCTACACCACAGCACTGTTGGATGTAACGGACGCTGGCCAGATCCGTGAGGCTTTCGACACCGCGGCGCTCGCATTCGGAGGCATTGATATCGTAGTGAACAATGCCGGCCTTTCGATATCCAAATCCATTGGGGACCACACAGAGAAAGACTGGGATTTGTTGTATGATGTGTTGGTAAAAGGCCAGTTCCTCGTTACCCAAGCCGCAGTAGCGGTATTGAAGAAACAGGCAATCGGCGGCGATATCATCAATATCGTCAGCAAGAACGCTCTGGTGAGTGGGCCGAACAACGCCGGGTACGGCTCGGCAAAGGCGGCCCAGCTCCACTTAAGCCGCCTGAATGCCGCCGAACTGGGGGCCGACCATATCCGTGTGAACGTGGTGAATCCCGATGCGGTGATCAGCGATAGCAATATCTGGGCAGGTGGATGGGCCGAAGGACGCGCTAAGGCCTATGGCATCACCGTAGCGGAATTGCCCACATATTACGCGAAACGGACCCTGCTCAATGAGATTATCCTGCCCGATGACATCGCCAACGCCTGTTTTGCGCTTGTCGGCGGACTGTTGGATAAGTCGACCGGCAACGTGTTGAACGTCGACGGCGGGGTCGCCATGGCGTTTGTGCGTTAGTTGTCTTATTTTTGCAGAATTGTCAGCTGAATTGACCGTTGGACAATTCGTGGGCAATTTTGCTTACTTTTGTCAAGAATCTTGTTATGAACATCGATAGAAATCAAATAGAAGAACACAATAAAGCACTGGGCGCCGCACAGCAGCGCCGGTTTGGACAATTGGCAGATGAATTGCCCGGCGCCCTGGATATCGTAAACCAGCTGGTCAGATTCCAAGTCGCCATCCCGAGCTGGGCACTAGGTACCGGCGGCACCCGGTTCGGGCGGTTCTCCGGCGGTGGCGAACCCCGTAACCTGGAGGAAAAAATAGCCGATATCGGCCTGTTGCACGCCCTCAACCGGTCGAGCGGCGCCATATCATTGCATATCCCGTGGGATATCCCCGAGGATTATGCCGCTGTCCGCAGCCTTGCAGATCAATACGGGCTGGCGTTCGATGCCATGAACTCCAACACGTTCCAAGACCAGGCCGGCCAGGAGCATAGCTACAAATTCGGCTCCATGCAGCACGTGGACCGTGCGGTACGCAAGCAAGCCATAGATCATAACATTGAGGTGATCAGGCACGGCGTGGAGCTTGGGTCAAAATCGCTCACCGTATGGCTGGCCGATGGCTCCAGCTTCCCCGGGCAGCTCAACTTCAGGCAGGCCTTCCAAAATACACTGGAGAGTTTGCAGGAGGTGTATGCGGCACTGCCGGACGACTGGAAGATGTTTGTGGAATACAAGGCGTTTGAACCTAATTTCTATTCGACCACCGTTGGCGACTGGGGGCAATCGCTACTATATGCCAGCAAATTGGGAAACAAAGCTTATACGCTGGTTGATTTGGGGCATCACCTGCCGAATGCCAATATCGAGCAGATCGTTTCCCTGCTGTTGATGGAGGGCAAGCTGGGCGGATTCCATTTCAACGATTCCAAATACGGTGACGATGACCTCACCACCGGCGCAATCAAACCGTACCAACTGTTCCTGATATTCAGCGAACTGGTAGAAGGGATGGACGCGCGCGGGATGGACCATGCCAAAGACCTTGGCTGGATGATCGACGCTTCGCATAACCTGAAAGACCCGCTCGAAGACTTGATCCAATCGGTGGAAGCTATCCTGATAGCTTACGCACAGGCGCTGTTGGTAGACCGCGATGCGCTCCGTGAAGCGCAGGCAGCCAACGACGTGGCACGTGCACAGGAAGTGCTGCAAGCCGCATTCCGAACGGACGTACGCCCACTGGTTGCCGAGGCACGCCTACGCGCAGGTGCCGCGTTGAATCCTATAGCACTTTATAGGGAATTGGGTGTGCGTAACCAACTGATCAACGAACGGGGAGCGAAGACAGTAGCTACGGGACTATAAATGAAAACACCGGTCATAGCGATATTCGATGTTGGTAAAACCAACAAAAAGCTGTTCCTGTTTGACGAGCGTTACAAGATAGTATTTGAACGGTCGGCCCGGTTTACGGAAACCGTGGATGAAGACGGTGACCCCTGCGAGAACCTGGAGAGCTTGCGGTTGTCGGTATTCGACTCCCTCCATGAGGTATTCCGGCGGCCCGAGTTTGACGTGCGGGCTATCAATTTTGCAGCCTACGGTGCCAGCTTGGTGTATGTGGATGAAGCCGGGAAACCGATAGCACCGCTGTATAACTACCTGAAACCCTACCCCGAGCAGTTGCAGCGCCACTTCTATGAAACCTACGGTGGTGAAGAGAAGATAGCCTATTCCACCGCTTCACCGGTGTTGGGCAGCCTCAATTCGGGTATGCAGTTGTACCGCACAAAATATGAAAACCCGGCACTCTTCGAACGGATACATTATGCCCTGCACCTCCCGCAATACCTGAGCTTCCTGGTTTCGGGGCGCATGTATTCCGACATGACGAGCATCGGCTGCCATACCCAGCTGTGGGATTTCGCCAAAAATGGCTACCACGAGTGGGTTTACCGCGAAGGGCTCGACAAGAAGCTTGCACCCATCGTGGCGGGCGACGACGTTTTCCCGGCGTCATTCCCGGGCAATGGGTATGGCGTGGGTGTGGGGTTGCACGACAGCTCATCCGCGCTCATTCCCTACTTGGTGAGTTTCCACGAGCCGTTCGTGCTGATTTCTACCGGTACGTGGTGCATCAGCCTGAATCCGTTCAACCACACGCCGCTCACCAAGGCGGAACTGGAAGCCGATTGCCTAAGCTATATTCAGTACCAAGGTACGCCGGTAAAGGCGTCACGTCTTTTTGCCGGTTATGAGCACGAGCAACAGGTAAAACGAATAGCCGAACATTTCGGACAGCCCACAAGCCGGTACCGTAATATGACCTATAACCCCGCCATTGTGGCCAAATTGCGGAAAGAGACTTCCGGGCCCAGGCCTATCGGCACCAAAGTGTCCGCTTTCGCACAGCGCAACCTATCGGACTACGCCTCCTATGAAGAAGCTTACCACCGGTTGATAATGGACTTGGTAGACCTGCAGCTCATTGCCACCAGTCTGGTAACAAAAGGCTCGGCAGTGAAGCGTATCTTCGTGGACGGCGGATTCAGCAAGAACGCCATCTTCATGAATTTATTGGCCAATGCCTTTCCGGAAATGGAAGTGTTTGCTGCCTCCATGGCACAGGCTACCGCCGTGGGTGCCGCGTTGGCCATCCATACAGCCTGGAACAAGCAACCACTGCCGAACGACCTGATCGAACTGCGTTTTTATGCACATTCAAACGAAAAAAATAACGAATAGCGATGAATCCCGAGCTACTGAAATATAATCCGCAATACCCGTCGGTGCAAGACCTGAAAAAGAAGGCAAAACGACGTATCCCCAAATTTGCATTCGACTACCTCGAAGGGGGCTGCAACGACGAGCTCAACCTATGGCGCAACGAAGCCGACTTCCGCGATATCCAACTCATCCCGCAATACCTCAAGAAGCACCGCGGGGTAGATATGCAGACCGAACTATTCGGCCATGTGTATGATGCACCCTTCGGTATATCACCGATCGGCCTGCAGGGCCTGATGTGGCCCAATGCACCGGAAATACTGGCCGGAGCGGCATTGAAGCATAATATCCCATACGTACTCAGCACGGTGTCTACGAGCAGCATTGAGCGCATTGCAGAAGTATCGCAGTCGCAGTTTTGGTTCCAGCTGTACCACCCTACCGAGAATACGCTACGCGACGATATCCTTCGCCGGCTAGAGGCCGTGCATTGCCCCGTATTGGTGGTATTGGTCGATGTACCGTCGTTCGGATTACGTTACCGCGAAATCAAGGCCGGTCTCTCCATGCCCCCCAAGATGACCATCAACAATTTCGTTCAGGCGGCGTTACGACCGGCATGGGCATTTGAGACCCTGCGCGTGGGCATACCCGAGTTTGCCACGTTGAAGCCTTATATGGACAAGAGTCTGAACCTGAGCCAGCTCGGTAAATTCATGAACGCCACGTTCACCGGCCGGGTAGACGTGGATAAGGTGAAGGCTATCCGCGATATGTGGAAGGGCAAACTGGTCATCAAGGGTGTGGTGTGCGATGAGGATATGGAGGCCAGCATCGGTTTGGGTGCCGATGGCGTGATCGTGTCCAACCATGGCGGCCGGCAGATCGATGCCGGCGAGTCAACCATCAAGCCATTGAAGGGGCTGACCGAGAAGTATGGCGACCGGATAAAGGTGATGATAGACAGTGGCCTGCGGTCGGGGCCCGACATCGGCCGTTCGTTGGCGTGCGGCGCCCAGTTCACATTTATGGGCCGGCCGTTCATGTATGGCGTGGCCGCCTTGGGCAAAAAGGGCGGTGACCATACCATCGGTATGCTCAAAGCGCAGTTGAAACAGGTGATGGAACAGGTGTGCTGCGAAAAAATAGGTGATTTTCCGGGAACATTGGCCGGATAGTCATCAATTTTTGCCATTTTTGAAGGCAAGTAGAGATACCAACTGATTATGAACGTAGTTAAACTTGCCTCCGTCATTGGTTTGTTGGGCTTTTGGCTGCCTGCACTGGGTCAACTGCAATACCACGATACGGAATCGCTGCCACTGTTCGGAAAAATAAACGAACAGACAGAAAGCCGTTATGAACGGTTGCCGGCGGCCCTGAAAGAAAGGTCGCGTGAGCCCGTTTGGGGCCTCGGAAAAAATACCGCGGGATTGTATCTCCGGTTTAAATCGAATACCACATCCGTTGGCCTCAAATGGACTGTCCTGCAAAACCGGATGATGAACCACATGACGGAAACCGGCATCAAAGGGTTCGACCTGTATAGCTTGCAAGGAAGCCAATGGGTATTTGTCAACTCTGCGCGCCCACAGGTAAACAGCTTTACCAATGAAGCCCGGATTATCGCAAACATGGACACTAGCATGAAGGAGTTCATGCTTTATTTTCCGCTATACGATGGTGTGGTAGACCTACAGATTGGTATCGATTCCCTGGCAGTTATCGCTCCGCCGTCAATCGATCTCCCCGCAGCTACCGGCCCCGTGGTTTGCTATGGAACCAGCATCCAGCAAGGTGGCTGTGCCTCGCGGCCGGGCATGGCCCACCTGAGCATATTGAGCCGCCGGGTTAACCGTGAGTTCGTCAACCTTGGGTTCAGCGGCAACGCCAAGCTCGACTACGAGATAGCTGAAATCATCGGGAGCCGGGAGGCATCGCTGATTGTTCTCGATTTCATGCCCAACGTGAACGTCGAACTCATAGAAGAGCGATTGGAAAATTTCTACCGGATTGTCCGCCAGAAAGCACCGCACACCACCATACTGTTCGTAGAGACCCCTTACTATCCCCATGCTGCATTCGATAGCCAGATCCGGCAGAACACAGACGATAAGAATGCCGCGCTACATGCCGTATTCCATCAGTTGGTGGCCAGCGGCGAATCGAACATCCATATCGTGCCGGCATTAGGCATGCTGGGGACCGACAATGAGGCTACCGTAGACGGTGTGCATTTCACCGACTTGGGATTCATGCGGTATGCCGACCATCTATATCCATACATCGAAAAATACATGGCTAAATGAGGTAACTATGACAGAAAAATTAAGGAGTTCTGATTGGTTTGGCCGTGTAGGCAAAGACGGCTTCATCTACCGTGCGTGGATGAAGAACCAGGGTATCCCCGCCGATATGTTCCACGGCAAGCCGGTGATAGGCATCTGTAACACGTGGTCTGAGCTGACGCCCTGCAACGCGCATTTCCGGGAGCTGGCCGAGTCGGTGAAACGCGGGGTGCTGGAATCGGGTGGTTTCCCGGTGGAGTTCCCGGTGATGTCTTTGGGCGAGACGCTGATGAAGCCCACGGCGATGCTGTTCCGCAACCTGGCCAGTATGGACGTGGAGGAATCGATCCGGGCGAATCCGGTAGACGGAGTGGTTCTGCTGTGCGGCTGCGATAAGACGACCCCCTCGCTGGTGATGGGTGCATGCAGCGTAGACCTGCCCACAGTAGTGGTTTCGGGCGGTCCCATGCTCACGGGCAAATACCGCGGCAGGGACATCGGCACGAGCGATATATGGCGGTTTTCGGAAGATGCCCGCAAGGGTATCATGAGCGAGGAGGAGCTGAACCTCGCCGAGGGAGGTATGTGCAGGAGCAGGGGCCACTGTGCGGTGATGGGCACGGCCTCGTCCATGGCCAGCATGGTGGAGGCCCTGGGTATCACGTTGCCCGGCAACGCAGCCATCCCGGCAGCCGATGCAAACCGGAAGGTGCTGGCGCAGCTATCGGGCCGGCGCATCGTAGACATGGTAAGGGAAGGGATGAAGCTGTCAGATATACTCACGCGCCCGGCGTTTGAGAATGCCATCCGGGTGAACGCCGCTATCGGCGGTTCGACCAACTTCGCCATCCATCTGATGGCCATCGCAGGCCGGATGGGGGTGGAGCTCGACCTGGGAGACTTCGATAAGTTCTCGCGCGATGTACCGCTGGTGGCCAACCTGCAACCTTCGGGCGCCTACTTTATGGAAGACCTTTATTATGCTGGCGGCTTGCCTGCGGTGATGCACGCCATTGAGCGGTATCTGCACACGGATGTGCTGACGGTGAACGGCCGGACCGTCGGCGACAATATCGCGGGCTGTGAAAGCTTGAATGCAACGGTTATCGCTACGGTCGAGGAGCCTATCAACCCGATATCGGGCATGGTGGTGCTGCGCGGTAACCTGTGCGCGGACGGAGCCGTACTCAAGCCGTCGGCAGCTTCGCCCGAGCTGATGCAGCACACGGGAAGGGCGGTGGTGTTTGAGGATATTGAGGACTATAAGCGCAAGATTGACGATCCGCAGTTGGATGTGGATGAGACCTCGGTGCTGGTGCTGAAAAACGTAGGCCCCAAGGGATACCCGGGCATGCCCGAGGTTGGCAACATGGGCATCCCGATGAAGCTGCTGGAGAAAGGGGTTACCGACATGGTCCGCATTTCGGATGGCCGGATGAGCGGTACCGGCTTCGGCACGGTAGTGCTGCATGTGTCGCCCGAGGCCGCAGCCGGGGGGACGCTGGCACTGGTGGAAGATGGTGACCTGATCCAGCTGGACGTGGCCGGCCGGCGGTTGGAACTGCTGGTAGACGACGAAGAGCTGGCCCGGCGGCGCGAGCGGATGGCCCACGTGGCCAACCCGTTTTCCCGGGGCTACGCCAAACTATATGTAGACCACGTGGAGCAGGCCCACCTAGGGGCCGACTTCGACTTCCTCAAGGGTGGCTCGGGCAGCGAGGTATCACGCGACTCGCATTGAACTGACGGCGATAGGTTGGCGGATCGGTTAATAGTAAGTGATCCGTACCACATCGGCTATCTTTTTGGCCAACCGCACCACTTGGTGGGAGTAACCATATTCGTTATCATACCATACGTAAATCACTGCCGACATGCCATCTGCAGACACCAGGGTGGCGGGGCTGTCTACAATGCTGCTGTGGCTATTGCCAACGAGATCGCTACTTACCAATTCGTTGGAGATGGAATAATCCAGCTGTTCGACCAGCGGGCCGTATAACGCGGCATCGCGCAGGATCGCATTTATTTCCACTTTGGTCGAGGGCCGGGCTAGCGTAAGGTGGAGAATGGCCAACGAGACGTTAGGGGTGGGTACCCTTACGGCATTGCCCGTCAGTTTGCCTGCCAGGTGCGGCAACACTTTGGCCACGGCACTGCCTGCCCCGGTTTCGGTGATGACCAGGTTGAGCCCGGCCGATCGGCCCCGCCGGTACTTTTTATGGTAATTGTCCAGCAGATTCTGGTCGTTCGTATAGGCGTGGATGGTTTCGATGTGCCCCTTGCTGATGCCGATACAGTCGTCAACCACTTTCAGTACCGGCACTATCGCATTGGTGGTGCATGATGCTGCCGAGAATATCCGGTTGGTCCTGTTGGTTGCTAATGCATCGTTGATGCCGGTAACGATGTTCGGGATTGGCCCTTGGGCAGGCGCCGTAAGGAGCACCTGGCTTACCCCGGTGGCCGCCAAGTGGCGGCTCAGCCCGGCTTGGTCGCGGAAGGCCCCCGAATTATCGATGACTAGTGCGTTGTCAATCCCATACTGGGTATAATCTATGTCGCCCGGACCCGCTGATTCGATAAGTTGAACGGTCTGCCCGTTGATGGTAAGCGTGTTATTCTCGGTGCTTTCGACGATTGTCCCCGCAAAGGGGCCATGTACCGAATCGTACCTGAGCAGGTCTGCCCGTTTAATGAGATCGGCCGGCTTGCAGTGCCTCAAAACGATGGCTCGCAGCCGGAGCTGCTCACCTTTGCCTGTCTGCGAAACAAGCAGCCTTGCCACCAGCCGGCCGATCCGGCCAAACCCGAACAATACCACATCGTTCGGTTTCAATATTTTCCGTTCCCTGCCGATGTGTCCCGCCAATTTGGTGATGAGGAAGCGGTCGACCGAATGCGCATACCGCTGTTTTTCCTGGTGCCATTCCGTTGCCAGCCGGCCGAGGTCGATCCGTGAAGGAGCCAATTCCAACCGGGCTATCGCTTCCGCAAGCAATACCGAATCCTCCACGGATATCGGGAGCCCGCTCACATCCCTTGCGTATTGGTGGTACGACAATACCTGGTTACTTGTAACGTTGTACAGCGGTTTCCGGAACAACATGAGTTCGGTGGATCCGGAGAGCCACAGGTTGCTGCAGCAATTGATCAGTTCGGAGGCATGACGTTCTTTTTCGACCCAGCGCTCCAATTCGGGGAGATAAGTTATAGACATATTCTAATAAGTTGCAATGGCGTACTACGCATTTCCGTCAAAAAGCGGAGCTGGTGGTGCTGCCACCAACCCACGCTCAAACTACATAAAATTGAAAATTGGACGTTCTCCGATTTACGGATGCCGTAACCGGATATCTTGGTAATCTTTATTTCGGTGATGAATTCAGGTCCGTTCCAGTTGATAGTGTGCCGTGCTGTCCAAATAAGTGATCCATTGCGTGTGTGCTAAGTTGTCCATAAATCAGGTTATTTGCCAAATATTTGCTGTTTAATAGGGGCAAATGTATATACTAATCACTACATAATAAAATATAAATTTCTGAAAATCAATTATTTGTAATTATTACACTAAGTTATCTGATTGATACGCAATGCCATTTATCGATTTAGCATATTTCGAAATTATTCTTAGATTTAGCTGGGAAAATACACCACCGCAAAGAAGCAGACAAGATGACCACAGCTAGATTTACAGGCAAAACCGCTATCGTTACGGGTGCAGGCCAAGGTATTGGATTTGAAATCGCCCGTCGGCTGGCATCGGAAGGGGTCACGGTATTGTTGAACGATATCGACAAAGCGCTGGCGGAAGATGCCGCGGCACTGGTTTCGACCGAGGGGAATTGCGTGGCCTGCCCGGGGGATTCGGGCGATCTTGATTTTGTCAATAGGATTGTGGCACAAGCGGTGGCCGATACGGGCACGCTTGATATCGTGATTGCCAATGCTGGCATCACGCTGTTTGGTGATTTTCTGCAATACACTCCAGAGTCGTTCTATAAGGTGATGTCTGTAAACCTGGGAGGCACATTTTTCCTTGCACAGGCAGCGGCAAAGGAGCTGATTAGGCAGGGACGCGGCGGGTCCATGTTGTTTACCTCGTCGGTAACGGGTCATCAGGCCCATAAGGACTTGGCGGCTTATGGAATGTCGAAAGCCGCGTTGGAGATGCTTGCCAAGCACCTGGTGTTGGAGCTGTCTCCCTACGGTATCAATGTAAATACTGTTGCACCGGGGGCTACCCTCACCGAGCGGACCGCCGAAGATGCCGACTATGCAGCTACATGGTCATCGATCACGCCGATGGGCCGGGCAGCCACCCCGCAAGATATCGCGTCGGCAGCATTGTTCCTGGTAAGCGACGCCGCTCGCCACATCACCGGACAAACGCTGGTAATCGATGGTGGGTGGACCGCGGTGAGCCCCTCCCCGTACTGATATGCACCGCCTGCCTTTCTTCTGCCATCTTCCGTGGTTTCATTGGGCCGGATAGGTACGGTATGCGGGAAACGCTCGCACCTGGAAATCGTTGGTCCAAAAAACACATTGAATATTATTTTATACATTTACGTGAAAAAATCATCATATATTCAAACTCGTTCAGTAAATCATGCCTATTACTACGCGGTGATTCATGCTGGGCGGGTACCGTCGTATGTCGGAAAGCGTCCGCACAGGTTACGGTGGCGGCAAGAGGATTGAATAATACTTGAACACGGATAAAGAAAAAACATCTTATATAAAGGAACAACCATGACAAACAATACCCGGATAAAATGCCCAAGTTGCGGAACATCCATCGATGTGCAGGATATCCTTGCCCACCAATTGGAGGCCCAGATAAAGCAGCAATATCAGTCGCAACTAGCCGAAGAACGGAAGAAATACATCCAAGAGCAGGCTAAGTTCAACCAAGAGCGTGAAGCCTTTGAACAAAAGAAAAAACAGGAGAATGAGCTGTTCCAGCAACGGCTGGAAGCGAAACTCCGTGACGAAAAAAAAGCAATCGAAGACCGCTTGAAAACCAGGCTGGCGGAAGAGCAGGCCGAACAGTTTAAGGCGCTGCAATTGGAGTTGAACGATAAATCGGAACAAATCAAAGAGCTGAATCGCACGAAAGCCGAAATCGAGCGCCTGAAACGCGAGAAGGATGAGCTGCGCGAGGCAGTGGAGCTAGACCTGCAACGGAGGATGAACGAACAGCTCCAAGTGGAACGCGAGCGTATCAAGAAGTTGGAAGAAGAAAAGAACGAGCTGAAGCTACGCGAGCTCCACAAGCAACTGGACGACCAGAAAAAGCTTACCGAAGAAATGAAGCGTAAACAGGAGCAGGGGTCCATGCAGCTGCAGGGCGAGGTGCAGGAGCTGGCCATTGAGGAGTGGCTGGCGGCACAGTTCCCACTGGATACCATCGAGGAGGTGAAGAAAGGTGCCCGCGGTGGCGATTGCATCCAGGTAGTGAACACCCATAACCGTGTGAACTGCGGGAAAATATACTACGAAAGCAAACGCACGAAAGACTTCCAGCCCAGCTGGATAGAGAAATTCAAAGGGGATATGCGCGAAAAGGGGGCCGACGTGGGAGTATTGGTTACCGATGCCATGCCGCCCGGGTTTGAACGCATGGGGATCAAAGATGGCGTGTGGATATGTACGTATGAGGAATTCAAAGGGCTATGTGCCGTGCTCCGCGAAACGGTCATCCAAATAGGGCTGGCCGTGGCATCACAAGAGAACAAAGGGGATAAAATGCACATGCTCTACGATTTCTTGACGAGCAACACGTTCCGTATGCAGGTGGAGGCCATCGTAGAAGGGTTTTCGAGTATGAAAAGCGAATTGGAACGGGAGAAACGGGCGATGCAGCGGATATGGAAAGAACGCGAGAAACAAATCGATAAGGTGGTTACCAACACGATTGATATGTATGGTGCCATTAGGGGTATTGCAGGCAATGCCATCCAACCGGTAAGGGCCTTGGAACTACCCGGAGGGGAGCTGGATGATATTGATGACTGACAAACGGTAGAAAAAAACCTCCCGGGGTTGCCGGGAGGTTAAATAAAATCATATTCAAAACGGTTGGCTATCCGTTGGATGGCCGTGGTGCCCAGCGGTCGTAGGGCGTCATGTCAAAGCTGTTCACCTCTTCCATTGTCAGCCCCAGCGCTTTTGCTACACCCTCACCGTATTCGGGGTCCGCTTTGTAGCAATTACGTATATGCCGGATTTGGATGAACTTATCGGCTCCACCCACTTGCGCGGCCGTGTTATTGAACAAGATGTCGGCTTTTCCGTCGGCCTTGATGATACGGAATAGGTCACCCGGCTGGGTGTAGTAATCATCGTCGTCATCACGGTAATTGTGTGCGTAAGCGGTTCCTTCCAGTTCCAGCGGCGGTTCCTTCGCCGAGGGCTGCTCCTGCCATTCGCCGTAGCTGTTCGGCTCGTAGTTTTTGGCATCGCCATAGTTTCCGTCCACGCGCATGGCACCATCGCGGTGGAACGCATGGTAGGGGCACCTTGGTTTGTTTACCGGGATCTGGTAATGGTTTACCCCCAGCCGGTAGCGTTGGGCATCGCCGTAAGAGAACAAACGTCCTTGCAGCATCTTATCCGGCGAGAAGCCAATACCCGGAACGATATTCGTGGGGTTGAATGCCGCCTGCTCCACGTCCTGGAAATAGTTGTCGGGATTGCGGTTCAATTCAAATTCGCCCACAGGAATAAGCGGGAAATCTTTCTTGGACCATACCTTCGTGAGGTCGAACGGGTGGAAGCGGTAGGTCTTTGCCTGCTCTTCGGTCATGATCTGGATGTACATCTTCCATTTCGGGAAATCTTTCCGCTCGATTGCGTCGAAGAGATCGCGCTGCGAAGACTCGCGGTCCATGCCAACGATCTTGGCTGCTTCCTCGTCCGACAGGTTTTCGATGCCCTGCTGGGTAACGAAATGGAATTTCACCCAATGGCGTACATTATCCTTATTGATGAAGCTGTAGGTGTGGCTGCCGAAGCCGTGCATGTGGCGGTAGCCGCGTGGGATGCCGCGGTCGCTCATCACGATGGTGACCTGGTGCAGCGACTCGGGGAGCAGTGTCCAGAAATCCCAGTTGTTGTTGGCGCTCCGTAGGTTTGTCTTCGGGTCGCGCTTCACGGCGTGGTTCAAATCCGGAAACTTCATCGGGTCGCGGAAAAAGAATACGGGAGTGTTGTTGCCCACCAAATCCCAGATGCCCTCATCCGTGTAATACTTCATCGCAAAACCGCGGATATCGCGCTCGGCATCCGCCGCGCCCCGCTCGCCGGCAACGGTGGAAAAACGCGCGAACATCTCGGTTTTCTTTCCGATTTCACTGAAAATACTCGCTTTGGTGTACTGCGTAATATCGTGCGTAACGGTGAAGGTACCGAAAGCACCCGAGCCTTTCGCATGCATCCGCCGTTCCGGAATCACCTCGCGGTCGAAATTGGCCATTTTTTCAAGAAACCAGTAATCTTGCATCAACAACGGGCCCCTGGGGCCGGCCGTCTGTGCGTTCTGGTTGTCGGGAACCGGAGCCCCGGTCTGTCTAGTTAGTTTTGACTTGTTGTCTTCCATGTTTTTAATATTATTAATGGGTACACACACAAATGTATATAGTTTGTGTTGATTGCCGGGTATAAATTCGATAAGTTGTATTTATAGTCATATAGAGGTGTTAGATAAAATGGTTCCGGCTAACCTACGAAAATTAATGGACAATGCAATAGGAAATCGTGTTAAATGTAACTGTAAAAATTATTGCATTTTATGCGCAATTGTCTTAGGTTAGCAGCCCATGCAAATCAAGGGTCATATCGTTCAGCTATGCTGTGTGTTTTTGGTCTGCTGCGGCTATCTGTCGGGCTGCGGTACTGCGGCAGAAGAAGAAAGCGATCCCCGGCGGCCTTCCTTTAAACCCATTGTAGGTATTGATTTTTACGAAGTGAGGCGCTCGTTCGACAATGGGCTGGCGTATGATTCCATCGGGTTCGTGCAGGAAGCCGAGTGGCATATCAAATTTACCCGCGAGGATGCAGTGCAGATCTACGTGCCAGGCAGCGACTCGTCTTTCAATTTTGAGATCACGCACGACCATGATTCGTTTTTCCACTTTGCACGCGAGAGTTGGAAGGTGATCGACCTCAACCGGGATAGCCTCATGCTACAGCGGTTGAGTCTGGACGGATTGCGGGTGAACAAAATACGTTCCAACGTATACATGCGTTTCTATGCCAAAGATTACCTCGACAGACTGGGTATACCGCTGGCCAAGCTACGTGCACCGCGGCGGCAAGATACGCTATTCGTGCAGGAGATGGTACAACGGGCCAATAGCAATCTCAGCAGCGTCGATAGCTCGTATTCGTCGAAAAGCTACCCGAAGCTGGCGAGCAATAGCGAGATGCTCGATATCAAGCGCCGTGAGTACGACAGCCTGGAGCTGATGAGCCAGTCGTCGGCCTACGAATACCTGTATCCGGAGTACGATATTACCATCCACCGGGCGTACAAGGATTTTTACTACACGTTTTCGGTATTGGTTGGGCCGGATGGCAAGCTGCGGTTAGGTAAGTTTTTCGTGATGCCCGAATTCGAAGAATCGCGAAGGCGCGTACTCGATGGTGTCGTGGATGTTTACCTACAGCGATTGCTGGATGTTACCCCAGCATCTACCTTGGGCATGCCGCACAATAGCGTGGTGTACCTTAGGGTTCGTGGTAGGGTAGACGATGGTTAACGGTATACGATAATTACGCAGGGACTTCACAATTGGTTATGGTTTTCTGTTTTCTACCCAGATTCCGTAACTTAGCGAATGGATAAATAACCGTAGAAGCTATGTTTGAAAAATTGATAGCAGCCCAACAGCGGGCTGAAGAAATCAAGAAGCGGCTCGACCAGGTGAAGGTGACCGGCGAGGCGGAGGGCGGCGCAATTAAAGTGACCGCCACAGGCAACAGGGAGGTAACCGATGTTAGCATTGACCAAGCTTTTTTTGCGGATGCAGACAGGGAACAGCTGGAAGAACTCCTCACAGTGGCCATCAACCACGCATTGAAGCAGGCCGAAAACGTAAGCCAAACCGAGATGTATGGTGTGGCCAAAGACATGATCGGCGGACTGGGAGGGCTATCATGAAGGCAGTATATTACGGGCACTCGTGTGTGGAACTGCAGGTGGGCGGAACAACCATATTGTTCGATCCGTTCATCAGCCCCAACCCCAAAGCGGCGCATATCGATATAGGGCAATTGAAACCGGATTACATCCTGCTGAGCCATGGCCACGAAGACCATGTGGCCGACGTGGCGGCTATACAGCAGGGCAGTAAAGCCAAGGTATTGGCCGTTGTCGAAACGGCGGCCTGGGTCGGGCGGCAGAACGTCCCGCAGGAGGATATCATAGCTTTTAATTTCGGGGGAACAATACAGACGGATTTCGGAACGGTGAAGATGGTCTATGCGCTGCACACCAACGGTACGCCCGATGGGCAATATGGCGGGCAGCCCGCCGGGTACGTGTTGCAAACCGGAGGCAAAAAGATATATTTCGCCGGAGATACGGCGCTGACACTGGAAATGAAATTATTGGAACCGCTTGGGCTGGACTGGGCGTTCCTCCCGATAGGGGGGCATTATACCATGGATGTGGATGATGCCGTGACGGCCAGTAGGTTTATCAATTGTACTGATATTGTCGGTATCCACTACAATACGTTTCCACCCATTACGATTGATAAGGAAGCCGCGAAAGGGAAATTTGCTGCCGCCGGACGGACACTCCACCTGCCCGACATCGGTGAGGCGCTGGAATTGTAAAGCAGCGCGGATGTAAAAAAAGAAGCCGTAGCTTAGTGGGTAAAGCTACGGCTCCTTGGTGTCTCCGTACCGTATTATATGCGTTAATTTGCTGTCGGCTTATTGATGTGGTATTGCACCAGGTCGTCTATCGGCGAGCGGACAATACGCCCCACCTTCATGCCGTATTGGGCGGCAGTCTCTTCCAGCACATTCCTGAAATTGTAGCCAACCGAGCCTATACAGTTGAACGAATAGTTTTGATAGTCTGGGTAACGGGATACCAAGTTGCGGAAAAAGTCGTCGAATGCCGATTGCACGATTCCGCGGGAGTACCGGATATTGACCGGCACGTCGTACACGAATTTGCTGAAACTGGCACAAAAGCGGTTGGCCAGCGGTTTGGTGTATACGGCGTCCATCACGTCATCCGGGGTTAACTTGTAGGCCTCCCAGAACGCTTCCCTTACATCTTCCGGCATATAGCCGCGGATGTAATCGGTAAGCAGTTTCTTGCCGATGTAACAGCCACTGCCCTCGTCGCCCAGGATGTAAGCTGCCGAGTCGATATTGTGTGCGATGTCTTTGCCATCGTAGATACAGGTGTTGGTACCTGTGCCAAGGATGGCTGCAAAACCGGGCTGGTCGCCCAGTAAAGCACGGGCGGCAGCCAGTAAATCGTGCCCCACGAATACTTGTGAATTGACAAACACCTGCTTGAGGGCCTCCACAACAATATTGGCTTTTTCCTCGTTGTGTACACCTGCGCCGTAATAATTCACCTCGGCCACCTCTGCATAGGGTAAATCTTTGGGTAGTCCCTTTTTAAGCGAGTTGACAATATACTCGCTATCCACGAAATAAGGATTGTAACCCTCGGTGTTGAAATACACTTTTTTCCCAGCGTTGTCCAGCAAGCACCAATTGGTTTTGGTAGATCCTCCGTCTGCAATTATAATCATTTGTTGGGTGTTAGTTTTGTTGGTTTTTTTAGTTTAATGATATTCATTCAATTACATGCGCCGAAAATACGGTTTTCCGGGAAAATAATGGCATTATACCCTCCTTATTTCAAAAAATACCGTGTCCGGCAGCAGTTATCAGCTTAATGGCCCCCTTCCGCGTTGAGGTTTTCAATGTCGTGGCCCTGCTTTTTCAGGATGCCCGATACCTTCCAGGCAAAGAAAGCGAGGTAGGCAAAACAAGCCACCGGTACCCAATACGACAAATGGATGTCATGCAGCACATCGGCAATACTTCCCTGCAGTGGCGGAATGATGGCGCCGCCCAGTATCATCATGATCAGTAGGGCCGACCCTTGACTGGTATATTTTCCGAGCCCGGTAATGCTCAGCGCAAAAATGCTGGGCCACATGATGGAGCAGACCAGTCCGCCGCTGATGAATGCGAATATACCAACCTCACCGGTGGTGTATAGCCCGATGAGCATGGCGATAACCCCAAGTATCCCCAATGCCATCAGCAATTTAGCCGGTTTGGCCTGGGCCCAGAAATTAGCACCGATCATCACGGCGATGCATAGGGCGTAGATATATAAGTCGGAAACATCGCGGCCACTGAACCAGTTGACCAGCAGGATAACGCCAAAAGCGATGTAAGGCACCAATATGCTCAACAACATCTGCATGCGCTTGCTGGTTTTGAACACGGTAACGGCACCCATCCAACGGCCAATCATCAAGCTACCCCAATACAGTGAGATAAAATGTGAGATTTGGGATTCGTCGTGGCCGCCGAACTCCGGGGTCTTCAACAATGCACCGAGGTTGCTTTGGATGGTGACTTCCACGCCCACATACACAAAGATGGCGAGCATACCCAACGTGAGCTGCGGATATTTCATGGCTCCCCACCCGTCGCCGTTTTTCTGGGCCGAACCATTGGAGTAAAATAGGATGGCGCCGACGGCGACTAATGCAATAACCAGCAGGGTCAGCGTGCCTTCATGGCCGAACCGCTCGGGCAGGAGAAAGCCAATGGCGATAAGGGCCAGTATAGATAGCGTGATGGCGAGCAGGGCCTTGGTAAGTTTGTTGCTGCGCTCGGGCTCCTCATCGGAGGTGACGCGTGGCATTTTACGGATAGCGAAAAAGCCCGCCACCAGCAGGAACACGCCGGCCAGGATAATATAGAGGATGTTGATGGAGCTGATGGGCGCATTGGCCACCTGCTCGGGTGTGGCTACCACCGTGCCGAACAGAATCAGTGTAATGATGATGGGGCCGATGGTGGTGCCGAATGAATTGACGCCGCCCGCCAGACTAAGGCGGTGCGCACCCGTGGCAGGGTCGCCGAGCGCCACGGCAAACGGGTTGGCCGCCGTCTGTTGGAGCGAAAAGCCGAGTGCAATCACAAAAAAGGCCATCAGGATAAATATGTATTCGGAACTCATTACAGCCGGAATCATAAGCAATGCTCCAACTACCGAAATGAGCAAACCATAGATAATGCCCTTCTTATAGCCGATGCGGTTGAGCAGGTCATAACCCACCCCGCTGGAATACAGGTAAAGTATTAGAGACCCGATGTAATAAGCGCCATAGAAAGCTGAATCGATGAGCTGCGATTCGAACTGCGTAAGGTCGAAATGGGATTTGCAGAACGGGATGAATACACCGTTGGCCCCGGCCAGGAATCCCCAGAAAAAAAACACCATCGTCAGCGAATACAGCGCCGATGCATAGCTTTTGTTTGATGTGGTTGCCATATAATACGTATAAGGTTTGCCGAAAATTTCGCCTAACTTAGGGGTTTTCATGCCAATTATTCAAACTTTTTTGGGACTTTTCTGTTCTACTGGTTAATAAAACGTTTTACCTATTTGATACACAGTGTATTATTTTCTATTCACGATTGTTGCTTGCGGGATGGTGATAACAGATACTTTTTTTATTTTTTAATATTTTTTGAAAATACAAATAGAATACTTTACTTTGCGCAGTATTCTCAAAGTTTATCCTAGATACTTCATCGAAACTCTTTGATTTCTGAAGATTAAATGCTGAATCACTACTGTTTGAAAATAGACGGCTGAATGAGGTGGATAAATTTCGTTGTTGTAACAGCAAAATCCATATATATATTTATATTTTTTAGTTGAATGAATATTAATGAACTGAATGCGAAGCTCGTGTCCGAGTTGCGCGAAATAGCAAAGTTGATCGGTATCCCTGACGTGGAGAAGCTTCGGAAGCATGAGTTGGTGACCAAGATTGTTGAGACCGGAGAGGAGGAAGCCAAGAATGCTGAATCAGAAGCGAGCGCGGTTCCTGATGCTGCAGAAGCAAATGCAGCGGGGGGTGAGCGGCCGCGGAAGCGGACACGTACCGTAAAAGCGGTTGAGCCGGTCAGTGTGCGTAACACGCGCGATGACTTTGCTGCCGATACGCGGGATGCAATCGCCGCCTCGCCAGAAAACCGGCCGGAGCCGGCCGCTACGCCGAAAGCTGCCAATGGCAGCAAGATGGAAGGCGCCACCGCCAGCCTCGACTTCGATAATGTCATCGTGAACGAAGGGGTTCTTGAAATTATGCCCGACGGGTATGGCTTCCTTCGCTCGTCCGATTACAACTACCTTACTTCGCCGGATGATATTTACGTCTCTCAATCGCAGATCAAGCTTTTCGGGCTCAAAACGGGCGATACCGTACGCGGAAGCATCCGGCCACCAAAAGAAGGTGAAAAATATTTCCCACTGGTGCGCGTAGAGGCCATCAACGGCCAGAACCCGGCGGAAGTACGCGATCGGGTGCCATTTGATTTCCTGACACCGCTCTTCCCAACCGAACGGTTGAACCTTTTCACCGGACCGGGCAATTATTCCACACGTATCATGGACCTCTTTACGCCTATCGGAAAGGGCCAGCGCGGACTGATTGTGGCACAACCCAAAACGGGTAAGACCATGCTGCTGAAGGATGTGGCCAATGCCATCGCGAAAAATCACCCGGAAGTGTACCTGATTATCCTGCTGATCGACGAACGGCCGGAAGAAGTGACCGATATGGCACGCAGCGTGCGTGCTGAAGTGGTGTCGTCTACCTTTGATGAGCCTGCCGACAGGCACGTGAAAATAGCGAACATCGTATTGGAAAAAGCCAAGCGCATGGTAGAATGCGGGCATGATGTGGTAATCCTGCTAGACTCAATCACGCGGTTGGCGCGGGCATACAATACCGTGGCACCTGCGTCGGGCAAGATCCTTTCCGGTGGTGTGGATGCCAACGCGCTGCATAAACCGAAGCGCTTTTTCGGTGCCGCACGTAATATTGAACATGGCGGGTCGCTGACAATACTCGCCACAGCGCTGATCGATACGGGTTCGAAGATGGATGAGGTGATCTTTGAAGAATTTAAGGGAACCGGTAACATGGAGCTGCAGCTTGACCGTAAGCTCTCCAACAAACGGATCTTCCCGTCGATCGACCTGATAGCATCGAGCACGCGTAGGGACGACCTGCTGAACGACAGGGAGACCCTGCAACGGATATGGGTGCTGCGTAACCACCTGGCCGATATGACTTCGATGGAAGCCATGGAGTTCTTACTGGGCCAAATGCGTGGAACCAAGTCTAACGAAGAGTTCCTCATCAGCATGAACGGTTAATCATTGATAATGGCTGTAGCACCACAGTTGCTACAGCCATGTTTTATGAAAAAACATATACCCAATTTCATCACTTGCCTGAACCTGTTCAGTGGTTGCGTTGGTGTAACCTTTGCGTTCGCCGGCTGGCTAGACATGGCGGCCTATTGCGTACTCGCATCCGGTATTTTCGATTTCTTTGATGGTATGGCGGCGCGGGCGTTGCGCGTGAAATCGCCTATAGGTAAGGAGCTGGATTCGTTGGCAGATGTGGTGAGTTTCGGCCTGCTGCCGGGGGCGGTGCTTTTCAGCATGCTCAGTACGGCATTGCCAGACAATGTTTATGTGCCTTACCTGGGCTTTTTAGTCACTATTTTTTCGGCGCTCCGGTTGGCGAAATTCAATATCGACGATCGGCAGTCTACCGATTTCATTGGTCTCAATACGCCGATGAATGCATTTTATGTGGTTTCGCTGCCGTTCGTTGCCGCGACTTATGGGTCTATCGTGTACCATCCGGCCTTCCTTGTGGCCAGTATCGCGGTTACGTCCTTGTTGCTCGTTAGCAATGTCCGCCTTTTTTCACTGAAACTGAGCTCGCTGTCGTGGCGCGAGAATGGATGGAAGTTTATATTCCTGCTGCTTAGCGCAGCAGCTGTTGTGATGCTAAAGTTTGCGGCCGCCCCATTCGTGTTGCTGCTTTATTTTTTGTTTTCGTTTATTCACTTCCGGCAATCCCGATAAACGCGGCCATCTTTACACGGGGCCAATCGTTCGCTAATCAAGCGTTCTCAAGTATGCGTCCAGCTCGCCGTAAAGCACATCCAGCCGGGGCCGCATTGCCGCCAGCTTGTCTGGGATAGACTCGACGTTCTGGCCGTATTTCGCAGCATCCTCGATTTCCTGCAATTCCTGCCGCATGTGGTTGGCACCCACATAAGCCATGGTCGGCTTGATGTGGTGGGCCTGCTTATAGGCTTGCTCCCAATCTCCCTGCTCGATATAGGTGGAGAGGAGGTCTATATCCGCCGGGGTCTGTTTCATAAACAGCTCCAGTATTTCTCTGATGAGCTGGGTATTGCCGCTCGAAAGGTCCATCAGGTATGATAGATCTGCTTGCTCAAATTTCATGTTGTTCATACGTATCTGGGTTAAAAAGCCGCACCGTGAGTTGGTCGGGGGTCTGGTTTAATAATTCGGTGGTTGTTTTGCCCGAAATCGGGTGCACGAATAGGGGCGCAATTTCTTGCAGGGGAGCCAGCGCGAAGCGCCGGTTTGGTAAATGCGGGTGTGGCACCTGGAGGTTCACTTCGTCGATTATCCGGTCGGAATAATACAGGATATCGATGTCGATCACCCGGGATTCCCATTTGCCGGTGCGTATGCGGCCCATTTGCTTTTCGATAGCGTTGATAATATACAGTAACGCGAGCGGCTTGAGCGTTGTATCCACCGACACAACCTGGTTGAGGTAGGGGGGCTGGTCTTCATTGCCCCAGGCATCCGTTTCGTATATAGACGACGAGCGGCGCAGTGGTCCGATTTGGCCGGCTATTTCGCCGCGTGCGCGGCTTAGCTGGCTAACCCTGTCGCCCATATTTGTACCCAATAACAGGTAGGTATTCGTTGTGACCGGCATAAAAAGTGATATCGAGCGGTTCCGATGGACAAACTTAGCTAAATAGCCGAGTATATCCAAATATATGTTGCTGTAACGAACGGCTGTTTCTGTCGTCAAACACACACCATGGCAGTATATGCTATTTGTCAATACAGTGAAGTTTTTCTAAGTTTGGACACCTTATAATGTAATGAATATGAAGTCGTTTTTCAAATATGTGCTGGCTACCGTGACGGGTATTGCCATTTCGTTTATCCTTCTCTTTGTGGTAGGTTTAATCATTGTCGGTGTCTTGGTCAGTTCCATGGGAGCCGATAAGGAAACGGTTGTTGCCGACAATTCGTTGCTGCTGATCGACCTGAAGCACCAGATTACGGAGCGTACGATACCCGATCCGTTCGAAGAGCTCGATCTGCCGGGATTTATCACGGTGAAAAGCTTCGGGCTGAACGATATATTGAAACGTATAGACGGGGCCAAGGACGATGACCGTATCAAAGGGATATGTCTTGACCTCTCTTCGGTATCGGCCAGCTTTGCTACCCTGCAGGAAATCCGTGATGCGCTGTTAGATTTCAAAGATTCGGGCAAATTTATCATCGCCTACAGCGAAGGCTATACGCAACGCGCCTATTACCTTGCCTCCACCGCCGATAAGGTGTATGTGAACCCCGAGGGGGCCATTGACTTCCGGGGCCTTGCCTCGCAGACGGCGTTTCTGAAAGGAACATTGGATAAGCTGGGCGTGGAAGTCCAGGTGGTGAAAGTGGGGACATTCAAAAGTGCGGTAGAGCCGTTTATACTCGATAAGATGAGCGACGCCAACCGGGAGCAGGTGAGCTCTTTCCTGGGGAGTATATACAACCATTTCATCGGCCAAATAGGGGCAAGCCGTGGTATCGCCCCCGACTCACTGATGGCGATTGCCGACGGCTATCTGGCCCGTACCGCAGACGATGCCGTGAAATACGGACTTGCGGATGGTAAGCGGTATAAAGACGAATTTCTGGCCGAGTTGAAAGACTCGCTCGACATAAGCCAGGATAAGGATATCAATGTCGTGTCTATTTTGAAATATAAGCCAACAACGAAATCGGTGAGTGCTTCTGTCCGCGACCGGGTGGCGGTTGTGTATGCGGTGGGCGAAATCGTGTCGGGCGAAGGCGGCGACGATATGATCGGCTCGGAGCGTATTTCGCGCGAGCTGCGTAAGGTACGCCGTGATGACAAGGTGAAGGCCGTGGTATTCCGCGTTAATTCACCGGGTGGCAGCGCCTTGGCTTCCGATGTGATCTGGCGGGAGGTGGAGCTGCTGAGCCAGGAAAAGCCGATCATCGTTTCCATGGGCGACGTGGCGGCTTCGGGAGGCTATTATATCTCGGCAGCTGCCGATTCGATTTTTGCCGAACCGAATACGATCACCGGATCTATCGGTGTGTTTGGCCTCATTCCGAACATGCAGAAATTATACAACGATAAACTGGGGATTACCTTTGACGAGGTTAAAACAGGCAAGTATGCCGATTTCCTAGCGAATGTCGACCGCCCGCTTACGGCTGATGAAACGCAAATCCTCCAGATGCAGGTCAACCAGATTTACGACACTTTTTTACAGCGGGTAGCCGATGGCCGCAGCCTGTCCAAGGCCCAGGTTGATAGCATAGGGCAAGGGCGCGTATGGAGCGGGCAGCAGGCGGTGGAGTATGGGTTGGTAGACCGCTTGGGGAGTATAGATGATGCCATTGCCGCGGCCGCGGGCAAAGCCGGCCTGGAAAACTACAGGGTGGTGAGCTACCCGGCTATCAAAAGCCCGTTTGAGTCGTTGCTGGGCGGGTCTGCTGACCGGATCAGCACGTGGTTCAGCAAACGCGAGCTGGGCGAGCATTATCGCTATTACGAACAAGCAAAAGCCGCGCTGCGCCTCCGCGGTGTGCAGGCACGGCTGCCATTCACGATGGAGATTTATTAAGAGGTATGGCCAGCGGTGTGGAAAGGGTTTGGATTACCGAATGTCCCCGCGATGCCATGCAGGGTATACACCGTTTTATCCCTACGGCTACCAAGGCTGCCTACATCAGGCTACTCCTGGATGTCGGTTTCGACCGGGTAGACTTCGGTAGTTTCGTTTCGCCCGGGGCCATCCCGCAGATGCGGGATACGGCTGAGGTGTTGGGCCATCTGGAGGGCGGTGCGGGTATGTCCAAACTACTCGCAATTGTAGCCAACGTCCGTGGTGCGGAAGAGGCGATGCGGCACGGAAGGGTGTCTATCGTGGGCTTCCCTTTTTCGGTGTCGGAGACATTCCAGCAGCGCAATGCCCATAGCAGCATTACCCAGGCTCTCGATATAGTGAAACAAATCGGCACACTATGCCGCGAGAATAACCGTACGCCGCTCGTTTACTTGTCCATGGGTTTCGGCAATCCGTATGGCGACCCGTGGAGCCCGGCCATCGTGGCCGACTACACCGAAAAGCTGGTGGCGATGGGAGTCCGGCATTTCGCTTTGGCCGACACCGTGGGGAGCTCCACGCCGGAAGGCATTGCTTCGCTCTATCCCTACCTACAAGATACGTTCCCCGAAATCGAGCTTGGCCTCCACCTGCATAGCACGCCCGGTGCCAGCCGTGAAAAACTGGTTGCGGCACTCGATGCCGGGTGTGTCCGGTTTGATACCGCCCTGCGCGGCTTCGGCGGATGCCCCATGGCGGAGGACAGGCTGACTGGCAATATCGCAACCGAAACACTCCTGGAGGTGCTGGACGAGCGCGGTATCGACGCCGGGCTGAACCGCACCGCTTGGGCGGAAGCACAACGGTACAGCTACGAAGTATTTTGATTTTCCAATACTTATAGTAGCTTTGTTTCCCTCAAATCATTAAAAAAATTGTATGAAAACCATAGACGATTTAGATTTTTCCGGAAAAAAAGCATTGATACGGGTGGATTTCAATGTCCCCTTGGATGAACATTACGCCATTACCGACGACAACCGCATCCGTGGTGCGGCGCCTACCATCAAAAAGATACTGAACGATGGCGGTGCGGTGATCTTGATGTCGCACCTGGGAAGGCCCAAGGCAGGGCCAGAAGAGAAGTTCTCTTTGAAGCATATTGTTGGCCATCTTTCGGATGTGCTGGGGGTAGATGTGCAGTTTGCCGATGATTGCATCGGCGCAGATGCATACGCCAAGGCGGCGGCGTTGAAGGCCGGTGAGGTACTGCTCCTGGAAAACCTCCGCTTTTACAAGGAAGAGGAAAAGGGCGATGCCGATTTTGCGGAAAAGCTGGCGAAGCTCGGCGATGTGTATGTCAATGATGCCTTCGGTACGGCCCACCGTGCGCACGCCTCAACCGCGGTGATTGCGCAGTTCTTCCCCAACAGGAAATACTTCGGATACCTCATGGCAGCCGAAATCGGCAACGCCGAGCGGGTGTTGCATAACCCGCAGCGTCCGTTTACCGCCATCATGGGTGGCGCTAAGGTATCCGATAAACTCGAGTTGATCGAAGCATTGCTCGATAAAGTGGACAATCTGATCATCGGCGGTGGGATGGCCTACACGTTTGTGAAAGCCCGTGGCGGCGAGATCGGCCAGTCGCTGGTTGAGCTGGACAAATTGGACCTGGCAAACAGCTTGGTGAAGAAAGCAGCGAAAAAGGGTGTAAACCTGGTGCTGCCCACCGATTGCCAGATTGCCGACAGGTTCGCACCGGACTCGCCGGCGTACGACGGTCCGAACGACCAGATACCGGCCGACAAGATGGGGCTCGACATCGGTAAGGAATCGGGTGAGCATTTCGCCCAGGTGATACTGGCTTCCAATACAATCCTGTGGAACGGCCCTATGGGGGTGTTCGAGATGGATAAGTTTGCCAAGGGCACGCGGGCGGTGGCCGATGCGGTGGTGTCTGCAACCGAGCGGGGCGCATTTTCGCTGATCGGCGGGGGCGACTCGGCGGCGGCGGTAAGCAAATTCGGGATGACCGAGCATGTGAGCTATGTAAGCACCGGCGGCGGGGCTTTGCTGGAATACATGGAGGGCAAGGAGCTGCCCGGCGTGAAGGCCATCAATGAATAGAAAACAAAGCGGCTCCGGCCGCTTTTTAATTGGTGCCAGCTTAGCATTCCAATCCCAAGGCCAGCTACGAGTAGGATGATATAGACGGTCCAATTGGCCACGCATCCGGTCCGCTGCTACCGTCCCATCCGGATGGATGACCACATGGCCTTCCGCGATAAATCCGATATCCGCTCTGGAGAGTCGTCGTATACATTGCTGAAATAAAAAGAGCCACGCCCCTAAAGGCATGGCCTAATATTTTTCCCGATAGGGCTTGTGACTATTTCTTCTTATCTAAGTCTTCGCGGACTTTCTTGACGAAATCAGTGGATACCACGGCTAAAGATGCAATTTTAGCTTCGGTAAAAGTCGTGCTCTGGATTAAATTCCGGACAAACTCATACGTTTTCTGCTCTTCTCCTTTTGCAATCCCTTGTTCAATCCCTTGCCTAAGCCCTTTTCGAATCAATAAATCATACGTACTCATGACTCTATTTTTTATCGTTAACGGTAATTCTTTTACAAACTCCTCTATCTGTTCTTCGGTGTAGTCTACCCTGCGCAGACAGTAAACCAGAAGTGCGGTATGTTGGTCGTCATTTCCCTCCGTCAATCCGGCAACCAATATTTCGTGGAACTTCTCCTTCAGCTTACGCTTATCAAACGTATACTTTAACGTAAGCAAAGCGGATACCAAAAACTGGTTGCCTATTGCTTGAATGGCGGCCTCTGAGGTATCCCGTAAGTTGTGGTAAACATAGTCAAAATTCGGGATGAATCCAAGCAGATCGTCGCCCGCTTCGTCGAACAGCCTATCCAGCGTCCAGTATTCCCATTTCTGCCTGCCGTGGTAAAACAGGATTGGGATAATAGGCGTGAGATCCTTCTGCCCCTGACTGATCTGCAGCTGGTAGCCTGAGAAGATATAACCGCCCACCTGCACAGGGGTGTATTTGTCCGATCTGCTCTTGTGTTCGACCAACAGGCATATGGACACACTACCCTTGCCGTCGCGACGGCGGCACCGGTAAACAACGTCGGACATTGTCTTCTCCAGTCCTCCCGATACGTAACTGTCCGGCACCCGTTCGAGCGTTGTAAGGTCCAATAATTGGATGATGTGGTCAGGCAATGCCGACTTGAAATAGTCCAGTGCCATTTGGCTGTCGGCCAGTACTGCGCGGAAGAAACTGTCATGCGGAGAGGAAATATCGGCCATAATTCATCGGGTTATCAAAGGCAGTGATTACTTGAATCAATGATGCGAATATAATAAATGATAAATTAATTAGCAAAACATGTTGCAGAAAAACCTTTATGACCTATGACGCAATCATTGCGCATATCGGCCGAAAAAGAAAATCCCCAAAATTTCAAAGTGCACTGAAAGCCTCGGTTGAAGCTGGCTGGCTTACGGTCCTCCGTGGCCGTCGGCTTCCGATTAGCATGGATAAGAACAGGACGGGAAGATGCGCATAGAATTAAACTTGGCTATACTTTGTAAATTGGTAGTTTTCCCTTAACTTTATCATCATTCCAACGGCTTGGCCTTAAGTAAGCCTAATAACTACTTAAAACGCTTGAAAACATGACCATTATCGATGGAGATCACGTAGAACGTCCAATTTAAATAGACAGAATTATACAGAAAGCGATATCGCTACAGAGAAAGTATCTGCTATTCAATCGCGCTTATCAGCGATAAATAACGATGCCATCATCAATGTGCATGATTGCTTTATAACGGAAGAGAATTTGGAAGGGTTGGTTGCTGACCACAAGGTAGCTATCAATGCGTTGGACTTCACTTCAGCCATACCATTGCAGTTTGACCATGTTTGCAAAGCCCACAAGATTCCGGTGTTGCATCCGTATAATTTAGGGTGGGCCGGGCTGGCCATCGTGATTGATCCACATGGTATGCCATTGACGAGTATCGAAAATGCTGACGAAAAGTTCAATGAACTTACGGTTGTGGAGTACGTTTCTAAACAAATGAAACGTTGCGGCACGCCACAGGATTGGTTAGACGGAATCATTGAGAAGTATCTTCGAGAAGAAGAGCAATTATCACCTCCCCAACTGTCCATCGGACGCTATTTCCTCAATATCGATACCCGATGCTATACGTCGCAAACACCCGCTGCGGAGCAGTCGCCTCGTTGGCATAGACCATTTTGATACCGATGTCGAAGTCGGGCAGGTAGAACCGCAGCAGGTTCATGTCGGCCCTCAACTCAAGTCCGAACGTGCGGGGCTGGAACGGGGTACCCGTGCGTACATTCTGGAAATCGGCAAACGCCCCACCTTTAAAACGCTTGATATAAGCCAAGGGGCCGATGGCCCAATCGGGATAAGCGATAGGGAACCGGTAGTTGAACAACAGCGTATTGTTTACCGGCACGGGTAACAGCCGGTCGTAACCGCTCACCAACGGGATATCGTTATGCAGGAGGTAGGTGCCGCTGGCACGCTGGTAGCTGAAGCGGGCGAATAACGAATGGTGGGGCCACAGGCCGGGGAAGTAAAAGGCGGTGCGCAGGGCGAGGTGCTCGCCCGAGAGGCTGCCATCGAACGGGAAATGGCGGTAGGTGATGCTGGCGTTCTGCCCCCACCGCGGACCCAGGTCCAACGTGCTCTGCCGCACGTTGTGGTTGAAGTAGGCTTGGTAATGCATGGGGAACCGGATGCCATCGATAAACTGCTCCCGGAATTGGGGTGCACTGAGTCCGTACCTGCTGGTGTACGAAGTCGCAGCACTTACCCCTGCGTTGAATACATGGTTGAGCCGGTAAAATACGAGGGGGATGTCCATACGGAGCGTTGCTGTATTTTCCCGCCAGCGGAAGCTGATGGTGTCTTGCCCGGCATCGGAAGTTACCCTCGCAACCCCGAGCTGCCCCCGATTGGTGTAGGCCAGCGAAAACTTGGGGAAGAAGCGGTTGTATGCCACCGATGCTGAGTATTGACTAGCGCGGATGTCGCTGTCGTATTGGTAGCCGACACGGATCTGGGCGGTATTCAACAAATCATCCGATAGCCAATAAATACCCGGTTTGATGTCGTTAATATTAGCGAGATTGGTGTTGTCGACCGACAAACTATGGAAGTTTACCAGATTTTTGAAGCTATTATAGGCTGTAGACGGCCATATCTTGGTTTCTGATGTGTCAGGAACCATCGAAGCGTTTTCTTGGCTTACAGGAGCTTTAAAATGGTTTATCGGCGGATTGCTGATTTTCAGGTGGCTGATTCGGTGACCGCTCACCTGGTAGTTGTTGAACCATATCCGGTTGCCCGCGGCATCTATCGAGGGGTTAAAAGCACCGAATTGGGCGCTGGTGAGTTGTTGGATCTGGTGCTGTTGCGTTAGCGCATAGAGGTTGTCGATGCCGTTGAAATGGGCTTTGAAGACAATACGGTTACCTGCATAAACAGGGCGCTCAATTTGCTGCAATTGCCAGTCGAGCAGGTAGCTGTAGGAGGCCGTGGGGATATCCAGCTCGATGATCGCTGCCCCTTTTTCGGAGATACCGGTGGCTACGATCTTGGTGCCGGTAGGGTCGAATGCTGGCGTTTGGAGCAGTATATTTTGCGGTGTGGGAAAGTGGGCGATGGGTTTTCCGGTGCCGATATCGAGTATCACCAGGCTTACTTGGTTACTCTCATCGATAGCCACTGCCGCCACCTGTGTGCCGTCGGGATTGAGGGTGGGAGAGAAGTACCTGCTCCGCCGTGTGAGCTGGCGGTACGACTTTTTCTGGAGGTCATACACGTTGATGATACTGTAGGTACGCTTGCCGTAACGGCTGTCCCGGCGTATCTCGTCCCACACGATTTTACCTGCCGCGTAGGAGAAGTTGGGCTCGGTCTGGCGGCCGGTTTTGACCACGTCGGCCTGCTCGCCGGAGGAGTCGATGGAGACGATGGTCGGCACTTTATGTGCGCCTTGATAGAGGGCAATGATGTGTCCGTTTGGGAGGGCTTGCGGTAGCAACCAGTTCGCCGGTTTCCCGTCGGTTTGCTGCGGTAGGACAGGGTAGTTTACGGGGGCATTTTCCCTCAGCTGTGCTTGCCATTTTTGGCGGAGGATTCCGGTTACTTCACCATGCCATTTGCGTGTACCATAGCCGATGTATTTCCGGAGGGAATTGGTGAAATTATAAGGGCGGATCGGCAGCTTGGCCATGCGTGTCATGAGGCTGTCGACGATGCTTTCTCCGAAGCGCTCTTGCAGGGTGGAGTTCATGAAATAACCGAGCTCATAAAACCCGGGAGTGACGTCCTTCAGCGACCCTAAATAATCCTTTTGGTAACTGTATTTTTTATCACTTAGCAGGTTCGCACGGAAGGGCATTTCCCAGGAGGGTAGCCGGCCGCGTCCGGCATTGGAAAGTTCGGTTTCGGCAACCACGGCATCGCCCTCGAAAAACCACGAAGGCAACGTGACCCCGAAAATAGCGAGCGCCAATTGTTCGAAAAAAGGAGCCCTCAAGTATCCTGTCAATTTGTCAAACTGCACCACATGGCGGAGCTCGTGGATGGCTAGGTTGTCTAGCCAGTTTTGGAAATTGCCTTGCTGGGGAGGGGTAGTGTAGAACTCCGAGCGGCGCGGTGCCAGTTGCACATTTCCGTTGGATTCGACGGTTTGGTTTTGGAGAATGATCGAAATTTTTCTCGGTTTTTTTCCGAGGGTTTCACTGACGCGCTCCCGGTGCACCAAAAGTTTGCTGGCAAGTTGCTGCGCCTCATCTTCAAATTCCGATGGGTAAATCAGTTGGAAATGGGGTGTCTGTATCTGCCGCCATTTTACACTTGCCGGGTACTGGTCATTGTCGAAAATCTGTGAAAGAACGGGATGTGAATAAATACATGATAATAATAATATCAAACAATTGATTTTTAATGGATAATATGCTAAAAAATGAGCTCTCATGTAGGAATACTAATATATTTGGCAATACGACGAACTTTTTGATGTTATTTTATAAATTTAATATTTATATAAATGTATTTTATTTTTGATTATCAATATGTAATATAATTATTGTAAATTTGATTTATCCGAATTTAAGGTGATTTAAAATAGCCAAAAATGATTTTGTTAGCCGAATTTTCTATTGTGTGATTGATCCGTGAATTATGCTTGCTAAAGTACACTATCTTTTCCAGTTTGGGTACAACTATTTTTTCGTTTCGATATGGGTTGTTCGTAATCTGCGGGCATCCCCCATCCGGCATCGCGTGGTGTGGTGGGGCTCGCCTCGGGCTCGTCTCGGGTTCGGTCGATGCAGTACGGGATACGGTGGCCGGCACGTGGTGGAGTGCCGTTACTCATGTGTAAGCAATCGCCAACCATAAGGGACGATTTCTGCAATTGCTGTTTTTTCCGGTATGACATTATGGCTGTTCCTGTGGCTCAGTTAACAGTTTTTTCAAGTTGTTTTCAGCTTGTTTTTTAATGTCCACTTGTTCGTTGTTGTCATTAAAAAAACCGACTTTTGCATGCAAAATCTCTCACCGATGTAGGATACTGTTTTTAAAATTAGGAGGGCTCATGGACGAATTGGATACACTGGTTGAACAAGCTGAACTGCTGTTGGCGGAAGGTAATGAAGAGCAACTCAAGGCGTATCTCGATGACCTGAATATATCGGATGTGGAAGCCCTGATTGATGAGTTGCCCGAGTACGGTCCGAAGTTCATCGAAACGCTCAGCATTAACCGCGCTGTCCACGTGTTTGGCATCCTTGATTTCCCTACCCAGGAGCGGATTTTCACGAAGCTTTCCGCACCGAAAATCACGGAGCTCATCAACGAAATGCCACCGGACGACCGGACCTCTTTTTTCAGCGATCTGAAAGGGGATGTGGTGAAGAAATTAATCATCCTTTTGCCCCCTTCCGAACGCAAGGAAGCGCTGGCTTTATTGGGGTATCCGGAAGACAGTGTGGGCCGGCTGATGACGCCGGATTACATCACGGTAAAACAGCATTGGCCCATCACACGGGTGCTTGAACATATCCGCAAATACGGGAAGGCATCGGAGACGATAGATGTACTTTACGTGATCGATAAAAACGGGGAACTGCTGGACGATATCCGGATAAGGAACATCCTGCTGGCCGATCCCGAAACAAGGGTTCGGGACCTCATGGACAGCCGGCTGGTGGCCCTCAATGCCAACGACCCACAGGAGGAAGCTATCAACGTATTCCGGATGAATAACCGGGTAGCGCTGCCGGTGGTGGATGCACAGGGAATCATGCTGGGCATCGTCACCGTAGACGACATCCTCTGGGTGGCCAACGAGGAATATACCGAGGATATGCAGCGCATCGGCGGTACGGAAGCATTGGACGAACCTTACCTCGATGTATCCATCCCCCATTTGGTGAAGAAGCGTGCCGGATGGCTTATCGTGCTTTTTTTGGGGCAGCTGCTCACCGCTACGGTGCTTGAGCATTACGAAAGCCAGCTGGCCAGTGCTGTCCTTATTTTGTTTATGCCCGTGATCCTTTCAAGTGGAGGCAACAGCGGATCGCAGGCATCGACCCTGATTATCCAAGCGATGGCGCTTGGTGAGGTGACGCTCGCCGACTGGTGGCGTGTCATGCGGCGCGAGATATTATCGGGGTTATTGCTGGGACTGATATTGGGGGGCCTGGGTTTTTTACGTGTATGCACGTGGCAGGCGTTTGCACATGCCTATGGCGAATATTGGCTTTTGGTGGCTGCGGTCGTAAGCCTTTCGCTCGTGGGGGTTGTTTTATGGGGATCACTGGTTGGCTCCATGTTGCCTTTCGTACTGCGCTGGCTTGGTGCCGACCCGGCTTCCTCCTCTGCGCCGTTCGTATCCACGTTGGTGGATGTGACCGGCCTGATTATCTATTTCACTGTGGCCACGGCGGTCCTCGCTGGTGTCATGTTTTGAGGCTAAGGCCATGGGATAGCTATGGGGCGCGGAATGCGGCAAATCTTTGGCCGCAATCGAAACAATTTGTCAAAGATGGCGTTAAGAAGGTATCAATAGAACATTAAACACATAACCGTTTGAACGTAGTACCCGTAGTTTTCTCAATGTAGGCACGGTCTAGGAGGGGAGATGATCGGAAACCGTTTATTATTAATATTGCAATATGGAAGAAGAAAAGAAAATCGTGGTCATTGGCGGCGGCTTTGCCGGTGTCAACTTCGCTAAACACATGGCGAATGCCCCCGGGTTCCATGTCACGCTCGTTGATAAAAATAATTATAATTTTTTCCCGCCGCTACTCTACCAGGTGAGCACCGGCTTTCTGGATGTTTCCAACATCAGCTACCCGTTCCGTAAGCTTTTTTACCATAGAGAGAATATCCACTTCCGGCTGGGTGAATTGCTGAAGGTGGATCCCGAATTAAAAAAGGTACAGCTTTCAACGGGCGAGATGGACTACGATGTCCTCGTTCTTGCTACCGGGACCGAGAGTAATTACTTTGGGATCGAAAATATCATGAAGGTTGCCATACCGATGAAAACGGTAGATGATGCGATCAATATGCGGAATACGATTCTGTTGAAGATGGAGCGTGCAACATTGGCAACGGATGAGAAGGAGCTGAAAAGCCTTACCACGATTGTGATTACCGGGGGTGGACCATCGGGTGTGGAAGTGTCGGGCATGCTCGCCGAAATGCGGACAAACATATTCAAAAAAGACTATCCGGAGTTGGCAAACCAGAAATTGGAAATCTATTTGGTGGATGGTGCGCCGGCGCTGCTTGGCCCGATGAGCAAGCAGGCCCAGGAGTATACACTGCGAAAGCTTACTGAAATGGGTGTCATCGTTAAGCTCAATAAGATGGTGAAAGATTATGTTGACGGTGAGGTTGTTTTTGCCGACGGCGAGCGCATTGCAACTCAGCTGTTGATCTGGACGGCAGGTGTTACTTCAAAGGTGTTTGAAGGTATACCGAAAGAAAGCTATGGCCGGGGCCGGCGGTTATTGGTCGACGAATATGGCGAGGTAGAGGGGTTGAAAAATGTATATGCCATCGGCGACACGTGCCTGCAGACCACCGACAGTAACTTTCCAGACGGGCACCCCCAGTTGGCCCAGGTAGCGATACAGCAGGGTAAGAACTTAGCGGACAACCTGAAAGCGGGCTTTGAAAACCAGCCGGCCAAACCCTTTACCTATCGCGACAAGGGAAGCATGGCTATTATCGGTAGAAGCAAAGCGGTAGCAGATTTGCCCAAACCGAAGATGCACTTCGATGGTTTTTTTGCCTGGTTGATGTGGTTGTTTGTCCACCTGTTCTCCCTGATCAATTTCCGGAATAAGATAGTCACCTTTTATAATTGGACAGTGGCCTTCTTTACGAAAAATCAATCTTTGCGGATGATCATCCGGCCGGAGTCTACACAAGAGCAGGGGGAAGCCAGGCATTAGTGTGCTGCCGTTTTCGGAAAGCCCAGCCAATTCCGTGCTCCAGCCCACCTTCCCTTATCCCTCATCCGTGTGATATCCCGGTGATACCCGGGTATACCTCGGTAAGAAAGCCAAAAGACGGCACTTTGCCGGGAAGTATACGGCAAACCTACGGGAGAAAGGCACTTTCGAATAGGGAAAGGGTAGGGCATGGATCGGGCTGGGGGCATGCTGGAGACCGCTTCGGGTCGGCTTCGGAGGTAAGTTTACGCTCCATGCTGCCTTGTACTGCGCTTAGACTGGCGGCGCCAAACGGAGTCCAGTCGGAGCGCAATATAGGCCCGGTCGAAGTCCAAACCAGGTACCCAAGCCATCCCGAAGGCGATCCGGTAAGAAGATGGAGCGCGGGGCGTCCATTAACCGCTCGGGATTGGTTCGAATTTAGCGGGGTATTGGTCCGGCAGTTGTTCGCCATTGCTTCGGCATTTTTCCGAAGCGTTGCCGAAGGTTTGTCGAAGGCCAGTCGAACAATTGTCGAACAAGTCTCGAAGGATTGTCGAAGCGCTCTCGAAGGATTGTCGAACAGCAGTCGAACAAGTCTCGAACAGCAGTCGAAGAATCATGTGTTTGTACCCATGCGAAGGCCTTAGCCCGCTACGGGGTTGGTGGTATTGATGTTGTATTTTCCGTCAGCTTTTTTATGATGTTGCCTTCCGACTTGCGATGACAATATATAAACATTTTATAGGATCACAAAATTTTGTGCCGTAACACTATCGTAACCATCTATTATAAGATGTTTAGGAATTCATCTGCGGATATCACATTGATTGGAGGAAACGCATTATTGCGAACCACATTAAAATGAGCATCGTTGGTTACCAGATAGTCCGCTTGCCCATTGAGAAATGCATCGGTAAATTTATTATCGTCGAGGTCTGAATGGATAAGCTCCCAATAATAGTAATCCGCTACCGCAATTACATTCGGTGCTTCCAAAAAAGCTCCTAAAAGAATATCTGCAATAAACGGATTCGCTTTCTGGGATAATATCTCTTCGTATTCAAGAAAAATAGGTGTTGTAATCAATAGATTAAACCGACGATTGTTAAAAGCCTAGATGATTTTATGGTAAGGAGACCGTTTCGGTAGGGATATCAAAAGAACATTCGTGTCGAGAACAACCTTCATTCATTCTTTTTTTGATAAGGTGTCCGCATGTGTTCCGAGACTGTAAAACAAACTGTGTCAAGAGTTATAAATGTTAACTT
>NZ_JAMXAY010000109.1 GCF_025460835.1 Parapedobacter soli | reverse complement strand
ATTGACTTCAAAAAAGAAATATTGGGCTTTTTAAGGGTTGACTATATAGTTTATTGGAACACCAGTTCACCGAAATACTGGGGCAGGTGAAAATCAGGTGTGGGGTTATCGATAGGGCTCCACGCCACGTAATGCGGCTCGGGGAGGTCGTCGCCACATTTGTAGAAATTTCCCCTACACCGCATACCGGCCAGCGATTTGATTGCATCGGCCTCAAATACGGTATAGGGAATGGTCAGCATCAGCCGCCACTCTGTATCGCCGTTTTCCAATTTTTCAGGCGAAATGCTGCTATATGCTTTCACCTGTTCGATTGTTTCATTTGGCAACCGCCTCCGCTCGGCCCGCCGTGCCGGCCCATACCCAATCAGCGTGGTCCCGATACAGTTGAATTCCAGATTATAATAATTCGACCCGTCTACCGAAAGGAAAAACTCTACGCAACTGTCTTTGTAGACAGGGTCGTTGGTCTGTTTATACACCGCCACCACATGCTTCTCTTGCACCTCATAATACAGAAGGATCCCCATGGTGGTATGCGCAATCTTGACGTGAACCAGCGGCCGGTAGGGATAAGCCTGGCCCCACGGCACTTCGCGCAGCTCTGTGGCTGCCAACGGCGCCATGGCTGCCAACAGCTCCTCGGCGGTGGTATGCGGGGTGATTCCTTCCAGAAAGGGGACAGTTAGTGTATTCATGTCTGAATTCCGATGGGTTAGCTGCGCTGCAATTGGTAACGATTGGCCACATGGCCGACGATATCACGCAATTCCTGCTCGTGAGCTTCCAGCTCCCCCACCAGCTTGAGCTGGGCCCGCGTGCGCTGTAAATTATGATTGGCGTGGTGTACCTTATAATAGTGGTCACCTTCCAGGAAGTCGGTGAGGAACCGCACCGCCTGCATATACGGAAAGAGGAATATGCCCTCCATCAACGAGCTGACCTCATCAGCAGTCAAAAAATAATGGGCTTCTTCGAAGTACCCTTCGGCGTACGCTTCAAAAAGCGGGATATTGAGCTGGATTTTATCCAGATCGGCCTCATCTTCCGCAGCACTATTGATAATGGTCCGGATGGCGTCGCCGAAATCGTAGGCCACATAGCCGGGCATTACGGTATCCAAATCGATCACACATTGTGCCCGGTCGTTGGCATCGAGCAATACGTTATTGAATTTGGTATCGTTGTGTGTAATCCGTATGGGTAGCCGGCCCTGGGCGGCCATATCCAGGATGGCATGCATACGCTGCTGCCTTCCGTCGACAAACGCCAATTCATCGTGCACCAACCCAACCCGCCCCACGGTATCGGCAGCGACGGCACGGCCCAATTGCCCCAGCCGGTTTCCGATGTGGTGGAAATCGGGCAGCACCTCATGAATAAGATTGACATCCAAATCGGCCAGCAGCCTTTGGAACTGGCCGAATGCGCGCCCCCCTTCCCGCGCCTGCTGCGGAGTCTCCACGATATCGTAGCTGCGCGTGCCATCAAGCAAGATAAACATCCGCCAGAAATTCCCTCCTTCATCCTGGAAATACGGTTGCGCGCGCTTGGTCGGTATCAATGTCAGCACACGCCTATCGAGGTCTCTACCCTCCGCATCCGCAAACTCCGCAGCATAGCGCACCTTCAAATGGTCGGTTACCCGTTGGATGTTTTGCATCACGGCCGGCACGTCCTTAAAGACGTGGTGATTCACCCGTTGGAGCAAATAACGCTTCGTGCCCCGTTCGTCGGTCTCCACACTAAATGTATCGTTGATATGCCCCGACCCGAAGGGCGAAACTTTTACAACTCCACCTTTAACATCAAATTCGCCTGCCAGCGTGGCCAACTGCTCTGGATTAAAATCATTCATAAAGATAAACCGGTGTTTACTGTTTAACTGACCCGCAATATGCAAATTAGCGTACGAATAACCTTATCATTTTGTCAAACAATCGTTTGCGCTATTTTGAAATTATTTTCAGGTCCGTAAAAAAGGCCCCTAGAAGATTCCGAGGGGCCTTACGTGGATTCATTAAACAATCAAAACATCGAGGCAGATTCCATTATTACCGGCGACGCATCCAGCACGTCTTTGCTTACACCATCGCCGTACCGCTTGAAATTATCGATAAAACGGCCTGCCAGTTGGTTGGCTTTTGCATAGTATGCACACGCATCGGGCCACAGTTGCACCGGGTCGAGCACGGCCTCCGGCACACCGGGGCAATCCGTGGGGTAACGGAGTCCAAACACCGGGTGTGTACGGAACGTCGATTCTTTCAATACGCCGCTCAATGCCGCTTTGATGATAGCCCTGGTGTATGCTAGCTTGATACGCCGCCCCACGCCATACGGGCCTGCTATCCAGCCTGTGTTGACCAGCCATACATTGATGGCGCTACCCGCCAAGCGCTCCCGGAGCAGCTCGGCGTAATGCGCCGGGTGCAAAGGCAGGAATGCCTCACCGAAGCAGGCCGAGAAAACCGCTTTTGGCTCTTTGATACCATCCTCGGTGCCGGCCACCTTGGCGGTATAGCCCGACATGAAATGATACATCGCCTGGGTGGTAGACAGCAGCGACACCGGTGGTAATACACCGAACGCATCGGCCGTAAGGAAGAAGATATCCCTTGGTGCAGACGCTTGCCCCAGCGTTACACTGCCTAGAATATGGTGGATGGGATACGCTACGCGGGTATTTTCCGTTTTGGAAACATCGTCGTAATCTGGTAGGCGCGTGCCCGGAACATAACGGATATTCTCCACGAGCGCGCCAAAGCGTACGGCCCGGAAAATTTCAGGCTCCCTGGCTTCGTCCAACCCGACGCATTTGGCGTAGCACCCACCTTCGAAGTTGAAAATGCCGTTGTCGCTCCATCCATGCTCGTCGTCGCCCACCAGCATCCTGTCCCGGTCGGCAGATAGCGTTGTCTTGCCCGTACCCGACAGGCCGAAAAACAACGCGGTATGCCCGGCTGTATCGGTATTGGCTGCACAATGCATAGACAGCACCCGCTTTTGTAATGGAAGTATGAAATTCATTACCGAAAAGATACCTTTCTTTATTTCACCGGTATAGCCCGTACCGGCGATGAGCACCACCTGCTGCGTGAAATTGATGATGACGAAATTGGGATGGTGCAAACCATATCGAGCAGGGTCGGGACACGTATAGCCGGGGGCCGCGAGGATAGACCATTCGGGCCTGGCGGCCGGATCGGTCGACGCCGGCCGGATGAAAAGGTTGTTGACGAACACATTTTGGTAAGCCGTTTCGGTAACCACCCTGATACTGATACTGTAATCGGGGTCGGCCCCGGCTTGCGCATCACGGACAAAGATGTCCCGACCACTTAGGTAGGCACCTACTGCTTCAAACAGATGGTCAAACGACGCCTTGGATATCCGCTGGTTGACGTCACCCCACCATACGGTATTTTCCGTTAACTCATCCGCGACAATGAAACGGTCGCCGGGAGTACGCCCCGTGAAACGGCCTGTATCTGCGGCCAATGCACCAGACTCGGAAAGGCTCCCCTCACCGTTAATCACCGCGTGTTCTACCAGCTCTGCCACGCTTTTTTGATAGTGTACATTATTTGCTCTTTTAATAAAGAGGTAATTTAGCTCCGGAATAGCTTTTTTTGAAGTAATCATAGCTATAATGAATCATTTTTGTAAATATACGCTGCAAATGTAGGGATTAAAAATCTATAAAATAAAGTTAAATCTACTGTAAATCAGACTATTGTATAATATACACTAAGGTAACATACTGACTAATAATACAATTTATCGTTTTAGCCTAATTACAATAAAAATATCGAGCTCTTTTGTGCAAACGTTTGATACAGGGCATTTGTATTTTTTGTGCAGGGCAACCGCATTTAAAAATATCCGAGTATTTGCTCCCTGAAT
>NZ_JAMXAY010000108.1 GCF_025460835.1 Parapedobacter soli | reverse complement strand
TTTACTGACTGTTAGTGTGTTGTGCAGAATTTAAGGGATGACTAACTATCAGATTCTTTCTTTCCAACGGTATTTTGAATTCCGCATGTTCTGGGGGAATACAATCATCGGTATGGGTAATGAGGTGTTCGACGTAAGTATCCGCCCGACCAACTACAGGTTTGATTTTTGAAGATTATTTTTATAGTTCTGTGGAAAGAGGTCTTTGAGGTTTTTGTGGTTGATGGCCATGATGTTTTCCAGCGTGTATTTCAGCCACTGGAATGGATTCACCTCATGTTTTTTGCAGATGGCGAAGAAGGAGTAGATCATGGCTGAATTTCGGGAGAGATCACAACGAGCTTTCACTCCCCAACAGGCGCTCCTAAGATTGCTATACATGGTGGTCCACGAGATTACAGGGAAAAGGACAATGCCATCCACAATGGGGCTCGACCATCTCGCAACTTCACACTAAATTGATGTTAGGTTAAAGCTTTTTTCGCGGTGGGTTAAGAAATCGTTCCTATTATATTCTTCTTGCGAAGTCTTCCAGGGTTATTGTATTGATTGCGGGGAAATCAATGGATTTCAACACATTGAAATGTTTATCATTGGTAACTAAGTAATGGGCATTGCTCGCGAAAGCACAATCCGAAAATTTATTATCATCCACGTCATGCGTGATCAATTGCAATTGATAGTGGACGTCGGTTTTTTTTAGATTGGGTAATAGCTCGAATGCTCCAAGTAATAGTTCAGCGATCTCCTTTGAAAAGATGTCTGTTATTTTTTCTTCGTATTCCAGCAGGATATCGTTAGTAACCCAAAGCTCAAACGCGCCGTCATACAATTTGTCAATCACTATCGCGTATTCCGATCTCCTTGAGATGGACCGAAGCATGGCATTAGTGTCAAGAACGACTTTCAGCAATGACATCCTTAATCGTTGCCTAGCTTTTGTTTCAGTGACTCATCTGAATAGCCTTTAGCGTCCCATATCTCATCGGCCTTATCTCTAGCTTGGTCCAATAGGAATTTAGACATCACTTTTTTTAATTCCAATAGTTGGCTATCCGGTATGCCTGCCGAGAAGAGTTTCAACAATTCCGCTTGCACATTGCTCAAAGGCGGTTGTACAGTGATGTTTGCCATAATCGTATTCTTTTTCTTATTTACTTCCTTTATTTCCCCTCACATTCCCGTCCGTTATTTCGGATTCGAAAACGGACGAAAAGCAACGGTATATACAAAAATACGAAAAGTATAGGATGTTTCTATGAATCTTTGCCTTCAAGCCGCGCCACCTTGGCTTCCAGCTCGGCAATGTATTTGCGCTGAAGGGACAGAATTTCCTCGTTCTTGGCCAAGAGCTGCTCTTTTGTGGATAATTCGCGGTTCAAATTGCCCAACAAATCGTTTGGTAATTGGGCAACAGGTTGTTGCCCAAATGAGGGTTGATAAAATTGGTAAAATTGCTGCAATACTTAAGGTTGCGGGAGAACAACCCGTTGATGTTTGGAAATTCTTCTTATTTGCTAATGATTGTTGCCGGTTAATTATCACAGTCACATTGGTTACGCTAAAGGTTGATAGCCCCTAACCCTATTGGGGCGGAGACCCGTTACTTTCAGCGTGGCGGGTTTCTCTTTTTTTTAGCCCGTTTTGGTCACCAGATTGTCCTTTCAACATATCTTAACAAATTAATTGCAACAAAACGGGGTGTCCCCTCCGCCGATTCTCCCCGTTTCGGGGCTTTCTGTTTTTGTGGAGCCTTATGAACATTGTAGATTATCCTTTTGATCTTTTTGGATACGACCGGGCGATTCTTTTGAAAGGTTTGACCGCAGACACTTTTTGATTTTTTGACATATCGCTTTTTTACATTTTTAGTGTAAAGCTATTTCAAGATAAGACACCCGCAAAAGTGGGTCTTTCTGCTTTATAATTTCTCAAGACCGAGTCCGGTTATCCACAACTGGGACTTACACATTTGAACCGCAGCGTTCGCTTAAGCATACCATCACGGGAAATTATGATCAAGCTTACGTGGCACTTTTTATTATTTTATTATCAATTGCATTTCTTATGGCTGCACTCACTGTATCTTTCTTTTTCAAAAGAGTTATTACAAGCTTTAGATAATCTTCCTTGTTTTTTATACCTGTCAATTCGCAAACTTTCGAATGAGGGATGAGAGCGTTTTTTAAATTAAATAGTCTTAAAACAGCGTCGTAGTCATTTGTAGATACAACTGTATCAAATTCTGCTTTTACTTTATCAAATAGTTTTTGTTTGTTGACACCACTATACAGTCCGTCTATTTCGGCAATAACATCTGCTATGTTTTTGGAAGAAAAGTTAATAAGCGAAATAAAATCTCTTCTCAATACTTCCTTGAAGTGTAAAAGAATTTGTGTGTCAAGTTGACTAACAAAATATGTAAGTAAATTCTGCTTGACCTGGATAAAAATGCGTTCAGAGTCTCGACCCATATGTTTTGCAATGGCTTTTACAATTTCTTCTGTTAGCAACAAATTTTCAGCTTCTGCGACATCTAATACCCAAATACTTTTTGCATTCAAGTTTATAATATCTTGATGTTGTCGTCTATCTCGATCAATGATACCCAACGAGTCGATATGATGAAATCCTTTTTGCTCATTAAAAGACTTAACAGATTGTATCACTTTTTCACAACCCCCTAGTGGCTTTAAAGTATGGTCAATAAATACTTGTTCGTAAAGTTGATAGTCAATACTACTACTTTCTCCTTCTAAAAAAATCACAGGTTTACGGCTTCCAAGAACTTCCAAATATAATTGTTCAGGGATAGGTGTTGTCTCGTCTAATAACTCATAATCCCAAACGTTAAGCCCTTCGTAAGATTTTGCCCAAATCTTTACTGCGCTATGTCTTGTAAAAGCAAAGTCAATGTCGTGAGTGAGATATACAAAAGAACAATCAGATCTTTCTATTTCAATTAAATCGAAAAGTGTTTTTATTAATGATTTATGAAGATGCATTTCAGGCTCATCAATGATAATGACTGAGTCAGGAGAAGCGCAAATTACCTCACCTATCAGATAGAAAATGACTCTTTCTCCATCGCTCATTTCTGCAGCATTATATTTACTGGCAATTTGTCCAGTAGGGTAAGTTTCAATGACTCCAGCCGATTTAATTAATTTTCTGTGGGGTAATACATTTTCCCAGATATGCTGCACTCGGTCAAGTTTCGTAGTTGGTTTAGAAATTCTACCTTCTTTGTAATTCAAAGATTCTTCGTATTCTTCTGTATGGAGTAAGACTAATAGTTTATCAAAATCATTCAATAAAGTGGTATTAAAATTACCTCCCCAACGAGCGTTTACTTTCTCGCGATGATATTGGCTTTCGCTTTTAAAATGATCATAATATCTTCCATATTTAAACGCAGTTTCAGCCCTGTCTCTTGAAGTTGGGCTAACGTTTGACGGAAAAGTCAATGATTTTTGTGCTGAGACCCTATGGATCTTGTCGAGATGCAATTCCTCAATTCTTGAACCGAATCTTGTTTTACCTGCTCCATTCGCACCTATAATTACTAACTGTTCAAACTCAATTTCTGGGTTCGTATTCGGCGTTCCTTTTTTTGTTGGTAAAGATATTTTCATTGTTGCTGTCGGTTGTTTTAAAATGCACGTAATGCATTTAAGCCTTGTGAAAGATGAGATTTTTAGCGTTAAAATTCATACGAAGAACAAATGAAGAAACTTACATAAATGTTTCTACGAAACGTGTCAGCCCGCCTTGCGAAAAGCCAACCGATGTTAATTTTAGTTGACAAATCTTTCATGTTCAACTATTAATGTTAGGGGCTGAATGTCATAGTTCAGCCGCTGAAGCTCAAGCACATATTTTTCACGCGATGCCATATTATCGTTTTAATTTGGTTTAACTAAGCCAACTGAGGCTGGCCTAAGAGATGTCGTGGCTTCATTACACCTATTATTTTAAAGTTTTCTATATCTCATCCCGGATAAATTTGATGATGTACATAAATTTTTTCTACTTCATCAATCACTCGAGAGATATATTCTATGCTGATTCCATTAGGCGGGAATTTTGCGAGATTATCTATAATACCCGTTGTGCATTATGACTTAGGGATAAAAAAAACAGAAATAA
>NZ_JAMXAY010000107.1 GCF_025460835.1 Parapedobacter soli | reverse complement strand
TTTGGCGGTAAAAATCCCCGCCAGCGTCAAGCCCCAGACCGTTAGCGGCAATTTCACAAAGCACAGCGTCACGGATAAAATAAATCAAGAATAATAACTATGGAGAAAGTAAATTTCCAACCCGAACATATGAATACCGTAAATCCGTATTTAATGGTTGAAAGCGTTCAAGAATTAATAGATTTTACAAAACAAGTATTTAACGCACAACTAAGGTTCAAGCTTGACAGACCCAATGGACAAATTATGCACGCAGAATTACTTATTGGAGATAGCATAATTATGGCAGGGGAACCAATGAAAAAATTTGGCGTTTTCCCATGTTCCCTTTTTCTATATGTTGATGACTGTGATAGTATTTATAAAAAAGCCTTAGATTACGGTTGCAAATCAATTATGGAACCAACGACAATGAGACATGCAGGCGAAAGATACGGTGGAGTGTTGGACAGAAATGGGAACATTTGGTGGATAGCAACTCATATTGAAAACGTATCCCCTGAAGAGCAAGCCAAACGAATAAACGAGATGAAAGAAAGTTGGGATGAAGGATAGAAAAAGCCGATAAGAACATCAGCGGCTATTTTAATCCGACACAGCCCGACAGAAAAAAATTACGAACCTTGTCCCCATTCTGAGATTCCAATCGTCATTAGGACGAACAATAAAATTTTAAGAAATGAAAGAATTTGCGTTAATCTTCAGACTGAAAGACATTGCCAACTTCAAACCATCGCCAGAACAAATGCAGGAACGAATGAATTGGTTAGGAAGCATTGCGGCACAGAACAAATTGGTGGACAAAGGAAACACGCTTTTGCCAATCCCGGGAAGCGCGAAAACCGTGAAACCTAATAACGTGGTAACGGACGGACCTTACACCGAAATCAAAGAATTTATCAGCGGTTACATTGTAATAAGTGCTGAAAACATTGATGAAGCGGTAGAAATTGCCAAACTCAATCCGATTTTCGAACAAGTTGGTGGTAGCATTGAAGTACGGGAAGTTATGAAGCGTTAAAAACAAATAAATTGTTATGAGTAAACAAATCCAATATATTAGTCCTGACGGACTCTCAAAAAATCCTGCTTTTTCCCAGGTTGTAATAACACAGGGAAACGGGAAAACCATATATGTCGGTGGACAAAATGCAGTAAACGCAAAACGGGAGATAATCGGCAAAGGCAATATTGCGAAACAGACTGAACAAGTAATGGAGAACTTGAAAATCGCTTTGACTGCATGTGGAGCAACATTTGAAAATCTTGTGAAATTGACCATTCACATTGTTCAGGGGCAGGATTTGCAGAGAGGATTTCAGGCTTCTCAAAAATATTTGGGTAACCTGACAAACCCACCCGCAATAACAGGATTCTTTGTTTCAGCATTGGGTCATCCGGATTTTTTAGTTGAAGTAGATGCTGTCGCGTTTATCCCTGAATAATCTTTGCTTTGATGTCAAAAGAAAGCCAATCACATCAAGAACTTTTACCTCACTTATTCCGGCAGGAATACGCTAAAATGACGGCTGTTTTGTGCCGGCATTTTGGTTTAAAGCATATTGAGATTGCAGAAGATATTGCCAGCGACACATTTTTAAAAGCATCGGAAAATTGGGCGATTAACGGAATACCCGAAAACCCAACGGCGTGGCTTTACACCGTTGCAAAAAACAAAACCAAAGATTATTTTAAACACACCGCGATTTTTTTAACACAAATTAAAGAAGCCTTCAAACCAAATGAAATTGAATCTGGCAACGGTTTTGAATTTAGCAATCAAAATATTTCAGACAGCCAATTAGCAATGATTTTTGCGGTTTGTAATCCGACAAATTCAACTGAAAGTCAAATCTGTTTGGCACTTCAAATTCTTTGCGGTTTCAGCGTGGAAGAAATCGCCAACGCATTTTTGACAAAAGCAGAAACTATTAAAAAACGATTGCTACGAGCCAGAATCAATCTTCGCAACGACAATTTTCAAATCAAAACATTAAGCGAAACAGAAATAAAATCACGGTTAGACACCGTTTTGAAAACATTGTATTTGCTGTTTAACGAAGGTTATTTTTCTAAAACCAACAATGAGCAAATCCGAAAAGACTTTTGTTCGGAAGCAATAAGACTTACATTGGTTTTGACAGAAAATTCATTGACAGACACACCGCAAACCAACGCTTTACTTGCGTTAATGTGTTTCCAGAGTTCACGGCTTGAAGCAAGAACAAACGACAAAGGCGAAGCCGTTTTGTTTGACGAACAGGACAAAAGTTTGTGGGACAAATCACTAATTGAAAAAGGAAATTACTTTTTGGTAAAGGCTTGCAACAACAACGAAATTTCAAAATATCATTTGGAAGCAGGCATTGCGTATTGGCACACCACACCGACAGACCAAAACAAATGGCAACACATTTTACAACTTTACAATCAACTTATACTTATTGAATATTCGCCAATCACAGCTTTGAACAGGACATTTGCTTTTGCCAAAGTTTACGGACACGACAAAGCAATATCCGAAGCCGAAAAACTAAAATTGACCGACAGCAATTATTATCACGAATTGTTGGGTTACTTGTATGCTGACACAGACTTTGATAAAGCAATTTACCACTACAAGCAGGCAATCGGACTGACAAAATCCAAGGTAGAAAAACAAACGCTAACAAAAGAAATCCAACGGCTGACAGAACAAAACAGCCGCTAACATCGGTTTGGCGTTATGGCGGCTGACGTGCAGAATTTGAGCTTAGTGTTTCTATTAAACTTTTGTGCTAAATTTGGCTGACGTTCTTCGATTGCCGCCACAAACACCAAGCCGTGAACCGCTCGTTGATATTTCATTCTTACATCACAGAAATTTTGTATCTTAGCATCATAGCAATTGCAGCTAGAACGTATGTCAAACCAGTGAGCGATTCGGTGAGTTGGGAAAAGGGATGGTTGTAAAACATTGATAAAGAGATTGCTGCCCGATANATTTTGTATCTTAGCATCATAGCAATTGCAGCTAGAACGTATGTCAAACCAGTGAGCGATTCGGTGAGTTGGGAAAAGGGATGGTTGTAAAACATTGATAAAGAGATTGCTGCCCGATAGGTTCGATTCCCCTACGGGCTACACATCTTGAAGTCAAAACATACAAAGCCTGCAAATTAAACGTTTGCAGGCTTTTTGTGTTTTACGGCAACCCTGAATTATTCAAGTTTTCGCATACAATAGTTAGTTAATTTTTAAGCGGCAATAGTGCCGTACATTAATAGTTCTTTGACATGTTTCTGATTTTTCTTCAAGTGTGGGTTCACCCCAAAGGTTGAAAAAAATCTATCCATCAATAAAGCGTTGTGGTTCATCGTCTTGATGTCGGCCATGGAGAACGCACCCCGTTCTTTTTTGGGGATGCTTATCCAGTGTGCGACTTTGGCGAGGTTGGTTGCCGTCAGTGCTATATTGAAGTGGAAGTCCAGTTTATTCTCGCTCCTTGCCTGGCAGTTCTCCAGTCCGGTGAACTGTTTTGCGTCACGGTAGATGAACTCGATCTGGAAGCGTAGTCTGTAATACCTGACAATTGTTGCTGCTTCCATCTCCGTGTCGGTAGAGAAGTACAATCTGTGTTTCTTTCCGAACGGTACCCTTACCACACGGACTTTGCGCCTGAGCGCTACGGCATAGACCACGGCGGAGGTGGCGGGGGTTCCATCTTCCAGTTCCACATCAAGGAAATGTCCGGTTTTGATGTCTTCGTGTTCGACCTTGCCGTCGTACACCCTAGGCCTTCCGCGACCGGGTTTCTGTGGTCCGGCGTAGAGGTATTTCAGGTTGGCATCATCGCGCATCCTACCCACGAACTGGAAACCGGCTCCGCAGACCGCATCGATGAAAGATCTCTTGGTAAACCATGCGTCGGCGACAACGGTGCGGGACAGTTCCAGGAGTTTTGCACTTTGGTCGGTGAATGAGTCCGCGTAGATCTCGGCAAGTGATTTTTCCGGATGGTTGCCGGTTATCGTCTGGCAGGCATCCAGATGGAATCCGGTGTGGTTGTCTACGTCGATTGCCGCCATGCCCAGCATCTCAAGTCCGCGTTTGGTGCGCGCTGCCTGACCCGACCAGAAATAGCCGATGCCAGGCGTCTTCTTCCCCGATTTGGCGATGAAACTGGGATCAAGGGCG
>NZ_JAMXAY010000106.1 GCF_025460835.1 Parapedobacter soli | reverse complement strand
TTTGGCGGTAAAAATCCCCGCCAGCGTCAAGCCCCAGACCGTTAGGGCACATGCTAAAAACCCGACCGCACAAATGGCACATTTGGTTTTTGCCGACACACGAACCAACGCTTCAAAAAACCAAAAGAGCCATTTTTTTGCCAACGCACGGACGGACAGAGCGACAATAATTCAAACACCTTTTATATTGAAAAATGAGATAAAATAAAAATAAAACCTACTTTAGCAGCCTGACTCTTTATTGAAATGAACAGAATAAAAGAAGTACTTGACGAGAAGGGAATTAAGCAGACTTGGTTAGCTGAGAAACTCGGTAAGAGTTACAACATGGTAAACGGCTATGTGCAAAACCGACAACAACCAAGACTTGAAGTACTTTATGAGATTGCAAAAATCTTAGATGTGGAAGTGAAAGAGTTGCTGATTGAAATTAAAAATGACAAAACAGGAAAATGAGTTTTCAAAAGATACTTAACAAATACAGAAAAATAGCTTTTTCGGAGCGTGATAAAGGCGACCGCTTTGAAAGGTTAATGCAAACCTATTTGCTGACCGACCCAAAATATGCTTTCCTGTTTAAGAATGTTTGGCTTTGGAATGAGTTTCCAGGGAAATTAGACTTAGGTGGTGGAGACACGGGAATTGACTTGGTTGCTTTGACACATGAAGGCGATTATTGGGCAATTCAATGCAAATGTTTTCAGGAAGGTGCGACTATAGACAAACCAGCCGTTGACAGTTTTCTTTCCACATCAAGCAGAGAATTTAAGAATGAGCAAATGCAGACAACTCGCTTTGCTCACAGACTTTGGATTTCGACAACAAACAAATGGGGACCAAATGCAACAGAAGCCATTCGCAACCAAAACCCGCCAGTTACAAGAATCAATCTTTTCGACCTGATAGAAGCTCCCGTAGATTGGGAGAAATTAGAGCAAGGTATTCACGGTGAAGAATCACGAACGCCAAAGAAAACACTTCGCAATCACCAAACCGAAGCACTTACCAAAACTCACGACCATTTCAAAACGGCTGACCGTGGTAAACTTATCATGGCTTGCGGAACAGGTAAAACTTTCACCGCTTTGCGAATTGCCGAGAATGAAACAGAAGGAAAGGGATTGATTTTATTCCTTGTGCCAAGCATTGCCTTATTAGGACAAACTTTGCGTGAATGGAGTGCAGATGCCAACGAACCAATCAATGCAATTTGCATATGCTCTGACCCTGAAATTTCAAAGAAGAAAACCAAAAACGAAGATGCGGACACATTTAGCGTAGTGGATTTGGCTTTGCCAGCTTCCACCAACACCGATAATATTCTGCATCAGTTTCAACAGATAAAAGAAAAAGGTCTGCCCGGAATGACGGTAGTTTTTTCAACCTATCAATCCATTGAAGTAATATCAAGAGCACAGAAAGTATTGCTCAAAAACGGCTTCAAAGAATTTGACTTAATCATCTGTGATGAAGCCCACCGCACCACAGGCGTAACGCTGATGGACGAAGATGAATCTGCATTTACCAAAGTGCACGACCCTGAATTTATCAAAGCTAAGAAACGGCTGTACATGACAGCAACCCCCCGACTGTACAGTGACGACATAAAAAGCAAAGCCGCCCAATCGGAAGCAGTTTTATGCTCAATGGATGATGTGGCTTTGTATGGCGAAGAAATTTACCGCATTGGTTTTGGTGAAGCCGTTGAACGGGATTTGCTCACCGATTACAAAGTGTTGATTCTTACGCTAAATGACAAAGACGTTCCACCTGCCGTGCAACGCATGATTGCAGACAAGGAAACAGAAATCAATACAGATGATGCGTCCAAAATTATTGGAACTATCAACGCATTGTCCAAACAGTTTTTGGGTGACCAAGGCGTAACCAAAGACGGAGACCCTGACCCCATGCGAAGGGCTGTTGCTTTTTGTCAAAGTATTGCGGTTTCTAAAAAAATCACCGCTACATACAACACAGCAACCGAAGCTTATTTGGATTCACTTCCTGCTGAGAAGAAGGAACACATGGTTTCTATTGCATCCAAACATATTGACGGAACTATGACCGCTCCGCACCGTGACGAATTGTTGGGTTGGCTAAAAGCGGAAACGAGCGACAATGAATGTAGAATCCTGACCAATGTGCGCTGTTTGAGTGAAGGTGTGGATGTACCTTCTTTGGATGCCGTGCTTTTCCTTTCAGCCCGTAACTCGCAGGTAGATGTAGTGCAATCCGTTGGACGTGTAATGCGGAAATCGCCAGGCAAAAATTTTGGTTACATCATTATTCCTGTGGTTGTTCCCTCTGATATTGAAGCAGAAAAAGCCCTTGACGATAACGAACGCTACAAAGTAGTTTGGACGGTGCTTAACGCCTTGCGTGCGCATGACGACCGTTTCAATGCTACGGTAAATAAAATTGAACTCAACAAGAAAAAGCCGACCAACATTCTTATTGGGCGACCTGAATACACTTTTGACAGTGACGGCAATCCTTCGTTGGTAAATGAAGATGCACCTGCATACGAAACCAACAAAGACATTGGGCGACAAATGGCATTGCAGTTTGAACAATTGCAAAATGTGGTGTTTGCCCGAATGGTTCAAAAAGTGGGCGACCGAAAGTATTGGGAGCAATGGGCAAAGGATGTTGCCATCATTGCCGAACGCCAAATTGAACGCATCCAGTTTTTAATCACTGAAAAGAAAGACCAACGGGCAGCTTTTGAAAAATTCCTTTTGGGATTACAGAAAAACATCAACCCAAGTATTTCAGAAGCACAAGCAGTTGAAATGTTGGCTCAACATATTATTACCAAACCGATTTTTGAAGCCTTGTTTGAAGGCTATTCTTTTGTAAAACACAATGCTGTTTCGGTTTCCATGCAACGCATGTTGGATGAGTTGGAACCGCAAACTTTGGTAGAAGAATCGGAATCACTTCAAAAGTTTTATGCTTTCGTAAAACGAAATGCTTCGGGTATTGACAATGCCAAAGGCAAACAGGAAATTATTATCCGACTGTACGACAATTTCTTCAAAGCTGCTTTTCCTAAAATGGTGGAGCAATTAGGTATTGTTTACACGCCTGTGGAAGTGGTGGACTTCATTATTCGTTCAGTAGATGATGTATTAAAGAAAGAATTTGGCCGCAATATTTCAGACGAAAACATTCACATTCTTGACCCCTTCACAGGAACGGGAACTTTTATGACCCGACTGCTGCAAAGTGGCTTGATTAATCAACCCGACCTTGACAGAAAATATCAAAATGAACTACATGCCAATGAAATCGTATTGTTGGCTTATTACATAGCTGCCGTAAACATTGAAAATGCCTATCACGATTTACGCAACGATGGAAACGAATACGAACCTTTTGAAGGCATTGTATTGACCGATACTTTCCAATTGGGCGAAACAGACGAAAGCCAAAAACTTTTCTCTGAAATGTTTCCTCAGAATTCGGAGCGGGTAGCACGACAAAAGAAAGCTCCTTTGCGGGTAATAATTGGCAATCCGCCTTATTCTAAAGGACAAAAATCATCTAATGACAATGCTCAAAATCAAAATTATACAAAGCTTGATAATAGAATAGCCAAAACATATGTTGCAGAAACCAATGCTACCAACAAAAATGCTATTTACGATTCTTACATCAAAGCCTTTCGTTGGAGTACAGACCGACTAGATCCAAAGAATGGTGGTATTATTTCTTTCGTTTCAAATAGTGGTTGGCTTGATGGTAGTGGAATGGACGGTTTTAGAAAAGTCATTGAAAAAGAATTTTCAAGCATTTGGGTGTTTAATCTTAGGGGCAACCAACGCACCAGTGGGGAATTGAGCAGAAAAGAAGGCGGTAAGATTTTTGGCTCAGGTTCACGAACACCAATAGCCATTACGCTATTGGTGAAAAATCCAAATTCAAAAAATGAACGAGCCACCATTCATTACCACGACATTGGCGATTACCTGAGCCGTGAAGAAAAGTTAGCCAAGATTGCCAAATTTCAAACCGTGGCAAATGCTGCCATGACTTGGAAAACCCTTGATCCAAATGCCGAAGGCGATTGGCTCAATCAACGGAATGATGTGTTTGAAACATTTATCCCAATAGCACCAGCAAAGAAATTTGATAGTAAAACGGAATCATTTTTTACAACTTATTCCTTGGGCATTGCAACTGCTCGTGATGCATGGGTATATAATTATTCTGCTGATGATTTAAAAAATAACATGCAAAGGACAATTGACTTCTACAACAAACAGCGGGAGTCATTTCAAATTGAATTGAAGAAAAACCCCAAATCTGAATTTAGTGGATTCTGTTCAAATGATGGACAACAAATAAGTTGGAATGATTCACTAAGAAATTTATGTGCTAAGAATACTCATTTGCAGTATAATGAAAATGATAAAAGAATTGGTTTGTATAGACCATTTTCGAAGCAGTGGTTATACTTTGAAAGAAGTTTTATCCAAAGACCATATCAACAGCCTAAACTTTTCCCATCAAATTATAATTCCCCCCGAAAACAGGACAGCAGTTTAAGTTAGATT
>NZ_JAMXAY010000105.1 GCF_025460835.1 Parapedobacter soli | reverse complement strand
TTATTTAATTTTTAAAACGTCCCAATTTTAATGGGACACTAGTGTGGCATTGTAATAAATGAGCTTTGCGACAATAACAGGCTTCTGATGTTTGAAAAAACGGATTTCTTCGTCTTCATTGCTGAACCCTTTTTGTAGCACATATTCTTTTACTTCGGACAGGCTTTGCGTAATAGTAGAGATAATGGCTTCTATCTGTTGTAAAGGACTATCGACTGCAATCTTCAATTCGTGGATTGCCGTTTCTAATTTGTTCAGTATTTCATTGTGAAATTTATCCATAAAGACTAATTTTCCGTGTAATATCCAAATGTTGTCTTATTACTGCATAACCGCTATTTTAACTTCCTACAATTTCGAACAAATCATTTTCCGCTTTTCTGACTTTTTTTCTATGCTGTGCGGTATCATCTTCCGACCTGTAACCAACCGCTACCATTACTACTGCATTCAGATTTTTATTATCTAATTGAAAGAAACGGTTTATATCTTCGGGTGTAAATCCCTCCATTGGACAAGTGTCTATCTGTTGTTCTGCACAAGCCATTATAAGGTTAGAAACGGCTAAATAAGGTTGCCGTTCAAGCCAAGCGGTTTGCTCCGTAGGTGTTTTTTCAGAAACTTTACCTTTGATGAAAGAACCGTAGCCTTCAAGTGTTGTATATTCAAGCCCCTGTTCCGTAGTTACAAGTTTAATATACTCGTCCACATCATTATCATTATAGTTTTTGTAACTGCAAAAAATAAACAGGTGTGAGCAATCCGTTATTTGGCTTTGTTGCCAACAAAGGGGTTGCAACTGTTTCTTTATTTCGAGGTCTGATATTATTAATACTTTGTATAGTTGCAAGCCGTAAGACGATGGGGACAAACGTATGGCTTCTTTCAAACAGGAAAGTTGTTCATCGTTGATTTTTTTATCTGCATCAAATTTTTTGGTTGCATACCTCCATTTTAAATTATTCAATACTTGCATAGTTAGATTTTATAATTGCACATTTTAAAAATTTCCTCAAATCCTATTTTTTTGTAGATACCCAATCCCAACATTGAAGATTGCAGATGAGCATTTACCAGTCCGTTGTTTTTCGCTTCGTGCAACAAGATGTGCATTACCGTTTCTGCAATGCCTTGTTTGCGATATTTATTCAACACGCCCAAACTGTGAATACCTATCTGATTGTCCTTAATAAAGGTTGCCACGCAACCAACCGTATCCTGATTGTCGTTTATCAGATAAAAGGCAACATCATCTTTTATTGCTTCAATGATTTTGGACGAAATGGAATAACCAAAGCATTGCTGAAAAACAGCACTCCACAAAACAGCCTTTTCGGTATTATTTACTTGGACGAGAAATAAGTGGTGGTTTGACGACTGTATATTGTAATTCTGCAAGTTCAGCGACATTCCTATTTGAATGGATTTAAGGCTCAATCCTAAATTTTCCGCCTCCTTATGTTCATCGTCCTGTAATACATTCCATTTTGTGAACGTATGGTTTGTTGAGCATTGTTGCAATATCTCTTTTACGTTTTCTATTGCGGTTTTTGCGTTTTCTTCGCTCTGCCAAACCCTGTTTGGCCACTCCGAAAAATCCAACTCCACTATATTATAACTTCCCGACTTCCTGTAAGCACCGAACGGCTCGGAAGCAAGCAACCACAATGATGTGAGGTTATCTATATTTTGCTGTTTCATAATGTTGCTGTATTTTTTGTTGAATATTTCAAGCTGATAAACATTCCTGTAAATATGAAGACCGCACCGATAATCTGATACGTTCGCAGTACGTCTCCCATTATCAGCACTCCTGCCAAAATTCCGAAAAATGGACTTATGTTGCTGAAAATAGAGGTTTGCACCGCAGATAGTTTTTTAATACCTATTGAGGTAAGCAACGATGTACCAAGCGTGGATAAAATTCCCAAGTACGGTATTGCCAAGATATAACTGCTATTTTCCAACCTATGCAAATCAGGCAATGTCTGAAAGCTGATAAGTTCCCACCCCAAATACACCACTACTGACGATAGTACGGCAAATAAAACAAGGTAATAAGTAATACTGACAGGCGATATTTGGGCTATACTCTTTTTCAAGAACACATAATAAAATACCATTGAGAGCAAGGAGCAAAATATCAGCACATAACCTGTTGCACTATCCGAAAATCCATTGAACGAACGAAAAGAAATATAAGCCATTCCACCAAACGAAAGCAAAATCCCGAACTTTTGTAACAGGGTTGTTTTTTCTTTCAACACTATTGCCGAAGCTATTGTAGTAAGGATTGGGATAAGCGAATAGATGATAGAAGCCTCTGAAGCTGTGATGTGTTTTATACCGAAATTCTGAAACAGAAAAAACGCAATGGGGTACAAAGCCGATAAAAAGAACAGCTTAACCTTTTGCTCTTTGCTTATTTTGTCAATCGCTATTACACCTGTTTTCTTTAAAAGGAAGATAACAAGAACCGCAATCACAAGCCTGTCAATCAGTACCGTAAAAGGCGAAGCGTATTTAAGACCTATTTTCAGTACTACATACGAAAACCCGATGATGATTGCACTTGCAAGCAACGATGCTACGGCTGTTATTTTTGTTCGCTCTGTTTTCATTTTACTGTATTGTGATTATTCAAAATCCGCTTTTCAAGAATGCCATAAGAAATCAAATCAGCGGAATGTAAAAACCCGGATAGGTATTAACTTGTTGCTGAATGTTCATAGTTTTTCTTTAATACCGCTCTTGCACCAAGAAAAGTTAACACGGCATATGCAAAAAGCCAGAAAGCAACATCATAGTTTTGGATAATTCGTTGCCCAAACCCCAATATTACAAATGAAATCTCGGTAAGTAAAAACGCAATCTGCGACCAGTTTTTTTGTACTTCGTCCCGAAACTCTTTCTTTATAATGGCTAAAAGCGTAAACAAAAATGCGCTAATCTGAAGTATCATTATCATTACCCACATTATGGTAAGTGCGTTTGGAAAAAAATCGATTATCGAACCTGAAAATTGTTCAATATACCATTTCGGTATTTCAAAACTAAAAAGTTTTTCAAAACCTGAAATTCCCATTGTTGTTAGTGTCAATAGGTAAAACGGCAAATTTCTTGTTTTGGAGTAGAAAGTGTCCATAGTGTTATCATTTAGTTTGAAAAATTGTATGTTATCTATTTTAATTTTGCCAAATGTACTTTCAAGCATCTGATAGTCTCTTTACATATGTTGAGAGCGGGTTATTTTTTAAAATATCTGACATACACTCCAAAATTCGTGACAGAAGTTTCCGCATTATTCCATTGGTCAAAACCTCCTGCCAAGCCAATACCAAAATCGCCTTTGTCAATGCCTATTCTTAACTGTTGTACTCCTCTGAAAATACCACTTTCATTTATGTCCAAAGTTGATTGACCTCTGAAATACAAATCAGTTTTTGAGGTAAGCGGTACGGTATATTGTGCCAGAATAAAATGTTCCATTGCAGAACCATCCTGATAGTACCAACCCAAATTGGTTAAAAAAAACAGCCGTTTATTCTGATAGTTATATTGCAAGCTGACAGTGGAAAATGTTCCCGGATTTTTCATTCCAACTGCTGTATTTAATTGGAAAGAGTTTGAGATATGATAAGATATCATTGTTCTTATCGAATAGATATTTCTGTCATTGTTCAAATACTCTGTGTCAAAATAGGCGAGATTTGAAAATGTCCAAGACTTCGCTAAAGGAAGAAAAATATTGTGCTGATAGGTGTATGACCTGTGTCCTGCAACTATTTCGGGTTGGTAAGATGGCTGTTGGGCATTCGATAGAAAGCTAATCAGTAACAAACAACTTATTGATAAAATTCTCATATTCCGTATTAAATACTGCAAAAGTATTTTTTGGAATAGAGAAACTTCTTTACATATGTTGAGAGGTGGTTATTTAGTTTGTTTTCTTATTCTGCTTAACTGTGTGGGTGTAATGCCCAAATGCGATGCGATGTCCTGTAAAGGCACATATTTTTCAATATCAGGGTGGCTATGCAACAATTTTTCATACCGCACCTGTGCCTCCTCCATTACGATAGATACCTCTCTTTTTTCCTTGTCTATAACCCAATTCTTTTCGAGATAATGAATGTAAAAGAGTTTAAGGTCGTCCGTTTGGAAAATCATATCCCTGTATTTTTTGTATGGTAGGCTCAACAATGTACAATCGGTAACGGCTTTAATGGTAAATTCTGACGGTTTATGTAACATATTGGAAACCATAGAACCTACCCAATCACTCTCAACAAAAATATTCTTGTTGTATGACCGTCCGTCATCGTCATTGATGTATGCCACCATATAGCCCGAATACAAAAAGCAAAGTTGGCGACCTGTAAAACCCTGTTGTATCAATATTTCGTTTTTCTTCAAATGGATAACAGATGCCATTTTCAGAAGTTCCCCAAATGTGGTTTCCGAAATCGGATAATAGGAATGTATCTTTTCCTTAAACTTTTGTATCAGTAATTCATTCATTGCAATAAAAAACCGCAAGTTAGTAATTTAGTTGATGTATTTATCTACCGCATTATTATAATTCCCCCCGAAAACAGGACAGCAGTTTAAGTTAGATTT
>NZ_JAMXAY010000104.1 GCF_025460835.1 Parapedobacter soli | reverse complement strand
TGTGCGCCATTATCGATATATACAGCCGGTATGTTGTGGGCTGGTGTAATCGGTAAATAAGAATACACAACTATTGGCAAATAAGAGTACACAATAATCGGCAACAATACCTACACAACTTCGGCAACAAACAGTGCAGCGTGATTGCAGGCTGCTTCGGTGTTATTCACCCGGGGCATGCCCCGGGTGAATAACACACCTTTGCGTTAAAAAAGCAAAGGTTATCATGAATCATTATCTGCAAAAAACTATGCTGTACCATTTGATCCACCAGATGTCCCGCGAAGGGCATTCCACCAGACGGATATCGGAGCACTTCGGTCTGAACTGGCGCACGGTGAAGCGTTATCTATCCATGGACGAACGTACGTTCACCGAGGAGTTAGAACGTGGCCGCACGCGGGGGAAAGTGCTGGATCCCTATGAAGGTTTCGTGCGTGAGAAGCTGTCGCGCTACCCTGAGACCCCGGCCGCGCAGCTGCACGACTGGCTGAAGGAGCACCATCCCGATTTCCCACACGTCAACCAGAAAACGGTTTTCAACTTCGTCCAGCACATCCGTGACAAATACAATATCCCGCGCAGCGGCGAGCCAGCCCGTGAATACATGGCCGTGGAGGAATTGCCCTACGGCCTTCAGGGGCAGGCCGATTTCGGGTTCTACAACATGCGCACCACCACGGGCGGATCGAAGAAAGTGCAGTTCTTCACTTTCGTGCTTTCCCGCTCGCGCTACAAATATGTGTTCTTCTCGGATACCCCGTTCACCTGTGAGCTATTGGTGGAGGCCCACGAAAGGGCATTCGAATTCCTTGGGGGTGTTCCGGGCGAGGTCGTCTACGACCAGGACAGGCTGATGATGGTCTCGGAAAACCTGGGCGATATCATCCTGACCGGTGGGTTCAGGACCTATGTCACCCAGCGGGGCATCACCACCTGGTTCTGCCGGAAGTCAGATCCGGAGAGCAAGGGCAAGGTGGAGAACGTGGTCAAATACGTCAAGCGCAATTTCCTGTACAACCGGTATTACCGTGATCTGGAGACGCTCAATGACGAAGCGGTGGCCTGGCTCCACCGCACGGCCAATAACCTGCCCCACGGCACCACGGGCAGGGTGCCCCGTGATGAGCTACAGGCCGAGCTGGTGACACCTCGTCCCGTTCTACCCGGTGGCCGTCCCGAAGCAGGAATACCCCGTGCACGCCGTCAGGCGCGACAATACCATCAGCTGGAAGGCAACCTGTACAGCGTGCCGCTGGGGACCTACGCGGGCCCGGGAACGACCGTAACGGTAAAGCCTTCCGAGGGCGTGATCACCGTGCTCGATGCGGTGGGCGGCACGGTATGCACGCACCGCGTATCAACGCTTAAAGGCCAGAAGATCATCCATACCGACCATAAGCGTGACAAGAGTGCCGGGGCGGCCGAAATGATGGAGTGCCTGGCGGCCATGATGCCGGACAGGGATGCCGCCATGGCGTGGCTGGAACGGGTAAGGGACAGCAAACCGCGCTATATCCGCGACCAGGTGCAGGCACTCACCCAAACGGTAAGCGCCCTGGAACCGGAGGTGGCCGCGCGCACCCTGGAGTACTGCATGGCCAACGGCATCGATGGAGCCGCCGATTTCAGGGCCATAGCGGCAAAGCTGGCCGCCCAAAGACCTCCGCAGCCCGGGGAAGCCAAGGTCATACGGATGAACCCGCTGGGCGGCGGGAGGATCCCCGGCGCCGACATACAGCCTGACAGGAGCGACATCTCCGATTACGACGCACTGCTGGGAGGGAGCTGAACGCCCGGCCGGACACGCACCGAAAAACGAATCAATAAATCAATAACAACAATCATATGGAATCAGTAAAACAGGAAATCAAACAGTTATGCGAACAGTTCAGGCTCGGGGGGATATACCCCGGGCTGGATACCGCCCTGCAGGATGCGGAAAAGGAAAACACCGGGTATGCGGCCTTTACCCTTAAACTGCTCAGGGCAGAGGCGGACCACCGCTCCCGCAGAGATGAAGCAAAGCCGAGAGCTATCCGAATATGTTCGAGCATTGGAAATACGAAGGTTTTAGACCGTGACTTGGATTTTGAAGAGCCGTATGAATCGAGAGGTTCACGTACGGTTCTGTGAGAGGTTTAGGGGTGAGATTCCCCTTTACCTACTCGACTCTTCTTCGTCCGCTCGGTTTTCAGTCGGTTTTGGCGAGCGTTGGGACAGACACACTCTTTGCCAAGCTTGGGTTTTAGCGTTGGCTTGAGCGGCTTGGTAATGTATGTGGCTGTGAAGGGATAGCATAATTCAAACACTTTTTATTTTTTCTTTCCATTCTTAATCCTCTTTCAATAAGAAAGTCATTTATGTCAATACAGCGAACCCCATTCCTCTCTGAAACCGCTGGAATCTTATTGTTTTTGATTTTACTTTCACTAGCTATCAGCGTGTAATTATGCACCTTGCAATAACCAATTAAGTAAGGGTCTGCTTCTTCTTTTCCTTCTGCCTGCTTTCGAGCATTTAGAAAGCCTGTATTGTACTCAGCATTTATAATTGGAATTGCTTCGTTGAAACTTGCTGCATCCGTATCAACCACTAAATGCTTTTTCCACTTTTTAACCCACTTTTTTAAAAAATCCTCTTTGCCTTCATAGTCGTTAATTTCTTGTTCTACAAAGTCAATTGTCTTGAAACATCCTTGCTTTATTAAATCCTCAATTTCTTCCCAAATAGCAGCGAATACCGGATTATCCTTCTTAAAGGTTGATTCAAGCATGATAAGTCCACTCGTATCAATTACATAAACCGTATTTCCTTCGCTGAATAAATCCATCTTTAAGCATTGAGAAGTTGTCTTGTTTTTGGGATATAGGACAACTTAACGCCTAAAAAATCAGACAAGTCCTTTAAATTAATTCGGTTCTGGTCATAAGCCTTAAATGCCAAGGAAACATACGTTCTGCCTTTTTCTGTTAGTGCTTCCTTGTGTAATTCTCTACCTTTAGGATCCTTTGCTTTTCCAAATCCTTTAGACTTATTCCATTGTGCGTGTTTCTCCTGATAGAATTTTTTCGTTGTAAGCTTTTGTTCAAACAAACTTCTCAATATTGCCAAAGGCCCAACGTGAAAATATTTACCTAATTCAACCAAATCTTTAAGTTTCCATTCTCTTTCTTCCCTTCTTTGGTAATCAATAACTATTGCCATGTTAAGCAGTTCAGAAGTTGGCACTAGAACTTCCGCTGAAAAAGCATTACACCATTTTTCTAATTCCGATGTTGGATTTAATGACAAGTCAGTTATTGCACCTTCGTTTAATAAAATATGTCCTAATTCATGGAATAAAGTAAATGTTTTTGAATGAGCTTGCTCGCCGCCTCTTTTAATACCGATAATAGGTACAATATCATCTACAATGGCGAAACCCCTTACATTATCCTGTGTAAGGCTTAATTGAAAGACAGCAATCCCCAAAGATTCAATTATTTCAATGTATGCTTCTAACGCAATTTTAACATCTTCAACCTCCCTTATTTCATCCAACTGTAAATGCCGTCTAATTTTCTGTGCAATTTCTCTGGGGTTGTCTTGAAGAGTTGCTGATAAATTAAATTTCGGAAATGGCATGCCCATTTCTTCACGCAGTTCAACGAAGGATTGAGCCAATGCTCTAGCTTTACGGACAGCCATAATGGTTTTTTCATGAAAGTGTCCAAGCTCTTTTGAATCTATAGTTCGTCTGTCCTGGGGAAGTGGTTTTTCCTTTGGTGGTTTATTCAATAGGAGTGTTGCGATGGTGCGTTTGTAGGTTTTGGAAAATGCTTTTAATTCTTCTAAGGTGGGCTGCTTTTCGCCTGTTTCCAATTGAACCAAACGCTTTGGAGAAATACCTGTACTTTCAGAAGTCTGTGCACGATTCAAGACAAGCGATTCCCTTGCCCAAACAAGGACTTCATGATTTACATTGATATGGATATTATCATTCATTTATCTTGTTACTAATTGCCTGTATTGAATAAACTCCATTGGATGAGAATTCATGTTCAAATGTGTTTCAATAAACTCAATTCCTTCTGCTGTCAATCTGCCGACTAATTCAAAAGCCCCCCATCCCTGAAACTTAATAAAAAGCTGATTCACAAAGTGTGTATTTGAAAATACAACTTCATGGCCGTTTTCAAAGTGGTTAGCCGCCATCAGGATATTGTCAAATTGTCCATTGGGTGCTGTATGTGTCAGCATAATTCCATGAAAGTCACTAGTTCCATCATACGAATCATCCCAAACTACAGCAGGATGAAACAAGCCATTTAGCCAATCCCTTTTGGCAACTCTGCTCGAAGGCAACAATATATCTCCTTTACTAAACATTATGCTTCTTCTATTACGGTTTCAAACTCCAATTTCGGCAACCCTTCCACAATCTCTACCGTCTGCACACTCACATTGATTACACTCAACAGCAAATCCAAAATGTAGCGTGGGTTGCTGACTTCTTTTGCCCAATCGTTGGGGTCGTTTTTGATGCCGCTGTCCTTGTTGATGGTTACAGCATAGCGTTCCATTATCCAATCAATGGCAGATTTTCCGTTTACCACATATTCATACGCTTTGGCGGGTATGTTTGAAACCACAATCTTGCTGTTGTAAATAATGGTATCGGTTTGCCCTTTCTTAGGGTAACGCATTTTTTCTACGGTAAAGAAACCACTACTTTCTCCCGTTACCTGCACACCTTCATAAGCCGGCACACTTTCGTAATTGATATGCAATTCTGCCAATGCCCGACCTGCTTTGCTGAACTTCCAAAAATCCCGAACATCTTCTACCAACGGAATACGGGGCAGCATTTTCTTTAAATCATTGGCAAAGGCAGTACGGTAATCAGGACTATGCAAAACGCCATAGATGTAGTAGAAAATATCTTCCTTGCCTACGTTTTTACCATAGACCTTTTTTGCTCTTGCTAATATAAAATCGGAAACACCATCCCTACGTATATATTCGCTATCGCCTGCGGCATCAAACAGACTTGGGCTGTTCTTTTGGCGTTCTTCATAGTGAAATAATGGAAAACATTGTGTTCCTGCATCTAAGCAGTTTAGGTCAATTATATTATTTGTAATTAAAACGGTATTGTTCTTCGTACCCCCTAAGCCTGAAACGCAAATTATTTTATTATCCGAATTATTTATAATTCCCCCCAATCGTTGGACAGATTTTTCATAAACTAAGT
>NZ_JAMXAY010000103.1 GCF_025460835.1 Parapedobacter soli | reverse complement strand
CTGACTGTTAGTGTGTTGTACAGAATTTAAGGGATGACTAATTATCCAAAACCAGAGAACTGGAGCAAAAGCAATCAGGGTCCAAAATAAATTGATGGATTGATTCAGTACTTGTATGACATAGTTTTTCTTTGCCATCAACTTATTTATGTAACCGCCCTCGGGTTATGACGAATAGGGAAATTTACAGAATTAGCAACAAAACAAAGACTGTTTGCCTGTTTATATAATTCGCTTACCTTGTAAACTATTGATTATTAATTTTTTAAATAAAAATGGCGGAAAACAACCCTTAGATGGATAGTTCCCGCCATTCATTAACATTTTCTCTTTTTATTTATTGATAAAAATATGGACGTCCAGTTTTTTCTTTGCATCGTCCGTTTCTTGTAAGCCGGCTACCCAAATCGTATAGATTTTACCTTTGGCCAGCTCAAGGTCTTCTACCGTGAGTAAGGTCTCATTTGCCTCGGGGTCCACGATATCAAACGAAGTTTTCTTAGCATCAACCTCCTTATATGCGCTGGCACTTTTGTAGGCGATATTCTCTGCCAGTTTGGTCTCGCCGTTTACCATATTCAGTTTCCCAGCGTCAGGGGAAAGATGAATAAACCGAATTTTTGCTTTATCCGTATTTGGTGCCGTTAGATCGTCGCTGACCTGGATGAGCTCAAACGTCTTACCATCTTTCGAATTGCTGGCAAGTAAGGAGTAATTTTTGTCTTTTTCCGTTTTGAACGATTTCTTCAAAATCGATTTGTCGTCCTTCCCCTTGATCTCAAATGCGCGTTCACCAGCGGTTACGTCGACATATTTCAAGCTATCGCCAAAGCCAAGCAGCTTGCTATTAGCCTTCTTCGTGTCGATAAAAAAGTTGAGCGAGTCGCTTCCGAAAGCCGCATTTAAAAGAGCAACCTTACCGGATCCTGCAGGGGGGTTGGGGCTGTCCTTATCATCCTTTTTACAACTGACCGTAAGCGCCACTATGCAGACCATTGAGGCAAGGACAAATAATTTTTGAGTTCTCTGTAATTTGATGTTCATGGTAATTTAATTTTTGTGTTTAAAAATTCAATTCCCTAACCCAAACACAGAAGCAATTGATTATGCTACAGAAAAAACCAATAAAAAAATAAATCTGAACATCAGCAGCCCTGATGTAGCGTTTGTTCCAAAACGTGTGTTTCTGTCTATAAAAAACAAATTTTGGGTATCCTATAAGATTGAAAGCTAACCGTCGGAAAAAATTGAGCACTGATAATGACTTGATCGAAGTTCTGTCGAAGGATTGGCAAAACATCGGAGATAAACTGAGAGAACGCATATACAAACACTATTGGGGCTACCTCATGGGAGTTGCTTTAAGGTATGTTTCCGATCGGGATACAGCAGGCATGGTCGTAAACGATAGCTTCATGAAAATCTTTTCGCACCTTAACACATTTGAATGCACCGATCTTGAGAATTTTAATAAAATATTGAAGGGTTGGATGGCAAAAATAACAGCGCGGACGGCGCTTAATGAAATACGTAAGCACAAAGCAAGCACATTACAGGAACCACTGACCGACGAGCACGACTGGCGATTCCCCGTCATGTTGCAGGATAATCTGCATGTTGAAAATGTATGGGACTTAATCAACAACCTTAGCCCGAATTATAGGAAGGTATTCACGTTGTATGAGATCGAAGGCTTCAATCACGATGAAATCGCAGAGTTAATGGGGATAACAGCAAGTTCAAGCCGGGTATACCTGGTTCGAGCAAAAGAGAAACTTAAGATGTTGTACCGGACTTTAATGGTATAGATATGGATAGCGAAGAAAAGAAACTGATAGACGAAATCAGAGATGGCCTTAATAATTTCGAGATACCGTACGAAGAGGGCAATTGGGAGAATTTCCAGAAGTCGTATATAGAAAACTTGGACGAAGAAAAGCAAAAGCGGCGAAGAGCTCCATTGATCCTTTGGAAATATATTTCAGCCGCAGCGGTATTAATCGGTGTCATGATATACATCCCATGGCACTGGAACGGGCAAGAAGATGCTGGGCATGACCGGATTGCCGAACATAGAAAGGTTTCGATAAAGGATAAGGGACCAAGTTTACCCATACAGGATAAAAGCGATACTAAAGTCGTGTCTACCCGTGATGACCAACCAATTGGGCAGACCGTAAATAGGACGTTTATAACAAATCAGGGGGTAGTTGACAATACGGTTATGGGATTAAACGCTGATGACACTAGCCCCGTTATTGGAATGCACGCAGAAGTTTCAACTCCGCCTTCTCTTGCTTCGCCGACAATAACTGAAGAAACAATGGCCTCATCCGGTTGGAAAGAGACAACAATCGCATCCATAGATCATCCGGAACAGCATAAGACTGCATCCGGCAGATGGAAATTTGGCATCGAGGTCAATTCATCAATTACAACAGACAAACCCAACGTTGCTGCCGGTATATTGACAGAGTTCGAGGTTTCGGAAAAACTCAAATTATCTACCGGCCTCACGTACTCGCGTATATCGGCGATACACGATACCGATCCGGTGCAACTGTCATACGACACAAAAATGATCGGCGGCGAATCTATGATCAAGGCAATCGATATACCCCTCACCGTTGTTTATGAACCGACGGACGGCTGGTATGCTTCGGTAGGAGTCTCTGCTCTTGCCGTTTTGGATGAAGATAAAATCTACCGCATGGAGTCGGAAGTACTCCGGGAGAACGTGGTGACGGACCCAACAAGCGGAGCGTCGGTATCTGTTTTTGAAGTCGTCAAGAACGAGTATAGTGAGAAAAGCATGGACACTGATTTCGAGGGTCGAAGCAATTTAAGATACCTGAACCTTTCCATTGGTAGAAGGCAACGCTTCAACAAGCGCACGGACCTCCTCTTTGAGCCGTTTATCAAAATCCCGATGGGCGGATTGCAACGCGGTGACGTAAATCTCCTGAATTCGGGCATCAAAATTAAAGTCCTATTCTAATTATAAATTTTCACTTTTTGTGTAGCGGATATAGATTAAGAAGTGTTTTTGCCAATAAGAACAGAATGCTAACAAAATAAAAAACAAAAAAATGAAAAAACAACTTGTATTTACATTCTCCGGATTAGTGATTGCATTGAGCACGCTTTTCCTATTCGGTTGCAGTAAGGAGAGTAATGGGCCCGACAACGAAGACCCATTTCGACTGGAAGCGAATCTGTTAATGGGCAACCAATTATTCCTGAACACCCTGGAAGGCCGTAATTCCGAGAATGCCTTTGAAGTTCTTAAAGTTGTCAGGGAAGACGATGTATTAGAAGTTACGGTGAAAGGAGGCGATAACGCGGGGTCGTTTCAGTTCATTTGGGATGGCCGCGTACAAGAATCTTTTCCCATGGGGATCCAACTGATTATGTTGTACAACGGTGTAAACGACGATTTTGACTCCAACGAGGAAATGACCGTGTCCGTGAACCTCCAAAAAATAATCGGTGAACGAAACAACGTCAACGACTACCATTTTAATGTGATCAATGGGTCAAAAATCCAGACTGCAACGTTGAATCCTGACGGTACAACTACAACCGAGAAAAAATAAAAAGTTAAGTGGACTGGTATAAAGGGCTTCCTGAATGGAGGCCCTTTTTATTTTCAAGACGATTACAGCATCAAAAATAAGTTTTGACGGCAAACCGGAATTGTTCTATAAATATTTCCTTGAAAACGCTGATATTGTTCTGCTCATAAAAGATTAGCATCGCTTTTTTATATTCGACGGAATCAATCGTCCTAAAGGAAATTGGGCAATACTGATTGGCAATCAGAATGGCATTACTGACAATTCGTGCCGTTCGTTTGTTTCCATCATTGAATGCTTGGATATAGGATAACAACACCAGTGCCAACAGGGATTGTTCAAATATGTTTTTCTTGTTATTGATAAGGTTGCACATTTCTTCAAGGGCTTCCCTTATCTGGTGTTCGTTGTCCAAAGGTTTGTAATTTGTACCGGAAATACCTACACGACGTTGCCTGATATTGCGTTCGACCGGAAGATCCTTGACCAAAATACTATGTATATCTTCTATTCTTGCTATGGTCAAGGGTACGACGTAATCGGGATTATCAATGATAAAGTTCAGGGCTTCTTTATGGTTTAAGAGCATAGTGGCATCGTCTTTCGGTTTTCCCGCGGCGGTTTCTCTGTCCTTTAGCAAACGTTCTGTTTCCAGCAAGGAATAGGTGTTGCCCTCGATCTGTGATGATTTCCAGCTTAAATCGATGGCAAGCCTTTCCATTTCCTTATTGTACACATCTTGGCTCATGTGTGTTACGTTTCGTCGAAATTCGTCCTGCAATTGCTGTAAATTGCTTGCTTCATCTGCCGTAAAAATATCAACGCCAGCCAGCACTTCTTCAATCAATTGAAAATTAAAAGCTTCCCGTATATCGCGTTCATCAATCTCTTTTTCAAAATAGGCGTCCATATCAATATGCCCTAACAGCTGATTGGCCGGACTTACACGGTAGCGGGTTGCACGGCGCTGCCCCTCGGATATAATCTGTCCATTTTCAAGCATATTGGCGATAACCCGCTTGATGGTGGCATAAGAATCCTTGCCGATACCCCTGTGGATTTCTGGAGATGAACTCAACGGGTTCTCCTGTAGGAATTTAATAATGTCGTTATTTATCTCTGCCATAATGAAGCTCATTTATGTGCTTGTATAGGCTCAAAGTTACATATAAGTGAGCTTATTTCTTAATTATTTTGAGCCTATCATTAACAATGGGCTCTTATCTTAGCTGTTTTAGGCTCAAATAATCCGTTTTGTGAGCTTAAATAGTTCAAGGGGTGACCGTTGTACTTGAAGTCTACCTGTTTTTCTATGTAGATTGCTTCTTGACAACGAAATGAGTTGTGTCAAGATACTTTCTTAATCTTTTGTGTTGCACACAAATTTTCACATTGTAGGTGCCATCGGCTTTTTTGTGATGNACAACGAAATGAGTTGTGTCAAGATACTTTCTTAATCTTTTGTGTTGCACACAAATTTTCACATTGTAGGTGCCATCGGCTTTTTTGTGATGCTCGAACACCTTTGCACTAACGGTTGCCATAGTGTTTTCCTTTTCAACATTGATTTCATTGAGCAGGTAGGTGACATTTTTACCGACAAGTTCGTTGTGTTCAAAAGAAAATAAAGATGAAACTATCGAGTCCAATCGTTGAAATATATATGCTAACATATTTATATGATTTAGAACCCAGCATGTTATACCTTATTTTTAATTCTACTGAGTATGTCGACCAATCCCTTCTCAGACTTATGATACTCAAAGAGCTCGCATGCTAAATTTACACTTTTCAAAAAAGCTCGATCTAGATTATCGGGGTCTAAAGACGGAACGCATTCAGAATATTTCTGATACCAGATAGAGGGTATATCCGTTTCCAACTTCTTAGTATATAATTCCCCCCAATCGTTGGACAGATTTTTCATAAACTAAGT
>NZ_JAMXAY010000102.1 GCF_025460835.1 Parapedobacter soli | reverse complement strand
ACTTCAAAAAAGAAATATTGGGCTTTTTAAGGGTTGACTAGTTAGCTGGCATTTTTGTTCTGCTATTTGGGATTTGCATTCCATTGCCGCAAAAATAAATTCGTGCCTGGACAACCAAACAGCTCTCGTTAAAAAGGACTAATAACAAAAGAAATGGGCATCAATAGTAATGACACCAAGCAACTAAGGATTTTGTTAATCGGTCAAAAGCCCCGAAAGTGATTCGTCACTCAAAATAATCACCGTACTCGTTCAGCCTATGAGCCATTTCTGAAGCTACATGGCTCAATCCAGTTGTATCGGTTGCTTCTTCCAGGATACTGGCCTGCTTAAGCATTGGCAGAACAAACGATAATTTACAGGTTAAGTTCGCCTTCTCTACCTATATCCATTTTCTGGCCAGTAACGGCGCTGGCTGCTACTTTCAGGATCGTCATCAACTTATTAGATTTATTATCCCAATAATGTGCTTCAACAGGGGCGATTTTCAAGACCCTTATCCGAGCATCATCCTTCCCTTTTTCAAACCATCCCTCCATCATCCTATTCCAGTATTTTTCTATCCGCTGCTTATCATTGGTGATTTCCGCCACCCCGTTTACATTCAGGAAATTATAGTCGCCTACATGGGAAAACAATACACTCGCTTTATTATTCTTCTTTAAGTTAGCGTAGGTCTCGCTTTCGGATGAAAATAAATACCAGATGTTACCTTCATCATCCACCTCTTGTCGGCTCATGGGAACTGCATGCGGATAGTCACCAGAGGCTGTAAAGGAACAAAGTATGCCGATATCAATCGTATTGACCATGTCTTTCAGCTTTCCAATGGCTTCTTTGTCTTTCAAATTTTCTGTGCTCATTTCTTACGTTGATGTTAAGATAAAACCTGTCGCTTATGCGTGATACTTTTTTATGCGAATACGAATGCATAACAGTCTGCTGAATTTTTTGTTTGCTTTGACGAAGCGAATCATTTCTGAAGCAATTTTATGTTACTATTTTTTTTAGCATATTTGAGGCAGTTAAATTACATGGGAAATATGGAGCGAATTGAGGAAAAACTAGCTATCCTTGCCGATGCCGCCAAATATGACGTGAGTTGCAGCTCCAGCGGAAGCCGGCGCAGAAACAACGGTGGTATCGGCGACGCATCGCGGTCGGGCATATGTCACACCTATACCGAAGATGGCCGTTGTGTGTCGCTGTTGAAAATATTATTGACCAACCATTGTATTTACGATTGCGCGTTCTGTGTAAGCCGTAGGAGCAACGATGTCAGACGGGCTGCCTTTACGGTGGGTGAAGTCATTGACCTGACCATGAATTTTTACCGGCGCAATTACATCGAAGGTCTGTTCCTCAGTTCAGGGATTTTCAAAAGCGCAGATTTTACAATGGAGCGTCTGCTGCTCATCGTTAAAAAGCTACGCTTGGAAGAACGGTACCATGGCTATATCCACCTTAAAACCATTCCCGGCGCCAGTGAGGAGCTTATTAAGGAAGCCGGCCTTTACGCCGACCGGATGAGCATAAACCTTGAGCTGCCCACTGAAGCCGGCCTGAAAATGGTCGCTCCAGAAAAGGACCACGAATCGGTCAAGAAGCCACTCGCTTTGATCCAAAATCAAATCAGCACCTATAAAGCGGAAAAAAAAATTATCAAGCAGGTGCCGTCTTTCGTCCCGGCCGGTCAGAGCACGCAGCTGGTCGTCGGAGCCACACCCAAAACAGATTTTGAAATTATGCAGGTAGCAAATACCTTCTATCAGGACTACAAGCTAAAAAGGGTATATTATAGCGGCTATATTCCTATAAATGATTCTCACAGCCTGCTGCCACAGATTGGCTCGGCACCACCCCTCCTGCGCGAAAACCGATTGTATCAAACCGACTGGTTACTCCGTTTTTACGGTTTCAAGCTAGAAGAGCTTCTTGATCCAGCACACCAGCAACTCGATTTGACCGTTGATCCCAAGTTGAGTTGGGCATTACGCAACCCGCAATTCTTTCCAGTAGATATCAACCGGGCAAATTTGAAGGAAATCATCCGTGTGCCGGGCATTGGCCGTCAGTCGGCGATGAAGATTATCCACGCCCGCAAATTCGGGCGCCTGTACGCCTACCAGCTGCAAAAAATGGGACTGGCCTTTAATCGGGCTAAGCATTTCATAAGCTATGCAGATGCTCCCTTTATCCTCGGCGCACCATCAATGGAAACCATAAAACAGGCCATCCTTTCGGAGTCCACCAGCAAGTATGCCTCAAAAGTGCACACCCATCAACTGACACTATTCTGAGGTTTTGACATGGATTATATCTTTGACGGTTCCTACTCCGGCTACCTAACGGGCCTATTCGAGTGTTTCGAACGCAGCGAATGGGACGCTACGCCCCGTTCTGCGGCAATTCCCCAAGGGTCGCTTTTCGGAAGCCATCGCGTAATTACCACTGATCTGACCAAAGCAAAACGAGTACAGACCGGGTTAATGAAGCAATTGGGAGCAAAAGACGCAGAAGCTTTTTTTCATGTATTTTTGTCAGAAAATCCCAGCGCTTGGACGTCAGGTTATAAGTTAATACAGCAGGTTTTCAAGGGAAGACCCAATATCCTGAAAAATTTCGGGGAGCACGACGTGCTTTATTTTGTAAAGACTTTAAAGCAAGTAAATCGTGAACGTCATCGTATGAAAGCATTCGTACGGTTCAGCAAATGTACCAATGGATTGTTTTTCGCTACAGTAGAACCCGATTTTAATGTACTACCGCTCATTGCGACGTTTTTCAAAAACCGGTACGCCGACCAATCCTGGCTGATATTTGATGTCAAGCGGCGTTATGGAATCCTATACGATCAAACCAACGTGCGAGAAGTGCATTTGACTACTACGCTAGCTGGAGGGCCATCAGCCGAAGCAACCTCCTTTTCATTGGATGAACGCGATGATCTGTTTAAACGCCTGTGGAAGCTGTATTTCCAAAGTACAAATATTACCGCTCGTCGCAACTTGAAACTGCACGTGCAACATGTACCGAAACGCTACTGGAAATATTTAGTAGAAAAAAACTGAGCGGCGTAATTAAATTACGTTGTATCGGACCTGCCAAAGGCGGCCATTGGGAGGTAATCGGCAACTAAATTTCTATTTACTACCGTAGCTAATTTTCGAGGAGATTACACCACTTATTACATACTTTACGTAGTAATTGTCGTTTGTCTGTGCGTCGCCACTTTTATCTTCTTTTTTACAAGAGGAGAAAGTAAATAGAGTAAATAAGCCAAATACAGTTAGTATTGCAGTCAAGGTGTGTTTTCTAAAATATGTTTTCATCTTTATATTGCAATTTCGTTAATAGCAACCATTTACTTTGCTAATGGCACTGTTGCTATTCAATATGCAGACGTGCATAGATACACCTTGTTCAGTAAAGGTAACGGCAAAGGGCGTGGCGGGACTATGTTTTGCGCGCTGGGGGAGCTTATCACAGATTGTGATAAGCTCGCGCCATTCTTCTCCGGCTATCGCTATCTCGTCATTTTTGGTTTCGGCCATTAATCATTAGGCTTAAAATTGCTTTCAGTAAACCGTCACAATCTGTGATCTCACGTTTCTAGATCTCGTGTCTTTGCTCTTTATTAATCCATTTTTCGTATGCAATAAGTCCTTTGATCACCCGGATAGCACTTAAACGACAACACCATGGGTGCAGCAGCATTAAAACAGATGATTATCTTTAAAACCTGTCCTTGTTTATTTGTTAATGATTGTTCCCGATCAATTATCGCGGTCACATCGGCTACGCTAAAGGTAAAAACTTTTACCGCCACATCCAAATTTTTGAACCACCGAATGGTTTTCGTAAGTTAGCTTACGGTAGGTGTTTATTGGTTTCCGGCCTACGGCCGGATCTGCGTCGTTTCCATGAGATGCGGTTAACCACTCGGCCGTTCCCATGTAGATAAGGACGGCCCGGACTTTTTTCACACCGCAAAATAATCCCCTCCCCCCTAACCCCATTGGGGCGGAGAACCGTTACGTACAGCGTGACGGGTTTCTCTTTTTTAGCCGCTTTTGTCATCAACTTGTCTATTTAACATCTCTTAACAGATTCGTTGTAACAAAACGGGACCGAAGTGCGTTATATAGTNACGGGTTTCTCTTTTTTAGCCGCTTTTGTCATCAACTTGTCTATTTAACATCTCTTAACAGATTCGTTGTAACAAAACGGGACCGAAGTGCGTTATATAGTCAGTTAGTAAAATTTGTCTTTTCATAATTTAGGTTTATAATTGGTTAGTTTGAAAGCCCCGATTCTCCCCGTTTCGGGGCTTTGCTTTTACTGCTCTCACCATGGATGACCTTCGGGACTTATATTGCTTCGTTATCTTACATCCGTTATTTTTCCTTTTGGAGTGAAAGCTTTCTGCTCTTTCCAACAGCATACGCAAGTGTATAACTTTGACAAAATATAACTTTTGTGCCGAACTTATATAAAATTATATTACATTTACCATAAAAAAGATCTTGGCAGAAGTATTAGAAAAATACATTAGTCGTTATTTCAAGGGAAACGAAAGACTTCCCAAGCAGAGGCTTGTGGAATCAATAAAGAAAGATTTTCCTTCTTGGTCTGACAATACCATCAACATGTATCTGTCTAAGCTGAAGAAACAGGGAGTCATAAACGCCCCCTCCAGAGGGGTTTATGAGGTGGACCGTTTCAGCCCTTTTCAACCCAATATCTCAACTACGCTAAAAAGAATATTCAATAAAGTAAAACGTGAATTTCCTTATATCACTTTTTGTATTTGGGATACGGTGTGGTTGAATGATTTTATGCGTCATCAGCCTTTTAAACATTATGTCGTTATGGAAGTAGAAAAAGATGCTTCCGAATCCGTATTTACCTTTCTAACAGAAACCACAAGAAACGTTTTCTTTAATCCTGGTGAAGAAATATTTGACCGTTACATTAATAATCAAGATGAAGTTATCATTGTGAAAAATATGGTTTCGGAGTCTCCCCTAATCGAAAAAGAGAAAATTATTATTCCTGCATTGGAAAAGTTATTGGTGGATATGCTGATTGATACGGCACTTTTTTCAGCACAGCAAAATGAAAAGGAATTTATTATGCGGAGTGTAGTGGGAAAATACACCTTAAATGAGTTAAAGATGCGCAGGTATGCTGTCCGAAGAAACAGAGAACGAGAAATTGATGAACTGATAAATATAAGTTTGGCAAAATAAATTTATTTATGCCAATGCTATATAAATTATGATAGACACAAAGTCCTATACAATTGAGTGGATTACCGACTTACGGAACAAGTTGGGGAAACGCATGGACCCAAAACTGATTGAAAAGGTAATATATGCTCTGACACTTTTGGAGCAACTGCAATTGAATCAGCTGAACTTTGTGTTTAAGGGTGGAACAGCTCTACTTTTAGCTACGGAAATACCAAAAAGGTTTTCGATTGTAATACTCCCCTAATCCTGGGCCAGCGGTTTAGTTAAAATTT
>NZ_JAMXAY010000101.1 GCF_025460835.1 Parapedobacter soli | reverse complement strand
CCGACCTACTCTCACGCCTTTTACGGCAATACCATCGGCTCTGGCGGTCTTAACTTCTCTGTTCGGTAAGGGAAGAGGTGGTTCACCGCCGAAATAGGCACCTGAATATCTTTATGACAAGATTGGTAGAAAACAAGTTAGAGTGAGAAAGGTTGGGCAGCGTTTTTATTTTTGCGGAAAGTTTCGGGTTATTAGTACCGCTCGGCTTTGGTGTTGCCACCTTTACACCTGCGGCCTATCGACCCCGTCGTCTACGGGGGCCCTTTTGAGGAACACTCATCTTGTGGCCGGTTTCGCACTTAGATGCTTTCAGCGCTTATCCAAACCCGACGTAGCTACCCAGCGGTACGCCTGGCGGCATAACTGGTTTACCAGCGGTCGGTCCAGCCCGGTCCTCTCGTACTAAGGCCAGCCCCACTCAATGTTCCCACGCCCGCAACAGATAGGGACCGAACTGTCTCGCGACGTTCTGAACCCAGCTCGCGTGCCACTTTAATCGGCGAACAGCCGAACCCTTGGGACCTTCTCCAGCCCCAGGATGTGACGAGCCGACATCGAGGTGCCAAACCTCCCCGTCGATATGAGCTCTTGGGGGAGATCAGCCTGTTATCCCCAGAGTACCTTTTATCCTTTGAGCGATGGCCCTTCCATTCAGAACCACCGGATCACTATGTCCGCCTTTCGGCCCTGTTCGGCTTGTAGGCCTCACAGTCAAGCAAGCTTATGCCATTGCACTCCACGTACGGTTACCAAGCGTACTGAGCTTACCTTTGAAAGCCTCCGTTACCTTTTTGGAGGCGACCACCCCAGTCAAACTACCCACCAAACAGTGTCTCCCGCAATTGCGGGATTAGGAACCGGATACGGAAAGGGCGGTATTTCAAGGTTGTCTCCACGAGTCCTGGCGAACCCGCTTCATAGACTCCCGCCTATCCTACACATCCCGCATCCAGTCCCAATGTTAAGCTATAGTGAAGGTTCATGGGGTCTTTCCGTCCCGTTGCGGGTAACCGGCGTCTTCACCGGTACCACAATTTCACCGAGCTCATGGCCGAGACAGCGCCCAGATCGTTACACCATTCGTGCAGGTCGGAACTTACCCGACAAGGAATTTCGCTACCTTAGGACCGTTATAGTTACGGCCGCCGTTTACCGGGGCTTCGGTTCAATGCTTCGCGGGCGAACCCACTAACATCCCCCCTTAACCTTCCGGCACCGGGCAGGTGTCAGGCCTTATACCTCATCTTTCGATTTCGCAAAGCCATGTGTTTTTGTTAAACAGTCGCCTGGGCCTTTTCACTGCGTCCCACATTGCTGTGGGAGCCCCTTCTCCCGAAGTTACAGGGCCATTTTGCCGAGTTCCTTAGCCATGATTCACTCGAGCACCTTAGGATTCTCACCCCGACCACCTGTGTCGGTTTGCGGTACGGGTTTTGATGGTCTGGAGCTTAGCGGATTTTCTCGGGAGCATGGTTACCCACACTATCGGCTCACCCGGAGGTTTGCCGTACTATCGGGTTTGAGCAGGGTTCCCGGATTTTCCTGGGATCCCTATACCTACGCCCTTCAACGCACTATTCCGTCAGTGCGCGGTGGTTTCACTTCTCCGTCCCCGCGTCGCAACCATCAAAAGTACGGGAATATTAACCCGTTGTCCATCGGCATCCCCGTTCGGGTTAGCCTTAGGCCCCGACTGACCCTGATCCGATTAGCGTTGATCAGGAAACCTTGGTCTTTCGGTGGGCGGGTTTCCCACCCGCCTTATCGTTACTTATGCCTACATTTGCTTTTCCGGGCTGTCCACCGTATCTCACGATGCGGCTTCGCCCAATCCGGAATGCTCCCCTACCGGTAATTGCTTACCCCATAGCTTCGGTAACACGCTTGATGCCCGTTCATTATCCACGCCCGGCCGCTCGACTAGTGAGCTGTTACGCACTCTTTAAATGGATGGCTGCTTCCAAGCCAACATCCTAGCTGTCTGTGCAGCCGGACCTCGTTAGTCCAACTTAGCGTGTATTTTGGGACCTTAGCTGATGGTCTGGGTTCTTTCCCTCTCGGCCCTGGACCTTAGCACCCAGAGCCTCACTGCGGAGTATATCCCGCGGCATTCGGAGTTCGTCTGGATTTGGTAGGATGTGACTCCCCCGCACCCAATCGGTAGCTCTACCTCCGCGGGACTTGACCTCCACGCTGTTCCTAAAAACATTTCGGGGAGTACGAGCTATTTCCCAGTTTGATTGGCCTTTCACCCCTACCCTCAGGTCATCCGGAAGCTTTTCAACGCTTATCGGTTCGGTCCTCCAGTACCTGTTACGGCACCTTCAACCTGCCCAAGGGTAGATCACAAGGTTTCGCGTCTACCTCCACCGACTATGCGCCCTGTTCAGACTCGCTTTCGCTTCGGCTGCGCCCCTGAAGGGCTTAACCTTGCCGGTGAAGAGTAACTCGTAGGCTCATTATGCAAAAGGCACGCCGTCACGGACAAGTCCGCTCCGACCGATTGTAGGCACACGGTTTCAGGTTCTATTTCACTCCCCTGTTCGGGGTTCTTTTCACCTTTCCCTCACGGTACTGGTTCACTATCGGTCTCCCAGGAGTATTTAGCCTTGGCGGATGGTGCCGCCGGATTCCCGCAGGGCGTCTCCGACCCCGCGGTACTCAGGAATCCACTGGGCTGGCTTTGCTTACGTGTACGGGACTGTCACCCTCTTCGGTACCGGCTTCCCTTCCGGTTTCCACTTAGCTTATCCAATGCCCTGTTGTGGTCCTACAACCCCGGTATTGCCGTAACAATACCGGTTTGGGCTGTTCCGCTTTCGCTCGCCACTACTTGCGGAATCACTGTTGTTTTCTTCTCCTACGCCTACTTAGATGTTTCAGTTCGGCGCGTTCGCGTATTATACGATGTACCTTCAGTACATCAGGTTTCCCCATTCGGAAATCCGCGGATCGATTCGCATTTGCCGATCCCCGCGGCTTATCGCAGCTTGTCACGTCCTTCATCGCCTCTGGGAGCCTAGGCATCCCCCGTGTGCCCTTTTCTACTTTCTCTACGCCGCACGGCCCTTTTGCTACCGTGCGGCTATTGCGGCCAACCCCGCCGGGGCGGGATTGCCACTGTTGCCTTCTCTTTCTCTCTCTTCTTGTTTTCTTCCAATATGTCAAAGAACTTTTTAGATGTGAGACACCGGATATCAGATGCGGGACGCAATCGTCTCAGATCTCATGTCTTTTGTCTCTTGTCTAAGCGTGGAGAATAACGGATTCGAACCGTTGACCACTCCCGATGTCAAATCGGGATGCTCTGGCCCCTAATGGCCAATTTCCTCGTAAATCAAACCCTGTCAATACGCAGACCCTCGCGGTATGCGATAAAATGTGGAGAATAACGGATTCGAACCGTTGACCNGTGGAGAATAACGGATTCGAACCGTTGACCACTCCCGATGTCAAATCGGGATGCTCTGGCCCCTAATGGCCAATTTCCTCGTAAATCAAACCCTGTCAATACGCAGACCCTCGCGGTATGCGATAAAATGTGGAGAATAACGGATTCGAACCGTTGACCCCCTGCGTGCAAGGCAGGTGCTCTAGCCAGCTGAGCTAATTCCCCAATCTGTCCGGCGAATCGCTCCCGTTGGCCCTCCCGACCCAAGGTCGGGATGCTCTAGCCAGCTGAGCTAATTCCCCTTTTACAGATATGAGATTTGAGATGTTAGATTTGAGACCCTGCCTGATCTCACATCTCATATCTAATGTCTCACATCTCTCCTGGTAGTCCCGAGCAGACTTGAACTGCTGACCCCTACATTATCAGTGTAGTGCTCTAACCAACTGAGCTACGGGACTAGCTTTCATTCACGCCTGTCGGATACCGCTGTAAGGGAACGGTGTCCTATTCTTTTTTTTCTGATCCAGATTCATTGATTATCATGTGCGCAACGAGCACCAATCCGGTGCCCTAGAAAGGAGGTATTCCAGCCGCACCTTCCGGTACGGCTACCTTGTTACGACTTAGCCCCAATCACCAGTTTTGCCCTGACACGCCCCTTTCGGCAACATGCTTCAGGCACCCCCGGCTTTCATGGCTTGACGGGCGGTGTGTACAAGGCCCGGGAACGTATTCACCGCGTCATTGCTGATACGCGATTACTAGCGAATCCAACTTCACGGGGCCGAGTTGCAGGCCCCGATCCGAACTGTGAACGGCTTTGCGGGATTTGCTCCCTGTTGCCAGGTGGCTGCCCGCTGTACCGCCCATTGTAGCACGTGTGTAGCCCCGGACGTAAGGGCCATGATGACTTGACGTCGTCCCCTCCTTCCTCACTGTTTGCACAGGCAGTCTGGATAGAGTCCCCACCGTTACATGCTGGCAACTATCCATAGGGGTTGCGCTCGTTGCGGGACTTAACCCAACACCTCACGGCACGAGCTGACGACAGCCATGCAGCACCTAGTTTCGTGTCCCGAAGGACTTATCCATCTCTGGATAATTCACTAACTTTCAAGCCCGGGTAAGGTTCCTCGCGTATCATCGAATTAAACCACATGCTCCTCCGCTTGTGCGGGCCCCCGTCAATTCCTTTGAGTTTCACCCTTGCGGGCGTACTCCCCAGGTGGATGACTTAACGCTTTCGCTTGGACGCTCGCCGTGTATCGCGAACATCGAGTCATCATCGTTTAGGGCGTGGACTACCAGGGTATCTAATCCTGTTTGATCCCCACGCTTTCGTGCCTCAGCGTCAATTGCGCCTTGGTAAGCTGCCTTCGCAATCGGTGTTCTGTGGCATATCTATGCATTTCACCGCTACTTGCCACATTCCGCCTACCTCATCCGCATTCAAGCGCGCCAGTATCAACGGCACTGCGATGGTTGAGCCACCGTCTTTCACCACTGACTTAGCGCGCCGCCTACGCACCCTTTAAACCCAATAAATCCGGATAACGCTTGGATCCTCCGTATTACCGCGGCTGCTGGCACGGAGTTAGCCGATCCTTATTCTCACGGTACGCTCAGCCCCCGACACGTCGGGGGGGTTGTTCCCGTGCAAAAGCAGTTTACAACCCATAGGGCCGTCTTCCTGCACGCGGCATGGCTGGTTCAGGCTTTCGCCCATTGACCAATATTCCTTACTGCTGCCTCCCGTAGGAGTCTGGTCCGTGTCTCAGTACCAGTGTGGGGGATTCTCCTCTCAGAGCCCCTAGGCATCGTTGCCTTGGTAAGCCGTTACCTTACCAACAAGCTAATGCCACGCGAGCCCATCCGTCCCCTATGAATATTTGGTTGTGATGTGATGCCACATCTCAACGTCATGCGGTGTTAATCCCTCTTTCGAGGGGCTATCCCCCTGGGACGGGCAGGTTGCTCACGCGTTACGCACCCGTGCGCCACTCTCACCTCGGGTAGCAAGCTACCCTCGGATCCCGTTCGACTTGCATGTATTAGGCCTGCCGCTAGCGTTCATCCTGAGCCAGGATCAAACTCTCCATTGTAAAAATGTTTGTTCGATCTGACCCGATTAACTCGGAATCAATCTCTGTTGTAATGTCTGTCACCTGGATTGACTTAGGTCTGTTTTTAACTTTCGTCTTCCACAGACTACTCGTTACGCTACATGAATATCAATATCTTTGAAGAACTTCTGTGCCTCCGCTCACGCTTCGGCCGCTGTGCCGTGCCGGGGGTCCGACCCCCTGTACCGCTGCTGTCCGCCCCTTTCCGGATGCCCGGCCAGCCTCGCGCTAACCTCGCCCGCAGAGCGGGTTTCCGTTTGGGACTGCAAAGGTAAAAACCTTTTCCGGACTTGCAAAATTTATTTTCATTTTCTTTTCCCGCCATCCCTGCAACCGCAACCCATACCCCGCAACCGGGGAAAGGAA
>NZ_JAMXAY010000100.1 GCF_025460835.1 Parapedobacter soli | reverse complement strand
GCTACCCCCTAAACTCATTTATTCTAATGCATAATCCGGGTTAAAACGTCTCTTAGTTTTTTCTGCATATTATTTCTTTGGAAGCCATTTAAGTCTGTAGCTCGTAGGGTGGAGTAAAAATATTGCTTTTATTTGACGTCGTCTGGTGTAACTGCCATACTCGGCAAATGCAGAATATCTTGGCAGGCGATGTTGTAAGGTGCGAGGTCATTAAGGGGATTAATATATAAGGTTTTATCTAGACACCATTTTCGGTAATTGGCTAGTCTTTTATCCGTACCCAAATCATAGTCAAAGGAGTGCTCTCTGTCTAGGTATTCTGTTGGCCAGTGGGTACGAATAAGTTGATAAAGTCGTAAGAACGAACTGTATGCTGCTGGATAGATATGGTCTTTCCATATTAATGCGCTTTTGAGTGACTTGTGCGAATGGTACATGAAGATATTTCGATGTGAGTCGTCGTATAGGCATCCGGCATAGCCATATAGTACATGCCCCAGATTTCCCAGTGCCATTGGAAAATCCGGGGTCACTTTCAACGCTATTTTCCAATACTCATGTGCTTCTACAAATCTGCCGACATGGGAAAAATGGTTGCCTAAATTGGTGTAAACCTCGTATTTAAATTCCTTTATAGTGTCCTTGAATCCAGGTATGGATATACATTTTCGTAGGTGGTAAAGTTCTTTGGTAAGTTCTTCCTGATCGTAGTCCCAGCTTTCTTCGGTTTCAAATCTATTGAAGTGTCGTTTTGTAGCCCAAGCATTGGCCAAAAAATAGTGATAGTGCATTTGGTGAGGGTTGTCCAATCGATCAATATCTATCGCTTCCGATAATAAAAAGACTTTATCAAGGAAAGCACGGTTCCCTTCATCTGATGCAAGGTCAATGAGTTGTCCTATAATATCTAAAACTTCCTCCAAAGTAAAATCTTTTGGATTTAAGCTCGCTAATTCTCCGGATATAATTTTTTTCGGCATACTCAAAAATTTCTATAAATGTCGGGATAAAGGCGGTAAGCCAAAAGAAGAAATATTCCACATAAGTTATATATCTTTATTGTTCCAAACAACCAATAAATGATATAAATTGACGCAATTGAATGTGACTGTTAGAGAGGTTGTCATAGGCAACAAACGGCTAACGAAAACCGTCTTTAATCAAATTGAGCATGAGTCGTGCTTTAACGAGCACATGGATTTCATTGGAGATTTAATCATAGGGTATACGAAAGATAAAGATGATAGGTTTCTTCTTTGGGTAAATAAGGGAAAAATTGAGGAAGCTTACAGTTCAGCCTGTTACCCGATGCACAGGGCGAGGGTTGCGAAGAAGAGCAGTTTGCCAAACGAATAAAGAAAAGAAGGAGATCGTGAAGTGAAAGGATTGGTTTTGTAAATTTGCAAAATCCCAATTGAGGAAAAAAATGCTATGGTTGAAAACGCTTTGTTGAAAAACATCTCGAAACACATAAACCTTAGCCAAGAGGAAATTTCGACTTTCGAGCGTTTTTGGACGGAGAAAACACTGGAAAAGGGTGACTATCTCTTACGTAACGGCGATACCTGTCGTTACGATAGTTATGTCGTTTCGGGCGCGTTAAAAGCCTTTTATATCAACGCTGAAAACGGGAATGAGGAAATCCTCTTTTTTGCTATTGACGATTGGTGGGCTTCCGACCTAGATAGTTTTTCCAAGCAGAAACCATCCATATACAACATACAAGCCATAGAGAAAACAACCGTTTTACAAATCAGCTATTATTCCTTTCAAAAGCTACTGACAGAACTTCCCTATTTGGAGCGGTACTTTCGGATAATATTGGAAAGCTATTTGGGGACACTTCAAAAGAGGATTATCTATAATAATATGTGCGACGCAGAAAGCCGATACTATGATTTTTTAGAAACCTATCCAAACATCGCATCCAAAGTTCCCCAATATTTAATAGCATCATATTTAGGGGTGTCAGCAGAGTTTTTAAGCAGGGTGCGAAAAAAATATAAATCCTCTTGACCTACGTCAATTTTTTCTAAACCAATAACTGGGAATTTTGCTTCATAAAATTTAAGAAGCAATGAAACATCACCCTATTTTCCAGAAAGCCAATATTTGGCAAAGAGATTTGATTAACCGAGCCGTAGTTGCTCCAATGTCGCGTGTCAGTGCTACGGCAGACGGTTTGACCACCGATGAAATGGTGGATTACTATTCCGCTTTCGCCAACGGTGGGTTCGCCGTTATCATTACCGAGGGTATCTATACCGATATTTACGGTAGCCAAAGTTACAATAATCAGCCCGCAATTATTAACGCTGACCAACGCAGATCGTGGGCAAAAGTAACCCGTGCTGTCCATCGTTCGCCTTCCTTGATATTCGCACAGTTAATGCACGGAGGTGCGTTATCGCAATGTAGCGAAAACACTTTAGCTCCTTCTGCACTTCAACCTGTAGGAACAAAAGCCGTTGCATACGGTGGAGAGGGAAGTTTCCCGGTTCCGAAAGAAATGGACTTGACGGATATTCAAAGAATGCAACAGGGCTTTATTGACAGTGCAATAAATGCTCATAAAGCGGGCTTTGATGGTATAGAAATTCACGGTGCGAATGGTTATCTGTTAGACCAGTTCCTTACACCGGAACTGAACCTCCGAAAAGACCGATACGGTGGTACGATAGAAAACCGCTTTCGTGTAATTGCTGAAATTATCGCGGACATAAAGTCTTCAGTACCATCGAATTTTATTGTCGGTTTGCGGGTCTCGGAGGGAAAAGTAAACAACCTCACTTACCGTTGGGCAGACGGTATCGAAACCGCCAGAGAACTTGCAAAAGAAATAAAGAAGAGCCAACCCGACTTTGTCCATGTAGCGGTGCAGACGGGAGAATGGGAAAGGGATAGCTTTTTCGGGGAGGGAATATCCTTGGCGTCGGTTATCCGTGATACAACTGGTGTCCCTGTGATAGCCAACGGCGGGTTTCACCATCTCGATAAGGCTGAAACGGCTCTGAACAACAATCACGCTGACTTACTTTCCATCGGTAGAGCAGCTTTAGCGGACTCTCATTGGGTAGTAAAAACGTTGAATGGTTTACCGTTAATTCCTTTTCACCGTGATATGTTATGGCCGGAAGCAACCCTCAGCCATACACGGAAAATTATCAAAGAATTAAACCTTGAAAATAATTAGACAGGGAACAATGAAAATGAGCAGGCTATTGGTTATCGGCGCATTGTTTTCGCTATGTGTCATCACAGGAAAAACGTTCGCACAAACGAACACATCTCAAACGTTAAATAAAGAAAAAATGAAAATTTCACAGATTAAAATTACGCCGGACACTTATGAACCGTTCCGTTTGGCACAGGGGCATCGAGTTGGCGACTTGTTGTTTATTTCGGGGCAGACCGCTATCGGGGATAATGGGAAGCTGATAGGCATAGGTGACTTTGATGCCCAGGCAAAAAAGGCTTTTGAAAATTTGGACGAGGTATTGAAAGCCGGAGGTTCGAGTTTGAAGAATGTTGTTAAGGTCACCATCATGCTCCGAGACATGGGGAACTTCGAGAAGATTGTAGAATTGAGGGGCAAATATTTTACCGCTCCTTATCCAGCGGATACTATTTTTGAAGTGTCATCCCTATTTTCTCCTGATGCGCTTATTGAAATTGAAGCCATTGCGGTAGTAGATGAAGTAGCAGACTGGCAAAGGTAATCACAGACCCAAGCGAAGCACTTATACTGTTGATTTAGGAGATTTCTACCATATGTTCACGGAACTCAAATCCCGAAAAATTAATAAAACCAAATTTTTGGATACCCTAAAAGAAAACCTTATCAAAAAATGGACGAACAAGACGGGAGATATTTCTATCAGTATTATGGAAAAGGGCTTTAAGCCCTTTTTCTTGTCCCAATACTTTTACCCTTGTGTCGTGACTTTTTCGTTGCGGCATTACTTTTCTTGTCGGTTCTTATTTTCATTATTATCGGCTTTGAACTACTTTTCTTTTGCTGATATCGCAAAACATATCAGAATGTATGTTTAATCCAATGTTGGTTATGTTGGATAGGTGTTCGCTGGAAATGAGGTAAACGATTTCACAAATTTCCCGCTCGGAATAGTATTTTGCCATTCTTGAAAAAGTTTGTGGATTAACTTTTTTCTCTTTCGTGAGTTCCGTTGCGTAATCCAATGCAGCCCTTTCAGCATCGCTAAAAAGTGGACTTGCATTATACTCGTTTATGGCGTTAAATTTTTCTTCGTTCATCAGTTCTTTCATTGCATTGTATCTGCCAATGTCCATACAAAAATCGCAGACATTCATTCGGTCAACCTGATGTCGGATTAGAAAAATCAGTTCTTTCGGTATCACTAATTTTTTGTCCAACTGATAAACTTTTGTTCCCATCATTCCAAAGGCCATGGGCAACCTTGCCGAAAATACCTTTACAGGTGTGATAACCTTTCCAAGTTGCCTTTTGGTAAGGTAGTAAACCAATTTCATCATTAAGCCTTTGGGCTTTTCTATTGGCGGTAGAAATGCTTGTGTATTGTCCATATTCCTGTGTTTTAATTTATTACAGGACTAAAACAAACTTGTTGTCAACTATGTGACAAAACTTTCAAACTTTTTTTAAAAGCATTGAGTTTATCAGGATTTAAAACCGCAAAAATCTGTGAGATTTTATTTTCGTTAAGCGACAAAACCTGCACACAAATTATTTCCCCATTGAGTTGAATAACAACGGCAGGTTGCGATAAAATTTCGGTAAGAGAAAATTCGGGTAAAAGGGTTGTGTTGTGAATAAGTTTGAGGAAGAATTGGGCAATTTGTTCTTTTCCGAAAAGTGGTTTTGCAAGTGCAGGTGCTTTGCCGCCACCGTCTCCAAGCAAAGAAATTTCGTCATTAAACAAAGCTATCAACGCTTCCATATTTCCTTGACTGATGAGCGAAACGAAGTTTTTCGCAATTTCCAAAGAAGCTGTGTTTGCAACGGATTCGTGTTTGATGTCTGCAACTTTTCCTTTCGCCCGACTGAAAAGCTGTCTTGAATTGTCGGCAGAAATATTTATCGCTTCCGAAATTTCCTTGTGGCTAAAATCAAACGCTTCTCGTAAGACAAAAACGGCTCTTTCGGTTGGCGAAAGTTGCTCCATTAGAAAAGCCAACTCGTAGGAAAGTAAATTTTGTGCTTCAAATTTTGAAAGTGGATTTGTGTTGTCCCCGATTGATACAAACGGTTCGGGTAGCCAAAGTCCTTTGTATTGCAGTCGTTGCTCTCGTTTTTTCAGATTTAGACAATGGTTAATCGTTGTTCTGATAATGTAATTTCTTTTGTCGGCAATGGTTTCGGGTATGGGGTTTTCCAAGAATTTCAAATTGATATCCTGAACAACATCTTTGGTTGTTTCATAGTCGCCTGTCATATTGTAAGCAACCGAAAATATTAGTTTGTCAAAATCCATTTTGTTGTACTGTTGTAATCTTCCCTTAGCTAGCTACACCCAAAACTAAAGAATTCCAATCAGAATTGTTGTTGTTGTCCTGTTGGAATGTGGGAAACTCGGAGAGTTTTCCATATTTCAACAGGAATTCCGTAGGTGTTAATTGCCCTAAGGAAGAATGTGGCCTCTGATTGTTGTACATCCATGCCCAAGCGTTTGCGTATTTCCTGACGTCTGAAAGTCGTTCGAACATATAGCTGTCCAGCACGTCTTGGCGGAAAGTCCGGTTAAAGCGTTCAATCAGACTATTCTGGGTAGGCTTACCCGGTTGGATGAATTCCCAATCAATCCCATTTTCAGTACACCATTCCCTCATTTTTTCCGATATAAATTCAGGGCCGTTATCAGACCTAATTTTCTCCGGTTTACCCCTCCATTCAACCAGTTTTTCCAATTCCTGGATATTGCGGAGCAAGCTGACCCCCAGCGACTGCCTACTAAT
>NZ_JAMXAY010000010.1 GCF_025460835.1 Parapedobacter soli | reverse complement strand
TGATTGATAAACAAATAAATGATTTAAACATATTCTGATGAAAATTGTTGTAATTGGAGGCACGGGCCTCATTGGAAGTAAATTAGTGCACAACCTGCGCGTACTTGGCCACGAAGTGTTCGCCGCATCGCCGGCGACAGGGGTAGACACCATCACGGGTGAAGGGCTAACACAAGCGCTGGAAAATGCGCAGGTTGTCGTCGATGTATCAAACTCCCCTTCTTTCGAAGACCGGGCAGTACTCGAATTTTTTGAGACTTCAAGCCGGAACCTGTTGGCGGCAGAGCGTGCCACCGGGGTAGGCCACCATGTGGCGCTATCCGTTGTGGGCACCGAGTTGCTGTCGGAAAGCGGCTATTTCCGGGCTAAAATCGCACAGGAAAAGCTTATCCGCGAATCGGGTATGCCATATACGATTGTGCATTCCACTCAATTCTTTGAATTCCTGGGGGGTATTGTCAAGTCGGCCTCGGAAGAGGGAACAGTGCGGGTGCCTACCGCATTGGTCCAACCGATTGCCTCAGACGATGTGGCGGCGGCCCTCACGGAGGTAACGCTCGAACGGCCTGTTAACGGTACGGTGGAAATCGCCGGGCCCGACCGTTTCCCGCTGCCTGAATTAATCCAACTGTATCTGGACGCTACCGGCGATCAGCGGGAGGTTGTTGGCGATCCGTGGGCCCGCTATTTCGGCGCTTTACTCACGGAAGCCACGCTCTTGCCCCGCGGTTTTGCGCATGTGGGCAACAAAAGGGTAACGGATTGGTTGATTACTCAACGAAAATTGGAAAATGTTTCTTAATACATCCCAACTGGCTTCGTAACGAAGATGACGGGTGTCAGCTCCCGGAGGCGGCTGTAAAGGGCGTGTACTTTCCACCCGTTCGTACACGTATAAATCCTACGTCGGCATGGACTTGCCATGAAAACCGATCAGTTACGCCGGGAAATGAAGGCAGCACATTATGGGTATTTAATATTTAGCAATGAAACGAGTCGACATGGTTTACAGAAGTATGTTCGGAATGATGGTCCACTATTTATTGGACGGCATTATCCAGCACGGCAATATGAAAGCGGAAAGCGATTGCACGACATTCGGCAGCGAATTCCTCAATGATAGCATCCGAATGGTGGAACAGCCGCTACGGCAAATGAATGATTGACATGGGCGGGTTATACGGCATCATGACTAGTTCCATCGGTAAGAAAATGACGATGGCTTTGACCGGATTGTTTCTTATCAGTTTCCTGGTGGTGCATGCGAGCATCAATGCACTCATCTTTATCAACGATAACGGTGAGACGTTTACGAAGGGTGCGCACATCATGGCCACAAACCCCGTAATCCGTGCCATTGAAGTGGTACTGGTAGTCGGTATCTTGTGGCACATCGTACAGGGCCTGCTGTTGTGGCGATCCAATCGTGCGGCACGGCCCATTCGCTACGCGGTGGTACACGCGCCCCGCCGAAGCACGTGGTATAGCCGGAGTATGACCCTATTAGGAACCCTCATATTACTGTTCCTTGTGGTACATACTTCCAATTTCTGGATACCCAACCGGGTGCATCAATTCCGCTATGGGGAGGAACTTCCACTTTACGCAATGATGCTTCAAAAATTCAGCAATCCGATCGAAGTAGCGATATATCTGGTGGGTGCCGCCTCATTGTATTGGCATTTGTTGCACGGATTTTCAAGCGCATTCCAAAGCTTGGGCATTGACCATAGTAAATATATCGGACTCATCCGGTGGACGGGACGCATGTTTTCACTGGTAATGCTTCTCGCGTTTTCACTCATGCCGCTTTCCATCTACCTGAAGTGGGTGAGGTAATGATAAGATATCCGCACACTGTAAACTGCGTGAACAAGAATAAAATTTATAAAAGAAAGGAATCATGAAAACTAAAATTAACGTATTTGAAAAAGGAAAAAAAGCATTGACTCCGCTGTATCATATCGGGGCGTACCTCAAGAAATCCAGCATTGAGAAACAGTTGTTGGAGCTGGTGGATTTCCGGGTCTCTCAGTTGAACGCCTGCGCTTACTGCCTAGATATGCACGCGAAAGAATTACGTGCGATGGGCGAGACCGAGCAGCGGTTATACGGTCTCAGTGCCTGGCGGGAAGCCCCTTATTATACCTCCCGGGAGCGCGCGGCGTTGGAATGGGCCGAAGCGATTACCGCGGTGGAGGTTACCGAGTCTGTTTATCTCCTTATAGCTGCCGAATTCACAGACGAAGAGGTCATCGATCTGACCTTGGCAATCACAACCATCAACACATGGAACCGCTTCAATATCGCGTTTGAGAATACGCCGGGGACCTATCAGGTGGGCATGTTCGGTTGATGATAGTCCATTGCAGGGGCCTTGGCCGACCTTTTTAACACAGTGCGCATGGTTTTCCAAGCAGGTAAGCGCGGCGGAGATGCAACCGTAAATCAAACGGTGTCAAAGCGAAAAAAATCAGACACCATAGTGTAACGTAATAACAAATTGCTAACTTTGAATCAGTTATAGCATCTAAATGGCGTTAAGTGCCATCGCGTGTTCCTAACGTCTTGCAAAATAATACTCATTGAACGGAAATGGAAAGGCCCGTAAATGTAGTGCGGAAAGAACGTGCTCATATAGCCAAGGGGACCGACCCGGGTCGGATCGAGCGGCTCAGGGACGAGGTAAAGGCTCTCGAAGGCGAAAAACAGATTTTACTCGATTTGAGTAAAGCCATAACCCAGGTACGGGCGCGTGACGATCTGTTGGCCTTTTTTTCAACTAAGATAAGCCGCCTGTTAGCATTTACCCACATGGGTATTGCCTTGATAGACGAACATCATCACACCATTACCCCGTTTTTAACATCCGGTAACGAACCAGTCCCGCCTAAACCGTTTTCATCCGATAATCCCTTGATCACACGATTGTTAGGGGCCGAAGAAGCATTTTTACTCAAAACGGATGAATCGACGCGTGATCCCATCAATTCTCTATTGCCCAAGAAAAGCTACCATGCGGCGACCGCATCGCTGTTGGTGACCCCCCTAACGCGCGATGGAAGCGTGATGGCATTCCTGCACCTGGCTTCGGATATCCCCGATGGCTTCACGGTGCCCTTCCAGCACATCATAAATGCGGTGTCGCCCCTGCTTGCGGCGGCTGTTTCCAATATTATCAGGAATGAAGAAATCAAAGAAAAGGAGTGGGACAAGTCGTTTTTGCTGAATTTCAGTAACAGCATCGCCGCGGTGAGAACCAAAGACGAACTGGCTGACGTCGTGTACCTGTCGCTGAAGAAATTAAGCCAGATAAAGGCCTATTTTATCCGGATAGTGAGCAGCGACGGGGTGACTTTAACCCCCTTTCTGCACGATAAAGACGCATACTATATCGGTAGTCCTTTATTTAAAACGCTGCTTAATAAGAAGATAACAACGACAGATGGAATTACCGGAAGGGTAATGGCCGGGAATATACCGGTGGTCATCGACTTTGCCGAAGAGATACACCGCGGGACAGACGACTACTACGTGGAATTCTGGAAACAAGTGGGCTATAATAAGCCGGGGTTCGAAAAGATGGTGGGTACGCCGCTCAGGGCCGGCGAAAAAGAGCTCGGCGTACTGTGGGTAATCACCAACGCCATTAACACCGCACTGCTGGAAGGGATATGTGCCCAGCTGTCTATCGCCATCTCCAATATCCTCGCCAATGAAGAAATCATCAGGCGGCAGGAAGAAAAATCAAAGTTATTAGTACTTAGCGATGAAATTGCCCGGATGAGAAACCGGAGCGATCTACTGCGGTTGGTTAGCGCGAAGCTCAAGGTGCTGTTCGCCATCGAGGAATTCGGGATTTTAAAGGTGGACGACGACGGGCGCACGTATAGTGATTTCATGACAGACCTGGGCGAAGCGATCGTACGTGACCCCGATTTTGAACGGATCAGTAAAGCCAAATACCGGGTCAGCGATCCCGTTTTCCGCCGTATCGTCGCGTCAGATGAACCTGTTGTATTGGGTGTGGACGAACTTGCGGCTGAGCTGGATATGCCGGCGTATGTGGGTTTCTGGAAACATCTCGGCCTTCGGCAGATTTTGAGCATTGCTTTGCGGGCCGGTGGTGCCGTGGTAGGGATAGCTTTTTTCCATATCGATCGCCACGAGGTGCTGATTACCAAACCCAATCTATTGCGGGCAATCTGTTCGCAGCTGGCGGTGGCTGTATCAAATATCCTAGCCAACGAGAAGCTGCTCCATTATAAACAAATGCTCGAAATCGAAAATGATCACCTCAAAGAGCAGATCAAGACCATTTATAATTTCTCTGAAATCATCGGCAGCGGCGAGGAGATGCAAGAGGTTTATCACCTGATGTCATTGGTGGCGCATACCAACTCCACGGTTTTGCTGTTGGGTGAAACGGGTACCGGCAAGGAGTTGATTGCCCGGGCCGTCCATAACACGTCGCCGCGCAAAGATAAACTGATGGTAAAAGTCAACTGCGCGGCATTGCCGGCAAATCTGATTGAAAGTGAACTGTTCGGTCATGAGCGCGGGGCATTTACCGGCGCTGTTGATCGCCGGATAGGGAAATTTGAGTTAGCGGATGATAGCACGCTTTTTCTCGATGAAATCGGTGAAATGCCTTTGGAGACACAGGTTAAGTTACTGAGGGTTATACAGGAACGTGAGTTTGAGCGAGTAGGCGGGAAGACCACCATTAAGGTAAATGTGCGGATTATTGCAGCCACAAACCGCAAGCTGGAAGAAGAAGTAAATGCAGGACGGTTCCGTTCCGACTTGTATTACCGATTGAATGTGTTCCCCATTGTGTTGCCACCTTTACGAAACCGGTTGCAGGATGTAGAACCACTGGCCCGTTATTTCGTAGCACGCTACACCCGCAGCAGCGGTAAGGGGCAGATGGATTTGACGCCGGAAGTAATCAACGCATTGAAGCGGTACACGTGGCCGGGGAACGTCAGGGAACTGGAGCACCTGATGGAGCGCAGCGTATTGCTGACCGAAGGTGACACCATCAGTGAGGTGCCCCTGCCCGTTGCCGGCGACAGGGTGGGAGACGATGGCGATGGCTATCCCAGGGCACTTCAGGAAATGGAAGCCTCGTATATCATCAAGGTATTGAAAAAGTGCAATGGCCGGATTTCCGGCAGCGGCGGGGCAGCAGACATCCTGGGGATACCGGCCACAACACTGCATTCGAAGATGAAAAAATTGGGCGTATCGAAGGCCCAATATGTTTAATGGAACCATAAAAGCATAAAAATGGCGGCTATCTCCTAGGATGCCGCCATATCATTCAAATGGAGCCTAATTTGCGCTTAACCGATTGGCTGCCTGATCGATGAAGTTAGCAACTGCATCGGGCTGCGATACCATGGGTACATGGCTGCTTTCCAGCTCGATGGTGGTAGCATTGATCATTTTTGCTGTGGCCCGTTCCAGGTCGGGATTGATCATCCGGTCTTCTGTGGCCACGATACACCATGAGGGCTTGGTTTTCCAAGCCACATTGTGTACGGGCTGTACGGTAGCGGCGGCAGCCCACGGTGTTTGGGTGGCCACCAGTACATTCCGTTGGGCTTCCGGCAGGTCCTGGGCGAAGTCTTCATGGATGCCCTTGGCGGTCATGGACAGGAAACCTTCGGCATCGGGACGGAATTCTGCTCCACCCGGCCCCGGAGGGAAGGGGGCGTTCACATCGACCACCGACTGGCCTTCGTCTGGTATCAGTGCAGCCACATACACCAGTCCGGCTACTTTCGCGTCGTTGCCTGCGGCGCTGATGACCATCCCTGCCCAGGAATGGCCCACCAGCAATACGGGGCCGTCCATGAGGGCAATAGCGCGCTTGGTAGCCGCCACATCGTCTTCAAGCGAGGTGAGTGGGTTTTGTACGGCAGCCACATGGTAGCCTTTCTCCTGTAGCCGGGAAATGACCGCGGCCCAACTGGTGCCATCGGCAAACGCGCCATGTACAAGGACCACGTTTTTGACGCCATTCAGTGCCGGTCTGTTTTTGGGGTGGACACCCGAGGAAAATAAGGTAATCGGTGCGATTACGGCACACAATGCAAATTGATGTAATGTAGTCATAACAGTTAAATTTTTAGTGAATTATTTAGTGGATAAGAATTTACTTATGAGTTGCTTATTTATTTAACCTAACCGGCTGCGAAGTGCTGCGGCTGCGTGGGCGATAAGCGATTTGACCGCAGGAAGTGTAGCTAATCCGTTCAGTAGGCCGAAATCGTGGATCATACCGTTATACCGGATGGTGGTAACCGCCACACCGGCTTCATCCAGCTTCCTGCCGAATGCTTCGCCCTCATCGCGTAGAATATCGTTTTCAGCTACCTGGATCAGTGTTGGCGGCAAGTCCTTCAACTGCGCTATCGTGGCCTGCAACGGCGATGCGAATATCTCCTTGCGCTCATCGGGGTCGGTGGTGTATTGGTCATACATCCATTTCATCATGGAGGCGGTGAGAAACCTGTCTTTACCGAACTGTTGGTAGGAGGTTGTCTCGAAGTCGGCATCTACAATGGGCCACATCATGACCAGTAGTTTGAGCTTGGGGCCTCCCTTTTCCAGTGCTTTCAGGCCGGTCACGGCGGTCATGTTGCCGCCGACACTGTTTCCCACGACGGCGATGTTGCTGCCATCCACACCGATTTCATCACCATTGGCTGCAACCCATTTGGTCACTGCATAGATTTCATTGACAGCCTGTGGGTAATGCGCTTCCGGCGAGGGGGTGTAGTTCACAAACACCGCCACACAGCCCGATTGGACCACCAGGTCTCGTACCAGCCGTTTGTGGGTCGGGAAATCGCCGAGGATCCAGCCGCCCCCGTGGATGAAGATGAAGGCGGGCAACCTGCCTTCGGTGCCCTGGGGCCGCACCACGTGGATTTTCACTTTGTAACCCTCGCTGATGATGGTTTTTTCTGTAATGGAGATTCCCGAAAGGTCTACAGGAACCGCTGCCTGCGCATCCGCCAGCACTTGGCGGGCAGCCTCTTTCGTGAGGGTTTCAATAGGGGCACCGCCGGCGGTATTCAACGCCGTTAGAAAGGTCCTGGTCTCCCGGCTCAGGAGCGGGTCTGTTGCATAATCCGCAATTTCTGTGCGGTTTGATCTTGATAAATTGTTCATGTTCTTGTATTTATTGGTTCTTGTTACGTTATGCTTTCAGCTTAAGGACCCCCGCCTTTCAAATGCGGCGGGGGCTTGGGCGCCTATGCCGTGGGTACGGCCATCCGGACTTCAACGACGGCACCATACTGGATAATCGGACAGGCTTTGGCGAGCTCGACAGCGTCTTCGTAGTTGTCTGCCTTCACTAAGAAAAGCCCACCGATAGAACGGTCGCCCGTTGCGAGCGGCCCTTCACTGATTGCCAATCCGTCGGCTTTTGCCTGTATAACCCTACCGTCGGTGTCCCACCGTTTTGGTGGGGCCACCAACTTATTCTGGTCTGCAATGGTGGCAACCCAATGCTGGTAAGGCTTCAATGCTGATTTCATTTGCTCTGCGGTGGGGCGAGGTTGATCGCTGGTCAGATCCCGGTGGATCACTAATAGATACTCATTCATCGTTAAATAGTTAAATAGTTAAAAAATAAACAATGATAGGCTGTAGACAAGCGATGTGCCAATGAATTATTTTATTGAAAATGAGATTATTATATAGAGATGTACCGCATATCGGTTGCGATATTTCGCGATAACGCGAAATGTGGATACTAAATACCGTCAGGTCTGCACCGCACACTCTTGTGCGTTTTCGTATCTTTACTTCCGTCGGTTGCCCGGCTTCGTACGCTAGACCATATTGTGGAAGCCATCGGGTCCGGCCGATATAACGTAAGATGGAGAGGTTACATACACTATATTATCTGCTCGATTTGGCTGGCACCTTTGCATTTGCGATAAGCGGGGCGACGGCGGCAAGGCAGCGGGGTCTCGACCTGTTCGGGATTTGTGCTATCGCATTCACGGTTGCCTGTGGCGGTGGGGTTATCCGCGATCTGTGCATCGGGGCCATACCTCCGGCGGGTCTGACCAATTGGCGCTATTTGGTAGCTGCAATGTGTGCTGCCGGTGCCACAATCGGCCTATATCCGTTTGTGAGGCGACTTAACCGGCCCGTTTTATTTTTTGATGCCCTTGGTTTATCGCTATTTGCCGTCACCGGCGCACAGAAAAGCCTCGCTTTCGGCCACAACGCAGAGGTAGCCCTCCTTTTGGGGGTGGTTACAGCCGTTGGGGGCGGGGTACTGCGTGATGTGCTCCTTAACCGGGTCCCCATAATATTGGAAAGAGAAATTTATGCTTCAGCCGCACTTGTAGGGGCCGGCATTGTCGTTTTAGGCTATTACTTCGATTGGCTAACGACCGACTGGATTTCTATTGTCGCATTGATTGTCTGTTTCGGTGTGCGGATGCTGGCACTCCGTTTCCACTGGAACCTGCCCGTATACTCCATCCGCAAATCGTAAAACTGCCGCTAATGGAGCAATGCTTCTGATGCGGGGGGTTAAATTTGTGTCGTGGCGATCGTGATATTTCCTTTGAGTATTTTGGAAATGGGACAGCGCTCGGCGATTTCGAGGAGCCGTGCTTTCCGTTCGGGATCCACCGTTGTGCTTCCATAGGAGATGGTCTTATCAATATGGGTGGTGATTTCTCCGGTAGAAGCGTTGATCCGGTGCGCCATATTGGCCTCGATGGTAATTTCGGGAATCGCCAGTTTCTTGTGGTCGATATACATGCGCAATGTCGCCAGCGTACATGCTACCAGCGAAGACAACAGAAGGGAATGCGGGTCGGGGCCGATGTCTTTCCCGCCCAATTTCTCGGGTTCATCGGTGATGAGCGTACCATTTCGCCACTGGATGGAAGTTTTAAATTTTTGCTCACCGATGGTGCCCCGAACTGCTTTTTCTAATACGTATTTCATCTGATTTTCCCTCTAGCCGCATACTTAAAGCTCCCGGTTTCATTGTCAGGAGCAACATATCTTTCTCTTGATGACCTTTCCGGCGTGATTGCGATATATCAAAAATAGCAAACAATATCGGTAAAAAAAAGCCAGCCCTGGCGAACAGCGTTCCCCTGCCAAACAACGGATATCAATGCTGTCCGAGTCTATTCGAGTCGCCGGCAGAAACGCTCCTGCCCGGAATTCCAAAACTCCGGGCATTTTTTATTGAGGTAGAGCCATTAACCGCAAGTCGAAAGTCATCCGATAGTAATCATGTATTTGATTATTAGTTATTTGTGAAAATTATTGTTATATCAACAGTTCACTAAAATAAAAGGAGGCTATAATGAAAAATATATCATCAAAAATTCTGTCTGTGGAGGATGCTCGTTATTTCGCAAAGAAGCGGGTTCCTGCCGGTATCTACCAAATGTTCGAGGCCGGTAGCGGTTCCAATGTCACGGCCGAGGATAATGTAAAGGCGTTTGAGGCGGTACGGTTCCGCCCGCGTAATGCGGTATTCCATCCGGAATACGATATCAGTACCACGGTATTGGGGCACAAGATATCGATGCCGGCAATTGTCTCGTCGGTTGGGTTCCTGGCAACAGGCCATATAGATGGCGAAGCGGGGGTGGCACGTGCTGCCGGTAAGGCGGGTACCATCCAATTTGTAAGCGGGGTAACGGGTACACCCATCGAAAAGATCATGGAAGCGGCTACCGGACCGGTTTTTTACCAATTGTATTATATCGGTGGGCGCGACGCGTCAGCTCCTATCATCGAGCGTGTGAAAAAAGCGGGCGTGAGCGGACTTATCCTCACCGTCGATACCCCGACCATTGCCCGGCCACGGGATTTGCCATATACCATGCGACGCAGCGTTCCATACACCGTGAACTTCAAGGAAGCAATTAAATTTATTCCTCAAATTTGGAATAAACCGGCTTGGACCTGGGATTTTATCAAGGCCGGACTGCCTGAACCCGAGGTTTCGATGGGGCTACGACCCGACGGTACGGCGATGAGCCTGTTTGAGGGGATAGCAGAAATCTATAAAGAAACGCCGAAGTGGGAAGATATCCCCTGGGTACGGAAACATTGGGACGGGCCGCTGATTATCAAAGGTATCCTTACCGCTGCGGATGCAAAACGGGCCGTGGAAATGGGTGCCGATGCCATTGTGGTGTCTAACCATGGTGGAAACGTGCTCGATGGCAGTGTATCCACGCTCCCGGTGCTTACTGAAATCGTAGAGGCTGTGGGCGATAAGATCGAAGTATTGGTGGATAGCGGGGTGAGGAGAGGTACGGACGTGCTCAAGGCGGTGGCACTCGGCGCAAAAGCGGTACTCCTTGGCCGCGCGTACCTATATCCGTTGCTTGCCGCCGGCGAACAGGGTGTGAGTCATATCCTCGATTTATTTCACCAGCAGATTTACGAAGGGCTTGCCTTCCTCGGTGCGCAATCCATCGATGACCTCGATCCATCATACGTGGAACTCCCCGCACATTGGCGGCAACCGAAAGAGAGCAGGGTATTGGAGGCGGTAAGCTGAACGACAAAAGGAAATCAGATAGGTATCATGTCGTGGCGGGTAACAAATTTTTTGTGGGAAAAAAAATAAAAAAATGATGTGACTTTTTCGGTCGCAGTGTCTCTATATGATAAACGGAGATATATGTGCGCCTACAAACGAATGGTAACTATTGTCGACATGCAACATTACAGAATGAACAGGATGACCGGGATTGGTCTCCTTATCGCGTTCCTACTGCTGGCGGGTGGGATGCTGCGGGCCGCGGCCCAACAAACTGACAAGCCCAACATTGTTTTTATCTTAGCGGATGACCTGGGGTATGGCAGCATTGGGGCGTTTGGCCAGCAGCTTATCCAAACACCAAATCTTGACAGGCTTGCCCAAAACGGGATGGTCCTGACGGATTTCTACGCCAACGCAGTATGCGCGCCTACACGGGGCAGCTTGATAACGGGTATGCATACCGGTGATGGCCTCGTAAGAGGCAACATGGAACTGGGTACCTTTGATAATGCGGAAGAGTTCGGCCAGCTGCCGCTGCCTGCCAATATTCTTACCATGGGGACGACTCTACAGGCAGCCGGCTATACGACTGCGATCATCGGTAAGTGGGGATTGGGTGGCCCGGGTTCCACAGGCGAACCGCACCGCCAGGGTTTCGACTTTTTCTACGGGTACCTCGACCAGAAACAGGCCCACAATTATTACCCCGACCACCTTTGGCGCAATGGGGTGCGTGAATCGCTTCCAGGGGCTTTAGCCAGCGCACACCAAAAACTGCCGGAAGGCGCCGATCCAAATGACCCGGCAACCTATGAACGCTACCGCGGTAGTATATACTCATGCGATACCATGACAGCAGAAGCAGTGCGGTTTATCCGTAATCACCGCGACCGGCCGTTTTTCTTGGAAATGGCATACACATTACCGCACATGGCATTGCAGGTACCTGAACGTGCGCTGACGCCGTATAGGGGGAAGTTTGACAAAAAGCCCTTCACCGGACCGGGGTACCTGCCCAACCGAACGCCGCGTGAGACGTATGCGGCAATGATCACGCTATTGGACGATTACGTAGGCCAGTTGGTGCAGGCGCTGGAAGAAAACGGATTGATAAACAATACACTCATCGTGTTTACCTCAGACAATGGTGCAGCCACCGGTGGTGGTGCCGACCCCGATTTCTTCGACGCGAGTGGCGGACTACGTGGGCGCAAAGGTTCGCTCCATGAGGGCGGTATCCGTGTGCCCTTTGTCGCCGCATGGCCAGGTAAAATCCCAGCCGGGAGCCGGTCAGACCATCCCTTGGCAATCTGGGACCTACTGCCCACATTTCTAGATGCCGGTGGTTCCGCAGTGCCACAAGGTATCAATGGCATTTCATTTTGGCCGGTGTTGAGCGGTAATCCGGCACTGCAACAGGGGCGTACGTTTCTCTATTGGGAGTTTATGGAACGTAGTGGCGAGCAAGCTGTGCGTTTTGGACGATGGAAGGCAATCCGGAAGGATATGCGCGTACACAAATGGGACAGCCCCATCGAATTGTATGATCTCCAGACAGACCGCGCCGAACAACATAACGTAGCAGCTAGGTATCCTGAATTGGTGCGGCGCGCTGCTCAATATCTCGCTACACGCAAACGCGCGGACTTGCCTGCGTGGAACCCAGACACGCCTGAAAATTTATTATGAACATGAATAAATTAGTTAATCTATTATCGCCGGTATCCCGGAGATTGATCGCGATACTCGTCGTCGGACTAATAAGCCAAGAGATATTCGCACAGCTAACTGTGGCGGAACCGCCGATGCACACCGTAGCTTTCGAAAATGCCGAAGGGCTGAAAGCATACCTTCGTTACAACCCGGACCGCCCAGCGCTGGTCAGCGCCCACAGGGGTGGGGCAGCACCCGGTTATCCGGAAAACAACATCCACACATTTGCCCATACGCTTTCGTATACCCCTGCTTTTATGGAGATAGACCCGCGCTATACCAAAGATGGACACGTGGTGTTGCTGCACGACGATACGCTGTCGCGCATGACCACGGGCCGGGGGAAAGTGATAGACCATACGCTTGCTGAGTTGCGCCAATTGTACCTGAAGGACGTAAACGGCCGTACCACACCCTTTGGAGTAAATACCTTGGAGGAAGCGCTCCAATGGGCCAAAGGAAAAACCGTGCTGATACTTGACCAAAAGGGAATACCCGCGCTGGAACGGGCTAAATTGCTGGTAGAGCACGATGCAAAGGCACACGCCATGTTGATTGTATATAGCGTAGCGGATGCCGCTGCCGTATACCGTTATGATTCCGATATTGTGATGGAGGTGATGGTGCCTTCTATGGAAGCACTGGCTAAATTCCGCGAAGCGGGTATACCGATGGAAAATATACTGGCATTTGTAGGGCATAAAGCGCCAAATGACCCGGCAGTCATTGCCGGCCTGCATGCCGCGGGCGTAACGCCCGTACGGGGAACTTCATTTGAACTGGACCGAGCATACTCCCAAGGCCGAATTGACCGGGGAGAGCTGCACGAAGGGTATCGGGCGTTGGTAGCGGACGGTGCAGCCATGCTCGAATCTGACCTGGCAACGGAAGCGGGGATAGCGCTGCAAGCAGCCTGGGATGCTGTTCAGCCACGAAAAGCATCAAAGGAATGATATGGAATCCACGAATTTGGTGGTTATCTATGGTTTGGCCGAACGACAATCGGAAAGGCCGACAGCCAGGTAACCGACAGCTTGTTGGACTGTTCTGGACACGCCCCTAAGGAGACGGGGTCCAGAAATACTGGCCGTTTACGGCAGCCGGTATGTTGTCGCCATTGGGTTGGACGATGATGACTGCAGGATCATTATCCATATCGTAGACCTTACCGTCATTGGGCACGATAGCGAGATTAAAGTACGTGACATCGCCCAACCGCTTTCCTACAACCAAGTGCCTGCCATCCGGAGAGAATGCCGCCGAAAGCTCAACCCCTTTGCTATTGGTGACCTGCACGGGATCGCCGCCGTCGAGGTCCATCACGTAGATATGGAGGTCTATTTGCAAACACAGCTGTGTTCCGGTGTTGTTGATGCGGAGATTGCCCCATTGGGTGTAAGGCATTTCGCGTAACAGCGAAACCTCGGTATATGGTGGGGATGACCGAAGGATATACCGCTCGCCAAGCGTGAACAGGATGCCGTTGTCTGGAAGCCATAGTGCTTCGTCGCCCAGTCCGATTTCAATTGTCGTACCGTTTACATTGATGCCTTCGAAATGATGTAGATGGTTCCCATCCAGATCAGTAATAACGATGCCATCATTGAGGGTAGGCGAAATGAGAGCCATCGTATTATCTGGTGAAAGCTGGCCACCTACACCCGTCTCGCTTGCCGACGGACCGATATAATCGTACTCATCTGCAATGATGCCGTTGGCATTGTTTACCAATGTGAATTTGACGCCATTATACATCCCGGGCTCGCGTTCGCTGACCAGCCGATACCGGTAATCCCGGCTCATGTGCCAACTGTTGAAGCCGTAGGTATTGTAGGTGAAAAACACACGCTCATCGTTACTGCTCAGGTCGAGTTCACTCACCGTTCCCGCAAAGGTATAGAGGAGTTTTCCTTTCAATCCGGTTGTGCCATTTCCGTTACCGGGTGTGTCGTTGTTCTTTGAACAGGCAAGGGTAAGCAACCCTACCAAAACAGCAATTCCATGTGATACAAAAGCTCGTTTCATACGTTGTCGTTTCTCCGGATAAAAATAAGGGAGAACCGGTAGCGTGTCAATCCACGAAAACAAGGAATTACATGGGTAAGCTTACAGCATCAGTGCATATTCCGATAGGAGGGCGTATTCTGCAGCGAATGTAAACGCAAACATGCCCTCTACACGATGGTCGTCACTGCCCCAGCCCCCGAGGAGGTCGTGCGGAAGAATGCCGTGGTGCCGGAAGTGGGTATAACCGAAATCGAGGTTTTGCTGGAACGGCTGGATATACCGGTGCGCGGTATGATATAACGGGTAGGCCTCGATGTACGCCCGCATGAGTACACCGTTGAACCAATTATTGAACCCACTTGTGGTGAACGAATAATAGCCAGTAAGTTGCTTATCTCTTTTTGCGAAATAACGGAAGCTGTCGTCTGCAAGCCGCCTCACGTCGTCAAGGTACTCCTTTTTACCCGTTGCCCGATATAGGTCCACGGCACCGGAAAGCATCGAACCGGTATTGTAAGAGTAAGGCGGGCCTACAGGCTCACGCAGGGGGGTATTGGCGCGGTAATGGGTGCCGTCGACTATTTCGTACCTGACCCTGCAATCACGGCATCCACCCAAGAAGTCGTCATATACGCCATCGGCCCTAAGGAGGTTCTTTTTTTGCCACTGGTAAACAGACTCGGCAAACTTCAGGTAATAATCGCTTTTAGCCACCGGTACCGCTTTACGGCTGCCGTCGGCATCAATGTATCGATACGTGGTTTCCTCCTCGCTTTGCACGTACTGCTCGTGCAGCCACACCAGTGAGCTGACGAACGGACCGTTGCTGCACGCGTGTTTAGTGGTATAACCCGGGCCCCACGTAATGCCGCCGTGCTCGTTGCCAGCTTCGTCGAGCGTACAGTCCCACCCGTCGAGCACATACTCGGTAAGGTATTCCGCCTCCTTGAGGTAACGCGATTCACCGGTATGCCTGTAAGCGTGGAGGAACTCCCTTATGAGCCACTGCTGGTCGTCATACACGTTTTCTATGCCGGCAACCTTCGCACTGCCTTTGGTTGTGGCACGATGCACGCCGTAAACCGTCCATTCACGGGTCTGTGTATACGAGGTGAGTTCAAAAGTGCCACGGTAATAAGCTAGGTTGTCGTAAAGTCTTCCGAGTAGGTCGCGGTAGCGCTTTGCGTGGGTGCTGTATAAGTCTGTGTCCTGCTGTTCGGCATGTGTGTGTAGCGCACGGAGGATTGCGTTGACAGATTCGATGGCTGCGGTGTACATCCACACGCTGCCTTTTTCTTCCGACCGCGCGCCGGTATATGGATTATAGAACCTAGCCATGGCGAAGTCATCACCTGTAAAATAGCGTTCAAACGCGTCATCCGCAAGCTCGATGGCCCGTAAGAGGTTTTGTTCAGCAATGGTATGCTTGGCGTGGAATACGCCTTTGCTGGTCGAAGGTCGGTCCTTAATAGGGTGCTTGGTGTGGGTGGTGCTAGCTGTCAATATCAGCAAGCAAAGTAGTGCGATAGGTATATTCATAATCGGGTGTAAACCTACGCAATTATTTCGTAGGCGACTAACCATTATGCGGCTGGCCGGGCTTCCATACCATTGCTGGGTGTTTTTCAGCGTAGCCGTAGATGAGCTGCATCATGTAATGGTTGCTGGGATAGCGGATGAGCGTCTCTCTCACCGCCTCCGGAGCCGCGATGTCCGTATGCTGGCTGACGTATCCCATGCCATATAGCTTGCCCTGCTCCACCCAGATGCAGCTGGTTTCGTTGTCATGGCGGCCCTTGTCGAAAATTGCGAAAGTGGGCAGATGCCCGGCGAGGTGGGCTAGTGCCCGGTTTACGCGTGGGTTGTGCCTTTCGGGTTCAGGCGCTGCACCGGCATTGGGTAAACCGATACCGCAAAGGCCGGAATGGAGATCAAACTCAAGGATGAGCCGGTGCAGCAGGTTGTATGCATCGATTCGGCGGTGGAAAACGTGCGCGGGGCTGTGGTGTTTGCCATGCTTGCCTATGGCAAGGCGCACGTAACCGCCACAGTCTTGATATGTGTAGAGCCCGTATTTGGGTTCGAATCGCTTCAGGGCCCGGTTGTATGTCGGCCACAGCCGCTGGATCTCCGCCGCTTCCAGCAGCAGCGCCATGAGCTCGGTACCACAGCGTTCATGCGTGACGGAGTGGATATGGCGCAGGAAATGCTGGCGCTGAGGTTGCGCACTGTGCCCGGTGAAGTGCTGTAACACCCGCTTGCGGATGTCGCGCGCCTTGCCCACGTAGATTACCTCGCCAGCTTTATCCCTGAAATAGTAAACACCGGCCTCACGGGGCAATGCATCGAACTGCTCCTTCGGTAGATTTGGGGGCAGCTGCTGGTGCTTCGATGTTTTCCTCAGCATTTCCGCAACGACTCCCTGCGTATCCCATTGCATCAGTTGTCCGAATAAGATAGCCGTTGCGTCGGCATCGCCCCCCGCCCGGTGGCGGTTGCTAAGGGGGATACCCAATGCGTCACATAACCTGCCCAAGCTGTAGGAGGGGAGGCCGGGCCGGAGTTTGCGGCTCATCCTAACTGTGCATAATTTGGGCACATCAAGGTGGTAGCCGGCGGCAGCGAGGTGGTGTTTTATAAACGAATAATCGAAATTAACGTTGTGTGCCACGAATATGCGGCCTGCAAGCAACCCGTAAATGTGCGTAGCCAGTTCGGGGAACGCCGGGCTGTGTGCCACCATCTCATTGGTGATGCCCGTGAATGCCTGGATAGACAGCGGAATCGACTGGTTGGGGTTCACTAACGACGAGTAACGCTCAATAACCTGTTGCCCATCATGGATGAGGATGGCAATTTCGGTGATACCACTACCGGATGCATAACCACCCGTGGTTTCGATATCCACAATGGCGTATTCTTGGGGTATGCCTGACCGCTTCATACTGCAAATATACTAAAATAATTAGTCTGTGGGAGTAATTTATTTTTCCGACTTCTTTTTCTATATTGTATGCCGATTAAAAACGCCGACATGAAAAGAATGTTCTTGCTCACGTGCCTCGTTACAGTTTTCCAGCTGGCTTGTTTCGCCCAGCTGCGCATACCGCACGTTTTATCTGACAATATGGTATTGCAACGGAATGCCAATGCCAACATCTGGGGATGGGGGTATGCCACCGCGGAAGTGGCTATCAAGGCATCGTGGCTGGAGGACACCGTGAAGACCACGGTGGACCCAGGTGGGCGATGGGTGGTGCAGGTACCCACCACGCGGGCCGGGGGGCCTTATGAGCTGGAAATCCGTTCGGCAGGAAGTGAAATCACGCTGCATAATATTCTGTTGGGTGACGTATGGCTGTGTTCGGGGCAGTCAAACATGGAGTGGAGTGGCAACAACCGACTGCCGGAAATACTCGCCGAACTCCCCCACGCAAATAACAGTCAGATACGCCTGCTGCAGGTGAGCCGTACGGCAGCTGACTACCCGCAAGACGATATTTCCAACAATTGGCAGACGCTTGACGCCGAATCACTGAGGCCGTTTTCGGCCATCGGGTATTTCGTGGCAAAGAAGTTGCACGCGGAGTTGGACGTGCCCATTGGTATCATCAATGCTTCGTGGGGTGGAACGCCAGCAGAAGTATGGACACCGGCCTACCTCATCGAGAACGACAATGAGCTGCGTAGCCTGGCGGCCATGCAAGGCCCGGCGCCCTACAGACCGAAGGAGGCGGGGGTGCTTTGGAATAGCATGATACGGCCGCTTACTCCATTTACGCTATCGGGCTTTTATTGGTACCAAGGCGAAAGCAACGTGGGCACCTGGTGGGGGTACGATAAGCTGATGCGCGCCATGGTGACATCATGGCGTATGGCCTGGGACGCCGAATTGCCCTTCTATTTCGTGCAGATAGCGCCGTTTGCGTACGGCAACGAAAAGCCGCTAGCAGCCCTACTCCGCGAACAGCAGGCTATGACGGCAACGACTTTGCCGAATACGGGAATGGTGGTGGTGAGCGACCTGGTGGACAATATCAAGGATATTCATCCCATACAAAAACGCGAAGTGGCCAATCGCCTTGCGGCCATTGCATTGAACGAGCACTATGGCACGCGAAACGACGACGATTACCGCTCGCCGCTTTATAAGGGATATGAGGTGCAGGGTAATACGATAGCCGTTTCATTCGACCACCTGCAAAATGGACTGGAAGTGAAAGGCAACCGTATCACCGATCTCTATATCGCGGGTGCGGATGGTGTGTTTCATGAGGCAGAAGGCAACATCAACGGCAATGTGTTATTGGTGTCATCGCCAAAGGTGGCCGCCCCGGTGGCCGTGCGTTTCGGGTTTTCCGAAACGGCGATGCCTAACCTGTTTAACAAAAGCGGCCTTCCCGTTGCACCCTTCCGGACGGATAGCTGGGCCTTTTAAGTTAAGTAAGCCGGGTATCCGCAGCATCGGTTGGCGGCGGCACAGGTGCGTTACTGCCCTCATCAGAAACCGGTTCACTTGCCTGGGGTACGCTGCGTTGCCGCTTTTTATGGGGTACCATCATGAAATAAAGACACGATAGCGTCCATGCTCCCCAGAATAGGTAAACCCCGGAGTGGAAACTTGCTTTCATCAGCCGGTGGGAGGTGGTGGTGAAATCGAGGTAAGTGAAATAAGCACCCACAAGGCCGAAAAGCAGGAAGAGCAGGAACGTGGCGAGCGCCAGCCGCCGGCCCAACAGCCGTTTGACCAACCAAAGTACCAGCACGAGAGCCAACTGGATGGCAAACAGCAAAATGGCAGTTTTCCACCAGATTTTGAAAATGCCGTAATCGCGATACACCATCGTGATGCCTACTTTGCCGACAAGCGACATCTTCGACAGCAATACCCCCGAGATCGTGGACAAGAGGGCCTGCAGCGTAATAATGGTAGGTAAGCCTTTCATGGTTATTTGGTAACCTCCCAGCCGGCATCGCCATTGAAGCGGAGCGAATAGGTTTTTTTGATAAATGAGGCATTATTGTCGACACCTTTTTTCGCAAAGTCGATGAAGTCGGTCTCCACCTTGTTGAGTGTTACGGTAGCATTGGCACGCTTCTTACCAGCCTGCTCGATGTGTACACCACCTTCCTCATCCAACGTGTATTCAGCGGTCTTCACCGTGGCCCGCTTATCGGTTTTTTGCAGTACGAAGGGGATCGATTTGTCCGTTAGCTTAATCAGGTAAACGAAGGTACTGTCTTTCGATAGGAAGCGCTTGCGCTCCTTTAACAATTCCATGGTGACATATCCCCATCGTTCGAGGTTGTGGTAGGCGGTGAGCAGGCTGGAATCGGACTTCTGCCGGAACTTCACCTCGCCGTAATCTATTTCGGCTGTTTCATAAACGGGATTGGACTCCAGATAGAAAGCCACTTCGCCCAACGCCACACGCTCGTTGATGGATTTGTCGCTGCCACAGGCCGCAACAATCGTTGTGAGGCAGAGCGCTGTCAGTAAACGAAAATATATTGCCATACGTATAGTTTATGTCCAAAGATAAAGATATTGATTTACAAATGTTGTTCCAATGTTTTTGGGCGGTCGGAAGAATGGGTTGGAAAATATTGCTATTTTTGACCGCGGCCGGGTGTCAACACGGCCATTGACCTTTTATGCTGAATAAAATGCACAACATGATTCGATTAACTCCTTTATTGGCGCTGCCAATACTCTTTTTATTTTTAGCTCCGCTGACCGCGACTCCGTACTCGGCTACAGCGGACAGCTTGCGGCTCATCGACACACTGCCCATGGATTCCAGTGTGTTGCAGGGTGAATTGCCCAATGGTTTCATCTATTATATACGGCATAATGAAGAGCCCAAAGACCGGGTGGTGATGTATTTGGCTACCAAGGTGGGGTCGGTATTGGAAACCGATGACGAGCTGGGCTTGGCCCATTTCTTGGAACACATGCAGTTTAACGGTACGGAGAACTTCCCGAAAAACGAACTGGTGGATTACCTGCAACGCGCGGGGGTGCGCTTTGGTTCCGACCTGAATGCCTATACGTCTTTCGATGAAACCGTCTATCAATTGCCCATCCCTTCCGACGATCCGGAGCTGCTGAAAAGTGGTCTGCAGGTGATGCGCGATTGGGCACAGGGCGCACTCCTAGATGGCGAAGAGATAGACAAGGAACGGGGTGTGGTACTCAATGAATTGCTTGGCGGCCGCGGCGCACAGCAGCGTATGCGCGACCAGTACTTGCCGATGATTCTGAACAACTCGCGCTACGCACAGCGCCTACCCATAGGAACACGCAAAATCATTGAGGGCTTTGAGCATGAAACGCTACGCGATTTCTACCGCAAATGGTACCGCCCTAATCTGCAGGCGCTGATTATTGTGGGTGACATCGATGTGGCTGCTATGGAACAGCGCGTAAAGGCGCTCTTCACTGATTTGGAAAACCCTACGATAGCACCTGAACGGACGGAATACAGTATCCCGTTGACAGGCAGGAACCAGTTTATGGTGGTAACCGATGCCGAGATGCCACAAACCGTGGTACAGGTAATTGTGAAACACCCCGAGGCAGCTGTAAAAACAGTGGCCGACTACCGGCTTCAGCTTGTTAAGTCGCTCTTCAACCAAATGGCTGGGGCGCGTTTTGCCGAGTTGATCCGCCAATCTGACCCGCCGTTTATCCAAGGTGGCGGCAGCATTGGCGGGTTCATGCGGGGGCTGGATGCGTTTACGATGTATTATGCGGCGAAGCCGGGGGAGATACAACGCGGATTTGAGGCGGTGGTGACCGAATTTGAGCGCATAAAACGCTACGGCTTCACGGCCACTGAGCTGGGGCGTGCCAAAGATAATTTTCTAACCAGCGTGGAGTCTGCTTATGCTGAACGCGACAAACGGAAATCGGAAAGTTATGTGGCTACGTACCTCAACCATTTTTTGGAGGGGGAAAGTGCATTGAGCAACGAAGACCGTTACCGCTTGGGCAAGTCGCTCATCGGTACAATTACACTTGACGACGTTAACGCACTGGCAGGGCAGTACTATACCGATGAGAACCGCGATATCCTTATCCTGGCGCCTGACAAGGATCGGGATACGTTGCCGGGCGAGGAAACCGTCAATGGATGGCTGGCCGCTGTAAAAGCAGCCGACATTGCTCCCTACGACGACAATGTACAGGAGATGCCGCTGCTTGACAATCCTCCCACGCCTGGTACGGTTGCCGAACGGCGCGAACGGGCGGAGCTGGATGTGGTTGAACTTACGTTGAGCAACGGCGTGCGTGTAATCCTCAAACCTACGGATTTCAAGAATGACGAAATCAGGATGACGGCGTTCAGCCCCGGGGGTACTTCGCTATATGGTGATACGGATTTTCTTTCAGCTGCTTATGCGGCCAGTGTGGTGGGCGGCAGCGGCCTCGGTCCGTATGATGCTACGCAGCTAACCAAGCACCTTAGTGGCAAGAAAGTATCTGTGCAGCCATACATCGGCGAACAAACCGAGGGGTTTAATGCTACCAGCGGCAAAAAAGACCTGCACACCGCATTTGAACTTATCTATGCTTATTTTACGGTGCCTCGGCTCGACTTAGAGGTTTTCGAAGGGTATATGCAACGGATAAAGGCGTCGTTGGCCAACCGTCTTGACGATCCCAACGCGGTATTTTCAGATACCATCAATGCGGTGCTCTACAACAACAACATCCGCCGAGCGAGTATGACCGTGGAAGAGGTAGACCTTATCGATCCCCAACGCGCTTACGAGATTTACCAAGAGCGTTTTGCCGATGCATCTGATTTCACCGTGACTATCGTGGGTAGCTTTACAGAAGATGAGTTGATGCCACTGGTGCTGCAGTATCTGGGTGGTCTGCCGGCAAATGGCCGGAAGGAGGAGGCACGCGACCTGGGCATCTACCCGCCAGCAAAAGGGTTGGAACGTACGGTATACCGCGGTAAGGAGCAGAAATCGAGCGTACGGCTTTACTATTTCGGCGATTATGATTATTCGGAAACAGAAAACATGCAGCTCGATGCGCTGGAGAGTATCCTCGACATCAAACTGATTGAACGGCTACGCGAGGCAGAGAGCGGTGTTTATGGAGTGTCTGCTAATGCGTCGTATGCCAAATACCCGCGCTACCGCTATTCATTTGGAATTGCTTACGGTACAAGTCCCGATAAAGTGGCTCCGCTGATGGCTTCGGTGCTCGATGAAATCAATAAGATTAAGCAACGTGGCCCCGAGCAGGTGGATATCGAGAAATTTGTAAGCGAACAGAAGCGCCAGCTGGAGGTCCAACTACGTGAAAACGGCTTTTGGCTGGGGCACTTATCGGGTGCCTACCAGCGCCACGAAGACCCCGCTTATATTTTAACGTATGTAGATGAGCTGAATAAGGTGACAGTGGAAAGTGTGAAGGAAGTAGCGAACAAATACCTTGTGGAAGACCGTCTCTTCAGGTTCGTGCTGATGCCGGAAGGGGAATAGTGGTATCCAGGCGGTATGGAAACACAAAAAAGAACGCTCCGGTATTTCGTACCCGAGCGTTCCTTTTTTGTCGTAGCTTTTGATTATCTAGCCTAGATAAGATTTCAATATCCGGCTGCGCGACGTATGGCGCAACCGCTGCAAAGCTTTGTCCTTAATCTGGCGGACCCGTTCGCGGGTGAGGTTGAATTTCTCACCGATTTCTTCCAACGACAGTTGATGATTCGAACCTAGGCCAAAAAACAACACGATAATCTCGCGCTCGCGCTCAGTGAGCGTAGCCAACGAGCGTTTTATTTCCTCGGAAAGCGATTCATCGATCAGGGTACTGTCCGTATCCGGGTCACTGTTTTCGAGTACATCCAGCAGGGTGTTTTCCTCGCCTTGTACAAATGGCGCGTCCATAGACACGTGGCGCCCTGAATTGCTCAATGTATCTGAAACTTTGTCAACCGTGGTCTCTAAAATCTCTGCCAGTTCTTCAGGTGAGGGTTCCCGTTCGTATTCCTGCTCCAATTTGGAGAACGCTTTACTGATTTTACTTAATGAACCTACCTGATTTAACGGAAGGCGTACGATACGCGATTGTTCGGCGATGGCTTGGAGGATGGATTGCCGGATCCACCATACAGCGTACGAAATGAATTTGAAGCCTTTGGTCTCATCAAAACGTTTAGCAGCCTTAATCAACCCGAGGTTCCCCTCGTTGATCAAATCGCCTAAAGTGAGCCCTTGGTTCTGGTATTGCTTGGCTACGGAGACCACAAACCGGAGGTTTGTCTTCGTTAACCGTTCTAATGCAGCTTGGTCGCCCTCACGAATTTTCTGGGCCAGGACTACCTCTTCTTCGGCTGTAATCAAGTCGACTTTACCAATCTCGTGCAAGTATTTGTCTAACGATTGCGACTCGCGATTGGTAATGGATTGTGTAATTTTGAGCTGTCTCATTTAATCTTTTAAGTACCTTCCTTTCTAAAAAGAGTGCAAAAATACGGTTTTTCTAATCATATAAACTGATTTTTTCGGAAAAAGTTGTCTGATTTAGAGGAAATTATCCGTTTTTTTTACAACTCAACCTACCTCAAAAAGTGTTCCAAATATTTGAAACCGGATTTGCATGACAAAACAATGTCAAATGGCGCTGGTTGCCGCCGGTGAAATACGTGGTCAAAAACGGTAACCTTTTAAAAAGTCTTTGACATCCATGCGCTTTTTGCCTTCGAGCTGCAGCGTTTTTACAATGATGTAGCCATCATTACATGCAAATTTCAAAAATGATTTACCATCGGTATGCAGAACACCCGGCCCATGCTGCGGCGTTGTTTTCTCTTTGCCCGCCTCGAAGATCTTCAGCGTTTTTCCACCCATCACAGTGTAGGCAGTAGGATAGGGGCTGAGGCCCCGGATTAGGTTATGCACCACGGCCACCGGCTTATCCCACGCGATAAGACAGTTCTCCTTGAAGATTTTAGGCGCCTGTTTGAGTTCCACCCCCGTTGCAAGGCTTTCCTGTGGCACGGGTCGGGCGGTACCGTTGGCGATGGCTTGCACTGACTCGACAAGCAGGTTGGCCCCCACAACCATTAATCGGTCGTGTAAGTCGCCCGCCGTGTCGTTGGGCCCAATGGCTACAGGCTCGGCCTTGAGGATGTGGCCGGTATCAATTTCGTGTTGTAGGAGAAAAGTGGTTACGCCGCTTTCCTTTTCGCCATTGATGATGGCGTGGTTGATGGGGGCCGCGCCGCGGTATTGGGGCAGGAGGGAGGCATGCAGATTGATTGTTCCATGGGGGGGCATATCCCATACCACCTCGGGCAGCATCCGGAAAGCCACCACCGCCTGCAGGTCTGCGCGGAGCGCCCGGAGTTCGGCCAAGAAGTCGGGGTTGCGTAACTTTTCGGGTTGCAATACAGGGATTCCCTTAGTGAGTGCGTATTGCTTGACTGCCGACTGCTGTAGTTTCTGGCCACGGCCCGCAGGTTTGTCGGGAGCCGTCACTACCGCCACCACGTCTTCACCGGCTTCGAGCAGCGCAGCAAGCGACGCGACGGCAAATTCGGGTGTACCCATAAAGATAATGCGCATGTTGTATCTTGTATTTCGTATTTTTAATCCGGTACCTTACCTTTGCAAAGGTACAAATTATATCGGGCGACTTGAATTTCCCATACTTTTTAGCGAAGCGGATAGCTGTTGATGGCAAACGGACGTTTTCCGGCCTGATTGTCCGTGTAGCTGTAGGGGCTATCGCATTGGGTATCGCCGCTATGATGCTATCCATCGCAGTATTGAAAGGGTTCAAGGGTGAAGTGACGGCAAAGCAACGGGGCTTCTTTGGCGATATTACCCTAATCAGCTACGATCTGAATTCGTCGTATGAACCGGTTCCGATATCGCTTTCAGCCGAAGATATCCGCGAGGTGCGCACGGTGCCGGGGGTAACCGATATCCGCCATTTCGCTACCAAGGCAGGTATCATCACGATAAACGACGAAGTAGAAGGGGTGCTGTTTAAAGGGATCGACAGCAGCTATAATCAGCAGTTTTTGGAAAGTGCATTGGTTGACGGCCTCCCCATTGATTTTGCAGATAGTGCAAAAGCGGCGACCCAGATCTTGCTATCGCAGTATACCGCGAACCGGCTGCAGTTGTCGGTGGGCGACGATTTCATCATGTACTTTGTGCAACTTGAGGGCAGGCCGCGGCCGCGGAAGTTCCGGATAGCCGGCATTTTCCATACCGGCGTAGAGGAGCTTGATAACAGCTATGTGATCGGAGCGCTATCGCTTGTACGGCGGCTCAACGACTGGGAAGCCGGTGCAGTTGGCGGCTATGAGGTGACGATTGACGATTTCAGCAAACTCGACGGACTTACGGAGGCAGTACGGGAACGATTGCCGCTAACCATCGACGCGATCAGTGTGCGCGATCAACTGCCCGAGATCTTCCAATGGCTGGACCTGCTGGATGTCAATACGATCATTATCCTGATTTTGATGATTGTGGTGGCCGTGGTAAACATGGTGTCGGCATTGCTCATCATCATTTTGGAACGCACATCGATGATAGGCATCTTGAAAGCATTGGGCTATGGTGACGGCGGCATTAGGAACGTGTTTCTATACCAAGCGGCCTACCTGATTGGGCTAGGGCTTGCACTCGGCAACCTCTTGGGGTACGGGCTCTACTGGTTTCAGCGGCAAACCCATTATTTTAAGCTGGATGAAGCTTCTTACTACGTTTCTTATGTCCCCGTAGACATCAGCCTGCTTGAAGTGGTCTTGTTGAATGCCGGGATAGCGGTGGTCGCATTGGCCGTACTGATCATCCCCTCGTACCTGATAGCCCGCATCAGCCCCATCAAGGCCATACAGTTTCAATGAAAACTGCTGGTGCCCGAGGCAATTTTAGCTTGTATTTCTTGTATTTCGAATCAACTTTATCTAAGTTTGACGCTGTTTGAATATACGAAAGAAACGCACACCCTAATATCACCTTATGGCTGGAAACATATCGGACAGGCTGACCCATGCTTTCGACATACCGCTAAGTAACCCTGTACTCATCTTCGCGCTTGTCCTCTTCATCATCCTGCTGTCACCGATTTTGCTGCGCCGGATCAAGATCCCCGGAATCATCGGCCTCATACTATCAGGTGTGATTGTAGGGCCGCACGGATTGAACCTGCTGGAAAAGAGCTCCGCAGTGGATCTTTTTTCCACTATTGGTTTATTATATATCATGTTCATTGCCGGGTTGGAACTTGACATGAACGAATTCCGGAAGACCAGGCATAAGAGTGTCGTGTTTGGTTTCCTTACGTTTGCTATCCCCATCCTTATCGGCTACCCGGTATGCTACTATGTCCTCGGCTACGATGTGTTGGCCAGTGCTATGATATCCAGTATGTTTGCCACGCACACGCTGGTAGCCTACCCGGTGGTAAACAGTTACGGGATATCCAAGAATGAAGCGGTGGCGGTGACCGTAGGGGGGACCATCCTCACCGACACGGCCGTATTGATTATTCTGGCGGTAATTATCGGGGCATCTCAAGGGCAGCTAAACCAGGAGTTCTGGGTGACACTGGGTATCTCGTTTGCCATTTTTCTGTCGATCATGCTGGGCGTGGTGCCGCGGATTGCCAAATGGTTTTTCCAAAAAGTAGAGGGAGAGAAGACGGCCCATTATATTTTTGTGCTTACCGTTGTTTTCTTTGCTGCCTTTCTCGCCGAGCTCGCCGGTTTGGAGCATATCATCGGTGCGTTCGTAGCCGGTTTGGCGCTTAATAAGCTGATCCCCCACTCTTCGGCGCTGATGAACCGGATAGAATTTATCGGGAATGCGATTTTTATACCTTTCTTCCTAATCAGCGTGGGGATGATCGTGGACGTAAGCGTGCTGCTCAAAGGTCCTACGGCACTGATCATCGCCGGCACGCTAACGGTGATAGCGATTTTCAGCAAGTGGGTAGCAGCATGGTTCACGCAGCTGATATATGGCTACTCGCCAGCGCAGCGGCAGGTCATCTTCGGCCTCAGCGGTGCGCACGCCGCAGCAACGCTGGCAGTGATCATGGTGGGTTACCGCTATCAGGTAATCGACGAAAATGTACTCAACGGCACCATCGTACTGATCCTCGTAACCTGTATTGTAGCCACGATAGCCACCGAGGCGGCTTCGAAGAAGGTGGTGCTGGCGGGTGAGCAAGACGCGATGCCCAGCAGCGAAAAGAATATTGCCCGCGAAGAACAGCTCATGCTACCCATTGCCAACCTCAACAACATGGAGTCGTTACTCGATTTCGCAACGTTGATGAAAAGCAAGCAGTCGCCCCACCCCATTACTGTGGTAACGGTGGTGCCGAATAACGAGCAGGCCGAAGAAAACCTGAAACGCGCACGCAAAAACCTGGATTCGACCGCTAAATATGCGTCGGGCAGTGAAACTGAGGTAAACATGATTGCCACCATCGACTACAACATTGCCAGCGGAATAAGCCGCGCTGCACGGGAAGTCGGAGCCGATGCTATCCTCCTGGGGTGGCCGAGCCGCCCGGGGATCATCGAGAAAATGGTGGGGGAAAAGACTGAGAGCATCTTGAACCAAACCGATGCGAACCTGTTTATGTGCCATGTGGATAAGCCCCTGGTTCTGCAAAAGCGCATCGTGGTTTTCTATCCCCCACTGGCCGAGTCTGAGCTGGGCTTCGACTTCTGCATGAGCAAGGTGCTTCGTTTGTCGCAGGAGTTGACCGTTCCGGTATGCTATGTTTGTAATAAAAGGACGAAAGATGCGATTTCGGCCTATATGGAGAAAAATAAGAGCAGTACACGTGCACTTTTCACCGAACACAACGAATGGGATGACTTGGCGACCCTACGCGATTTGGTGAAGGATAACGACCTTGTGGTATTCGTGTCAGCCAGGCAAGGCGAAGTATCGTACCGCCACTCGTTTGATGGTATGCCCAAAAAAATCGGAAAGATTTATGCGGAGCACAACCGGGTACTGGTATTCCCGAGCCGGCGTGCGTTACACTCGTTGGACGAGTATGAAGATGTGACTACGGCACCCATATTGCGCCGTATTGGCCGGGGGATAGGCAACATATTTACGAAAGACAGACAAGACGATTGATTTATGGCAACAACCCACATCACAAAGTTGGGCGATGGAACACTCGCCGTTCCGGACCGGGTAGTTATCCCGTTCATTATCGGAGACGGGATCGGGCCCGATATCTGGCGTGCATCGGTCAGGGTGTTCGATGCTGCGGTCGAGACGGCGTATAACGGCAAGCGCAAGGTAGACTGGAAAGAAGTACTGGCTGGCGAAAAGGCATTTCACCAAACGGGAGAGTGGTTGCCCACGGAAACGCTGGACGCGTTCAGGGAATACCTGGTAGGCATAAAAGGGCCGCTCACCACACCGATAGGAGGTGGCATACGCTCGCTCAATGTGGCCATACGCAAGGCACTCGACTTGTACGTGTGCCAACGACCTACCCGTTGGTTTGAGGGGGTGCCGTCGCCCGTGAAACATCCGGAGTGGGTAGACATGGTAATCTTCAGGGAAAATACGGAGGATATTTATACGGGAATCGAATTTCCGGCCCGGTCTGCCGAAGGGCAGCGCGTGAAGGAGTTTCTTGGACGTGACATGGCTGTTGACTTTGATTTCACCGACGATACCGCCATCGGTATTAAAACCGTATCCGAGCACGGCTCAAAACGGTTGGTAAGGGCAGCGATCGAGCACGCCATCCGGCATGGCTTGCCCTCGGTAACTCTGGTACATAAGGGCAACATCATGAAGTATACCGAAGGCGCATTCAAAAGTTGGGGGTATGATGTGGCGGAAACAGAGTTCAGTGCCGCAACCTATACATGGCAACAGTGGGAACGGACGAAGGTCACCGATGGCGAGCAAGCGGCAAATGATGAAATGGCTGCTGCGCAGGCGGGCGGTAAAATCATCGTCAAAGACGTGATTGCTGATAATTTCCTGCAGCAAATATTATTGAATCCTAAGGATTATGCAGTTATTGCCACCTTGAACCTGAACGGGGATTACATATCAGACGCTTTGGCTGCGATCGTGGGCGGCATCGGTATAGCGCCGGGCGCCAATATAAATTATATGACAGGGCATGCCGTTTTTGAAGCAACGCACGGTACAGCGCCACGCTTTGCCGATACCGATAGCATGAACCCTTCGTCAGTGATCTTAAGCGGAGTGATGCTTTTCGAATACATCGGATGGACAGAAGCCGCGGAACAGATTGTAGAAGCACTACGGCAGACGATTTTGGATAAAACGGTAACTGTTGATTTTTTTAATCAGATGACCGATGGAAAATTATTGAAAACAAGTGAATTTGCATCGGCAATCATCGATAAAATAAAATCGGGTTTTGACCGTTCGATATAAACAACAGATACGGAACACTTTTAATTCGGTTATTCCATGGCCAATATCCTTTTGGTAGAAGACGACACTACCTTTGCTACCATACTCGAAAACTTTTTGAAGAAAAAAGGATTTGACGTTGTAGTCAAATACAGTGTAAAAGGTGGTGTCGAAGCACTCAAAGCACATGAGTTCCAACTGATACTGCTCGATTATCGACTGGGTGACGGTATTGGTTTAGACGTGTTGGAAGCGCTTCATGCCCGGGGAAAGGTAGTCCCTTCGGTGATTATGACTAGTTTCAACGATGTCCGTACGGCAGTGAATGCAATACGGCAGGGGGTGTTTGACTACATCACCAAACCCGTTAACCCCGACGAGCTGCTGATGGTAGTGAATGAAGCCCTGGAAGGGAAGTCGGCAGATAAGGCAAAAACAACCTCGCCTTCCCGCAAGGCCAGCTCGGCAGCTGTCACTCCCGATTTTGTGGAGGGTACCAGCAGTGCTGCACGTAAACTCCACGAGTATATTGCGCTTGTAGCGCCCACCGACATGTCTGTGCTGATACGTGGGGAAAGCGGTACCGGCAAGGAATATGTGGCCCGGGCGATCCATCGGAAGAGTAAGCGTGCCGACAAGCCGTTTGTCTCCATCGACTGCGGTACACTGTCTAAGGAGCTGGCCTCCAGCGAACTTTTCGGGCATGTAAAGGGATCGTTTACCGGCGCGTTGAACGATAAGGTCGGCCAATTCGAAGAAGCCTCGGGCGGTACACTGTTCCTTGACGAGATTGGTAATCTCTCGTACGACGTACAGGTGAAGCTACTGCGTGCCCTGCAGGAGCAGGTGATACAACCCGTGGGTGCCAACAAGACCGTCAATGTAGATGTTCGGGTTATCGCCGCGACCAACGAGGACTTGTTGGGCTCGGGGAAATTCAGGGAAGACCTTTATCACCGGATCAATGAGTTTGAAATCATCGTGCCGGCGCTCCGCGACCGGCGCGGGGATTTCCAGCAGTTTGTCGACTTCTTCGTTGCTAACGCCAACGAAGAGCTGGGCCGGAATGTGGAGGAACTGGCCGGCGAAGTGACCGATATTTTCGATGCGTATGATTGGCCGGGCAACTTACGGGAGCTGAAGAATGTAATCAAGCGGATGGTGTTGCTCACCCCCGGTAAGCGTGCAGAGTCATCGGCTTTGCCCGAAGAAATGGTACTGGCCATAAGGAAGCCCATAGAAAATACCGCGGTGGCTCCTTCGGCAGATAACCCCGACTTGCGGCTCCATAGCGAAGCACACGAACGGAAGTTGATCATAGATGTGTTGCAGAAAGCCAAATATAACAAGAGCAAGGCCGCGCAGATGCTTAATATCGACCGCAAAACGTTGTATAATAAGATGGAAAAATACGGGATTGAATAGTGCCAACCTGTTTAAAGTGCCCACGCCGCTGCGCAACCGGCGCATGGGGTAGGCCGATTGCCGCAACACACACGCCTGTCGCGGGTGACCTGCACCGCAAAGTTGCCACCCTGCCGGATGCAGGGCATTTAACGGCAGCCTGAAAAACATTGTTGCTGGTACAATGGCGGTCCGCGTGTTTGAATTATTCGCAATGGATTATTGAAATTATTGAATGAATTTCAATAAATAATTCTTATTTTTGCGGCAAATTAAAAGGATATACCTCTCAGATAAAATAACATGAAGCATAATTTTGGAGCGGGGCCATGTATATTGCCCCAAGAAGTTTTCCAGGAAGCATCCCAGGCTGTATTGAATTTCAATGATACCGGATTGTCTATCTTGGAAATTTCGCATCGGAGCAAAGAGTTCGAGGCTGTGATGACCGAAGCTGAGCAACTAATGCGCGAACTGCTCTCGGTACCACAAGGATACGCCGTCATTTTCATACAGGGAGGTGCCAGCACGCAATTTCCGTTGGTGCCTATGAACCTGCTACCTGAGGGTGGTAAGGCTGCCTACCTCGACACGGGCACGTGGTCGAGCAAAGCGATCAAGGAGGCGAAGAAATTTGGTGAGGTGGTCGTAGTGGCCTCTTCGGCCGATAAGAACTACAGCTATGTGCCGAAGAGCTATGAGGTGCCTGCCGATGCAGCGTATCTGCACTATACCAGCAACAACACGATTTTCGGGACTGAAATCTTCGAGGCTCCGAAAACCAGCATCCCACTGGTATCTGATATGTCGTCCGATATTTTGAGCCGTAAAATCAATGTAGCTGATTATGGCCTGATCTATGCAGGCTTGCAGAAGAATGTTGGACCGGCAGGTGCGGCCGCTGTCATCGTGAAGGAGGAGTTGCTGGGGAAAACAGGCCGGACAATGCCAACTATTTTCGATTACCAATCGCACATCAACGCACGGTCTATGTACCATACGCCGCCGGTGTTCGCTATCTACGTGGCCATGCTCAACCTCCGGTGGTTGAAGAATAAAGGCGGGGTGTCTGTGATTGAGCAGGAGAACATCATCAAGGCACGTACGCTTTATGACGAAATCGACCGGAATACCTTGTTCAAAGGCACTGCGCAGGTGGAAGACCGTTCAAGGATGAACGTGACGTTTGTAACCGAAGACAAGGCACATGAGGCTGCATTCCTCGAATTGGCGAAGGAGCGTGGTTTGGTCGGCCTGAAAGGGCACCGTAGTGTGGGGGGCTTCCGCGCATCGATTTACAACGCGCTGAGTATTACGGGAGTCAATGCATTGGTAGACACCATGCAGGAATTTGAAGAGAAAAACAAGTAACATCGACGATAAGACATGAAGATATTAGCAAATGACGGTATAGACCCTTTAGGAAAACAACTGCTAGAAGACGCGGGATTTACAGTAGATACAACGCACATACCCCAAGCAGAGCTTGCGGAAAAGCTGCCGGCATACGATGCCATTACGGTGCGCAGCGCCACAAAAGTACGCAAGGAGCTCATTGACGTATGCCCCAACTTGAAACTGATCGGTAGGGGTGGGGTAGGGATGGATAACATCGATGTTGAGTACGCCCGTTCAAAAGGAATCGCGGTTGTGAATACACCTGCTGCATCATCCCTGTCGGTTGCTGAGCTGGTATTTGCCCATCTGTTGAGCGGGGTACGCTTTCTTTACGACTCGCAGCGGAAAATGCCTGTGGAAGGCGACACTAATTTCGCCGGCCTGAAGAAGGCTTATGCAAAAGGTGTTGAGCTGCGTGGCAAGACGCTCGGTATTGTCGGCATAGGCCGTATAGGCCGGGCTACAGCAAAAGTAGGCATCGGTTTAGGGATGGACGTGATTGTAAGCGATTTGTTTGAAGCACCCAAAAGCCTTCCCGTGGAGCTTTCGGGGGGAATCACGGTTGATGTACCGATTCGTCAAGTCGAAATCGAAGCGTTATTCCGGCAAGCCGACTTCATTTCGCTCCATGTGCCTTTTACGGATAAGCCGATTATCGGAAAGGCAGAATTTGAATTGTTGAAAACCGGGGTCGGGTTGGTGAATGCGTCGCGGGGCGGGGTGATTGACGAGCTTGCGCTCATCGAGGCGTTAGATAGTGGCAAGGTGGCTTTCGCCGGCCTGGATGTGTACGACAATGAGCCCACCCCACGTAAGGAGTTGCTTACCCATCCGCGGGTTTCGCTTACACCGCATATCGGTGCGGCAACGGGCGAAGCACAGGAACGGATTGGAGAGGAGTTGGCAGGGTTGATTATCGAGCACCTCAAAAAATAAGTTAAACGTATAGATACGGTATTCGGATACGGACCTGCGTAATTCGAATAATAACACATCGATGAAAGTATTAAAATTCGGAGGAACTTCCGTCGGAAGTGCAGATCGCATTAAAGGCTTGCTGGACATCATCCGTCCGCAAGAGCGCCAAATCATCGTTCTATCGGCCGTAGCGGGCACAACGAATGCGCTGGTCGAAATATCACAAGCCTATATGGCGGGTGAGAAGAAAAAAGCATCGGACCTTATTGACGCGCTATACGAAAGCTACCAGAAGCTGATATCGGAACTGTTCACAACGGACGAAGGTCGCCAGAACGGCCAAGACTTGATTGATTACCATTTCAACTTAATTAGGTCTTTCTCAAATCAGTTGTTCACACCGTTGGAAGAGAAAATAGCCCTCGCACAGGGGGAATTGATTTCTACGACATTATTCCATTTCCACCTGACCGAACTGGGTATCCGATCGAAGCTGTTGCCGGCACTCGATTTCATGAAAATCGACGAAGACAACGAGCCAAAAATCGATTTTATACGTGAACACCTGAATGAATTACTGCTTCAGTCGAGCGACCATAACTTCTTTATAACCCAAGGGTATATATGCAGGAATGCATTCGGTGAAATCGATAACCTGAGGCGCGGTGGGAGCGACTATACTGCATCGCTGATCGGTTCGGCGATAGGTGCTGATGAGATACAGATATGGACGGATATCGATGGGATGCATAACAATGATCCCCGGATCGTGAAAGGTACGGAGCCGATTGCACACCTTAGCTTCAATGAGGCTGCGGAGCTCGCTTATTTTGGCGCGAAGATATTGCACCCGCATAGCGTTTTCCCGGCGCAGCGTTTTAATGTGCCGGTACGATTGCTCAATACCATGGCGCCTAATGCGCCGGGTACACTGATCAGTAAAGACGGTGCAGCGAAAGGGGTGGTACGGTCTATCGCCGCAAAAGATGGTATTACGGCTATCCGTATCCACTCGTCGCGGATGTTGCTGGCCTATGGCTTTCTACGGCGGGTGTTTGAGATTTTCGAACGCTACAAGACGCCGATAGATATGATTACCACATCAGAGGTGGCTGTATCGCTGACCATAGACGACACCAAATACTTAAAGGAAATCGAACAGGAGCTCCTCGACTTCGGTACGGTTGACATCGATCGCGACCAGACCATCATTTGCGTGGTGGGTGATTTCGGGCTGGATACGCACGGCTATGCATCGCGTGTATTGGATGCCGTGAAACACATCCCCATACGCATGATTTCGTATGGCGGGAGCGATTATAACATCTCCTTGTTGTTGCAAACGGAATACAAAGTGGAATCTCTTCGTTCACTGCATAATAGGCTCTTCTAATTAAACAAGTAAATGACCGGTATGATGTTTGATCGCAGTCGTATTAATGCATTTGCTAAACAGGAAACCCCGTTTTATTATTACGATATAGCACTGTTGGAACAGACGTTGACCTCGGCCCTCGAGGCTGCCGATACGCTGGGTTTCCATGTGCACTATGCCTTGAAGGCCAATTTCAACAATCGTCTTTTGGAACGGATACGGGATCTTGGATTCGGTGCGGACTGTGTGAGTGGCAACGAGGTGCGGCGGGCTGTGGAAACCAGGTTCGATCCCGGCAAAATCGTATTTGCAGGTGTGGGCAAATCAGACAAAGAAATCACTTACGCACTCAACGAGGACATTTTTGCTTTTAACGTCGAATCGATCCAGGAGCTTCAGGTTATCGATGGGTTGGCTGCCGGACTAGGGAAAATAGCCCGCGTAGCACTCCGCATCAACCCCAATGTCGACGCCCATACCCATCAATATATCACAACAGGACTGGACGAGAACAAGTTTGGTATTGCCCAGTGGGACCTGCCGGAAGCCGTTGAAACATTGCGGAAGTGCCGGCACATCGAATTGGTGGGTATACATTTCCACGTGGGATCCCAGATTACGGACTTGAATGTATTCAAAAGTCTTTGCGTGAAAGTGAACGAACTTAATAACTGGTTTGATGAGCGGGGATTCCGGCTGCGTATACTAAACGTAGGAGGGGGGCTGGGCGTAGACTACCATGAGCCGGATGCATACCCTATCCCTGATTTCAGGGCTTACTTTTCGGTCTTTGGTGAATTCTTGGAACGTAAACCGGGCCAAGAGGTCCATTTCGAACTGGGCAGGGCATTGGTATCGCAATGCGGCAGTCTGGTTTCACGAGTCTTATATGTAAAAAATGGCATCAAGAAGAATTTCCTGATCATCGATGCAGGAATGACAGAATTGATGCGGCCGGCGCTATACCAAGCTTACCACCGGATTGAGAACCTCACCGCTGCTGCTGCCGACAATGATAATACTGATGAACCACCGCTGCATTACGACGTGGTAGGGCCAATCTGTGAGAGCACAGATTGTTTTGGCAAAGAAGTACCGCTGCCGAAAACACAACGCGGCGACTTGATTGCTATTCGTACGGCCGGTGCTTACGGCGAAGTGATGGCCTCACGGTATAATCTCCGTGAAGAGATACGATATGTATACAGCGATGAGTCGTAAGACCTATTGTTAGCCCTCAACCATTGATTAGGGACAGCATCTCTGCCGTATTACGCACTTGCAGCTTATGAAGGATATTTTTGCGGTGCGTCATCACCGTGTGAACTGACAGGAAGAGCTTATCTGCTATCTCTTGATTGGTAAGGCCTCCACTTACTAACGTTATAATTTCCAATTCGCGTGGGGAGAGCTTGAACTTATTCAGGAATTTATCGTCGAAAAGCTTATTTGGTTCGGCAGCTGCTGCACGTTCATAATCGAAATGGTTGTGCCCCTTATGGATTTGTTTGATGGTGTCTATAAGGTGCTGCGCATCGGAGTCTTTGTGCAAATAGCCATTGATATCCAATTCACGGCATTTGGCATAGATGTTTTCGTCGGCATACATGCTTAGCACCACGATTTTGCAGGAAAACTGGTTGTTTTTGATAATGCGGATCGTATCGGGTCCATCCAATATCGGCATATTCAGGTCGACCAACACCAGGTCGACCGTATTTTTGTGTAAATAGTCGATGAGCTCCCTGCCATTACTGCAAATCTTAACAACCGACAGCTCGGCATCCGATTGTAGAATCGATGCAACGCCTTCCGACATCAGCTTATGGTCATCTGCTATAGCAATAGTGATCATTGTTTATCCTGCAATTGGGTGTCATTCGTTCGGTATACGCAATAAAACCTTGGTTCCATCGCCAGGCGCGGAATCTATTTCGATATGCCCGCCGATGAGATTGACCCGGTCGTATATATTGATAAGTCCCGACCCCTTTAACGTTGAAGCTGATTCGAATCCAATACCATCATCGGCTATGGATAGGGCACAGCATCCTTTGGCCGCCTCTAACTTAACAAATATATGTTTAGCCTCCGCATGTTTTAGGATATTATTGATACACTCCTGAAATATCCGACTGATCATCAGCCTATCGTGGATGGAAGCGGGTTCGCAAAAGCCGTTATTTTCGAACGATATCTTAACGACTCCCGTTTTGTTTACCTTATAGAGCTCTTGCTCGATGAAATCACCCAGCGAGTATTGTTCCACGCGGTTGATATTGAGATCGTGCGACAATGAGCGGATATCTGTAATAGCTTGATCGATCAGGTGCTTCACATCAGGCTTTTGCTGCGTGTCGGGCCGGGAGAGGTATAGCTTGATCAAAGAGAGTACCTGCCCCACATTGTCGTGGAGTTCCTGCCCCACGTATTTCAGCGTTTCCTCACGCATCTCCACTTTGGCTTTCAATACAGCTTGTTCATATTGAGCAATAAGCCGCTGTTGCTCTCGGATTCCCTTGATTTTGCGCTTTTGGTAAATAATGACCATGAGGAACATGAACACACCGATCAATGCAAGCATCAGGCTGCCAAATAGGACTGCAATCGCTATTTCAATATTTATGGTTTCTTCCACAATTCAATACGTTGGCAGGCTACTGGTTCGCCCTGCTATATGGTCTATGCAGCAATATGCCGGCAATATACATGGAATACAATATAAAGGCAAAAACACGCATCATAACCGATCCGAAATAAACGTTGTTGACCACGAAATAGTTCCAGAAAATAATGGTGAGCGTACTGCTGAGATAGAAAAAGAATATCCCGGTGACAATCCAGAATGCGGCATTGCGCACTGGATTAATGTCATATCCACGGTCTGACTTGATGAGCTCGTGGAAATAAAGTAACGCGAATACAACTAGCGATACCGACATGGTGGTGCGTGGATAGGTCATCAGAAATGAGAAGTCCTGGATAAAAAATAGATCGATAAAGAAAAACACCAGATTGAGCACGGTGCCGGCAATAATGATTTTGCGTGTAGTGGGGTTTCTGATTACACCGTGGAACAGTACGCCGAAAAACAAGATATTTACTGGTAGGACACCATTGAAAATGAAATGATTGGAGGCGTGGTCGGTAAAGACAAAGGAATATAACGAAGCAAACAACTGGTAAATGAACTGAAACAACAAAAAATAAGGGAATAGCTTCAATACGGGCAGGTCGAGCTTATGCCAGCGGTATAATCCGATTACTACGCCTAATAAAATTATTCCTAACAGAATGATGGTAACACTATTCATAGGTCGATATTTTATTGGGACGTTGGTCGGAGCTTCAACGTTCCACCGGATCATTTGCGGCCCGGTGGAGCGCTTTCGACTATATACTGTTGCCTATAACAACTGGCCCTTGGGCGACGGTGGGGGGCATAGGTCCAGTTCATCTGCAGGTAGTCCTGCTAACGATGAAGTGATGGGCAAAACCACGGGGCCAATACCGCCTTTCTCCTTATGTATGGTTGCTTCTTTACGGGGTATATTGAGACAATCCACACTGTTCTCCATGGTAGGATTGTCAGGATCTACGGATCGCGTGGCCACCATTATGGCGGTATGCGCTTTCTTATGTTCGGGCCTTTTTAATTCGAATCCCGGATAATCATCCGCTATAGCATAATAGAACCGGATCCCGTCGGCCTTATTGATTGCCAGCAACTCTAAGAGCGCGTCCTTACTTACCCAAAACGAGCGGGGCTCTTGAACGGTTTTTCCTAATTCTTTGCTCCGTTGCTTTGCGGCCGGCCCACGGCGCTGCTTGTCATACGCATTAACCATCTGCTGTGCCAGTTCAACAGGGATGAGGTTTAATTTACTTTTCTTTGGAGAATTTGTACTTTTCATCTTATGGCTTTGTTAAAAAACTTATTACTAGTATGTTAACAAACATCGTGAAAAATCAGGGCAATGCCAATACACCAAAATAGGTATTTATGCATTAACGCCGTCATCCGTTGCCTGTTTCAAATACGGTATCGATTTTCCAATTGGCTGAATCCTGAGAGGCTTGTACCGCGAGGCGGTCGCAACGTTCGTTTTCAGGGTGTCCTGCATGCCCCTTCACCCACACAAATTTGACGTTGTGCAGTTTATATACATTGAGGAAACGCATCCAAAGATCAGGATTTTTCTTGCCTGCAAATCCTTTACGTACCCAACCGTGCACCCAACCTTTTTCCACAGCGTCAATGACATATTTCGAATCGGAATAAATGGTTACATTTTCGTTTGGTTTTTTAAGAGCTTCTAGGCCTTTGATTACGGCCATCAGCTCCATCCGATTATTCGTTGTTTTACGGAATCCTTCCGACAACTCCTTATAGTGAGGGCCTGACCGCAGGATGACACCGTACCCGCCTGGGCCCGGATTACCGCTCGATGCTCCATCTGTATATAGTTCAATCATTGCCGCAAATGTAGTTCATTCATGTCGGAATCGGTTGATATATCTGCCCGGAATTGCTTATTTTGCGTTTATGGAACATGTAGTAGTATTTACCGGTGCAGGAATTTCAGCCGAGAGCGGGCTCAAGACATTCAGGGGAGAGGACGGACTTTGGGAAGGTTACCGCGTTGAGGACGTTGCAACGCCTCAGGCATGGAAGCAGAACCCTGAACTCGTGCAGGCATTCTATAATATGCGACGGAAGTCGGTATTGGCGGCAAAACCCAATGCTGCCCACCTAGCTTTGGCAGCCCTGGAAAATAAAAAGAAGGTAACCATTGTAACCCAGAACATAGATGATTTGCATGAGCGGGCGGGGTCTACAAATGTATTGCATCTGCATGGGCTGATTACCAAATCACAATCGAGCATCGATCCACGGCTTACCTATCCGATAGTGGGGAGTGAAATAACGATGGGCGAGCATTGCGAGCTCGGTAGCCAACTGCGGCCACATGTAGTATGGTTTGGCGAACCCGTGCCGGCGATGGAACTGGCCATTCGCGTTTGCAGGCAAGCTAGTGTTTTCCTGGTGGTAGGTACTTCATTGCAAGTCTATCCAGCAGCAGGTCTACTTAACGAAGTACCCATGGACGCTGACGTCTACATCGTGGATCCGCACGCCTCCGAATTACAGATCCAACGGCCCGTTACCCGTATCGCTCGAAAAGCAACGACGGGTGTACCACACGTGGTTGACCAGTTGATGGCTTAATATTCGTACCTATTATACGTATCTATAAAGCTCCGCCGCATCTCGTCAAACCGAGCGGCAACAGATTTGGAAAACTCCGCATCGATTAGCTGGAATAGTCCGTCGACACCACCGGTGATATCAGACTCAGCAATTTTATACACCTGTTCAAGCGTGCCTTGCTCAAACTTGACAATGAACTTTTGGTTCATCGTGAAGATGGTGATCTTGAAATCGGGGTGGGGAAGTTCGGCGACGGTTCTCATTGGCACCTATTTAAACATATCCTTGAGCTTTCATGGCCGTGGCCACTTTTACGAACCCACCGATATTGGCCCCTTTCATATAATTAATGACACCATTTCTGTCTTTACCGTAATGTACGCACGTGTCGTGTATTTCCTGCATGATACGTTTGAGTTTGCTGTCGACTTTCTCAGCAGTCCATTGCTGGCCGATCCGGTTTTGTGACATTTCGAGGCCCGATACCGCTACACCGCCGGCGTTTGCGGCCTTGCCAGGGGCATAGAGTATCTTGGCTTTCATGATTGCCTTTACTGCTGCCTCGGTACAAGGCATGTTCGCACCTTCCGCAATACACATGCAACCGTTTTTTACGAGTTGCTTCACATCCTGCTCATCGAGTTCGTTTTGCGTTGCACATGGTAGGGCGATATCGCATGCAAACTGCCACGGCTTTTTGTCAGGGTGGTACTCTGCCGGGAAGCGGTTGGTGTATTCCTTCAAATTGCGCTTGAGCGAGGCTACATAATCCAGTTTTTCCTGTGTAAAACCGTGTTCATCATAGATAGTGCCGTTGCTATTGGAAATGGTGATTACTTTAGCTCCCAAAGAAAGTGCTTTGAGGGCAGCGTAGTAAGCCACGTTACCTGCTCCGGAGATAGCTATGGTTTTGCCCCTAAGCGAATCTTGTGTTTCATATAACATGCGCTCCACAAAATAGAGTAGACCGAAACCGGTAGCTTCCGGCCTGATGAAACTACCACCCCATGCCGGGCCCTTGCCCGTAAGAACACCTGTAAAATTATTTCGGATACGCTTATACTGGCCAAATAAATACCCAATTTCACGTTCGCCGACACCAATATCCCCAGCAGGGACATCCGTGTCTGCGCCGATATGGCGGTATAACTCGGTCATGAAACTCTGGCAGAAACGCATGATTTCGCTATCGGATTTATCCCGCGGATCGAAATCGGCCCCACCTTTACCGGCTCCGAGAGGAAGCCCTGTGAGGCTATTCTTAAATGTTTGCTCAAATGCAAGGAATTTCAACACGCTGAGGTTCACGGTGGGGGAGAACCGTAACCCGCCTTTATAAGGGCCCAAGGCACTATTCATCTGGACACGATAACCACGGTTGATTTGCACATTATTGGAATCATCCAACCAAACCACGCGGAAAGAGATTGTCCGCTCCGGCTCGGTGATACGTTCGAAAAGCCTGCAAGCAATCAACTCCCTGGCTTGGGTTTCGATATATGGAATAACGTCTTCCGCGACTTCCTTTACCGCTTGCAGATATTCAGGTTGATTGGGGTTACGTGCTGTGACATAATCGATAAACGATTCGAAATAGTTTGGCATATTGCGTTGTAAGTTTTATGAAGCAGGCAAATTTAAAAAAATTTTAATCAAAGTCACATTTTTTTATGAATTTTTAATGTTATATTGGTATTTTATTGAAATTACGTCAAAACAACATTGCGTAATCTGCCTAAGAATAACTCCAAAGGGGTTTCCCTGCTGCACGGGTAAGGATTCTAGCCTGTATATATAAGTACAGCATATTCTTCCCATCCAATATCATGATAATACACGTTATGTTAAATAAGAAAGTGAGAAGCCTCCTTCGGGGGGCCTCGTTCCTATTTTGCCGAAGAAATAAAAGTTCCTATCAGTTATCCACGGGTTTGTCGATCATCAATGCGGCGATGGTGAGGTTATTGCGCGAATCGATAAGTATAGCGCCGCCGTTCGCCTTATTAGAAGCATAGTGATCGAATGCTAGCGGATCTGCACTTTTGAAACGGACCCTGCCAATATCGTTGAGCCCAAAGCTGTCGCTTGCTGATTTTTCGAGCGTTTGGATGTCGATACGGTAAACGATATCCTGTATTTTAACCTTGGTTATCTTACCGTGCTGTTGTAAAAAATATGTCTGGCCGAGGTCGAGTGGTTTGGTATCCATCCAGCAAATATCGGATTCGAAACTTTGGGATAAAGCTGGCTGCTCATCAGCTTTCACCAGCATATCTCCCCTACTGATATCGATATCGTCTGCCAGATGGACGATGACCGACGCTCCATTTTCGCCAATCTGTAAATTTTCGCCTGCCAGCTCGATACGGGTTATGGTACTCATAAATCCAGAAGGCAGCGCTACGACGCGGTCTCCCACGGAAAAATCCCCCCCTACGATGCGGCCGGCGTAGCCCCTATAATCCGGCAACTCTACGGTTTGCGGGCGGATGACCCACTGCACGGGGAACCGGGCTTGCTGGGTTTGGGGTTGGCGGTTCACTTCTACCGTTTCGAGGAATTCCAATAGTGGTTTCCCTTCGTACCAGGGTGTATTTGAAGAACTGCTCGCGATGTTATCACCTTTCAATGCACTTACAGGGATGTAGTCCACTTGTGTTTTTTCCATGTTCCCGGCCAACCGCTCATAATCGGCTCTGATTTTGTCATAAACCGCTTTATCGTAATCAACCATATCCATTTTATTGATGCAAACGAGGATATTGGGAATAGCTAACAGCGATACCAGAAATGAATGCCGCCGTGTTTGTTCCACAACCCCTTTGCGGGCATCTATTAAAATAATGGCTAGATCAGCATTGGATGCGCCGGTTACCATGTTTCGGGTATATTGGATGTGCCCTGGTGTATCGGCGATAATGAATTTACGCCGATCTGTATGGAAGTATTTGTAAGCGACATCAATAGTGATGCCCTGTTCGCGTTCCGCCTTCAGGCCATCTGTCAGAATGGCTAAATCTAACGTTCCATCGTCATTTTTCCGGTTAGCCCGTTGGATAGCTTCCAATTGGTCGTCTAGTATAGAGTCTGTATCATACAACAGCCTGCCAATCAAGGTGCTTTTCCCGTCGTCTACACTACCTGCCGTTATGAATTTCAATAGATCCATGTTGGATTTTATCTTTTTTGTTTGAGTTTTTATTATTTTGCTATTGTGAGACGGCTTAAAAATATCCGCCTTTTTTCCGATCCTCCATGGCGGCTTCCGAGACTTTATCGTCCATCCTAGCTCCCCGTTCGCTAACGTTGGATAACTGGATTTCTTCGATGATGTCGTCGATGTGGTACGCTTCGGATAGCACAGCGGCTGTACACGTCATGTCGCCCACTGTACGGAAACGCACCCGATGCCGTTGTACGATGTCTTCGTGATCTATGTTCAGGAACTCCGTGGCTGTCATCAATTGCCCGTTCCGGGTAATGACGTCGCGCTCGTGTGAGAAATAAATCGATGGTAGCTTGATGTTTTCCCGCCGGATATAGTTCCATACATCCAATTCAGTCCAGTTACTGATGGGGAACACCCGTACATTTTCGCCTTTGAAGATCCGCCCATTGTAGATGTTCCATAGTTCGGGACGCTGCCGCTTGGGGTCCCATTGCCCAAATTCGTCACGTACCGAAAAAATACGTTCTTTTGCTCTGGCCTTCTCTTCGTCGCGGCGTGCACCGCCAATACATGCATCAAAGCCATTTTCGGCAATGGTATCCAATAGTGTGGTGGTTTGCAGTTGATTGCGACTAGCGTTTTTTCCTTTCTGTTCAACTACTTTCCCCGCATCGATACTGTCTTGTACGTACCCAACGATTAATTCTTCTTGTAGTTCTGCTATCAATTCGTCCCGAAAAGCGATGGTTTCCGGGAAATTGTGGCCGGTATCGATATGTACCAAGGGAAAAGGGAATCTACCCGGCCGGAAGGCCTTTTTTGCCAGATGCACCAGCGTAATCGAGTCTTTCCCACCGGAGAACAGTAGAGCGGGCTTTTCAAATTGCCCGGCTACTTCCCTCAGAATGTATATGGCCTCCGCCTCTAAATGATCTAAATAATCCATAAATATTATTTTCTTTGGTATGACGCTATACGACAGCGATTCTCATTATCAATTTTCAGTCACCCCCTATCGGTGGTATGTAAGCCACACTCCTTTTTACTTTGATCTTCCCACCACCACCGGCCTGCGCGAAAGTCCTCTCCCGGCTGAACAGCCCGGGTACAGGGCGCACAACCAATGCTTGGAAACCCTTTATCATGCAGTGGGTTATACGGTATACGGTGTTTTTTTGCGTAATCCCATACTTGGTCCAAAGACCATTGGTATATGGGGTGGAACTTGACAAGGCCATGCCCTCCGTCCCACTCAACCTGTGTCATCCCCTGCCGATTATCTGACTGGGATGCCCGGATACCCGTGACCCAACAGGACGCCCCCTTCAACGCGCGCCCAAGTGGTTCTATCTTGCGGATGTGGCAGCACTCTTTCCTGTTTTCAACTGACTGGTAAAAACTAACCGGTCCTTTTTGGCTGATCAGCTGCTCTACGGCTTGGGTGTCGGGGAAATATGTCTCAATCTTCTTTTGGTACACCTCCAGTGTCCGGCTCCACACGGAATATGTTTCTCGGAACAATCTGCCCGTTTCGAGCGTAAACACCCGTATTGGCAGGTTATTGCTGAAAATAATGTGAGTGACAACTTGATCTTCTATCCCGAAGCTCGTGGAAAATGCCACGCGTCCCGGAAAGTGATCGGCTATGGCCGTCAACGCATCCGACACGGATTTTCCGTCCACCAATGCAGTGATTTCAGCTGTTAGCGTATTCATTTTTTTTCCGTTGATGCCAGCAAAGATACGGTATGTGCGTTTAGTGTCCTTACTTTATCGGTAAAATCTCCCTTCAGTAAATCACGAAGCCGGCTCATATAACTCAGGGTCTCATCAATTTCCTCGGGTAACGCCTCATTCAGGAGTTCTTTTATCCGTTTGGCAATTGTGGGTGATTTTCCATTCGTGGATATACCCAGTTTCAGATTTCCCTTTTTGACTACCGACCCGAGGTAAAAATCGCAGAGCTCAGGCTTGTCTGCCACATTGATTAACAACCGCCTTTTACGGCTCTCGTTACGGATGTAGGTATTCAGCTCAGTATTATCGGTTGCTACGAACACAACATCCACCCCATCCAAATCAGCATCCTGGAACGGGCGCTCGTGCAGTGTGATGGACGGATAATCGCTTGTGAACGTCCGAACGTCGGAGCTGATTTCCTTTGCGACGATTGTGACGGCGGTAAGGGGGCTATTGCCAAGTAGAGCGGTAAGCTTTTCCAACGCCACGTTCCCGCCGCCCACGAGGAGTACACGCAGCCGATTCAGTTGCAGGAAAACGGGGAACAGTTGGTTATTTGCTTGATCGCTCATAAGGTCAATGCTGTTTCTTCTTGTTGCCGTTCCGATGCAAAATTCGGGTGTTTGGCCACCACTTCCCCGATGATTATCACCGCCGGCGAGCTGATTTGTTGTTGCTCAGCCCGGTCAACGATGGTATCGATTGTGCCCAACACTACCTTTTCGTTCGGGAGCGAGCCGTTTTGGATAACTGCAATGGGTAGCTTTGGACGCCCGACTCCCTGATAAATGTGGGCAATCTCGGCAAGTTTATTCAGTCCCATAAGCACGACTACCGTCGCGTCCGTATGCGCTGCTGCATAAAGGTCCTTCGAAATCGTACCCGCACTAGTGGCACCCGTGATTACCCAAAAGCTTTCGCTTACACCCCGGTGGGTAAGCGGAACGCCCTGTAACCCTGCCAGCGATATCGCACTTGAAATACCCGGTACCACAGCTGTAGGGATACCGTTTTCTGCTGCGAAGGCCAACTCCTCGCCACCTCTGCCGAAAACAAAAGGATCGCCGCCTTTCAAACGGACCACGTGTCCGTTTGTCTGGGCTAGCTCGACCATCATTTTGTTAATCTCCGATTGGCTGAATGCATGGTGGCTTGCGCGTTTACCTACAAAGATCCGTAACGCATGCTCGGGGGCATAATCAAGCAGTTCTTCATTGACCAGGGCGTCATACAGTATTACGTCGGCTTTTGACAAGGCCTTCAGCCCTTTCAGGCTAATCAGGTCAGTATCACCCGGCCCCGCCCCTACCAATGTTATTTTCGGGTATCTGTTCATTTTCGTTGTTTAGTCTTTTTTGTATTTGTATACGTGGGCGAAACGCACATTACCGTTAGTCGTTTATTGCCGCAGCAACGGCAGACCGCTTTGCTATGTTCGACTCGTGGAAGTCAATCGCCGTGGCCAAGTACTTACGTGCAAAGTCTTCTGACGGCTCGTGCTTATTAATTTCTAGCACCTGCTTGGCAAAGCCACCTGGGATCACAAATTCACCCGTCTCCACAAAGTTCTTATCGAAATCATTGATTACCGCTATCTGGGTGCTGCTATGAATTCCTTTTTCGAGCAGCAGTGCCTTAGCTGCACTGATGTACATGCTATAGGTATGGTAAATAGCATCAGCAAATGCACCTGCTCGATAGCTTTCATTGGCCCAATCCAATTTCTCTTCCGCTTCGAAAAGAAGAACCGAAACCAAATCGATCACTACACCTGCGCATTCACCCACACCGATTGCCTGTTGGTAGGTTTCCTGATGGCCCCAATCAACGAATTCTTCGTCCGTTAACGTCGTCAGGTCTGCCAATGGCTTCAGCAACCGGTAAAAATAGTCTTTCGTTTGCCGTTCGAAGTAATCGTGGAAATATTCCGACGGGAGCGCATTCGCAGCATAATCGTCTAGCAGGAGCCGCACGGCATTCACAACACGCTTCGATGGCACTTTGATCACGCGTTCAGCCACACGGCCAAGGCCATCACCCAAAACGCCACCACCGAGCATGATCTGTGCTGCCGGCACCACTTTGCCGTTTGCTTTCAATGAACTGCCATGCAGCCCGATATGGGCAATCCCGTGCTGGCCGCATGAATTCATACAACCACTTATTTTAATCTTAAGGTCCCGGTCGTAAACAAGGTCTTCATACTCCTCGTATATCAGCGACTCCAGTACCCGGGCCATTTCAGTGCTATTAGATATACCTAAGTTACAAGTATCGGTACCGGGGCAGGTTGTCACGTCGGCTACACTATCGAACCCTGGCTTCGCAAAACCGATTTTAAGCAAGATGTTGTAAATATGGGGCAATGACTGCTCCCGTGCGAATTTAAGCAACAATCCTTGGTTTTGCGTTACCCTCAATTCGTCGGCCACATGGCCACGGATGCCGGCCAGCAATTGCCTGGCCTTTTCGGTGGGCATATCGCCGGTGGGAACTTTGACATGTACCGCATAGAAACCTTCCTGCTTTTGGGGCCACACATTGGTTTTCCTCCATATCTCATAAGCGGACAAATCCACGACGGGCACCGCCTCGCTTGATATCTGCGCGGGTGGTTCGGGCTGCGGTACGGCATCGCGGTCAATCGGGTATGTTTTAACCTTGCTCGCTGTTTGCTCTTCCTCAATCAGTTTTTTCACTTCTTCGAACCCAAGCTTCTGGATCAAGTACTTGAAGCGGGCTTTGTTACGGTTGTTCCGTTCACCATACCGGTCGAACGTCCGTAGCACGCTTTCGGAATAGGGTATCAACTGGTCCTCCGGAAGGAATTCATGCACAACGTGTCCCGCCATCGGCTGGGCCCCCAACCCGCCTCCTAAGATAACGCGGAAACCTCGTTCTTCGCGGCCATCTATTACCCTCACCCTGGGGATGAATCCGAGATCCTGCCCGAAGGCGAAAGCGGTGTCACGAGAACTGGAGGAGAAACCGAATTTAAATTTCCGGCCGAGCTCTTGGCAAATAGGATTGCGCAGGAAATACGAAAAAGTCGCATGTGCATAAGGCGAAACGTCGAAGGGCTCCTCGGGATCGATACCCGCATGAGGTGATGCAGTGACATTACGTACGGTATTACCGCAAGCTTCGCGGATGGTCAGCTCATCTTCTGCGAGTTTTGCCCACAGCTCCGGTGTACGGTCTAAGCTCACGAAATGGATCTGGATATCTTGGCGCGTAGTGAAATGCAGGTTGCGGATTGCATATTCATCAGAGATATCCGATATACGAAGCAATTGCTTGAAGGTGACTTTACCGAACGGCAACTTAATCCTCACCATCTGAACACCGGGTTGCCGTTGGCCATAAATACCACGGGCTAGCCGTAAGCTCTTGAATTTCTGTTCTGGCATTGAACCATCCCTAAACGCCCTGATTTTGCGTTCAAGTTCAATAATTTCCTTTTCTACGATCGGATTTTCGAGTTCCGTTCTAAAGCTCTGCATGGGTGTTGTTTAGCTAATTAAAAATTGAATGAATCCGCTTATTTCCCTCTCCTGTTTTTCTAAATCCGTTCAAACTAACGGCTAGCTTCCGCTACTTTCACGGGGCAAATATACCTAATGTATATAGAAGTAGTAGTATTAAAATGAAAAATACCCGCCATTTTTAGTTAAAAACTTGATAACAAATGCTTTATGATATTTAGATTGTGGTATGGCGTACTAAAACAAGATGTCTAAAAGAGCGTGTCAGCACCTTTTAAACATCTTGTCAATTTTCGGACACTTATCAGTTCCCCAATTCCGACATAAACTTGATTCTCATCAATTGGATTTCTTCATAGGTATAATCATCCGTCCCTAAATCGCGTAATGCTTGATCTACGGAGTCGATTTCAGCGGTCCGGAAGTAGTCAAAAACTTCGTCCTGCCTGTCTTCGTCGATTATTTCATCCACAAAATACCCCAAATTGAGCTTGGTGCCGGAGTTGACGATTGATTCAACTTCTTTCAGGAGGTCTTCGTAAGTAATTCCTTTTGCATGAGCGATGTCTTCGAGTCCGATTTTACGGTCGATATTCTGGATGATGGACACTTTTAAGGCTGATTTATTAGCCGTGCCTTTGATTACCAAATCCTGTGGTCGATCTATTTCATTCTCCTCAACATATTGTTTGATGAGTTCGATGAACTTGCTGCCGAATTTAAGTGCCTTCCCTGCCCCCACCCCATGGATTTGCTTGAGCTCATCCATCGTGATGGGGTAATGCGTGCACATCTCATCGAGCGATGGGTCTTGGAAAATGACAAAGGGGGGCAATCCTTTTTGCTTGGCTATCTTCTTGCGTAGTTCTTTAAGCATTTTGAGCAGCTGCGTATCTACCGCCCCGCCGCCCTGCTGGGTGGGTTCATCACTACCGTCTTCGGTTGCTGCCTCCATCGGTTTATTAAGGATGAATTTCAAACCATACGGATTCTCGATATAGCGTTTACCGGTATCGGTAAGCATCAATAACCCATAGTTATCGATATCCTTAGCCAGGAAATTATTCAATACCGCTTGTCTAATGAGTGATTTCCAATAGAGTATCCCGTGCTCCTTGCCACTTCCAAACACCCGGTGCGTATCATGCTTATAGGATGATATTGGCTGGTTATTCTGTCCGATAAAGACGTTGATGATATGGTGGTCGTCGAATTTCTCGCCTTGCTCTTGAATAAACTTCAGTACGTCCAACAACGACTCTTCTGCTTCGAAAGTTGTCTGTTCGGCGCAACAATTGTCGCACATACTATTGCACCCGGTCTCGTCAAAGTTTTCCCCAAAATAATGAAGAATCTGTTTACGGCGGCAGACAGACGACTCTGAATAATCGATCACCTCCTTGAGTATCTGTGTGCCGATTTCGCGCTCAGACACGGGTTTATCCTTCATGAATTTAGTCAGCTTTTCGATATCCTTTTCCGAATAAAACGCCAAGCAGTGGCCCTCACCCCCATCCCGTCCGGCCCGTCCGGTTTCTTGGTAATAACCTTCCATGCTCTTGGGGATATCATGATGGATAACATATCTTACGTCGGGCTTATCGATCCCCATGCCGAAGGCGATGGTTGCGACAATGACCTCAACGTCCTCCATGAGGAACTTGTCCTGTGTGTCTGCGCGTGTCTTGGCGTCCAAACCCGCATGGTAGGGTAGCGCTTTTATACCATTTATATTCAGCACTTCGGCTATTTCCTCAACCTTTTTCCGGCTAAGGCAATAAATGATGCCCGACTTGCCGGGATTGTTTTTGATAAAACGGACAATCTCCTTTACAACATTCCGCTTGGGACGCACCTCATAAAAGAGATTTGCCCTATTGAACGATGACTTGAACAACGTCGCATCATTCATCTGTAGGTTCTTACGGATATCGGATTGTACTTTTGGAGTAGCCGTCGCCGTCAGTGCGATGACCGGTATACCATCACCGATGGAGTTGATCACCGAGCGTATTTTACGGTATTCCGGGCGGAAGTCGTGCCCCCATTCGGAAATACAATGTGCTTCATCCACCGCCACGAACGATACTGTAATGAGTTTGAGGAACTCCACGTTCTCACTTTTAGCAAGCGACTCGGGTGCGACATAAAGCAACTTCGTCTTACCGGCTATGACATCCTGTCGAACACGTGTTATTTCACTTTTGTTTAAAGATGAGTTTAAGAAATGGGCAATACTGTCATCACCCCCAAAAGAACGCAGTTGATCCACTTGGTTCTTCATCAGGGCAATAAGCGGGGAGATGACAATAGCCGTCCCCTCGCTCATCAATGCCGGTAATTGATAACATATGGACTTGCCACCACCGGTAGGCATAATCACAAACGTATCGTTTTTCTGTAGGATATTGGTGATTATCGCTTCCTGGTCACCCTTAAATGTATCAAACCCAAAAAAATCCTGTAGATTGTCAAATAACCTTTTCTCTATTTCCATTGCGCCTTTCGCAAAAATTCAGATAGACTGATAATCAAAGAATGCCCAAAATAACATATTTTTGCGCATATCAGTATCTAAAGTTAGTAAATATATTTGTGAATAGCAATCCAAAATCAAAAAATATTGCATTAATCAATTGTGTATCACGCCCAGCCATACGCTTGCAGCGACGCAGCAGGCAAAATACAATGGCAATAAAATAAGTTGACCTGTTGGCCGCATGCATAAAATAGCTATATTAAGCGCAGAAACAAAATTCATTCTTACCTTTGGAAACAAGGGGTATACCAGCTGGAATTGCAAAACAAGAAATAACAACGGAAATAACAATACATGAAGAATTACTATGCTGTTATCATGGCAGGAGGTATCGGCAGCCGCTTTTGGCCGGTGAGCCGCACCCAAATGCCCAAACAGTTTATCGATATGCTGGGGGTTGGGAGAACACTGATCCAGACAACGTACGACCGCTTTCGCAAGATCATCCCGAAAGAGAATATCTTTGTGGCCACGAATGAGGTATACGCCGATCTGGCACGTGAGCAATTGCCGGAGCTTTCGTCCCAGCAGCTTATATTGGAGCCGATCATGCGCAATACAGCACCCTGCATCGCTTATGCCAGCCACAAGATACAGCAGCTGAACCCCAATGCCGTCATGGTCATTGCCCCGGCCGATCACCTGATCCTGGAACCGGACGTTTTTTTAGCCGACATAACCAATGGCCTCCGATGCGCCGAAGATAACAACTGGTTGATTACTTTGGGTATCAAACCTGCACGGCCCGACACTGGTTACGGCTATATCCAATACGGAAAAAGTGCTATGGTACAAGGTTTTAGAAAAGTAAAGACCTTCACCGAAAAGCCAAACCTGGAATTGGCCACTACATTTATACAAAGTGGTGATTTTCTATGGAATGCAGGTATTTTCATTTGGTCGGCAAAAACCATTATCGAAGCGTTCCAAAAATACCAAACAGAAATGAACGAGGTATTCAAAGAAGGCGCGGAAACGTATAATTCGGAACGGGAAAGAAAATTCATCGCTGGAGCATTCGTACGGTGTGTTAACATTTCGATCGATTTCGCTATCATGGAAAAGGCCGACAACGTGTTCGTATTGCCGGCGGATTTCGGGTGGTCCGACCTGGGTACTTGGGGGTCCGTGTATGAACTGTCTGAAAAAGACTATTTGGGTAATGTGTCATCTTCATCAGAAAATATTATTGCCTATGACTCGTCAAACTGCATGATCCATGCACCCAAAGATAAGCTCGTTGTCGTAAAAGGTCTTCATAACTTCATCGTGGTGCAATCTGACGACGCGTTGATGATCTGCCCGAAAGATAAGGAGCAGGCTGTAAAGGAAATCGTAGCTGATGTGAAAGCCAAGTTTGGCAATAAATATATTTAAGGGAATCAACTGAGGTCTGTGCACCTGTGCGCAGGATTTGTCTTATGGATACAGGATTTGTAAAAACCGAAACAAACGACAAAGGACTGGCCGTAATTACTTTCGGGCACCCCGCACACAATTCGCTCCCTTCCCCCCTATTGGCCCAGCTTAGTGAGCATATCCGGACTGCGGGGGCCGAGACAGCAGTGAAGCTTATTTTACTGCAAAGTGCCGGTGACCGCACATTCTGTGCGGGAGCAAGTTTCGATGAACTATTAGCATTGACAGACGAAAAAGCAGGCAAGGCTTTTTTTTCGGGATTTGCACATGTGATCAACGCCATCCGCCGATCGCCCAAGCTGATCATAGGCAGGGCACAGGGCAAGGCTGTTGGAGGAGGTGTAGGCCTTATGGCGGCTTGTGATTACTGCTTTGCTTCCGAAAACGCGGCTGTCAAGCTTAGTGAAATCAGTATCAATATCGGGCCATTCGTCATCGCACCGGCATTGAAACGTAAAATAGGGCTCTCCGCGTTTACCGCACTCTCCCTCAACCCGACCACCTTTTTCGACGCCCAATGGGCGCAGCAACAAGGCCTTATACATAGTGTGCAGGCTACGGTTAGTGAAATGGACACAGCTATAGAAGCATTTTGTGACCTCCTGCTTAACAAAAACTTGGAGGCACTCACTGCATTGAAACGGACCCTCTGGGAAGGCACAGACCATTGGGAGATACTACTACACGACCTGGCGGCTATTAGCGGCCGTTTGGCATTAAGCGAGGAATCGAAGCAATCATTATACGAATTCAAACAGCGATAGTTAGAGGAAAGCTCCCGAAGACATGAACATAGCGAATGTATTGTATTTATTAGCCTTGTTCAGCGTATTAAATACAACGCCGGTTGTTGCACAGTGGGACTCCCAGAGTAGACGGGCCAAACAGGCATTTGATAGAGCCGGCACACACCTTAAAAACCGGGAATATAAGTTAGCCATCGAATCGCTGGAAAAGGCGGTTGCAATCGACACCGGATTTGCTGGTGCATACCAGCAATTGGGCGATATTTTACGCCGACAACAGGATTATGCAGCGGCAGCCCGTAACTATGAAAAGGTTATTCAACTCGATTCAGCACTAACTACACTTACATGGTTCGGCCTTGGCGAGAGTCTGCTCCGCATCGGCAACTACCGCGATGCATTGACGGCATTGAAACGATACCGTGGAACACCCGGACTGGACCCCGAGGGCAAACGGCTTACCGACAAATATATCTTAGACTGCGAATTCAGTGTAACCGCGGTAGCCAATCCGGTTCCATTTTTGCCCCAGAACCAGGGGCCTGCCATTAATAGTGTAGACGACGAGTATTTCCCGCAGCTCACAGCAGATCGACAGGTGATTATTTTCACGCGTAAAAAAGATAACCGTGAAAATTTCTTCGAAAGCAGCAGGGATGATAGCGGAAACTGGCAAAATGCGGCCCTTTTAAAAGGTAACATCAATTCCGCCTCATATAACGAGGGTGCACATTGCATATCGCCAGATGGGAAATACCTGTTTTTTACCGGTTGCAACCGGCCCGATGGGCTCGGTAGCTGCGATCTATATGTATCTCGGCGTGAGGGCGACCGATGGGGCGCGCCCCACAATTTAGGTGCCCCCATTAATACCCGGGGCTGGGAAGCGCAACCCGCGTTATCGGCAGATGGACGTACACTTTACTTCGTAAGCAACCGTCCCGGTGGCCAGGGTGGTTACGATATTTGGAGAACTGAGCTGAAAGCCGACGGTGGATGGAATGAACCGCAGAATCTCGGACCGGCCATCAATACCCGATACGACGAGAGCTCCCCTTACATCCATGCCGACAACCGCACGCTTTACTTCGCGTCAGACGGATGGCCGGGGTTGGGCGGTAAAGATATATTCAAAAGCTACCGGAATCACAACGGAATTTGGGAAGAGCCGATCAATCTTGGCTACCCCATCAACGACCATCATGAGCAGAATGCATTGACAGTGAGCATGAACGGACACCAGGCTTTTCTTTCAACGCATAGGCAGGATGCTATCGGAGGATTAGATATCTACGCCTTCCCATTGCCAGAGGCATTGCGACCCGAACCCGTAGCTTACCTCAAAGGTATCGTTATAGACGCGGAAAACAACCAGCCGCTCCAAGCAGTGGTTACAGTGACCGATGTAGTGTCCAACGACATGCTGTATAACGAACAATCCGATTATGAGGACGGTACTTTCCTGGCCCCCCTACCCTTCGGCCGAACGTATGCGCTCCATGTCAATCAACCGGGCTACTTGTTTTTCTCAGAAAGCTACCCGCTTGATGACAGTACTAACACCAGTGATGCCTACGAGATACGCATTCCATTATCTCCGATAACGGTTGATAAATCTGAAACACTGAACAACATCTTCTTCCAAACAGACAAGTATACCTTGCTGCCCGAATCCAAGAGCGATCTTGAGCAATTAATAAGATTCCTTGACCTCAACGACCGCGTGCGAATAGAGATAAGCGGACATACGGATAACACAGGCAGTGCGGACCACAACCAACGATTGTCGGAAAGCCGAGCTAAAGCCGTATATGATTATTTACTCCAGGCAGGAGTCTCGGAGGCCCGCCTCAGCTTCAGGGGATATGGCCCATCACGACCTATAGCAACCAATGATACGCCGGAAGGCCGCCGGCTCAATCGGCGGACAGATTTCAAAATTATAGAATAGACAAGAACTAAAATATTTCAAGAATGAAAAGCCGTATTTATCTCACCATTTTATTTTCCGTTTCACTGGTGTATGGTAGCCTTGCACAAGTTGTCGCGCCTGGTGCCACCCTGCAGCTCGTCGCTGACGGTTTCAGTTTTACCGAAGGGCCTGCCGCAGACCGCAATGGCAACGTATTTTTCACCGACCAGCCCAACAACCGGATATGGCGGTACAGTACAAACGGGAACCTGGCCATCTTCATGAAACCAGCCGGCCGGGCCAACGGCCTCTATTTCGATCAACAAGGCTACCTGATCGCGTGTGCCGATGAGCACAACGAATTGTGGCGCATCGGGATGGACAGGAAAGTCGAAAAGCTAGCGGTAAGCTACCGGGACTCCCTCTTCAACGGACCCAACGATGTCTGGGCTTCCCCCACCGGCACCATTTATTTCACCGATCCTTATTACCAGCGCGATTATTGGAGCCGCACCGCACCCGACCTCGCGGCCGAAGCATTGTATATGTACCGGGATGGGAAAGTGACCCGGGTGGATGACCAGTTTAAACGACCGAACGGCATCATCGGTACACCTGACGGGAAGTTCTTATATGTGGCCGATATCGGCGACAATAAAACCTATCGATACACCATACGCCGCGACGGCTCGCTTACCGACAGGCAGCTTTTTGCGCAGCAAGGCTCGGACGGGATGACAATCGATGAAAAAGGCAACGTTTACCTTACCGGCAAAGGGGTACACGTCTATAATCCATCCGGCGAGAAAATAGACCACATCGACGTACCCTCAAACTGGACGGCCAATGTTTGTTTCGGTGGAGCGGACAGGGACGTGCTATTCATCACCGCGAGCGACAAGGTGTTTACGCTGCAAATGGCGGTCAAGGGCGTCCGATAGGTTTATGCATGCTGCCCTTTCTTGCGTTTCTCATCCCGGTAATATCGCTGGAGGATACCGAACCATACAAGCAAAGGTTTTGCCGTATCCCGTTGGCGCGTTCAGCACCCCTGATCTACCGGTAGCCTCCATTCATCCATCGTACCAAGCGGGTACCTGCTTAATACCTGGTTTGGGGTGAGTCCAGGTTGAGTCCAAGTTTTATCGGTAAAACTTGGACTCACCTTGGACTTACTATGGATATTATATAGGGTCATAACGAAGTAGGTACGACGCAGGTGTTAACCGTTCACGGATTGTTGCGGTGAAAAAGTGTTTGCTAAACGGGATAGTGAATATCCGTGGGGCTAAGGTGCAAAAAAATCACTACGTTTTATTTTATTACAAAAATTGCTGCGCTTGGTTTATCGATTTATTGCTATGTTTGGATTATGGAAAACGTTTTCTACGAAGGACAGATCATATGGGCTCAAATCGATGCCAATAGACACCTACGCCATTCCGCATATGCCGACCTATGTGCACAGGCAAGGAGCAATATGCTACGGGATACAGGGCTTTCGCTGGATAAGATTGCTGAAAGGAATATTGGCCCTATACTTTTCCGTGAGGAGTTGGTATATTTACGTGAAATACATCTTAATGACGAGGTTAAAGTGACCGTAGTGATGACCAAGTACAACACCAGCAACTCCCGGTTTTCATTCCGGCATGAAATCTTCCGGTCTGACGGGACTAAATGTGCCGTGGTGACTGTGGATGGTGCATGGATGGACATTGAAAAGCGTAAACTCACTGAGTTACCACAAGATTGGAAGGCCATCGTTGTTCACCTTCCAAAAAGTGAGGATTACGAAGAGGTAGCGACTTAAATTAAAAAAGGCTTATGAAAATATAATCCATAAGCCTTTTTTAATTTACATACTTTTATTTCACTTCGATCAGCCGTGAAGCCACTTTCGCTTCTTCTTTCTTGCCGATCGTCACCTTCAACACGCCGTCTTTGTAGTTGGCGTCGATGCTATTGTGGTCGATGCTTTCGGGCAAAGTAAACGAACGGGTGAACGATGTATAACTGTATTCGCGTTTGCTGTATTTCTTATTTTCATCAGTAGTTTCAGACTTCTTTTCACCTGAAACGGTCAATACGTCATCGTCAACGTTGATTTTGAAATCCCCTTTTTCCAATCCCGGTGCAGCAAGCTCGATTTGATAAGCATCGCTTGTCTCGGATACGTTTACAGCCGGTACGCGCGATATAAAACGATCCGATAAAAATGAATCATTAAAAATAGGGCTGAAAAAGTCATTCATCCAGTTGTCCACGCCCCTATTTTTGTTTCCAGAAAATTTTACAAGTGTCATTTTTTATCCTCCTTTAAATTTTATTTTTTGAACTCACTTAGTGATATCCAAATTGTATACCAATAGGAAAATAATCTATTTTAATGACTTTTTGTCATTAAAATCTGAAATGAAATGACATAAAGTCATTATAGGCGGGATGGGCCGACATAGATTCCGAGCATGAGGTTGGCTGTTTTTCTACTACTTTGGATCGGCCCAACTCAGCTTTACTTGTGCTTTTGCGGGATTACCGCCAAAGGGTGGATTGTTTTTTGTGAGGCTGACTTCCACACTGGAGACGAACGGGAAATCTTTCCTGACACGGTGCAACATAGCCTCTGCCACCGTTTCCAGCAATTTGCGAGGCCGTTCCATTTCAGATTTTGCAATTTCATATAAGAGTTCGTAATTCACCGTATGCCCCAATTCATCCGTAGCGTATTCATTCTTATCAAATGTCACCCGGATATCAACGGCAAATTCGTTACCGAGCACCTGCTCTTCCGGATAGTAGCCGTGATATGCATAGAATAGCGCGTCGATAAGCGAAACTTGTTGGCGTATCTTCCCCATGACCACAAAGATATAAACCTACACCAGATTAAACGCCTGGGCAAACTTGATTATCTCATAATGTGATTTTGCGCCCAGTTTCCTTTTGATATTCCGGCGGTGCGTATTGAGTGTCTTTATCGAGATATGCGTGCGCTCACTGATTTCGATCGTTTTCTCGCCCGACACAATATACTTAAGTAGTTCCTTTTCTCTTTTTGTCAACGACGCGAACCGCTGGTAGTTTTCCTTCAGCAGGAGGTTCTCTTCCATCAGCCGTTCTGCTTTCTCCGCCATATGATGGTCTGGGTCCAGTTGCAGCGCAAAAGTCAACGATAACAATGGCACCCCCGACTCATCATAAATGAATGGCCGCGACGCACTCAAATACCACTCATAATCGCTTCTGTAGCCTGTAGTCACCTGCTGGAAGAAAGAAAACCATACCGGCGGCTGCACTGTGCTTCGTAACGCTTCCACAGTTTTAGGAAAGTAAAATTCGACATCAGTGGGATTGAAGAATCTCTTTATATATTCCGGTACAAGTTGGCGCAGCTCATCTTGTGTCACCCCTAACTGGCGTAACCCCGACCTAGACATATATACTACCGAGAAATCGCGCACATCGTGGATAATATATACCGGAAGTTCGTCGGCAATCGCGTCAAATGCCGCCAGCTTCAGTAAGGCAGTTTGACGGATGGCATCACTGCAATCAAAATCAATAGGTAAAAAATCAGGCATCAGTCTTTTCAATTCAAATCTAAGTAGCCAAATCTAATTAAAAAAATATTATTTTTGATTGCTTCGTTTCCCGTAATTTAATTTGGGAAATGCCAATCGCCCGGCGGTGCATCCGTAAATTTATATGTATACTTGTGCAAATATAAGTTATGAGGCCATATAGTCCACCCGACTACTATTTGTTAGACGAATTATTGAGCGAAGAACATCTATTCATCCGAGATACCGTAAGGCAATGGGTTAACCGGGAACTGATGCCTATCATCGAAGACCACGCCCAACGGGCTGAGTTTCCCAGGCAATTGCTCAGCGGTATGGCTGGGCTGGGTTTATTCGGGCCCACCATACCTGAAAGCTATGGCGGTGCCGGTTTGGATTATTTGGCCTATGGCATCATGATGCAGGAACTCGAGCGTGGCGACTCGGGCATCCGGTCTACTGCGTCGGTGCAGGGGTCGCTGGTCATGTATCCCATCTACACTTACGGTAACGAAGAACAAAAGCGCCGCTATCTTCCAAAACTGGCCAGCGGTGAACTGATGGGCTGCTTCGGTCTCACCGAGCCGAACCATGGATCGGATCCAAGCAGCATGCTCACCCGGTTTGAGGACCGTGGGGATGCTGTTCTATTAAACGGCTCCAAGATGTGGATATCTAATGCACCGTTTGCCGATATCGCTATAGTATGGGCAAAAAATCCAGAAGGCAACATACAAGGACTGATTGTTGAACGTGGTACGGAGGGCTTTACAACTCCAGAGACACACAATAAATGGAGCTTACGTGCATCTGCAACGGGCGAGCTGGTATTCGATAACGTCTTCGTGCCGAAATCACAGATTCTTCCAGGCGCCGTTGGTATGCGTGGGCCGCTAAGTTGCCTCAACCAAGCTCGGTATGGTATCGCTTGGGGCGCGTTGGGCGCAGCGATGGATTGTTACGATACCGCCTTGCGTTACGCTAAAGAACGTGAACAGTTCGGTAAGCCGATAGCAGCCTTCCAATTGCAGCAAAAGAAATTAGCCGAGATGCTTACCGAAATCACCAAGGGGCAGTTGCTAGCATGGCGACTTGCCGCACTCAAAAACGATGATCGGGCTACACCGGCTCAAATCTCAATGGCTAAGCGCAACAACGTGGCCGCCGCACTGCATGTTGCAAGGGAGGCACGCCAAATGCTCGGTGCGATGGGGATTACCGGCGAATATCCCATCATGCGGCATATGATGAACCTGGAGTCAGTTGTTACTTACGAAGGGACGCACGACGTGCACCTGTTGATAACCGGGATGGACATCACAGGAATCAATGCTTTTGGTTAATTTTTTCATAGCAAATCAACAGTTTTTAATAGTTTTACATCGATATGAACAGAAAATCAATTATTGCCGCTGGAGCAGCCGTGCTTGTTGCATTACCAGCCTTAGCACAACAGACTATGAAACCCGAAGAGACCGAAGTGTGGGAACCCGAGCCGCGGGTAGTTACAACACTACCCGATAGGGCACCTTCCGATGCTATCGTGTTATTCGATGGGACGTCACTGAATCAATGGGTAAGCAGGAAAGACGGTTCTTCGCCCGCGGAATGGACGGTATCTGACGGTGCCCTCACCGTGGTAAGAGGTAAGGGCGATATCCAAACCAAACAACAGTTTACCGATTACCAGCTCCACGTGGAATGGCGGACACCAACGGAAATCGTCGGTGAAAGTCAGGGCCGGGGCAATAGCGGCATTTTTATGCAGGGACTGTATGAAGTGCAAGTGTTGGATAGCTATAATAACCGTACGTATTCCAACGGGCAGGCCGCTAGCCTTTATAAGCAACGGATTCCACTTGTAAACGCGACCAAAGCCCCGGGCGAATGGCAAACATACGATATCATTTGGACAGCACCCCGATTCAACGCGGATGGAATCCTGATAAGCAAAGCACGCGTCACCGTGCTGCACAATGGTGTCTTGGTACAAAACAATGTTGAACTCGACGGCCCCACTGAATACATAGGCATTCCGAAATACAAAGCCCACGGCGCAGGCCCCATCATATTGCAAGACCATGGTAATCCGGTGAGCTTCCGCAATATATGGATTAGACCTTTGTAATGGTTAATTGTCAATGGTTAATTGTTAATGGTTAATTGTTAATTTTTNATATTGCAAGACCATGGTAATCCGGTGAGCTTCCGCAATATATGGATTAGACCTTTGTAATGGTTAATTGTCAATGGTTAATTGTTAATGGTTAATTGTTAATTTTTAATGGTTAATGGTTAATGGTTAATGGTTAATGGTTAATGGTTAATGCGGAAAGGGCCGGAAAACATGAGTTTTCCGGCCCTTTCTTCTATAGTTGACAACTAAAAATTAACCATTAAAAATTGACTATTGTCTTCTCGTAGCTTTCGTTGTGCACGCTTGCCACTGCCCGTCCTGAAGGGTCGTTCAAGTTCTGGAAAGACGCATCCCAGGCCAAGGCTTCCGGCGTACTGCATGCCACCGATTTGACGGACGGCACCGTCAATGCGGCCGCGGTCGACGGAAAGTGCTCTGTGAAAATGGACCTATACAGGTACTCTTCTTTGTTTTGTGGCGGATTGATCGGGAAGCGCTCCGCGGCAGCGGCCAATTGCTCGTCGCTGACACGCTCTTCCGCCTGCACTTTCAACGTGTCAATCCAACTGTACCCGACGCCATCCGAGAATTGTTCTTTCTGACGCCAAGCGATGCTTTCGGGCAGGTAGTCTTCAAATGCTTTGCGTACTATCCATTTTTCCATCCGCCCGTCCCGGATCATTTTGTCCTCCGGATTTACGCGCATGGCAATATCCATAAACTCTTTGTCCAGGAACGGCACACGTCCTTCCACACCCCACGCAGCTAAGGACTTGTTCGCCCGCAAGCAGTCATAAAGATGCAGCTTGCTCAGCTTCCTGACAGTTTCTTCATGGAACTCCTTCGCATTAGGAGCCTTGTGAAAATATAGGTAGCCACCGAACAACTCATCAGACCCTTCGCCCGACAGCACCATCTTGATCCCCATCGATTTGATGACCCGCGCAAGGAGGTACATGGGCGTAGACGCCCTTATCGTGGTCACATCATAGGTTTCTAAATGGTAGATTACGTCGCGTACGGCATCGAGCCCTTCCTGTATGGTGAAATTGATCTCATGGTGGATCGTGCCAATGTGGTCGGCAGCTTTTCTTGCCGCTGCCAAATCGGGCGACCCTTTCAGTCCCACCGCAAATGAATGCAACCTCGGGTACCACGCCTTTTCCTGGTCGTTTGACTCGATGCGGCGCGAAGCGAATTTTTTTGTAACAGCTGCTATAACCGACGAATCCAATCCGCCCGAAAGCAATACCCCGTAAGGAACGTCAGACATCAACTGGCGGTGCACAGCATCCTCCAAACCCTTGCGTAGGACATCGATATCGGTTACATTGTCTTTTACGGCCTCGTATTGTTCCCAATCACGGGTATACCATTTTTTGGGTGTATGGCCCTCTTTGCTATATATGTAATGTCCCGGAGGGAATGTTTCAATGCGGTTGCATTGCCCCTCCAATGCTTTCAGCTCGGACGCAACATAAAATGTGCCCGCCTCGTCCCAGCCCATATAAAGTGGGATGATACCGATATGGTCCCGGGCAATCAGGTAAGTATCGTTTTTGGAATCGTAAAGCGCGAAAGCAAAAATGCCGTTCAAATCTTCAATAAAGGCCGCCCCTTTCTGTTCGTAAAGCGCTAAGATCACCTCGCTGTCTACTTGCGTAGAGAATCCGTAATTGGACAATTCATTCCGCAACTGCTGGTGGTTATAAATCTCTCCATTCACCGCCAGCACAACACGCCCATTTGAACCATAAAGTGGCTGCCTGCCAGACTTTGGATCAACAATTGCCAAACGCTCATGCGCCAAGATTGCCCGGTCGGAACTGTATATCCCAGACCAATCGGGTCCCCGGTGGCGAATTTTCTTCGACATCTTTAATACCTGGGGGCGCAATTCTTCCGACTTGGTTTTCAAGTCAAAAGCTCCAATGATTCCACACATAAATGTAATATGATTAAATACTCATTATAGCTAATGTTGCAAAGTAACGGATAAAATATTGATATTCGCAACAAAAACTATTATTTCTAATCATTTTTTCAAAAAAATGATAATATTTAGATAATTATATTAATAAAATAAGCGCTCAACTGTCACAATTTTAATATAAAAAGCATGCATGAAAACATCTTGCCTCGCGCTATATACGTTGGTGGGCATGGCTTAATTGGCCGACCGCTGGATAAACACTATTTTTGCGACGCCGCAAAGATAACTGTTTGTCTTGTTTTATTTGGTAAACTTTGCTAAGTTTGGGTGCAAGCTGCTGGAGAATACCATCAATTCAACGAAATAACGTGAAGAAACGAATCGCTATTATTGCTTCTGGTTCGGGATCCAATGCCCAGAAAATCATGGAGCACTTCAAATACCACGACCAAGCCGAAGTGGCTTTGATATTGAGTAACAACTCGGATGCTTATGTACTGCAACGTGCCGACAATTTTGAGGTGCCTACCCATGTGTTTGATAGGCATACGTTCTATCAAACCGATGAGATAACCGACCTCTTGACCCGGCTCCAAATCGATTTGGTGGTGCTCGCAGGTTTCCTTTGGCTGGTACCTAAGAACTTATTGGACAAATACCCTAATAAAATCATCAATATCCACCCGGCGCTACTCCCGGCTTATGGTGGGAAAGGGATGTACGGCGACCGGGTACACCAAGCAGTGCTCGATGCCGGCGAACAGGAGTCGGGCATTACGATCCATTTCGTCAATGAGCACTTCGATGAGGGTGAAATCATTTACCAGGCCCGCTTTCGTATCGAGCCGGGCGACAGTTTGGAGGTCATCAGGTTTAAAGGCCAGCAGTTGGAGCACCAACATTACCCGAAAGTCATCGAGGGTTTGTTGAAGAAAATGTGACGGGCAGGGATTTTTGTTATCTTTGCAGCTCATACTAAATAGCTAAATAGCGAATGAGCCATCCCGTAAAAATCAAAAATGCATTGGTCTCCGTATATAATAAGGACGGCCTTGCCCCGTTAATTAACCTATTGCACAAACAGGGTGTCACGTTTTACTCTACCGGCGGCACCGAGGCGTTCATCCGGAAGCTCGGCCACAACGTAATCCCGGTAGAGGACCTAACTAGCTATCCGTCTATCCTAGGCGGACGGGTAAAAACACTCCACCCCAAAATTTTTGGTGGTATCCTTTCGCGCAGGCCACTTGAGGCCGACCGGCAGCAGCTGGAAGAATACAATATACCTGAAATCGACCTGGTTATCGTAGACCTTTATCCATTTGAAGAAACCGTTGCGTCAGGCGCATCTGAGCAGGATATCATCGAAAAAATAGATATCGGCGGCATCTCATTGATTCGCGCAGCGGCCAAGAATTTCAATGACGTGGTCATCATTGCCTCGAAAGGTGATTACCAGTATCTTGAAGATATCCTCGCTGAAAACGAAGGGTATACGTTTGTCGAACATCGGAAAGAGCTAGCCAAGCGGGCCTTCAACGTGTCGTCACACTATGATTCGGCAATATTCAATTATTTCAATCAAGAAGCACCGTTGCAGGTGTTCAAAAAAAGCGAGCAACGCGCTCAGGTACTCCGATATGGCGAAAACCCGCATCAAAAAGGTGTGTTCTATGGCGATCTCGAAGCATTATTCGACAAGCTTAATGGGAAAGAGCTTTCTTACAACAACCTCGTAGACGTAGATGCTGCGGTATCCCTTATCGACGAGTTCGGGGAGCCTACATTTGCCATATTGAAACATACAAACGCCTGTGGCGTGGCCACCCGATCTGATTTGTCTGCTGCGTGGCAGGATGCACTCGCTTGCGATCCCGTATCGGCATTTGGTGGCGTGATCATCTGCAACGGCGAAATAGATGAGCAAACGGCATCCGAAATCAACAAGCTGTTTTTTGAGGTACTGATTGCGCCGGCCTACAGTGAAGCAGCCCAGCGTATACTCAGCAGTAAGAAAAACCGGATATTGCTGAAGCGGAAGCAAACGGCCCTCCCGAAGAGCCAGTTCAAGACGCTGCTCAATGGCGTGATAGAGCAAGATAGAGACCTCGTCATTGAGGGCCCGGTAGAAATGAAGCCGGTTACCGACAAAACTCCCACCGAACGCGAGTTGGCGGATCTGTTCTTTGCCAACAAGATTGTGAAGCATACCAAATCAAATGCGATCGTACTTGCGAAAGATGGCCAGCTGTCGGCCAGTGGTGTCGGGCAGACTTCACGGGTAGATGCGTTGAAACAGGCTATCGCAAAAGCCAAGGTGTTCGGCTTCGACCTTCATGGTGCAGTATTGGCTTCGGATGCATTTTTCCCATTCCCAGATTGCGTGGAGATTGCGGCCGATGCCGGTATTACGGCTATTGTACAACCAGGTGGCTCCATACGCGACCAGGAGTCGGTGGAAATGGCCAACCAAAAGGGTGTGGCGATGGTTATTACCGGGGTGCGGCATTTCAAACATTAGCAATGGAACACGGATAACGCAGATTAAACGGATCATCGCGGATACTTGACCAACTGGCGGATAAATCTGTGCAAATCGGTTGGATCTGTGTCATCCGTGTTCAACTAAAACAACTCAGCATGAAATTCGGAAGCGTTGAAAATCCAGAAGCGATAGATTTCACCCTGCCTCCTACCCATCCCGACACCTTGGAATTATTGGGTAAATATGAGCGGGTCAAACCTTTGGAAGTATATGTGGGGTGTGCCAAATGGAATAGGCAGGATCTGAAAGGGTTTTATCCGAGGGGTACGAAAGATGAATTAAGCTATTATGCAACACAGTTCAACTGCATCGAACTGAATGCTACCTTTTACAATTCGCCGGATAAGCAACAGGTGGAAACCTGGAAAAACAAGACGCCCGCCGACTTCAAGTTTTTCCCCAAAATACCGCAGAGCATAAGTCATTTCGGGCGTTTGCTGAATGTCGATGAAAAAATGACGGCATTTTGCGACGCCATCGCACTTTTTGAGGACCGGTTGGGGGTAAGTTTCCTGCAGATGCACGACAACTATAAACCGAAGGATTTTGATCGCCTCGTTAGGTTCGTTGAGAAGTTTTCCAAATCCGTTCCATTGGCGGTAGAAGTGCGCAATGCCGAATGGTTTTCCAGCGACGAGGTCGCTCAAAAGCTATACGGCTTGCTAAAAAAAGAAGGTGTTGCTAATGTGTTGGTGGATGCATTGGGCCGCCGCGATATGCTGCATATGCGTCTTTCTACACCCACAGCGTTTGTCCGTTATGTCGGCCATAATCATCACTCAGACAGGCCCAGGCTGGATGAATGGGTGGAACGCATCAGTGAGTGGCGTGATGCTGGACTGCAATCGCTTTACTTTTTTGTACACCAGCATGTCGAAATCGAATCGCCCATACTTTCGTCCTATTTCATCGATCGACTTAACAGCGCACTCGGGATTGAGGTTAGAGGCCCAAATATCAGTTTCTCCAGCTGAACCTACATAATAATCAATCATCAAACTTCTCCAACTGGCGGAGTAGGGTTGCGAAGTCTTTCGGGTATGGCGCCTGGAAATGATGCGGTTTCTCGCCGATGGTTAATCGCAGCTCACATGCGTGGAGGGCAAACCGCCTCATAATCGGCTGCTCTTCCTTTCCCCTTCCCAGGGTGAAGCCACGTTTTTTTATCTGCGAGAGGTATACCGGTTTTCCGTGGTATAGCGTATCACCCACAATAGCCGCTTGTTGTGTCGCCAAATGAACACGTATCTGGTGCATGCGCCCGGTCACCGGCCGGCATTCTACCAACGTAAAGTGCTTAAAATGACGAAGTGACTTGAAATAGGTCTCTGCCGGTTTGCCGTTGGCACGGTCGATTTTCACATTTTTATTACCAAGGTTGAGTATCGGAAGGTCTACCAGCAAATCGTCGAAAACGTGTGTCCCACCGATGAGGGCATGGTATATTTTATTGACCCGGCGGCGCTCAAACTCGATTGACACCAGCCGGTACGTCTCGGGATTCTTAGCGATGACCAACACGCCCGATGTTTCCTTATCAAGCCGATGGCAGACCCGGGCATCCGGATGGTATTTCTTAGCCAAGCGCAAAACGCTTGGCTCCCCCCCCTCCCGCTCATCCAGCGATGCTAAAAAAGGCGGCTTGTTGATTACAATGACATTGTCGTCTTCGAAAATGATTTGTTCTATGAACTGTGGTAATTTTGGCTCATAGCCCTCACCTTGTACTTTCATGTGCACAAAATTACATATTCATAACGACAACGGAAAACCCCGAATTAATCGATCAATCCGTTATTCTGTTAGCCTTTAGGTGTTCTTCTTTTTGATATACCCGTACGTAATCAATCTCGTACGTGTGGGGGAAGAGACTATCGTCCACACCTTTTTTACCACCGAGGTTACCGCCGATAGCCAGGTTGAGGATAAGGTGGAATGGGCGGTTATACGGCCAAGATTCAGGTCCTTCCCCGTCATTTAAATACGTAAATATCAGTTGATCGTCAACATACACTTTGTATTCGTCCTTTTCCCATTCTAACGTGTATTTGTGAAAGGCTGTCGTTACCGTAGGGCAACCGATCTTACCTTTTTTCTGTGTCCCCTTCACATGATTGTATTTCGCAGTATGGGTTGTGCTGAATACCGTATCGGGGTCAAAACCTACGTGTTCCATGATGTCGATCTCACCGCTTTTCGGCCAGGTACCATAGTGGTTTTCGGTCGACAGCATCCATATTGCGGGCCATGTGCCGTTTCCTCTAGGTAGTTTGGCACTTACTTCTATTTTCCCATACAACCAATCTCCTTTGTATTTCGACATGATCCGCCCTGAGGAATAGTTTTTCCCCGAGGTGGGTTCTTTGTGCGCACGGATTTTTAGTGTCCCATTGTTTACTTCGGTATTCTTCAAACTTTCGATCTTATACCATTGCAGCTCGTTATTTCCCCAACCATAGCTGTTCCCCCGGGTATCGTACGACCATTTTTTGGGATCAGGCAGTCCTTCATAATCAAACTCGTCTCCCCACACCAATTCCCATTCATCGGAAGTATCCCGTTTTCTGTCAAAAAAATCGATGAGCTTGTAGCGGTTGGTATGAAGCTGCTCCATAACTGCCATGAGTGCAGGGTAATATTGATAGTCGTTGTCAACGATTCCCTTGTTGGAGTCGATATTTGAGGGGTCTACATTTTTTGCTGTTGGGTCATTATCCTGGTACTTGAAAAAATGCCAGCCTACGCATGATTTAGATGCTAGTAACTCCAAACAAAAATGTTGGTAAGCATAGCCTTTGTCAGTTTGATTATGTACAGTAAACCCTGCCCCGGTGGTATTTGCCAAGCCGGAATCCATCGCTTTGGTATAGAATTCCGTAATCATAAACGGCTTATCCGCATACATGGCCCACTGCTGCATGAGATTCTGCTGGGGTGTCCATACACCGTAGTAGTTGAAACTTAAAATATCACAGAATCGGCCGGCCGCTTTCATTACAGGAATGATGTTTTTTGCACCACCGTGCAGCCTGCTTCCCAGATACATGTGATGGGGTGCATACTTTTTTATCGCCCTTGATACAATGCTATAATAGGTTTCTGCCACATACCCGGCAAAGTCTGCCCGGTCTGCGTCGGTTATTTCACTTACTGGCTTCTTCCGGGCGGCCAGCCACGCTTCGGCGGCAAGGCGGCCGGGGTCCTGTGGATTCGTAAGCGAGAGGTAGCCCTCCAGGTTCTTCATTCCGATGGGAAGTTCATTGTCGGAGAAAACCCCAAATAGGTTTTTATCTAACGCATATTTTTCCAACTGCATGGCATGTTCATCGCAGAATGCTTCAAATTCCGGATCGAAAACGAAGATGGTCTGATTAGGGTAGCCGGTATTTCCCGGCAATTGATAAGTCCCGCCCCGTTTCTTGCCGTAGGAGCTCATAAAATTGAGGTTGGGCGTATAAGTAAGCTGGTAATCCTTCTGTTGATTGGTTTGAATCAGCAATTCATTGACACTCCACGACCCCGCACCTGTGAATCCGTAGTGATGTAGTGAGTCGGCCGTTGCATTTATCCAGTTTTCCTCCGTGCCATATTTTTCCAGCAACCGTTCACGGTTCCTTTCAGAACCCCCGGGCCTAAGCGAATTGATTACAACCTGAATATTCCGGTAACCTTCCGGATCGATTACCCACCACCTTCCATCGATGTATTCAGTCCGGTAAAACCCGGTTGCTTCCGAAGGCCGTTCCAACGTACTCCCGTAGCTATTCACCGACTTCGCTTTTATCGGTGCATATCCGATGATATTATCGATGATCCGGGTGTCGAACATCTTCCATGCCGTGTTGGGGTTATTATATACCCACGGTTTGGCTTCAACTCGTATTGGTGTATACTCCTGGCCAAAAAGCGACAGCTGTGCCAAGCAAAGCAGCGGTAAGATGATGTTGAATTTCATTTTGTCCTAAATTTAAGGCTTACTAATCTAACTTTAGAATTTTAACGGCATTCAAAATTGTTTTCCCCGCTTTGGGCTTAAATTCAACGGTTATTCCGTCAGAATTTGCCACATCAACGACAAACTTTTTCACAATGGACCGTTGTATGCCTACTTGGTTGGGGATATCGAAGTTTTCGAGCACTGTTGCACCATTCAGCAGTACGTCAAATACACGCGCTTCACTGTTTTCTAGGATTGCGTCGTTCCCTAAGTTATAAGCCAGTGATTCGGTGGGTGTATGGGTACTCAAATCTGCCCAGTAGAGGTATACTGCATATCTTCCGAACGGTACGTCGGCCTTGAATTGCTCAATATCTACGCGCTGGGTCTGGAAAATAGGGTCAAGATCAGTCCCTAGGATATTGACTGCGGCTGCCGGCAAAGAGCCAAACCTAGTTTTTGCTTTAAATGGCTCGCCCCCTACATAACCCCATCCTCCTACTTGGTACGGCATCTCAGGTATCCAACTAGTCTTGGTTTCTTTTTCCTCAAAATAACGACGGCTACCCAACGCGACATTCAGCTCCGTGAAATCGGATCCTATTTTCTGCGGTATAACCTGAAAATCGGTTATGTAAATATCGGCCGATTTCTTAGTCCGCGCTTCAATCAGATTCTGCCCCTGCTTAAACGGGATTTCTATTTCACCCACGTTGTCCTTTACCCGTACCTGACCAAGCTTCTTCCCGTTGTGGTAAACCGTTACACGGCTTTGATTGGAATAAACCTTGATTTTTTGAACCGAGATACCAGGTGAAGTTTCGTGTCCGCTCCTGTTTAGCCAGTCTGTAGCCGCGATCTTCACAAACGGTACTGTAGTCAAGTAGGCTTTATAAAGATAAAACGTATTCTTGGGTGTGCGATCGAGTCCTGTTATTCCTTTGCTGTTGATATGCGGCACAGCATCACCCCTGGGTTCGGAATGGAAATCATTCAGGTTCCATATAGCAGCGCCCGCAATGAAATCCGTTGCGAGTATGGTTTTACGATAATATTCATGGTATATATCACCATATTCCACGCTGAAGTCGAAACGCACCGGCTCAAAGCTGTGGATCCTCGTATCCACGTCGGCTCCGTATTCTGAAATGATGGTGGGCTTTGTCGGATAGTTGGCGTGGTAATCGTGAAGGAAACTATCGAAACGGTGGACCCCTTCGCTATACCATCCTTGGTAGAGATTCCAGCCGATAATCATAGGTACATCAAACAGCCCCGCCGCTTCATAGGCTTTTACAGATCCATGAAACGCAATCATCGTATACCTGGTCGGATCAAGTTCTCTTATCCGATTTTCGATAGCCGTAGCCTGGCGGTTTACTTCCTTGCAGTAGGGTTGGTAAGCAATGTCCCCGGGCGCATAAGGCGGCCGAAGCATAACTTCATTCATGTATGACCAGATAACAAGAGCGGGGTGATTGAAATTCTGTTTCACCATTTCCTCGGCCATGTATAAGGAGTTGTCAAGAAATGCTTGTTTTTCGGTCACTGCATTCACAATGGGGATTTCAACAGAAGCCACAATGCCCAGTTTGTCGCACATTTCCAAAATCAACGGATCTTGTGGGTAATGCGATATGCGAAGAAAATTGCCACCCATGGATTTCAGCAGCTGGATATCGGACACATGATGTTGATCATCCAGTGCATTGCCTTTATTGAGGTAATCCTGATGGCGGTTGGTACCGATTAATTTCACGTGCTTTCCATTTAAGAAAAAGCCCTTATCGGGACTAAAATGGTACCACCGGAGCCCAAACGTGGTCAACAGTTCGTCTAGCTGTCTTTCGGTGTGTTTTTCAACGACGGTTGTTTTGAGGGTGTATAGTTGGGGCGTTTCGATCGACCAAAGTAACGGCGAGGTGAGTTGAAAATCTGTTTCATGTGCGTAATTCACCTCGCCTGCCGTTATTTTTTCTTCCGTTTGTGTTTCATAGACTGATACGCCCGCTGGATTGTAGACGGCATGCCGCACCACCACTTCTTTCTCGTGGTGTGAGGCGTTGTTTAGTAATGTTTTGACATTTACAGACGCTTGCTTTTCGTTTACGTCAGGCGTGGTGATGTAAACGCCTGTTGATGCCATGTCTGCGGGCGATATATGGAGCTTTTCCTTTACTTCCAGGTACACATCACGGTATATCCCTCCAAAAAACGTGAAATCAGCGCTCAACGGTGGGATCATTTCATCATGCGCGTTGGTAACCATCACCTCGAAATCGTTAGGTTTGTCCCATTGCAGGAATTCACTTATTTCGAAGTTGAATCGTGTATATCCTCCCTTGTGCGTTCCGACGTGGCGGCCGTTGATGTACAGGTTGGTTACTTGGTTTGCACCTTCAAAGTATATATATACTGATTTTTCGCGATAAGAAACCGGGATGTAAATTTCCTTGCTATAGGAGGCCTTTCCGCGATAAAAACCGGGTTGGTCATCTATGGCATCCTGTGCGTTCCAAGTGTGGGGGAATGAGACAATCGCTTCCTCTCCTTGCTCTTTATGGAACGTCCAAGCCTCATTTATCGTGTATTTGAGTGTGGTTTGAGCATAGAGGGTGGCATACGATATAAAAAGAAAAAGAAATACAGAAAATACGCTTTTTGAGGCTTTCATTTACAAAAAATAGAAGTTTTGAAAAGCTTTCCCCGGTGTGCCTACGCACACTTGGGGAAAGCGTTATCCGTGGATTAATATCCTTCTGTCTGTGGGAAGTTTTCAGGCCCCATGGCATCAATCTGATCTTGTGGGATTGGCCAATTGACATGAATGGGTTTGACATTGAAACGTACTAAGACATCATTGTCGGACCCGTTAAAATCGACATAATAGTTTGGATTGGGGCCGAACTCCTTGTCGCGTCCGTCGCCGTTTCCGTACGATGCCTCATTGTATGCGACAGCTGAGCCGGGATATTTCGTGAAATCGCCTGCATATTTTATCATTTGAGAATACCAGATGCCATTTCTCTTAAGAAAATCCCAACGCCTGCCTTCAAAAGCAAGTTCTCGGGCATGCTCATCTTTTACCATATCGAACGTGACCGCCGAAGTTACCGGCGCATTTCCTGCCCTTACCCAAGTTTTATTGAAATAGTATGCCGCTCTATCCTGGTTGCCAAGTCTCACGGCTGCCTCGGCAGCCAATAAAAATGACTCGGCTAGTCGGTAAACCATAACATCCTTATAACTTACAGGACCATCAGCGTCGATCATTTTATCCCACCGATCATACATCTTTACAGAAGAAGGAAGCATGCTCCGTCTATCGATTTTCGAGTTTGTGGCAGCAAAAATATCCCTTCCATAAATGATATCGCCGATAGATACGCTTCTTGGGGCATCCGATGTATTGGTACTTGTGATATATGTGCGGCCTGTTTGCGGGTCGGTGATGGTTTCCGCAACTGGGATGGTAATCAGCCTGTCGGGGTTCTGGTAGCTGTAGTCGTTTTTATAATATGCGGTGAGGCGTTTATCTCCTTCGGGATAAAGCGACATAAGGTAGCTGTTTGGAAATGCCAAGCCCCATTGCCTGCCGAGGTTGTCCTCGTTATATTTGGTCAGTATCCCATTGATTACTTTATGGGTGTAATCCACCTCAGAAATGGTGTTTATGTATTGGGAGCCTAACCGGTGCCCCTGCCCTCCCCCTCTTTCCAATGAGTAATTAAGTGAAAATAGGGATTCGCTTAGGTTGTAGAAATCCTTTCGGTCAAAGATCGTTGCAACGTCACCCGCAAACGTGTGGGCGTTATTGGCTTCGATGCTTTCCACCTGGTTCAGGACTTCGTCCCAATCGCGAGCCCAAGCAGCAATAAGTGCTTTCAGGTGGCGGGCGGCATCTTGCGTTACCCTGCCATCGGCATTGTCTGTCACTGGCAGTAAAGCAATTGCTCTATCGGCATCTGTCATCATCAACGTGAAGACGTCTGCACTGTCCGCGGGGGTATATTTCAATTGATCCATGTTTTCCTTGGTAACAGGCTCGGTGCTTAAATACACCCTGGAAAACCGCGACCACAACCCGTAATAGTTGTAAGCCCGCCAAAAATAGGCCTCACCCACCGACCGCTCCGTTTGTTCACCGAATTGCTCGCCATGATGGATAATCTCATTGGCCCGGCCGATCATATAATACCGGTGTGTCCAGAAAGGACTGTATATCAGCGCCCGAATATTGGAAGTAGGGCCCGGTGAGGTGTACCGGCTAAGGTTGGCATCGTCACCCGTTGTAAACACACTTAGGTCTGTTGTCCGTTCTCCCCAGATATGCGTGGCCAGAAAGCCGTTTGCATTTCCCTTTCTTGCCAGGTCCCTTTCGTAAGAGTACATTGCTTCGGCCATCTTATCAATGCCTTCCGGCGTTTCGAAAAGCGTGGCAGTCGTAAAGCTGGTCTCCGACACTTCATCCAAGTAATTCTTGCATGAAGAGAAGGTAAATGCAAGCAGCACCACCAGGGAGTATATTATATTCTTGTTCATTGCTTTAGTTTTTTACGTTTAAAAACTCAGGTTAGCACCAAATGTCATCATTTTGGGTTCTGGATAACCACCCGGAGTTTTTTCAGGACTATATGACTGATATTTTGTCTGCGTGAAAATATTGGTGGCCGTGGCGTAAATCCGCGCACGCTTCAACTGTATTTTTGACGTCCACTGCTGAGGGAGCGTAAACCCTAAGGTTGCCGTTCTAAGCCTGAAATACGATGCGTCTTGCATGGCCAGTATTCCCATATAAGGCACGGAAGCCGTGAACTGGGGCCTGGGTGCTGTATTTGACGGATTGTTTTCCGTCCAATAGTCTACCTTGATGCCGTTCTTCTTCCCATTCAGGCTTCCACCCTCGTTGAAACCGTATAAGTATGGGTTACTTTTATCTACCCCTTGAACGGTATAAAATTCGAATTGAGCATCAAAATTCTTATACCAGAATGCCGTTTGGAAGGTGGCGTACCAATCGGGCATCAGGTTAAAGATTTTACGGTCATCCGTCGTAATCTGGCCATCTCCGTTGTAGTCGAATATTTTTATGTCGCCCGGTTTCGGCGCGGCGTCTCCCGGCAGATATTGGTTCTCCTGGGGCGTTTCCCCCGTCTGCCAGATTCCGCCGAATACGTAGTTGTATGCCACATCTATCGGCGATCCCACAAACCAGTTATTGGAGAGGTCGTCGATCGGTTTACCGTTTTCATCCAAGCGGCCATCAATTTTCACAATGCTGTTCCGCTGCCGGGAAAACGTAACCCCCGCTGTCCAGTCAAAATCCCGCGTTTGCATGATGTCGCCATTTACGGTAACTTCAAATCCCGAACTTTTTGTTTCACCCAGGTTGTCCCACATCGTATTGTAACCGGTGATGGATGGGACCGTACGTTGTATCAACAGGTCTTTTGTCCGTGTATTGTAGTATTCCACACTACCCGTTATCCTATTCCTGAAAAAGCCAAAGTCCAGTCCATAGTTTACAGAATGTGTCGTTTCCCATTTCAAGTCTTTGTTCATCAACTGATTTGATGGCAGGTAACCGATTGAAAGCGCATCGCCGAACAAGTATTCATACGATGTTGACAAGCCTAGCGTACGATATGCTGGAATTGCCCAGTTTCCCACAACACCATAACTTACCCTTGCCTTGAGCTGGCTCAACCACGAGACATCCTGGAAGAACGATTCCTGATCCAGCCGCCATGCGGCAGCTAATGAAGGAAAGTTGGCCCATTTATTTGTACTTCCAAATACCGATGCCCCGTCTCTACGCACGGAAGCCGTAAGTAAGTATTTATCCATCAGGCTATACTGTAGTCTTCCGGCATACGAAATGGAGCGGTTGCGATTGATGGAGCGGATAGGGCCCGAGATTTCGGCGTCGCCCACCACATTCCAGTCAAATATATCCGTAGTGGAATTTATAAAATTCATGCCGAGCGTTTTCTGGAGATCTTGCTCAAAGGCGTGGATAAGCGTAGCCTGTAACCGGTGGTTGGAATTGGCAAACGGCACGTCATAATTGATCACGTTTTCGATCAGGAAACTGTTTCGTGCAAACTGTGTCAATTGCCCCATACCCGTGGAAGATGGATAGCGCTTGGTCCGGTAGTCGCCACTTTCCCTGTTGTTGGTTCTCAGGTTGGTCCGTACGCTGTATGAAAAGTGCGCAAACGGCTTGAACGTCAGCGTTGAGGCAAGAACAAAGTAGTCATCCGTTTGCTCAGCATTGTATTCCCGTACTCTCCAGAGGGGATTGATATCTCCGGCTGTGTTCGCTTCTCTCATTAGGTTGCCATCGGCATCAAACGCTTGTGCCAGTTGGGGCATGGTTAAGATACCATTAAAATTTGCGTCTACACTATTGATTGCCGACCGGGCAAAAGACATATTGACGCCTATATCGAACCAATCGGCCGGTGAGTAGTCAACATTTGAACGGAAATTCCCCCGTTGGAAGCCAGAGCCACTTACAATTCCATCTTGATCGAGGTAGCCTAAACTGGCTGCGTATTTCAGGTTGTGGGAACCGCCGCGGAGGCTCACATCGTGCTTATGCTGTGGCGCGTTGGTCAGCATAAGCCTCTCCCAATCCACAAAATTACTATTCACGTATGCGTCGTGCATGATTGCATCATCGATGACCGTTGCATAATCTGGGTTGTCTGGTGTTCCTACCCCGCTGGTACCTTCGTTATATTTCGCCCAGAACCGTAGATCTACAAACTCCTGCGGATTATATAGGTCGAAATTGCGATCATAGTTTTGGAACCCTACATAAGACGAAACATCGACGGACGCTTTGCCTTCCGTGCCTCTTTTTGTGGTTACGAGAATCACACCATTGGACGCCCGCGATCCGTAGATGGCTTGTGCCGACGCATCTTTCAGCACCTCTATGGAGGCGATATCGTTCGCATTCAGATCATTCAAGTGTGGCACAATCATTCCGTCCACTAAGAATAGGGGTGTCTGGCCGCCGCTTAGCGAACGGCCCCCCCTCACCAATATATTAGAAGCGCCGCCGGGAGCTGTGTTATTGCTTGAAACATGGATGCCCGCTGCTTGCCCGCGCAGCATTTCCGTGACGTTGGATGCGGGGAACTTTTCCAGTGCCTCCGATTTGATAGAGGATACCGATCCGGTAAGGTCGCTTTTCCTGGTAGTACCATAACCGATAACAACCACTTCGTCTACCATTCTGCTGTCCTCTTCCAGGGCCATATTCAGCCGTGTCCTGCCGTTCAGTGCCGCTCGTACTTCCTTGTATCCAACGTAAGAGAAAATAAGAGTTGTGTTTGGGTTAGAAACAGCGATCGAATAGTTCCCATCAGCATCTGTGATTACCTTATTCGTGCTTGAAGCATCACTTACCGTGACGCCCGCGAGCACTTCGCCAGCCTCCGAGGTTACCTGCCCATTTACGGTGGTCGACTGTGCACGGGCGGTGCTGCTCATGCACCAAAGCAAGGCCACTACACCACATACCATCCAACGCATGGATAGGTGTACCCTGTCTGTCATTTTTTTGTTAGGGTTCATTTGGTTTCATTTTAGCGTTCATATTAGTTTTATTATCCAAAGACAAAAATGTAGTACGATTTCTAAAGACCATAGGTGGAACAACCCTATTTAAAATAAAATCGTCCAACTGAAACACGAAAGACCGATTTGTATTATTTTACTATCATTTTGCATTATATTTCGATAAAATTGTCTGCTATTTCTATTTTTGAAAGTTTACGAATGCATTTTCGTACGATTGAACTATAAAAATATGGCCAGTAGACTGTGTCTCTTAATCGTGGTATTTGCTTTTCATTATGCGAACAGCATAGCCCAAAGCCTGTTTTTCGAACATTTGGGTGTAAAGGAGGGATTGTCACAATACACCATCCACGATATTTATCAAGATGAGTTCGAGCAGATGTGGATTGCTACCAATGACGGCTTGAACCGATATGATGGAAATACCATTGAAACTTTCAGGCCGGATATCGCCACCCCCAATGGCCTCTTCGGCAATAATATCCAAAGTGTCACCGGAAACAAGAACGGTAAACTATTCCTGCAATGCCAAGCCGGCCTCGTGGCGTATGATCTTAGAACCCAACTTTTCACGATACTCACAAAGACGGGGGTATATTGTCAATATTATGGAAATAACCGACTATGGATTGGTAGCGAGAACACTATACGTTATCTGGATGAAACGACCAACCAAATTGAATTGTACAAAACATTAGATAGTAAAATACAGGTCCGTACGTTCTTGGAACTTGCCGATGGAAGCCTATATATCGGCACAAATACCGGCGTACTGTTTCTGGACAAAAACGCGAAAGTTGCAAATGTGATAGCAGATGTTTTTGTAGTATGCCTCTACGAAGACCACATGAAACGGATATGGGTGGGGACGCTCGAAGACGGCTTATATTGCATAGATTCCAAAAATGAGGTGACCAATTACCGGCATATAAAAGGAGATGCCAAGTCTGTTTCGAGCGATTTTATCCGTGCAATATGCCAGGATGACCTCGGCAGTTTCTGGATCGGAACATTCAACGGCCTCGATTCGTTTAACCCCGAAACCAAAGAGTTCCGAAATTACAAATATTCAAACATTGACAATAATTCGCTAAGTGACCTTTCTATTTGGTGTATCAAAAAGGATATCCAGGGGTCCCTTTGGATCGGTACTTATTTTGGCGGCGTTAATATATTCAATCCTGAATTTTCATTCAATCGATTTTTCAGGCCGATGGGTAACTCCAATGGGCCCAATAGCGCCATCATCAGTAAAGTGGTAGAAGACAAGGAAGGCAATCTCTGGATAGGTTCTGACTATGGGGGAGTAAATTTTTACGATGTAGAGAAAAATACCTTCAGCTATTACACCCAAGAGGAAAATGCAAACTCTATTTCTTCAAATACCATAAAGGATCTTTATCTGGACTATGAGAACGATTGCCTCTGGATAGGGTCACATCTGGGCGGGTTAGACCGGCTGGACCTGAAAACGAAAAACATAGAAAGGATTGCGTTCGACGCGGGAAACCGGGCCCGGAACAACTACGTCCGAGCCATCGCGAAATACCAAGATTACTTACTTTTAGCTACGCATGACGCTGTCCAGAAATATCACATCCCTACCGGGAAAGTAAAGCCGCTATTGAGCGAAAAGCTGGAGTTTAACAGAGGACAAGTATGGGACTTGCTGATCGATAAAAATGATTGCCTGTGGTTTTCCATACACGGCTCGATATATAAATATAATCTGAGAAGTGATAAGTTGGTCCCATTAAAAGAGCCCCTAACGATCGACCGGGGGGTGTTTTTTGAAGATAAAACGGGGAATATGTGGGTAGGAAGTGCTGGGAACGGACTTTTCAGGGTGGACGGCAAGACCGGTGATATTGTTAACTTCCATGCCCAAAATTCGGAGCTCGCGGACAATTATATCCTGGCCATAGAAGAGTCTTCAACTGGATATATACTGATGACAACAAATAACGGCTTGTCACGCTACGAACCTGGGAAAGGTGTGTTTTATAATTACAATAACAACCAGTTTTTCCCTTTTACGGCGTTTAACGAAAAAAGCCTTTGTGTACGAAAAAACGGAGATATTGTTTTAAGCAGCCTGTCCGGCATGATGATCATCTCGGATAAGGATTTGTTGCTCACCCCAAAACCCTACCGGATTAACCTTACGTCGCTCAGTATAAATAATGAACGTGTATTCCCTGCAGCAAACAACGAATTACTTGCGAATTCTATCATCGTGACCGATGAACTCGTCCTAAAGGAGAATCATTCTGTTATTTCCATTGATTTTGCCGTTTCAAATTACATCAATGCGTTGCGCTCTGAAGCGCAGTATATGCTGATTGGCTTTGACCGGGACTGGATTGATGCAAAATCGTATAATAACATTACTTATACCAACCTAAGCTCCGGAAATTATACGTTAAAAATAAGAAGCATTGACCCGGTATCGGGCCAAGAGCTGGCGAGCAGGAACCTTACACTGGTCATCAAACCGTATTTCTACAAAACCTGGTACGCGTATCTCTTTTATTCGTTGGCTGTTCTCGGAGTTTTATACTTGATATATATCCAATTGCGGTTGAGGGATTCGTTAAGGCATGCCGATTTGCAATCCAAACATGCGGAAGAGATGAATCAGTCGAAACTGCGCTTTTTTGTCAATGTCTCACACGAAATACGGACGCCAGTAACGTTAATCATTGCCCAACTGGATAACCTAATCAATAAATCAACAAGTATCCCGCAAACGGCGATGCATAAGTTGATGGGCATCAAGCGGAATGCCTCCAATCTGAAAAATCTGATTAATGAACTCCTCGATTTCAAAAAGCAGGAGGAACCATACGTACCGCTCGAAATAGCCGAACTGGATATCGTGAAATACTTGAATGATATATTCCTTTCTTTTCAAGATTATGCAGGCTCACTGAATATCAATACCTCATTCTTAAGTACAGAAGATTCAATCACCGTATACGCTGACCCCGCCCAAATGAACAAGGTATTCTACAACTTGCTTTCGAATGCCTTTAAGTTCACGCCATCGGGCGGTGCTGTGTCAATGATTATAAAGAAAATGAATAAAGCGGTGGAAATCACGGTGGAAGATACAGGTGTCGGCATTAAACAGGAGCATATATCCCTTATTTTTAATCGGTTTTTTAAAGGGCAAGATGCTGTTAGCAACACCCATGCACTCGATTTGGGTACAGGAATCGGTCTTTCTCTGGTAAAAGATATTGTAGAGCAACACCAGGGAACGATCAGTGTGCTAAGCAATGTCGGAAAAGGAACCGTCTTCAAGGTTTCGTTGCCCCTTGGATCGGCACATTTCGACAGCAACGTCATCACCACCGCAGAAGCAGCGTACCATGCGTCGGCTCTTCCGGAATCAGCACTGTACGTGTCTGGCAATGGAACAAAAACGTCAAAGAAAAGTAGTACAATCGTGATTGTCGAAGACAACGACGAGATGCGGATGCTTCTGGAAGAAATATTCACCCCTTTATATCATGTGGTGGCATTAGCTAATGGAAAAGCCGCTATGCATCGGATTAAAGAAGTGGGGCCAGACCTCGTCTTATTGGACTTGATGCTTCCGGATATTCCAGGAATCGAACTTTGCAGGAAATTAAAAGCCGACTTAGCAACTAAGGGCATACCGGTGGTTTTATTGACAGCAGTAGCCGCCCCTGAGAAAAAGATTGAAGCATTGCAAATCGGTGCGGACGATTTCGTCATCAAACCTTTTGACACCAATGAACTGATAGCAAGGGTCAATGGATTGATAAACAATCGAATTGCCCTGAAAGATACATTAGTTTCGTTGGGCGGTTTAAATGGTAAGGTGTTGTCGGTAAACGTACAAGGACAGCAATTTATTGAACGTGCTGGTGATGTGGTTCTGAATAACCTGGATGACCCCGCTTTTGGCATTGATAAATTTGCTGCCGAACTGGGCATCAGCAGGAGCTCGCTCTTTACGAAAATAAAAGAAATAACCGGTCAGACGCCCAATGACTTCATCACCGAAACGCGCCTGAAGAAAAGTATGCGTCTGTTGGATGAAAACAGACACGAGTCGGTCGCAAATATTGCGTTTGCAGTGGGATTTAATGATCCTTCTTATTTCATCCGGCTATTTAAGGGGTATTTTGGTGTAACACCCGGCCAGTATAAAGCTAAGCTTAATTAACGGCCCAAAAAGGCTACCTTTGTATCATGAGCAACTACGCCGTTATTTTTGACATGGACGGGGTCATCGCAGACACCAATCCTTACCACACTGAGGCATTCAAGCAGTTTTTCGACAAATACCAAGTTGACTACTCCCAGGAAGAGTTTGAAGACCATATGTATGGCAAACACAATGACTATATCATGCGTTATTTTTTCAAACGTCCGCTAAGCGATGGCGAGCTAAAACAGCTATCGGAAGAAAAAGAGGCGCTATTCCGGGAGATTTACGCTGATTCGGTTGCTCCGATAGCGGGTCTTCCCGACTTTCTGGATGAGCTTAAAACAGCGGGTTATCGCTTGGGTGTGGCAACGTCTGCCCCCCGCGCTAATCTCGATTTCATTATCGACAAACTCTCCTTACGTACCTATATGGACGCTATTTTGTCTAGTGAAGACGTGACCGCCTACAAGCCTGACCCCCAAATTTACCTCAAATCGGCCGAGACACTCCAAGTGGAGCCTGCACATTGCGTGGTTTTCGAAGACTCGCATTCTGGGGTTTCTGCGGCGCTCAATGCGGGCACAACAGTGGTCGGGGTACTTACTTCACATACAGCAGATGAACTTCCTCCCTGTAAACGTTACGTCCACGATTATCGCAAAATCGGAGCGGTAGATATCAACCAGCTATTAACGGGACACGATGCTTAATTTCCCGGAGCTGCTCCAGGGGCCGCTGGAATGGTCCGTCTTTTTAGTGTGTGCCATGCTTATCGGCATGTCCAAAACAGGTGTCCCAAACCTAGGTACATTTACGGTGCCCGTTTTTGCGCTGTTATTCGGGGCCAAGGCTTCCACCGGCGTGGTGTTACCGATGCTTTGTTTCGCAGACCTAATGGCCGTGATCTACTACCGCAAGAAGTTCCATCGCGACCTGGTGCTTAAGCCGATGCCTTGGGCGTTGCTTGGGTTAGTGGTGGCGCTGGTAGCTGGCCACCTTATCCCGCAGTCGGGTTTCAAGGTGATGATGGCGGTATGCATCCTTCTGGGAATAATCACGATGCTGGGTACCCGTAAGCCGGAGCGGGCTGATGCGTTCACGGGGTCGGTATGGTTTGCTCCGGTAATGGGTTTCCTGCTCGGTTTTTCAACGATGATCGGCAATGCGGCCGGTCCTCTTCTTGTCGTTTACCTACTCGCACTCAGGCTACCAAAATTCGGGTTTGTAGCCACGGGAGCATGGTTTATCATGATACTGAACTATCTAAAAATACCTCTCCAAATCCTCGTTTGGGATAATGTTTCATGGGATGGCCTATTACTCAATGCTGTAGCTATACCATTCATCCTATTAGGTGGCATATTGGGCATCTTTGTTGTCCGCATACTACCAGAACAACGATTCCGGATGGTGATGATGGCCTTGACGGTGGTTTCCACACTGATATTATTGCTTTAGTGCCGCCTAATAGACGGCAGCTCCCGGTCAACCGAGTTTTTCTTTAAAGAAGTCGACAGTCCGCTGCCACGCGAGTTTTGCGGCTTCCGGGTCGTACCGTGGTGTCGTATCGTTGTGGAATCCATGGTTGGCACCGGCATACATATACATAGTATATTCCTTGTGGTTTGACTTCAATGCTTGTTCATAAGCTGGCCATCCTTCATTTACCCGCGTATCTAACTCAGCGTAGTGTAACTGCAAAGCAGCCGTTATTCTAGATACCTCCGCCGTAGGTGGTTGGCCACCGTAAAATGGTACAGCTGCCTTCAAATCGGATATACGTACAGCCATCATGTTGGAAATCCACCCACCAAAACAGAAGCCTACTACCCCAATGTTGCCATTGCATGATTGCTGTTGTTTCAGGAACGCCGCGGCCGCAATGAAGTCTTCAAGCATTTCGTCGCGATCCCGCTTACTTTGCATTTGGCGGCCTTCATCGTCGGTGCCTGGATACCCCCCTAGCGGTGTCAATGCATCTGGTGCCAAGCTTACGAAACCGGCAACCGCTGTCCTACGGCACACATCTTCGATGTGCGGGTTCAGCCCCCTGTTTTCGTGTACCACCACGATACCGCCAAGTTTCTGATTATTGCCTTTCGGCATACACAGCAAACCCCTGATCGTACCTCCGCCTTTGGGTGAAGGGTATTCGATATACGTTTCCTCAATGCGCGGATCACCTGCTTTCACTTGGATGCGTTCCTGGTAATTTGGCATCAAAAAACTCATTAATGCAGGTACCGTTACGGCACCTCCGGCATAAGCCGATAACCTGTGTACAAACTCTCGCCGCGATAACCGACTGTGCGCATAATCGTCGTAGAGGTCGAAGACTTCCTGCTTAATGTCTTCTTTTTTTAGCTGTTGCATCTCTTCTTTTTTTACGGTTAACTTTTCCATTTTTTTTTGCCCCCGCTCCAAGGGGCAACGGCCGGATATACCCATAAAAGTAAATAAAAATCATTGATTCGCTGATTTCCATTGCTGTTTTTCCAAGTCTTTGATCAGTTTCTTGAGGTTGATTCCCTTGCCTAATACCGGTTTGAATATATCGCCTTCGGAGCGGATGCGGTCCAGCGACTTCCGTTCCAGCAGGCTGAAGTCAGGCCTAGTTCAAGAAAGCACCGATATATTCAAAGGCCTCAACCAAGTGCTCGGGTGGGATACCGTGCCCCCCGGAATACGTAAAGACCGTGTGTTCAACTTCGTTGCCGGCAAGTGCATCACGAAATTCATAAGCCTGCGAAACTGGCACTAATTCATCTTCTGTGCCGTGCAATAAAAGGAATTTCGGGCTGGACGATGTGACAAAATTGATTGGCGACGCCTGTTCGTATCGATTGCCTTGATCGGTGGGCCTACCGCCCATGAAGGCAGCGACAATCAATTTGGCTTCCGTACTTCCGTATTCATAAAGCGATTGCATGTTGTAGACACCAGCAATCGCAATACAGCCTTTGATATGGCTGTTGCTGTTGTGTTTCAGCGTATGAAGTGCGGCCAGGTGCGCCCCCGCACTGCCGCCGGCCAAGTACGTGTCTGAAGACAATTGGTACGATTCCAATTGACGATACAGGTAATCCATCGCCTGCTTTACGTCATTTTCTGCAGCCGGGTATCGGTTTTCGTCGCCATTCACAAGCCGATAATTCAGATTCACCAGTGCAAAGCCGGGGAAATATACTTTCAGCGTCTGTAAATTTTCGTCTGTAAACTGAAAGTCGTCTTTATCGCCTGCCACCCAGCCACCACCGTGGATAAAAACGACAATCTTTGTCGCCGCCTGTGATCTGCCTGCGGGAAGGTAAACATCCATCCGCTGTTGCGCGTGTCCCCCGTATGTCACATCTTTCAAGATGACGTCTTCTGCTACCGGATACACCTCCGGTGCTGTATCTTTGGTACAACCCCACAGGGACAGGGCGGCAATAAACAGCGGTATGACAGAAAAGTTAATGGTCTTCATCGTCTGCGTTTAAAAATACGCCGCAATCCTTGTGCCTAAACTGGCCGAAAAAAGTAGTGTTAGAGAAAAGCCCCGAATCCGGGAGGACTGGGGCTTTCAAACTAACCAATTATTAAACCTAAATTATGAAAAAAAGACTCTTTTACTGATTTCTATTAAGAACGTATATTACTGTCGGGTATTGTGTGTGGTGCATTATTTTTTTGTAACTTGTGCAGTAACTACGCAAATAATGCCATTTCCGGTTTATGTACACCGTCGGGCGTGGTATAAAACGGCCTCCCCTCCACCATCGCATGTTTCTGCGGGTCTATACCCAAGGCATGGTAAATCGATTGGTGGATCTGCTCAATCCGGATGGGATTCTCGATGGTCTTACAAGGTCTTTCGTCAGCTGTTTTTCCAAATACCGACCCTTTCTTTATTCCCCCACCAAACATCAATATGGAGCAACCATCGGTAAAATGGCGGTGCATACCGTAATTACGGATATCATTGATTACATCCGGTTGGTCTACCTGGTGCTTCACTTCTGCTCCCGGACGGCCTTCCATAACCATGTCTCGGCTAAATTCACTGGCGATGATAATCAGTGTACGGTCCAAATGCCCGCTGCGGTCCAGATCTTTGATGAGCTGGGCGACAGGTGCATCGATAAGCTTTTTCATATCTCCCACACGGACATGGCCATTTTCGTGGGTGTCCCACCCCATAAATGGCTCATATTCGGTAGTTACGCTAATAAATCGGGCTCCTTGTTCGACCAGCCTGCGGGCCATCAAACATCCGAGTCCGAATTTACCCGTATTGTACACGGCATATTGTTCCTCAGGCTCTTCCCGGAGGTCGAATGCCTTGGCTTCGGGCGATTTAAGCAACATATATGCCTGTTCCATCGATCTTTTGAATGATTCCTTCTGATAATCGCTGCCAAAGTCGCCAATGGGATGTTTATCGAGCAACTCGGTATACAGCTGGTTACGCCGTTCGAATCGGCTAAACGACATGCCTGCGGGTGGCTTTACGGCATCGAGACCTGCCGATGGATCAGGAATCATAAATGGGCCGTATTCACTACCCAAGAACCCCGCCGTATGGAATGCCTTGAGTTCCTCGGCCTCCCCTACTGTCATCCGCTGACCAATATCTATAAAGGCCGGAATTACCGGGTTCTTCGGTCCCAGTTCCTGTGCTATCCAAGCGCCGATATGTGGGGCCGACACTGTTTGTGGAGGTTCATAACAGGTATGCCAATGGTATTGGTGCCGAGAATGCAGGATGTGTCCGAGATCGGCAGCTACGTATGAGCGGATCAGTGTACCCCTATCCATCAGCGAGGCTATGGACTCGAGTCCCTCCGAAAAATAGATGTCATCCAGCGCCGTTGGGATAGACGGGAAAGTGCTCAGCACCCGATTAGAATCCAGTCCTTTTTCGTACGGCGTGTACGCCTTAGGGTCGAACGTGTCCGTGTGGGCCATTCCGCCGGCCATCCACAGCAGGATGACAGCGTCTGCACTTGCCTGCTTTCCGGAGCACGAATTCAAGAATCCCGCGAGCGGCGCACCCGCAGCCAATGCACCCAAGGTGCCGGCAGTGGCAGTTTTCAAGAAATCCCGCCTGTTGTAGTATCGGTTCATAGCTATATTATTCGATAAATTGAAATTCGGGCAACAACACGACAGACCATAGTAAATCCTGTACACCGGTTGCATCCATCTCCGATCCCAATATTTTATGTGAGACATGCTTTTCGTCCTCCGACGGTAGGCGGCCAAGACTTTGCATAAATAGTGCTGCAATAAGCTCGTCTGCACCCTGGTAAGCTGCCAGCCATTCCCGTGCACCTGCGATCAATGTTTCGTTCAATAGGGCCCCATTGGTCAACTCCATTGCTTGTAGAAGCGTAGCTTGCCCATCGCGCACGCTAATGATATTCTCGCGGCTAGGACGGCCAAGCGCGGTCAGAAACGGGTCGTTTTGCACCAACACTGCACGAACAAACGGGTGGGCCTCCTTATATGATGCCGTGTCGCCTTGCGGATTATACTTCAAGGATGTAGTGTGATACATTGGATGGACGATCATGCTGATGGCATCTGCATACTGTTCGGCGGTAAGCTTCCTTTTCAATACCCCTGTAAACACAAAATCAGGTTTGTTGATCGTCGCCGGATCGGCTATGGCTACAGATGGAAGCTGGTAGGTTTTCGACGTGGTAATCAGGTAAAGCAAATGCTTCAAGTCATATGCGTTATCCACGAAATACACAGCCAGCCAATCCAGGAGATCCCGGCTCCATGGTTCGTTGTCCATCTCGTCCGTTGGCGCCACGATACCGCGTCCCATCAGCTGCGCCCATATCCGGTTTACCAGCGTGCGATATAGGCGTCCGTTTTCCGGCTGTGTAAGCAATTGCGCGAGTTCGCGCGACTTCTCCTCGACCGACCCGTTTTTTGTAATGTTTCCCAGCTCGGGCCAAAGCAACCTCGTGTCGGCCAGTTGTCCAGTAGGGATATCACAGCGGGCTATTTCCAGCTGTTGTTCGGAAAAGATGTTGGCAAACGCATAAGCGTCGTCGAGTTTCCAGTCGCTCACAAAACTATCATGGCAGGAGGCACATTTTAAATTCACACCCAACAGTGCCTGCGATACGTTTTGAGCGGCCTGCATTGCGGTAGTTTGGCTGCTATTGACAGCCCCCCGCCATTGGATGCCCTTAATAAAGCCTTTTGACGATTCATCGGGGTCCAGCAGCTCCTGCACGAACTGGTCGTAAGGCTTGTTGTCTACGAGCGCCCGGTATAACCAATCGGAAATATTGAAGCGTCCGTTGGTGATATAGCCCGGCCCCGTATAATCGTTGCGGAGCAAATCATTCCAAAAAGTAGTCCAATGCAAGGCGTAGTCGTCGTTGCGCCCCAACAGCTCGGCTGCCACCCGCGCCCGCTTATCGGGCTGTATGTCTTCTTCGAAATCGCGTAGTTGCTGCGGTGTGGGTAGCAAACCAATCAAATCAACGTAAATGCGCCGGAGGAATATCCGGTCGTCTACCACGTCGGGCCATGTGAGCTGATTGCCTCCGAAATAATCATTGACCCATCGGTCAATGGGATTTTCTAACCCTTTCGCCAATGCCGGCAAATCGGGGCGTCGCGGTGCCAGTGGCGCCATGGGAAAAATCCCTTTGATATGTTCCGGCCAAGGTGCGCCTTTCGCAACCCAGAGTTTGACCAGATTTACTTCGTTATCATCCAGCGGCTTGCCTTTTCCGGGCATGGCCTCCTTATGTCCCGCCGGCAGCGTGATACGCCGCACCAGTTCACTGTTATTTACATCGCCCGGTACGATGACAGGCCCAGACTCACCACCCAGGAAAACAAGTTCCCGCTGGTCGAGGCGCAATTTCCCTTCCGTTTTATCGCTGCTATGGCATTGGAAACAGCGGTGTGCGAGCACGGTGCGGACGACCATGTTCAGCTGGGCTTCCTGCTGTTCGTCCAAGGTATCGAGCTGCGCGAACGACTGCCATGCTACCGTGGTCGGGGGGCCACCCAAAGCAGCGGCTATCCTTTCGTCGTCACCCCCCCAAGGCGTAACCCCCAGCAGGTAATCCTGACCGTGGGTAAGGGACCCTCCATAGTGGCCCGCAAGGAATACCCCCACGGATGAAAGAAGCAAGGTAAATTGGTATACCTTGATAAATGCCGTTCGCTTTTTGTGGACCACCATCCATAGCAGCAAGCCAGCTAACGCGCCAAGCACTGCCGTGGCGGTCCCGGCCCATTGATGGGCGTTGAATGTATCGCCACCATACTCGCCGGTCCAAGCAAGCAACCAGCCACATAACGCAGCAATGACGGCACTTGAACTGCCGATGAAGACGAGCCAATTGATACCGCTCCGCAGTTGCGATTGGAAGCGGCGGAAAGTCAACAACTCCATCACGGTAGCGATTAATAACAACGATACCGGAAAATGCACCAGCATGGGGTGCATCCGCCCCGCTAACTCCCAGCCCCACCAAATATCAACCGATCCGATCATAGGTAATTGACGATGTGCGAGCCCATAATTCCTGTTCGTTTAATCATACACTGGTTTATAATATGTCGTTTACCAACTAAAGTACGTAAAAAAACCGGGAAAGCATCCTGTACTTTCCTGCTGTCGTCGCCGTTGTGTCTGGTTTCCGATTCAGGTGACCGTCCTCGAAGTATCGATATATGCAAGGCTTCTTTATGTTATTCAGTGTGAAGTAAAAAACTCAAACCAATTTCTTAAATTCGCACTGGAAGAACGAAAGGAATGATTGCATAGATGCAGCTGACCAAGCTCGAAATAAAGGGGTTTAAAAGTTTTGGCGATAAGATCACCATTCATTTCAATGAGGGTGTCACCGCTATCGTAGGACCTAACGGTTGCGGGAAATCGAACGTGGTGGATGCCATACGCTGGGTATTAGGCGAGCAAAGCACGCGTGTTTTACGCTCCGAAAAGATGGAAAATATCATCTTCAATGGTACCAAAAGCCGTAAGGCGGCGAATCTGGCCGAAGTATCGCTCTCGTTCGACAATACCAAGAATATTTTACCAACTGAGTTTTCGCAGGTAACCATTACCCGGAAGCTATACCGGAGTGGCGAAAGCGAATACCGGCTCAATGATGTGAAGTGCCGACTGAAAGATATCACCGACCTTTTCCTCGATACGGGGATTGGTGCGGATACCTATTCCATCATCGAGTTAAAAATGATCGATGAGATCATCAACAATAAAGAGAACTCACGGCGGATACTGTTTGAAGAAGCCTCTGGAATTTCTAAATATAAAGTTCGCAAAAAGCAGACACTCAACAAATTAAGAGATACAGAAGGTGATCTGGAGCGTGTGGATGACCTGCTATTCGAAATCGAAAAGAACCTCAAAACACTGGAAAACCAAGCCAAGAAGGCCGAGCGATATTATCGGATCAAAGAAGAGTATAAAGTGTCGAGCATTGCACTGGCTACTTATCGCATCGGCCATTTCAAAGAGTCGTTGGCATCGCTCGACGCCCAAGAGCTCGCTCACCGTGCCGAGCAGACACGCATCGGCACAGCAATCGCGACACTGGAAGCGCTCACCCAACAGCTGAAGCAGGAGAGCCTGGCTAAGGAAAAAAATCTAGCGGCGCAGCAACGAGCCACAAACGAATACGTGGCCAAGATACGCGCGTATGAAAGTGATAAGAAGGTGAAGAACGAGCAGCTCCGGAACCTGAAAGATAAAGAAGCGAGGATCAGTAACGAGCTCGCACAGGACCGGCAGCAACTCAATCATGTGCTGTACAACATTAAGCGCCTCAATGAAGAGCACCTCGAAGCTCAACAAAAACTAAATGCAATCACCATCACTTTGGAGCAGCGCCGAGCGGAGGTGGACGAACTACGTGGCCAGCAGCATAGCACTAAGCAAAAACTCGACGGCACGATACGTCGGCACAATGAGGAGCAGAATGCAATCTATAAACTGGAAAAGGAAATAGCCGTACTACGCATCCAACATGATGCGCTCGAACAGGAGAGCCTTCGGAATGTAACCGACGCTGAATCCAAAGCCGCAGAGCTCGACCAATTCAATGTATTGGTTGCTGAGCTGGAAGACCAAACGGAAGCCGTACAACAAACATATAATGCCGCTTACGACGCTGAAACCGCCCTACAACAACGGCTGGATGCTACAGAGAAGGCTATTCAATCCCTCAAAGAGGGCCTGATACACGACAATCGACAACTCGACGCCAAGCAAAACGAATACAACCTCACCAAGTCGTTGGTAGATAACCTGGAGGGATTTCCTGACTCAATACGCTTCCTTCGTAAAAATGCCGGGTGGAAAAACCAATATCCCCTATTTTCGGATATCCTTTTCTGCCAGGAAGAATATCGGGTTGCCATCGAGAACTACCTGGAGCCTTACATGAACCATTATGTCGTTCAACGGCTGGACGAGGCTGTACATGCCATCCGGTTATTGAGCGACGCAGCACGTGGGCGTGCCAATTTCTTCGTGCTCGACGCCATCGGCAACCATGGGGATACGATGCCGGTGCTCAAGCCCGGCGAGCGGCTCATCTCAGCGCTCGAGATTATCAGCGTGGAAGAACAATACCTCCCCCTCTGCCGCACATTGCTTAACAACGTGTATCTCCTTGAGAACGAGGACGAGTTAGCGACAGCCAGTAAACTACCTCAGGAGGATATTGTACTCCTCCATAAAAGCGGCAAGTTCAGCAAAAATAGGCTAGGCTTATCGGGCGGCTCCGTAGGGTTATTCGAGGGCAAGCGCATCGGCCGAGCAAAGAACCTGGAAAACCTGACAAAAGAAATCAAATCGTTGGGCCTGCGTATTGCCAAGCAACAGGAGGCGTTGGATGACGCTATCCAACAGGTGACCGTGATGAAAAGCAGCTCCAAAAAAGCGGATATCGAAGAATTGACCCGTCAGCTAAACCGCCTGAATAATGAACTGGTATCTGTAAAAACCAAGCAGGAACAGTATGCGGCCTTCATCACCAATAGCCAGAACCGGAAACAAGATATCGAACAGAAGATGATGAGTATAGCTGCAGACCTGCGTGCGGCCGAACCCAGAATCGTGAAGTTGAACGAAGAAAGAGAGCGTACGGGTGCCGAACTACAAGAAATGCAGATTACTTACCAAGAACTATCTGATATACTGACCGATAAATCGTCTGAGTTCAACCAAGAGAATATCCGTTTCCACCAACAGCAAAATGCGGTAGCAAGCATAAACAAGGACCTGGAGTACCGCGAAAGTCTACAGGAGACCTACGAGAGCCGGATCGCCAAAAATACAGTGGAATATGAACAGGTGCAAGCAGCCATAAAAGACACGCTGCAGCATGTGGATGATTCCGATGATGATCTCGTTGCAATGTACACCCAGAAAGAAGCCTATGAAAAGGGATTACAGGAAATAGAAGACGATTATTACGCCTCCCGGGGGAAGATAAATGAAACTGAAGAACAAATAACGCATTTGCGCCGGCAGAAAGAACAGGTAGACGTCCTGCTTGATGAACTTCGTGACAAGAAAACAAATCTAAAACTCGACCTCAATGCGTTGAAAGAAAGACTTTCCGTCGAATTCTCCATCGATATCAATGACCTGTCACTGCCCGAGCCCAACGAAGGCGAAACAGTTGCCGTACAGGACGAGGAAACCCTCCGCCAAAAAACCGATAAACTTCGACGGCAATTGGACGACTTCGGAAGCATCAACCCGATGGCGATGGAAGCATACCAAGAGATGAACGAACGCTACACCTTCATCATCAAGGAAAAGCAGGACTTATTGGACGCGAAAAACTCACTACTGGAAACAATCCGGGAAATTGATGATACCGCACGCGATAAGTTCATGTCCGCCTTTAGCAAAGTCCGCGATAACTTCATTACTGTATTTCGCTCCTTATTCAATGAGGAGGATACCTGCGACCTGATTCTTACCGACCCGGAGAATCCCTTGGAGTCCGATATCGACATCATGGCGCGTCCCAAAGGCAAGCGACCATTATCCATTAACCAACTATCCGGTGGGGAAAAGACGTTAACATCGATTGCGCTGCTTTTTGCACTGTACCTTCTTAAGCCTGCGCCCTTCTGTATTTTTGATGAGGTAGATGCACCCCTCGACGATACCAACATTGATAAGTTCAATAACATTATCCGCAAGTTTTCCGACCAATCGCAGTTTATTATCGTCTCGCACAATAAGCGTACGATCGCCAGCACCGATATTATCTATGGGGTCACCATGGTCGAGCAAGGCATTTCCCGTGTGGTTGCTGTTGATATGCGCGAAGTCGCTTGATACATAGCGATGAAATCAATAAGGATATGCCCTAGCGGACATCAGTGCTATTGGATTAACCTTCCGAAAAGCGAGATGACGGGATATTGCCCAATCGCCGGGCCAGCAATTGCCGAAATGGCACCAACTTATTCCACAACCACCGATTAGGGTCTTTCTCATATTCGCCACAGTCAATTGTTTCACAAGAACGACGAAACCTGGCATATAAACCAAACATGAATATATATCTCAGTATTTTACTGTATTTAAGCAACAAATAATCAGCATATAAATGTCCCCATATTTCCACGATGAAGGAATCGTCTTGTATATCAATGTGCTTGCCAAACGCAACCTTATAGTCTGCCTTAATCTCTGCAATTAATGTACTGGTGGCCGCTTCAGGTTGAGCAACCACGGTTTGTTTTAGTGGCCGGTCACTAACAATACGCACCATGCCATCCGCTATTTCCACACGAATGGGCAAGCCGCCGGGCGTATATTGCTTTTCCAACATCCCACTAAGATATGCGAAAATTGTGGTATTACGGTGAGAAATACGTGCAAGGAAACGCTTTAAACAAATAGATTATATATAATATATTATAAATTGATTTACAATAGTTTAAAAAGTATAATTAACCACGAGTTAATGCAAATAAACACCAATATCTAGCGAAAAACATCGTCATTTTTCGGTTTTGACGCTGGTAATCGCTATATTCGTTTTAAAATTTTCGGAACCCTATTTTATTATGTTTGACAAGTCATCTAATCAATATGGGAAAAGGAGATAAGAAAACCAAGCGTGGGAAAATCGTGAACGGAACCTACGGCCGGAGACGGCAGTCGGCCAAGAAACGAAAGAAGTCACAGGAAGCCGCAGCGAAAAAAAACGACGAGAAGTCTATTTAACGGTTGCCATACGCTGTCTAAGTGTTTCATAAAGTACAATGCCTCCTGAAACGGAAACGTTGAGCGATGCGATAGTACCCGTCATCGGGATACGCGCCAATTGGTCGGAAACACGAATCAGGTCATCAGCAATCCCCCGTTCTTCTGAACCGAGGATAAACGCTGTTGGTCCTGAATAATCCAATTCGTAGATGCTATTTTCGGTTTTTTCCGTACAGGCTACTACCTGTATGCCCGATTCCTGGAGGAACCGTGCCGTACGCGATAAATTATCTTCGCGACAAACATTGATTTTGAATAAGGCGCCTGCGGAGGTCTTGATGGCGTCGGGATTGATTTCGGCCGAGCCTTTTCTGGGTACAATGACGGCATGCGCGCCCACGCACTCGGCCGTCCGGGCAATTGCACCGAAATTGCGTACATCGGTAATGCCATCGAGGATGAGGAGCAAGGGCACCTCTCCCCTTTCATATATGAGCGGCACTACATCTTCCACCCGCTGGTAGGTAATGGGTGAGATAACGGCTATTACCCCCTGATGGACTTTGCGCGTCATCCGGTTCAGCTTTTCCACGGGTACCTGCTGGTAACCGATGTCATACTGCCGGAGCAACTGCTTCAGCTCCTGGAACAATGGTCCGGACAATCCCCGTTGAATGAAAAGAGACTCGATTTCTTTTCCGCCATCGATGGCTTCCATGACTGCACGGATACCATACACGTGCTGATTGGTTTCCCGCTTCTCGGATCCTCCCCGCCATTGCCTATACTGCATATACTCTTATTTGCCCGCGCAAGTTACACATAGTTATAGCCAGTTACAATTTTTACCGTCCTATTCGTTCATCGTTTATTTCTATCCAATATCCATCAGGGTCCTGAATATAGAGCTGCTTTACCCCATCCACCCGGACCCCTACTTTACCACGTTCTTGTTGCACATTGTAATATGCCACACCAAACTCATTGAGCCGGCCAACGAACTCGTCTATGGAGGCCACACTGAAGCAGATATGCGTATTCCGTCGGTGCTCAGTGATTTCCGGCGCATCATTGACAAGGTGCAACGATAAACCAGGGCCGATTTTGAACCATTTGTGCTTACCTATCTTAAAAGGTTCGGGTATCGTGTCAAGCTGCAACACCTCTTCGTAGAATGAAGCACTTTTCTTCAAGTCATAAACAGATAGTGCGACATGGTTGAATGCTGTCTTCTTCTCTTGTCCATAGCCATGGAATACGTATCCGAATAAGCATGTACTGACGAAGATGCACCGGATTATAGATTGTTTCATATATCAAACTTAAATAATAAATTATTTTTTTTATTTAACCTCACTCGCCCTTACGGCGTTCTAGTTCAACGACCCGTTTTTCCACAGACTCCATGATCTCAGTCAGGTGGGCCACGGCATCAGCCATCTGGGCATCACCGATTTTTTGTTCCAGGTTTTTCATCCGCATCGCAATCCCATCGAGGCGTACGTGCAGCTCATCCGATTTACTGAAATCTGCGGACTCATGCGGCTCTTTTTTCTTGATAAAAGGCAGTGCTGCAAGGGCCAGTGCGGCGAGGCCGATAATAATGGCAATGTAGGCAATCATAGGATTTTCGTTTTCGGGGTTATCAATCTGATCGGTTAATTGTTCGGGGTATATCGTTTGCAATCCGGCGTGGTCTGGCACCAGTTCTAATGCTGCTGTATCTTCAGCCCCTTCATCCGTGGTCACTGTATTTCCGGATGGCGGCCCAAGGAGGTCGGCCACGCGGGCAGCATAACCGCTGTAGCCTGCTAATTGTTTTCGGTATCCTTTACCCGGTCTATCGAGGATATCTGCGAATATCCGTTCTTTCAAGCGCTGTAGCTCTTCCTTCTTGGTTACCGGAATAGACTGCCAACGGTTATACCATGTTACGATACCCGTTATGGGGTTACTGGACAACTGCTGCCCAAAGCATCCATAATCAAGCGTTTCGCATGTAATCCGAAATGCTGTGTCTTGCGAAACCGTCTTGTCCGTTGCTAAAAAGTTGATGGTTTCCCGGATGAGCTCGTATTTAGCCCTTTCGGCATCCTCCTGTCCAAACGCGTTCCACGCCATCAATGCCAAACACACTAAGGTAAACACACTGTTCCGCATAGTTTTTATTTTCGTTAAAAATTCAAGATGTCGATGGTGTTTTGGATCTTGTCGGTATACATTGTGATAATTATGGCTGTTTTCTATTCTTCATCTAAAAATGTTCCAAACCGCTCAAAGTGGCAGGTATAACCATTGGGCTTTTTAACCAGATAGTCCTGATGGTAATCCTCCGCGGGCCAGAACCTGGTATATGGTTCCAATGTAGTAACCACTTTTCCGTCCCATCGGTTCGATCGATTTACGATGTCTATCATTTCTTCAGCCGTTTGCTTTTCCTCTTCATTTTGATAGAAAATTGCCGATCGATAGCTCGATCCAATGTCGTTACCTTGTCTATTAACCGTTGTAGGATTATGGATACGAAAAAAATAATCCAAAATATTTTTGAAATTGGTTACGGTCGTATCATACGTGATTTCAATCCCCTCGGCGTGGCCGGGATGGTTTTCATAAGTAGGGTTTTCATTTTTTCCACCGATATACCCTACCTCGGTATCTAAAATGCCTTTTTGGTTTCTGAACAGATCTTCCATCCCCCAGAAACACCCACCTGCGATATATACTTTTTTACTATTAGCCATATGTTTGTCGTTTACCTGCTTGTTTAACGTATTCTCTTTCCTTGATTGCTCGTTGCTTGGTCTGTCGTTTATCATTTTGCTTGCCAGAAACGCAAAAGGCAAAACCAAAAGAATGACGGCACCAATGATCACTTTTGTGTTCATAAGCTTGTTTTATATATCGTGGCCGTTTATCAAAACTCAAACGTCGATAAGGATGTTCGGAAATTCATGTATTTCCGGAGCCCTCAATTGCTTCCGGTTTGTGTTTTGATTACCGGTCTCACAACACAAATTTACATACTTTTCAGGAAAGAACGGAGCGAAGCTGCCGAACATACCTCATTTTTTAACGCTGTGCTATTGTCATCTCGTCGACCAAATGGCGGGCTCCCGCAAATTTGTCGATGATGAATAACACATAGCGGATATCAACAGCGATGGTACGCTGGAGTTCCTTATCGAAAATCACGTCACCGGCCATGGCCTCGATGTTGCCATCGAAAGCGATTCCGATCAATTCACCTTTCCCATTGAGTACGGGCGACCCCGAATTACCTCCTGTGATGTCGTTATCGGTAAGGAAATTAATGGGCAGGTTGCCCTCGCGGTCGGCATACTGCCCATAATCGCGGCGCTCGTATAGATCCAGCAGCCGCTCGGGGAGGTCAAACTCCTCGTCGCCCGGCTGATATTTGGCTACTGTTCCTTTCAGTGTCGTGAAATAGTTGGCGCTGGCATCATTGCGTGGATCGGGTGGCAGCGGACTAATTTTTCCATAGGTTAGCCGGAGGGTGCTGTTAGCATCCGGGTAATATTTCTTCTTGGGGTTACGCTTGCGCGTCCCTTCCACATACAGGCGGAAAGCTTTCTGAAATTGCCCATCGAGCTCCTCTTGTTCGGGCGTTGTTTGGCGGTAGCGGCCGAGCAACGTGACCGATAGGCGGTAGAGCGGGTCAGCCTGTACGGCTAACGTATCAGGTCGGGCGAGGAATGCCTCTACCCGCTCCCGGCTCGAGAAGATACTGTTTTCGAAGGCCGCATCGATATATCCGGAGAGGTCGCGGTTATGGTTCCTGTACAGCGAATCGATGTACGGCGGGATCCCGGCTTCAGCGGCCTTCGCTGCATAAAGGTTAAGTAACGCTCCGAGCACATCTTTTTCTAAAGGCAGATAAAGGTTATCGTATGTATTACCGAGGTTGGCGGTAATCTGCTGGGCGACCTCTCGCTGCTTGGCTTCGTTTTGGGTAGCGTAGTATGCTAACGTGTTCCCCAATGAATAAGGCAACGCCGCAAAGGTGCTGGAACGCAGTAATCCGATAAGGTAGTTATCGTGGCGGGCCTTCAAATTGGTTCTCTCATAATATGCATTGATATCGGCTATGACATTGCCGTAGCGCCGGAGGTTTCGCCGTTTCTGGGCCCAGGCATTAAACTTGGCTTCTTCTGCGGCCTTGACGCTAGCGGTTTGGTGTTGGGTAAGTGCGTCGATCATCCCCTGCCGGTTTTTCCAATAATTAGCTACCTGCGAGTACTTGGAAGCATAGTCGAGCTTCACCTTGGGGTCGGCATCCATGTATTTTTTCATCCGATCCATACCGACTTTAGAGGCTTCTACCCAGGCCGGGTATGCATAGTTCACGTTTTGGTTCACGCCGCCGGATGGCATCCAGCGGTTAGTCCGGCCGGGATAACCGAGAATCATGGCGAAGTCTCTCTCCGTGTAACCGTCCAGGCTGACAGTGAGGTGGTACTTCGGCTTCAGTGGCACATTATCCATCGAATACGGCGCCGGATTACCATCTTTATCCGCATACACCCGGAACAGCGAGAAATCACCGGTGTGGCGCGGCCACTCCCAGTTATCGGTATCGCCCCCGAACTTGCCAATACTATTGGGTGGGGCACCTACCAGCCGCACATCGGGGAAATCTTGGTAGACAAAGTAATAATATTCATTACCCTCATAAAATGAGCGTACAGAAACAGTATATTTCCCGTCCTCGTTATTTTCCTGTTCAATCCGGGCAATTTCTTGATTGATGGCCCGTTCGCGATCTGCTTCCGTCATCGTTTCATCCACTACAGCAAGTATCCGTTGGGTAACGTCGTCCATGCGTACGAAAAAACGTACCGAGAGATTTTGGGGTTTCAGTTCTTCACTTTTCGTCGCAGCCCAGAATCCGTTGGTGAGGTGGTCGTTTTGGGGGGTGGAGAGCTCAGCGATTGCACCATAGCCACAGTGGTGGTTGGTGAGTACCAGTCCCTGCCCCGAGACGATTTCGGCAGTACATCCACCGCCAAACTGTACAATGGCATCTTTGATGCTAGAATGGTTGATGCTATAAATCTCTTCAGCGGTAAGCTGGAGACCCATTTTCTGCATGTCGCGTTCATTAAGGCGTTCCAGATGCATTAGGAACCACATGCCCTCGTCAGCATAAACACCTAATCTCAAGGAGGCGAGGAATAATAAAACAATGGCTTTCTTCATAAAACTGTGTGCTAAATTTTTAATTATTTTTCGTGAGGGCTCACCACATGCTCACCTGGTCAAAGCGCGGTACACCATCTTCGACCGCCCATCGGCTGCAAATTTACGGATGCTGCGATAATAAATGGGATATATTTACCGATTTCCCATAATAAGTCCGTATTTACCGTTGGTAAGCCAATCTTTATCGGTATTGACAAGGCTGTTGATCTGGCTTTCATGCAACCCTAACACAATCTCCGATTTGAGGGTACGGATAGAAAAGCACGGGTGCCCCAAGTAATCCAGCATATTGTCAAGCGGCGTGGTATACCGCCATTCACGGTCTTCAAACAGTCTCCGGTAATTTGCATCACCCTTGAAAACCAGCACGGACCCATCACTGAAGCTCTGTTTGATTGCCGGCGGTAACTCCGTAAAATAACAGGGGCTGTTCCAAAACGGGTGGTCCAACAAACGGATTCTATGCGATTGCCGATGGGATTCGAGCCGATCGGCAAATTGGCTCAATGGCCCGGACCGGAAGCTACGCATGATCTCCAAATGGCCTATCAAGTCGCGGACAGTCGCATCGGAAACAAACGTGGGATAAGCCTTCAGGTGCAGGTTGACCCGCGACACTTGGCCGGTATTCAACAAATAGTCAATCAGCAGTAAATCTGAAAATAATTCCAGTCCGGCATTGTCTGCGATGAAATCCACTTCTCGGGCGGGTGCGGATGTGAGCAACTCATACAATACAGGGGAATCGTCGATCAACAGGTTATTCCGGAGAGCCGGATCAACCAGTGCATCGTTGGTTTCCAGCTGACTTAAATCTGCGCTGTTCCCCCATAATGCGGCCTGCAACAATGAGGTGAAATGTGCCGCCTCGAAAACAGGCGGATGCTGCATGTGTTTGCGTGCTACAGTTTCGACAAACTGCCGGTGGTGCCTTAGGCTATCCGCCTTGAGGTTATAAAATGGGTCTAAACCACTACGTTTATAGTCGACAATACGAATGATTCGGTAATAGATATAAGCCTCTGCTTCGTAAAAGGGTATGTCGGCATATCGCTTTCCGGTATGTGCGTCGAGAAACGTTTCCCAATATGCCCTGTCTCCGGGGTAAAACAGGTCTTCAAGATGCGGCACCACTCCCGATCCAATTTCATACACGAGGTCATCGATCTCCGCCTGCTGCCTGTGGGAAAGCACGTTGGTGGATTTGAGCTGATTGATGATGAACGGGAATCGGACATCGAACGTGAACGCCGCAAAGCGGCTTGTGGAAGCTGATATATGGCGTGGTAAAATTGATTCCATAAATTCTAAATCTGCTATTCAGTTTAATACCATTGGCTACTACCGGTGATTATTACGTTCGGCGCGCTCCCGGTTACGCCATTTCCACGGAGGAATCGCACCGGGTTCTACCCAAAGGCCGCGTTTTGCCTCCCTAGCTGCTGTTTCGAGCTCCGCCCACCGGGGATTCCGGTCATAAGTCCGGTAATGCCAGGCCAATCCGGATTTCAGTAAACGCTCGTTCAGGTTTATAGTATCATCAATCAATACGATACCTACCACCCTACCATACTGGTCTGTATCCATCTGTTGCACCTTCACTTCGCCCGTAGCGAGCAGCTCCTGCGTGAATTGCGTTGCCACACGGTTGTAAGGTTGTCCGCGCTCCGGGCAGTCGACCCCATGCAACCGGATACGGTATTGCTGCCCTTCTACCAATAAGGTAAACGTATCACCATCGGCCACGCGCACAACTTCGCCCGAGAGGTAATGGGTGTTGACACATGCGTTTGCAAGAAGGGAAAATACAATAAGAATACGGTAAAACATGCTTATATCTCTCCGTAAGCACCATAATAAGCAGCGCCGATGAGTGCTGCCTTACTATTGAGAATTACCTTGATGGGCACATTTTCCAATAGTTCCGCCATGTGTGAATTCCGGATAAACTGCTCGCGGAAAGGCGCATCGTGCAGCAAGGGGTAAATCCGGGGAGGTATGCCGCCACCGAGCAACAACCCTCCGGTAGCCTTATGTTTAAGTACCAGGCTGGTAGCCTCACGTGCCATATAACGTACGAAGAGCTCCATGGTTTTGATGCAAGTGGCATCCAGCTCACGCATCGCTGCGTGGCTGATTACTGCCGCAGGATCGCTATCATTCTTAAAATTCTCGGTGAGCCATGCCGGCTCCTTGTATCCCTTCGAGTCGCGAAGAAACCGGTAAATCCGCGAAATACCGGGGCCCGAGACGACGTGCTCCCAACACACGATACCCTCTTCCTGCCCGAGGTAGGCATACAACTCCAGGTCCAACTCCGTTTGGGGCGCGAAGTCACTATGACCACCTTCGGTGGCGAAGGGTCGATAAGCACTACCATCCCAGAAAAGCCCGGCTTCACCAAGCCCTGTACCCGGGGCTAGGATAGCCATATTACCTTTAGCAGGCTCGCCGTGGTCAAATACGGTGGCTAAATCGTCCTCCATCAATCCGGCTAGCCCATATGCGGTGGCTTCCAAATCGTTGAGGAGTACAACATGGCCGATACCTAGGTTGTGCTGCAATTCACTGCCATCGAGCTCCCAAGTCAGATTGGTCAGCTTTACCCGGTTATCAGCAACAGGGCCGGCAACACCGATGGACAATATATCAGGAGTATCGGAATGGCTCTCTAGAAATTTGGCGACAATCCCCTTAAAGGTACTGTTTCCAGCAGACGGCACCGTGGCCTCACGCAAGAGCTTCAGTGTGTCGCCCTGCGCCGCAAATAAACCCAGACTTGTTTTGGTGCCGCCGATGTCGGCCGCTAGAATTGTCTTTCCTTGAAGTTCAGTCTTTCCCTTTTGCGGAAAGTAAAGTGAGTAATGCATAATTCCTTTTTCTTGAGCGTACGCCGACTTTCACCTGTCCAATATACATATTAATTCATGGGAGGCTACGATTTTGGACAAAAGAACTAAAAAATAATCTCTATTTTAGGCCGATTATTTTTTTGACGGCAGAATTAATACGTAGCGAACGACCAATATAGAATTATGAGCAAAAAATCGATTTTCGTCAAGGACGGTGTGAATTATACAAGGTCTTTTATGGCCATCTGCGTGCTGTTCCTTACTTGGGGAATTGCCCATGGTCTGCTGGACACGCTTGATAAGAACTTCCAAGACCTACTGCATCTGAAAAAGTGGCAATCAAGCTTCATACAGGTTTCTTTATATGGCGCCTATTTCTGCACCGCGATACCGGCAGGCCTATATACCAAACGATACGGCTACAAAAAAGGGATTATATTCGGGTTGAGCCTTTTTGGGATCGGCGCACTTCTCGCTGCCGGAACGGCCCCGCTACAATCGTTCATTCTCTTTTTGTTTTGCCTATTGGTGATCGGTGCCGGCTTAGCGACACTGGAAACCGGAGCCAACCCGTATACCACCAAGCTAGGGCCACCGGAATCTGCCGAACGTCGGATTAATATTGCGCAGTCTTTCAACGGGTTTGCGTGGGTAATTGGACCATTGATTGCACTGTCTATTTATGGCAACCGCAGCCATGTTGAAGGCGAAAAGATGATTTCGATTGTCATACCTTTTGCAATTATCGGATTGTGTGTATTAGCCATCGCTTTTGGTTTCTCGCGGTTGAAGCTACCTAAAATCGATGAGGAAGATTTAATGCATGCCCACGGAGGCAGCGTACCAGGTGGCGATATGGAAATTTCGGACCCTACGCATCCGGACTACATTTCCAAGAAACCGTTATGGAAAAACAGACATTTCAAACTCGGTGTCGCCGCACAGGCCTGTTATGTGGCGGCCCAGACCGGTGTTTTCAGCTACCTCATTAACTTTGTTACCGACCATGATATGCACCCCCGGTTTGATGTGGAATACGGTCCATATTTCTTGTCGGCAGGCTTCTTCCTATTCATGGCGGGCCGTTTCTCAGGCAGTGCATTGATGAAGTATTTCAAGCCTGCCAGTATGCTGGCCTGCTATGCGGTGGCTATATGCATATTACTGCCCATCATATCGTTAAAACTGGGTTGGGTTTCATTCATCGCGCTCTATGGCGTTTTCTTCTTCATGTCTATCATGTTCCCAACGATATTCGCACTGACCATCAGGAGTTTAGGGATCCACACTAAACAAGGTGCTTCTTTTTTGGTGATGTCTGTGGGCGGCGGTGCAATATTCCCCCCTATAATGGGTTACGTGGCCGACATACATGGCATGGCTGCTGGTTTCCTGGCCCCCATTCCCTTGTTTGCGTTTATTGTATATTATGCCCTTAAAGGGCACAAAATCAAAGCTTAAACCGGGGCAAACAAAAAAGGGCCGAATAACTGAATATTCGACCCTACATCTACCTATGAAAAACATGCCCTTTGGGAGGGCATTACAAAAGTACATTAAAGATTGATGATACCAAACAAATAGCTGCCTAAAAACGGTTTTTGTAGACGTAATACTACATTTCTACTTGGTTCACCACGGCGGAGTATCCACCAGCCACTTTATTCGGGTTTTTTTTCATCGGCTACTGGTGCAGGTTTGATAAATTTTTAGTTATTTCGTCTCTGTAATTTTGTTGTTGACCACCGAAAAAAAGAAAATGAGTCTTAGTTTACTGGAAGAATATATAGAGACGGGTGACAGTATAGCCATCGACGATTTGCTGAATGGCAATCCAGCGCTGTGCAACCAAAAAACCAGTCATGACATATCCCCCCTCCTGCTTGCCTGCTACTATAATAAGCCCCAGATCGTGAAAGTGTTGCTCAAGCACATCAATGAGGTTTCCATTCACGAAGCAGCAGCAGCCAACCTCTTAGAGCAATTACAGGCAATGGTGGAAAACAGACCGGACGCGCCGGACGAAATTTCGGACCACGGATTCACACCACTAGGGATGGCGACGCATTTCGGTAACGAGCAGATTGTCCGCTTCCTATTGGAAAAAGGCGCCGACCCGAACATGCACTCGCAGAATGGCTATAGCGTATACCCACTTCACGCCGCGGTCGGGTCGGGTTTTGACAGTATCGCGAAGATGCTTATAGAAGCAGGCGCCGAAGTCAACGTACTGCAAGCATCGCGAACCAGCCCGCTTCATCTAGCGGCCCAAACGGGCAACATCGACCTGATTATCCTACTGCTGGAGAACGGAGCGATGGTAGAAATCAAAAACGATATGGGAAAAACTGCGTCTGACTTAGCAGGTGAGAAAGGGCATGTGGAAATAGCGAATATACTGAAAGTATAGAGGCCTAAACGTCCCAAACTTGGTGACGCATGCGCTTGATATAATCCCGGAAGTCCAACACGATACCCGCCAAAAAATAAAAGATAATCGGGAAACCTACGGCCAGGAAAGACGTATAGATAAAAAACAATCGGAGCTTGGAAATAGAAATACCCAAGCGCTCACCGATGTACGTGCAGACTCCAAAGGAGCGCTGTTCGAAGAACAGGAGAATTCGCTTTACCATCATTCACTGTGTTTGATTAACTGCAACCCTATCCCACACTCCAAACATCTTTTCTTATCGCAGTAAAACGCTTTCATTTGTAACAAAGCTTGTGTCTCGGCAGCCTGCGCCGCCTGTACCCCCAATGCGGAAAAACGCCTTACAACCGCATTATCTTCTGCTTTTAAATCCTCAAGCAATGCAATAGCCCGGTAAATATACGCTTCTTTGCCGATATATTTACCATAAGCAAATATTATGGCTGCGATGGCATTAATAAGCAGTACCTCTACCGAGCGTTCACCCAATTGGCTTTTGTGGGTCGGGCCGGGGCTATCAAAACGGTATCGTTCAAGCCAGTAGGGATGTATTGGAAGGTGGTTGAAGAATGATTTCAGCAAGTGGATTTCCTTGGTATCTGTGATGGCGGCAAATAGTTGTGTAGAACGCAGGCAAAGAGCGGCGAACTGTGCGATGCGGACGGTAGGGAAATTGCCCGGGCGTGTGCGCATGAATCGCCAGGTGGCCGCATTCATCGGTCGCAGTGCATGCAGCCGGCGTAAATGGACATATTCCCGTTGCAGTTCCTGCGGATAAGCATCTTCGAAAACTGCTTCATCCAACATACCTGCCTGCCCGAAAAACAATGCCTCCACCGCTCGTGGGCGATGTTTGTATTTGGCAATGACCGACTGGGGCAGGCTTCGGGCCAGTTGCTCGAACGCTTCGGAGTTCACTTTAAACCCAAAGCTCCTCGCCATCCAGATATAGCAAGTGTCTTCCCAGCTACCTCTCTGCTCTTCCAAAATGGTGTATATAGCTGCGATTTTGTGCTCAAAGCGTTCTATCAGTAAGCGAGATAACCATTGGGATAGGTGGAACGGCGGGACACTATGGATCAGCTTCTCGCAGGGTATCCACCACATTCCGCTCATCAACTCCCGGTATTTAGGTAAAATAGAAGCCGAAATCCGATCCTTCAATACGACCGTTTCGAGGAGTGTCCCATCTTCGCGGTAGACAGGCTTGTCGTACTCATAAACCACGTGCAACACGACGCTGTTGTAAGCACCATCCTGATGGTGTCCGTGGCGTTCCCATTCCGAGGCCCGGACGTGGATCTCCACATTGCCGCCCCACTCCACGTCGTCAATGAACACTCGGGCAGCCAGGAAATCAGGGCCCGCATTGCGGTTATGCGTACCCGTTTGGGTAACCCGAATCCGCTTACCTGAATGCGTGCGCAAATCCTGTATGGTAAACAAACGGTACTTCCATACAAAATGCAATATATCTTCAGATAAAGCCATACAATTGGTCGCAGGTAATGCAGACCAAAGATATGGATTCCGTCAGTAATAATCAAACCATGACACAACTGCAGTGTGATCGAGCTTACGTTTGGCCGGTTCATCGTAATCGCGGATCACTTTTCCATTTTCCATTTGTATAAGCCGGTTGCCATACCGGATGGCTTCGCTGATATTATGGGTAACAAGTAATGCCGTGAGGTGGTCTTCAGCAATCAGCCGGTTCGCTATTTCCATCACTTCGCGTGCGGAACGGGGGTCGAGTGCGGCCGATGGTTCGTCGAGCAATAGCACATCTAAATCGGCCATCACGGTCATCAGCAGTGTGAGCGCCTGCCGCTGTCCGCCGCTCAACGTACCCATGGGCTGCGTGAGCTTATTTTCCAAGCCCATGCCCAGCGTGGCTACCTTTTGCGCAACCTGACTGCGGAAAGCACTGCCGGTGCCCAGTTTTATCCATTTAGTAGACCTACGGAGGGCGGCCATTCGGAAGTTGTCTAAAATGCTCAACGAAGCGGATGTTCCCATCAAGGGGTTCTGGAAAACACGCCCTATCCACCGACTGCGGCGGTAATCGGGCATCCGCTGGATTTCCCGACCCTGCAATAACACGCTGCCCCTATCCGGGTATATACTGCCGGCAATAAGGTTGAGCAGCGTACTTTTCCCCGAACCGTTCGCTCCCACCAGTACGGTAAAGCTCTTTGGCTCCAGCCGGAGTGTGAGGTCCTGGACGGCCGCGACCTGCGACGCCTTGCCAGCATTGAATACCTTGGTGATATGTTGGAGCTGAAGCATTATCGATCTCAATTAACGTTTGGCCAGCTGCAATACACCCCCTACGCGAGGTAAGGCTACAATGGTCAATACCAGCAATGCCGTGGCAAGTTTTAGCAGATTAGGGTTGATCCCGGCACTTAGTGCCAGCGCCAACATCGATTGGAATAAGATGACCCCCGCAATAACACAAACCAGCATGGGCAACATAGCACGTAGTTTGAGGAAATTAATCAGCGTATCGCCGATGATTACTGCCCCCAAGCCACTGATTACAATACCGATACCCATATTGATATCTGCAAACCCTTGAAATTGTGCCATTAGCCCTCCGCTCCAGGCAACCAAGGCATTCGAAAGGGCAAGTCCGTAGACCTTCATCCGTGTGGTATTCACCCCTTGGGCACGGATCATAGGCTCACTGTCACCCGTAGCACGAAGCGCGATGCCAAAATCGCTCCGGAGCAAATAGCCCATGCCCAAAAGCAACGCAATTACAAACAGCAGCAGAACCGACAAGGTATTATCGTCTGTATTATCAAATAGCCCCAGCCCGTTAAACACATCAGGATAATCAAGCAGCGGCATATTGGAACGGCCCATGAGCACTAGATTTACCGAGTAAAGCGCGGTCATCACTAAAATACCGGCCAATAGCGCATGTATGCGGAGCCACGTATGTATCAGTGCCGTGCAGCATCCGGCCAATGCGCCGCCAACCATCGCCAAAAGGAGCGTTAGCAACGGTGGGTATCCATTAGATAGCCCCACCGCCGTAATCACGGCACCCAATGTGTAGCTCCCATCCGTGGTAATATCCGGGATATTGAAAATCTTCATGGACAAAAAAAGGCCGATGACTAACGGGCCGAAACATAAAGCCTGGATGACTGCTGCAAGGTAAAAATCCATTAATCGGTGCTACGTTGTGTGTTGTGATAATATATATTTAGCTGATCATGACCCACTTGCTGGCTGCTAGCTACAGCAGCCCGGCAAACCGGGGCCAATACACCCGCACCCCAAGCCGTCTGCGAAGTAAAAACACGGGCTTCATCCCAAAGACCAGCATCGAAAAAAAGGTCGAGCGTTTTGCGTCCCCCTTCTATAATGACCGATTGGACATCCATCAGGTAAAGTTGGAACAATATATTCTGGGGTAGGTACCAGTCAAAATTCTCGAGCGCGATGTATTTGATATTCCTGTCCCAGTCTGCCTTTGTTGCATTGAAGACAATCGTTTCGGCCTGCTGGCCAAACAGCTGCGCTGCTGCACCTACGGCAAGGTCTTTATCGATAAGAACCCGTTTCGGGTTCCTGCCCTGCCACTCCCGCACGGTGAGCTGCGGATTATCTGCCAACGCGGTACGGGTTCCCACCAGTACCGCATCCTCTTCGCTGCGCCACCGGTGTACCAATTGCTTGGCTGCCGCACCGGTTATCCACCGTTGGGTCCCGTCGACCGGAGCCATGTAGCCGTCAGCTGTTTGTGCCCACTTAAGGATAACATATGGCCGCTGCCGGCTCACCCTCGTGGAAAACCGCCGGTTCAACCAGCGAGATTCGTCGGCCAATACCCCCTCTGTTATGCGGATGCCGGCTTCCTCCATCAAGGCTATACCGCGGCCATTCACCTTGTCGAACGGGTCGCGGCAAGCCACAACCACGTGGCCAATCTGGTGCTGCGCCAATAGCGAGGCGCATGGTGGGGTTTTCCCATAATGGGCACAGGGCTCCAAGCTTACATACATCGTTGAGTCGCGGAATAGCGCCGGCGCACGGTCGCCATACTTGCCGAGGGCCTCTTCGATTACCAGGGCCTCAGCATGTGGACCGCCAAACCGCTGGTGGTAATTCTCAGCAATAATTTTCCCGTCATGTACCAGTAGTGCCCCTACCATCGGGTTGGGGCTTACTGACCCAATGCCCAATTGGGCTAGCTCCAGGCAACGCCGCATGTAAAGCTCATGTTCATGCATGACGCAAACTTAATTAAAAATGTTCTTTTTACAGTCTTCTTCCCTAAACCTCGTTGGCCCTTGCTCAACCCGTATAGATAGCGTATGTTTGTATTCATGCAATCCGTAACGGCAATAGAAAAACGATTTGTGGATGCTCTGTTGCACCTGTACCACTTGAATGAAATCAAACAGCTGTATCACATGCTGCTTGAAGATCGCCTAGGGTGGTCTAAGTCGACACACCTATTGAACCGGCAAACCCTTTTGAGCAAGGATGATACAAATTGGTTGTTGGCCGCTCTGGCAGACCTGTCGAAAGGGAAGCCTATCCAGCACATCTTAGGTTATGCGTGGTTTATGGGAATGAAGCTGACCGTCAGTGATGCCGTATTGATACCGAGGCCCGAGACCGAAGAACTCGTCCAATTGATTGTAAATCACTACAAACTTACATCTCGGCCCTTGCGCATCATCGACATAGGAACCGGGAGCGGCTGTATCGCCATTGCACTGAAACGAGCGTTACCACAGGCTCATGTATGCGCACTTGATGTATCTGAAGATGCACTATCTGTCGCTCGGCAAAATGCGAAAGAGCAACTCGTACATATTGACTTCCTCCATGCCGATATTCTGGAATGGGAGTTGGTTTTCCAAGACGAGCAGCGGTTTGATATCGTGGTAAGCAACCCACCATATATCACGTTGGCCGAGCGGGAGGCCATGCACCGTAACGTGTTGGAACATGAGCCACATCTGGCACTTTTCGTGCAGGGTGGTGCCCCGCTACTGTTTTATGACTACATTGCTGCTTTCGCATCGCACCACTTGGAGCCCGGCGGGGGGGTATACGTAGAAATCAACCGGAGTTACGGCGATTCGGTAATTGAATTGTTTGAGAAAAAAGGCCTAAAGCAAGTTACACTCCATCAAGATATGCAAGGTGCCGACCGAATGGTGCACGCCATGAAATAATTAACCGATAATTTATTTGCGCTTATGAAGTACGTCATCGTCACCTTGACAGCAGCCTTCACCACCCTGGCATCGCTTTCCTGCAGCAGCACTAAGCATGCGGGCTGTATTAATATTAATGGTTGAGACTAAAGCTTTTATCATGGAAGCCGAAATTATCTCAAATTTCATTTGGACAGTACACCCTATAATTCTATCTTTGCACCACTTTCCAAAAGCAGGGAAGTTCGTTCTGAATAGAATAAGAAGCGATTCCGTAGCTCAGCTGGTAGAGCAATACACTTTTAATGTATGGGTCCTGGGTTCGAATCCCAGCGGGATCACAACAAAAGCCGTTCTAATCAAACAGAACGGCTTTTTTCATTTTCTGTTGTCGGTTTTGTTGTCGGTTTGTTGAGGTATGCCCTGTTTCCGCCAATAATCCGTAACTTTGGATCATGGCCGTGAGGCTGTAATTTTTAACCGAAAAAGAAACCCCGTCATTTATTTGATGGGGTTTCGACGTTTTATTGACAGGACGTAGGATTACACCTCTATCGAAATCTTCACCTTACCACCGAGCCCTTTCTCTACGATGTCGTATAGGGTTTTTAATGTTAGGTTGCTCCCGTTGTTCTCGATCCTCGAAATATATTCCCTTTTCCGGTTCACCAACTCAGCAAGTTCCGCCTGGGTGAGGTGTTTATCTTCCCTCGCCTTCCTAAGCAACAAGCCAACCTTGAAACCTTCGAAATCCCTTTCCAGCGCATCCCTCCTTTCGGTACCCTGGGCACCGTAAACACTATCCTTGATGTCTTTCCAGCTTTTAGTTTCCATCATTTGCTCCTTTTCTGTTCGTAATATTCAGCCATCAATCTCAATGCCCTATCGATTTCCTTCTTCGGGGTTTTCTGTGTTTTCTTCTGGAAACCGTTCAGCAATATGACCAACCGGTCACCGTCAAAGAAACAGAATACCCGCCAGATGTTTGAGCCAAGCTGTATCCTTGCCTCGTATAGCCCATCCGTTCCGGTCATGGCCTTCAGGTAATTCGAAGGCACGCGCTCCAGTGTCTCAATGGCCTCAATAATCTTGAAAATCTTGTCCTGCACCTTTTGTGGCTGGCCATTGAGGAAATCCTCAAAGTAGTTTCTGAATGCTATGACTTCTCTGACTTTCACTATGCAAAGGTAACTTATAAGTTACTTCTATGCAAATTAATCTAGAGTGCTAGTTATCCTTGTGCTGTTTTAAGCAAGGGACTGAAAATTCCTGTGTCGACCGACAATGAAAACCCCGCGCCGGGGAGACGCAGGGCTTTCTAACTAACCAATTATAAACCTAAATTATGAAAAGACAATTCTACGACCATAGACATTCAAAGGGTGTGCCGCAATATCGGTCGTAACGTTAAATATTGTTAAACCTCAACCCAAATTAAGTAACCCCGACTTGGTGTTGCCGGGGTGGCCCTAGTGAGATCGTAGGGCACTTTATAAACATCTTAAAGCTAAGATATGCCCCAGCCAAATATAATGTTTTACAACGTCGATATTACATCCAGCCTTTTTCTAATCAAGTTTGCAACTGTTTCGGGCTTGACCTCAGCCTCATAAAACCCATAGTTATCCTTATAGCAATTACCGCAATATTTGACGCTTTGGTTGTTTTTAGTGCCACAGACACAGACCCAAACTTCCTTGGCTGTGGATGAAAACATTCCTTTAACCTGGTCGGTCGTACCCAAAGGCTGGAAGAGGCCAACCAAGTCATCCGAATATTTACGCAGCAACTCAATCTCCTTCGCTGAATAAGAGGCTTTACCTCTCCTGAGCAATTCCAAAGCAAATTTTCTACCGTTCAAATGGTTGTTGTATAGTAATGGCTTAAGTTTTTCGTAATCGATGAGGTTATTATCAGACGCTATCTTTAAGAACCTTCTAAGCGCGTCGCTATCAATATCATGTTTTTCCAAATAGCTATACAGGCCATTTATAGCCGAATCGGTATCTAAATTATCAAAATATTTAGGTAGCGCCAGCTGCTTCGAAGAAGATGCGGGTTCCATCGACCACACAGAAAGCAGACCCATAACCAAATTACATAATTCGGGTAGTCTGCTCTCGACAATAAAATTCACGGTATTTTCGGGTATCTTCGAAATAGCAGGTTTATCACTATCGAAGCGTTCAATGATGTTTTTTGCCCTGACTTTTCGCTCTACGAGTTCGCCATCATAAACCTCATAGCTCGACGATTCGCCGCCGCCTGCCTTGTCTCCCCTTTTGACAGCCTTAACTGGAGTGCCTACAACAGAAACCATAAACATTTGATTTCCCTTGCCGCTTACCTCGCCGAAATCAATTTTTACGCCCACAATGGCATTTGCGCCTATTGATCTAGCCTTATTGATGAGGGCTTTAAGTGCCTGGTCATAGATTTCATTTAGTCGCCTCTCATAGCCATCGGAACGGCCGCCGAAAAAGTCTGTTATCGACGCTGCAAAATCACTAAAGATATTTGCGCCGACTACAACATTGGATGACACGGGCTGTAGATACTCTTTTATGTCCCACCCTTCAATTGAGTTTGTTGTGGTTGTGGTAAATTGGTTCATAATTGTTTTTTTAGATCTAGTGAGCAAACGTAACTAAATATCATCCGTTTTCAAAATAATCCACGTCTATCATGTCAATAGACACAGAGAATACCTATTTGACCTGAATTATCGTGGGTCTCCCTCGCGCGCGTATCTTTCGTTTTTGGCTAGTCTCAAACCAAATAGCCCCGCGTTCAATTTGCAGGGCTATTGGGGCTATCGTTGAAGGTTATTTCTTTCCTACCCGTCGTATGGTGGCCATCTCGGGCTGTTTAGCCACATGCTCCGGCTTCTCCCTCCTTTCCGCTACCGACATGTATGTCTTGCGATTCGATTGCAGCGCCGCCGACATCAACTCGATGACGCTGTACCGATAACCTGACCGATAACCGTCATGTATGGGTTTAATGTATCCATCCGACCAAGTACATCTTTCCTGATTAATTGATCCGCT
>NZ_JAMXAY010000001.1 GCF_025460835.1 Parapedobacter soli | reverse complement strand
GCCAACGTAGCCGGCACCGATACAGCATATATTTTTTATCTTCATCGTATTTACGGGTTAATCTTCATTGATAAATATCTCGGTATATTGTTGCGTGAATACATCGCGTGGCAAAAATATAAAATAACTGCATAACAGGCGTTTCTGTTGTGGCCGGTTTGCTACAAATCGCAATATTTTTGGGATATTCTTGGTAGTTCTTCCTTATTCGTTAATTTTACCCTACCAAATAGTGGCATGTGATCAAGCAAGAGACTGTTGATAAAATACTGGATGCTGCCCGGGTGGAGGAGGTCGTAGGCGATTTCGTTAATCTCAAAAAACGGGGTACGTCATTGACTGGCCTGTGCCCATTCCATAACGAGAAAACCCCCTCGTTCCATGTTTCGGTGAGCAAGGGGATTTACAAATGTTTCGGGTGCGGTGCAGGTGGCGATTCGGTTCGCTTTGTCATGGAACATGAAAAGTACTCCTATCCCGAAGCGCTGAGGTACCTGGCGGGGAAATACCACATCGAAATCGAGGAGACCGAGCGTACCCCTGAGCAGGCCGCTGCACAGGACAGGCGCGAGAGTCTTTTTATCGTAACGAACTGGGCCGGGAAATTTTTCAAGGAGACCCTGTGGGACACCGAAGAGGGCCGTACCATCGGGCTCAATTATTTCCGCGAGCGAGGCTATCGCGACGATATTATCCAGAAATTTGAGCTGGGCTATTCGCCCGAAGGGTGGACCGCACTGTACGACCGGGCGAAGGCCGACGGCCATAAGGACGAGTTCCTGGAGGCTACGGGCCTCATCATCCGCAAAGACGACGGCGGCGTGTACGACAGGTTCCGTGGCCGCGTCATGTTCCCCATCCATAACCTCACAGGCCGTATATTGGGCTTCGGTGGGCGTACGCTGAAAACGGATAAGAAAACCCCGAAGTATGTTAACTCGCCCGAGAGTGAGGTTTACCATAAATCGGATGTGCTGTACGGTCTCTATCAGGCCAAGAAGCCGATCCTCGACGCCGACAACTGTTACCTGGTGGAAGGATATGCAGATGTGCTATCCATGCACCAGGCTGGTGTAGAAAATGTCGTTTCATCTTCGGGTACCTCGCTCACCAGTGGGCAAGTGCGGCTGATTTCACGGTATACCAAGAATGTAACCATCCTCTATGATGGCGATGAGGCGGGAATCAAGGCATCGCTGCGCGGTACGGATATGCTGCTGGAAGAGGGGCTCAATGTAAAAGTACTGCTCTTCCCGGATGGAAACGACCCCGACTCATACGTCCAGAAATTTGGATCGACGGCATTTAAGGCATATATCGCCGAGCATCAGCAAGACTTCATCTTCTACAAAACCCATGTGCTGCTGCGCGACGCTGGCAACGACCCGGTAAAGCGTGCCGGCGTCATCCATGAGGTGGTGGAGAGTATCGCGCTGATCCCTGACGCAATCAAGGCCTCGGTCTTCGTTCGCGAATGCAGTGTGCTGCTCGACATCGAGGAAAGGCTACTCATTGCCGAACTCAACAAATTACGTATCGGCCGGGCGAAGAAGGCCGACCGGAAAATGGAGCAGCCGCAGGCACAACCACAGGAAGAGGCACCTGCCGATAACCAAGGAACGCCGGTACCTGTGGCCCGGGTATCATCAGACCTATTGCACGAGCGCGAAATTATTCGGATTTTACTCCATTACGGTAGCAAGCCCGCCACTTGGGAGGAAGGTGACATACCGATAGCCCCGCTCCTGTTAAGTGGGTTGAGCGATGTGTCGTTCGACGACTCAGCCTGCCTCGCCATAATCGATATCTACCGCGAATACATCGACCGCGGGGAACTACCGGAAGAGCGGGTGTTTATCGCCCACCGCGACCGCACGATTTCCGATCTCGCGATAGATCTGCTTGCCACCAAATATAGCCTGAGCCCTAACTGGAATGACGAAAAGCGTAAAATCTATGTCTCCCACGAGTCGGAGCGGCTGGAGGACCTGCTTTACGGGGCGATATACCGGATAAAAAAGCGGAAAGTGGAGCAACAGATTGTAAAGATACGGGAGGCAATAAAAGAAGAAACCGATGCTGCCAATATGGAAATTATGCTGGCCAACTACCAGAGACTGAAGGATGTATCGAAAGTTATCGCCGAGAAATTAGGTACTATCGTTGTCAAATAAATGAATGCACTTCAAAAGGGTAAGCTGGGAGAAGACGCAGCTGTAGCGCTGTTACAACAGCACGGTTACCGGATACGGCACCAAAACTGGCGTTACAAGAACCTGGAGGTTGATATCATCGCCGACGACGGTGACATACTGGTTTTTGTCGAAGTGAAGCTGAGGGCCAGCCATGCTTACGGAATGCCCTACGAGTTTGTCGACTATAAAAAGCAGGCCAAGCTTACACGGGCCGCCAACCAGTATATCGCCGCCAACAAATATGGTGGGGAAATCCGGTTCGATGTGGTCTCCATCTTGTATTCGGAGAAGGATAAAACGCGTAATATCCGATTGATACGCGACGCGTTCTGGCCCGATTAATACCGTATAGGGCAGTTGTTCGCGAAGAAAAATAACTAAGTTTGTCCGCATGAACAGATTAATCTATATACCGTTGGCACTGTTTTTCTTCGTTGCCTCGTGCAATACGAAGAAAAAAGCATCCAAGTTCCGCTTTGACACGCCGGAGGCAGGCACATTGGTGCAGCTGGGTGAATCGGTGCCTATGAAGCTGATTTTCCCGGAAGAGGTGTCTTCGTTCGACTCCGTAGTATATAGCATGGATGGGGAAGTACTTGCACGGAAAACCGATAGCGCTGTTGTGAATCTCGATACGGAAAACGCTGCTTTTGGTAGCCGTACGCTCAGTGCCAAGCTATACCACAACGGTGAGGAACGGGTGGCGTATAGCAATATCGTGGTGGTGCCGCCTGCCCCGAAGCGGTATGGATTTAAGGTCGTAGCCGAATACCCGCACGACCCTGAAGCTTACACGCAGGGACTGGAATATGAGCGCGGGTTCCTTTACGAAAGTACCGGGAGGGAGCGCCAGTCGACCCTGCGCAAGGTGAACCTGCAAACCGGAGAAGCCGCGCAGCGTATACCGCTGGGCGACGAATATTTCGGCGAAGGGCTTACCATCGTCCATGATAAGGTGATCCAGCTGACTTGGCGCAATAACGTTGGCTTTATCTATGATAAAGGTGCGCTTACCAAAATCGGGGAATTCCCTTATGGGTCATTTAAGGAGGGTTGGGGGTTGTGTTTTGATGGCGAACGGCTCATCCTTTCGGACGGTACCAGCCGCCTTTATTTCCTCAATAAAGACACGTATGCCGAAGAGGGTTTTATTGAAGTGTACGACAGCAAAGGGCCTATGGACAGCCTCAACGAGTTGGAATACATCGATGGTAAGGTCTATGCCAACGTATATACGAAAGACATTATCGTAATCATAGACCCCACAACCGGAGCAGTGGAAGGAGAGATTAACCTGATAGGTATCTATCCGGATAAAGCTGATTTCGACAATGAACTTAACGGGATAGCTTATGACCGCGGGGGCGACCGCCTGTTTGTAACGGGTAAACTCTGGAGTAAGCTATATCACATCGAGCTCGTAGAGCGATAAGAACGCTGGCATGCTGAGCGACATCAAGTATATTTTCAAGTACCGGGAGGGTGTTGTCGACCGGGTGATGCTTTACGTCAGCTTAGTGTGTGCGATGATTGTGCTCTTCCATCTCGGATACAACACGGATAAAGCTACGGCACGGCAGTTTACGGAACTGATTACATGGTTGTTTTACGGCCTGTTTTTCCTGGGAGCTCTCCGTATCGGGTGTTCTATTCTGGCCGTCCGGAAAGTCGGTGTTGCTCATTACGGGGGGCTGGTGCTATCGTTGTATTTTCTGACCGTCATTGTGGCCAGGGTAACCGAAGAGCCTCATTTGGTTTTCCTCCGCGATGAAGAGTGGCTCTACCTGGGGGTGTTTGCGGTATTCCTTACCGAGCTGTCAAAAAGCAGTCTCTTCTTCGACAACTTCTATTTTAATCCGACCATCTTATTCGTCATTAGTTTTTTGGTACTTATTCTTGTGGGTACCTTATTGCTGATGCTGCCGAAAACCACGACAGGGCCCCCATTGCCTTTTGTGGATGCCCTGTTTATGGCTACTAGCGCAGTCTGCATCACCGGCTTGGCCACAGTGGATATTGCTACGCGATTTACAGAATTCGGCCATACCATCATCCTGATACTTATCCAATTGGGAGGGCTGGGTATCATGACATTTACAGGCTTCTTCGGTTATTTTTTCAGTGGCGGGTTCTCCTACAAAAACCAGCTGATGTACAGTGAGTTTTTGGGGCAGAATAAAGTGGCCTCGGTAATCAACACCTTGTTGAAGATTATCTTCATCACCCTGTTTTTCGAGGTGCTGGGAGCCGTGTTCATCTTTTTCAGTACGGAGGCTACGGCTTTTAAAAGCTATGGAGACCGTGTATTCTTTGCGGTTTTCCATGCGGTGTCGGCATTTTGCAACGCCGGCTTTACCACCGCCTCGGGCGGGTTGAGCCAAGCTGCATTCCGCTTCAATTATGAAATGCAGGTGGTCCTTTCGCTGCTGTTCATCCTCGGCGGGTTGGGATTCGGTATTGTTTTCAATACCTATACCTTCATCAAACGATGGGCAGTCAACATTTTCTTGCGTATTTTCCATGGCAAGCCTTACACCCACCGTGCGTGGGTAATCAGTTTCAACACCCGCCTCATTATGTGGGTTACCTTGATATTGGTAGTTTTTTCCACCGCGGCCACTTTCGTGTTGGAGTATAACCATACATTAGCGGCACACGATACCTGGTGGGGGAAGTTGGCCGCTGCCTTTTTTACGGGCAACAGCGCCCGTGCGGCTGGGTTCAGCGTGGCCGATGCCAGTAGCTTTTCGATGCCCATGCTGGCTACGGCAATTTTCCTGATGTGGGTGGGCACATCGCCGGGGTCGACCGGTGGAGGTGTTAAAACTACCACATTTGCCGTAGCGCTCCTCAATATCGTTAGCCTTGCCAAGGGGAAGGATAAGCTGGAAATATTCGGCCGTAAGATATCTTCCGACTCCGTGAGCAAGGCATTCGCCATCATTGCCCTCTCCTTCCTGGCGGTAGGCACCACCCTGGTTGGCCTCGCGATTACGGACAGCCACCTTGGGTTTATGTCTATCGCGCTCGAAAGCTTTTCGGCGTATGCTACTTGTGGGTTGAGCTTGGGCATTACCCCGCAGCTTAGCGCCGCGGGGAAGGTGATCATTATCTGTAGCATGTTCATTGGCCGTGTGGGCTTGCTTACATTGCTCGTGGCACTTGTGAAGAATACGAGAAACAGAAGTTACGAATACCCACAGGAAAAGATATTGTTTTAAATAGAGCATCATGAAGTTTATCGTTTTAGGATTGGGAAATTTCGGGAAGGCCCTCGCCATCCGCCTCACCGAGCTGGGCCATGAGGTCATCGGAGCCGACAACCGCATGACGAAGGTGGAAATGCTGAAAGAGAAAATCACACATACCGTACGCATGGATACCACCGACGCAGACGCCATGAGTGCGCTGCCGCTCAAAGATGCGGATGCTGCCATCGTGGCAATAGGCGAAGACGAAGGGGCCTCGCTGCTCACCACCGCGCTGCTCAAGCAGCTCAAAGTAAAGCGGATTGTTGGGCGTGTGGTTTCCGACTTGCAGAAGACGGTACTGGAAGCGATGGATATCGACGAGTATATCATGCCCGAAGAGGAATCGGCGGCGAGGCTGGCGATGCGGCTAGACAATACGGATATCGTGGATTCGTTTAAAATATCGGAACGCTATAGCATTGTTGAAACCAAGGTGCCAGCCAAGTATGTGGGCATGACACTGAAAGAAGCAAACCTCACCAATAGATTCAAAGTGATTGTACTCACCACGATAAAATCGGCCGAAACGCTGGAAGATGGTAAGATGAAAGTGAATACGGAGGCGACGGGCATTGCCCAGTCTGATACCGTATTGGCGGATGATGACATCCTGGTGCTGTTCGGCGAGCTGAAAGACATCAACCGCCTTATCCAGAAAGGGGAGTAGGGAACAACGATATTTTTATTGGGCGGGAGTTCGCGAATACCACGCATTTTATCTAAGTTTGGCCTTTATTCGACAATCGAGATACAGTAATTGAAGCCATTGAATGAAAACCTGGTTCAACAATAACGCAACCCACTTGGCGATAATTGGCATTTTTATCGCTATCACGTTTATTTATTTCCCGCCCGCGTGGCAGGGGAAGGTGCTGTACCAGCATGACGTACTGCAGGCACAGGCCGGGCAGCAGGAGATACTGAGTATCAAAGCGCGCGACGGCGATATGCCGTTGTGGACAAACTCGATGTTTAGCGGGATGCCGTCTTACCAGGTACTGATGGAGCTGCCCAATAACCTGACCACCTACCTGATGCGTGGTTTCAAAGGGGTATTCCCGCACCCCATCGACGTGGTATTGCTTTACCTGATCGGTGCCTACCTTTTATTCACTGTACTCCGGGTGAAACCCTGGCTTGCGGCGGTGGGAGCTATCGCATTTGCATTTTCATCGTACAACTTCATCTATATCGAGGCCGGCCACGCCAATAAAACGTATGCTATAGCCTTCATGGCTCCCATACTGGCCGGCATGTTATTGGCATTCCGGGGTAAGTACCTATGGGGAACGGTGTTGTTAGCATTGGCCATGGCACTCGAAATCCGGGTGAACCATATCCAGGTGACGTACTACCTGTTCTTGGCAGCATTGATTTTGGCGGGCATAGAGGCGTATGGGGCCATCCGGGAGAAACGGCTCCTGGCGTTCGGCAAGGCGATTGCCTACCAGGTGGCGGCAGTGGCAGTAGCTATAGCGGTAAATGCCTCGCTATTGTGGCCCACCTATGAATATAGCAAAGAGACACTGCGTGGGAAGTCCAACCTGAAAACCGAAAATACGCAGCGTGCCGACAATGGTGTGAGTCGCGATTACGCATATCATTGGAGCCAGGGTGTGGGCGAAAGTCTCACGTTTTTGATACCTAACGCCTACGGTGGCGGCATGTCTACCCGTTTGGATGGCGAGTCGAACGTAGCCAAACTCGTAATCAATAAAGGAGCTGATCCGAATCAAGCGGCCGGTTTTGCGGCTAACCTACCAACCTATTGGGGGGAAAAGCCCGGGACCTCCGGTCCGTGGTATTTCGGTGCCGGCATCGTGTTCCTATTTGTGCTGGGACTTGTTATTGTGCCGGGACGTATCAAATGGTGGCTGGTAGGTACAACAGCGGTGGTGTTGCTGCTTTCGTTCGGACGGCATCTCCCATTCGTTTCAGACTTGTTCTTTTACTACTTCCCGATGTATAACAAGTTTAGGGCAGTAGAGTCTATCCTGATTATTGCTACCTTATTGGTCCCCGTCTTGGCCGTACTTTCGATAAACGAGGTTATTAAGAACGGACTAGCTATCAAAAAGCTGGATAAGAAGGTGTTGTATGTGTTTTATGGCGTGGGCGGCGTTGCGTTGTTGATTGCCGTTTTGCCCGACTTGTTTCTAAGCTTCAAAAGCTCGAATCATCAGGCCATGACCCAGCAGTACGGTCAGCAGCTACAAGACAATACCTTTGCAAACGAGCTGATGGCAGCATTGGTTAAAGACCGTGTATCGTTGGCCAGGGCCGATGCGTTCCGTTCGCTGCTTTTTGTTGCGGCGACATTTGCATTGGTGTGGCTGCTGGTTAAAAATAAACTGAAGGCGCAGACCGCGGTGGTACTGTTGGGGGTTGTGACCTTGATCGACCTTTGGGGTGTCGATAAACGGTACCTGAATGACGATCGGTTTGCTGACAAGTTGCAGCTGGCGCGGCAGTTCAATCCGGAACGGGAAGTGGACAAGCTGATTTTGATGGATAAGGACCCCGATTACCGGGTATTTGACATCACCACGAATCCGTTTGCTGATGCGCGGACATCGTATTTCCACAAATCTATCGGTGGTTACCACGCGGCCAAGCTGATGCGCTACCAGGAGCTGATTGAACGGCAGTTTTCGGGCGCAATCAATGAGGATGTGCTCGACATGCTGAATACGCGCTACCTTATTACAGCCGACAACGAAAATAATCAGCGCATCCAGCGGCGAAATACTGCTGCCGGCAATGCTTGGTTTGTGGAGAAAGTGACTATCGTGGCGAGCAACGAGGAAGAAATGGACGCCATCAACGTATTCGACCCATCGAAAGAGGCGTTTATCCACGAAGAGTTCAAACCGCTGCTGGACGAGAGCCGGCTGAGCCTACCGGAGAACGCATCGATCGAACTTACCTCGTATCGGCCAGACCACCTCATCTATGAATATTCTACCCCGCGTGATGCACTCGCTGTCTTTTCGGAAATATGGTACGATAAAGGCTGGAAAGCTTATGTAGACGGCGAGGAACTGCCTATTTTGCGTGCTAATTACGTGCTGCGCGCACTGCAATTGCCGGGAGGCAACCATCAGGTGGAGTTCAAGTTCGAACCACGGTCTTACCATCTGGGTGAGACAATTTCGCTTATCGGGTCTATCCTACTGGTATTTGGGCTGGCAGTGGCAATCTGGATCGAGTTTTGGCGAAAGCAACCGGCAGCTTAGTCTGCCGCCGGTGCTGTTGCTGCTATTCGTGCCATTGCACCTCGGTGAAAACAATCTGTGTGTAACGGTCTTTTTCAAAGAGTACCCCCAACCTGTCGTTGCCGATCTTTACGAGGTCGGAGTACGCCGCGTATGCACCCTCATACCCTTCGGGAGCTTTGGCAACGGGCTGGTTGAAGAACCATGTTTTCCCGCCATCGTTGCTCACACGTACTGTCAGGTTGTCGCGGTGCGCGGTATCCGCCGCATTGCAGAAGGCTAGCAGCGGCTTGCCGTCTGCGCCGTCGAAGGCCAATAAGCTGCCTTGGTTAACCGGGTCAGGCAGTTGCCGGTCGTAATACGTCGTGTCCCATGTGGCACCGCCATCGCTACTCAGCGAGATGATGCGACTGCGTACATTCCCTTGCTGGTTGCGCGAGTTCATCAACAGGGTGTCGCCGTGGATGAGCGCAGCCATGGATTCGTTGCTGCCTTCGAACGGGACAACCTCGCTCAGGTGGAAGGTTTTGCCATGGTCGTCGGTGTAATAACCATGTGCGTTGTAGTCTTTGAATGCTTTTTGGGGGGCTCCGGATGAATGGTTGGCGGCGATGTATATTCGCCCCTTGAATTTGCCTTGGTCGAATTGCATGCCCTGCCCCGGGGTGTTGGCATAGCTGCGCCAGTCTTCGGCGAAGTGATAGTCCGGATGGGTATCCGGTTGGTTGGGCCGGTGCACCTGTGTGGTGATGTTGGTGGCTTCGGACCAGGTGTTGCCCCCGTCTGTAGACGTGATGAACCAAACTTCGCGCAAGCCGAGTCCTTCGCGCACTTCCCTTTCGTGGTTGTTGCCGGTGTTATAAAACAGAAAAATCCGTCCCTCGGGATATGCCGGGTCCAGCAGGTCGACCACCGGGGCGGGGTTGCCCGCTTGTAGGGTGTCGTAGTCGACCACCTTCTGCATGCTGCTCCATGTTTTTCCGTTATCGGTACTTCGTTTCAGTACGATATCGATGTCGCCGAAGTCGCCCGATCCATGTACCCGCCCTTCACAGAAAGCGAGGAGGTCTCCATTGGGAGCGTTTATGATGGCGGGGATGCGGTAACTTTCGTAACCGTCGTTTCCCGATACGAAGACGGAAACCTCGTTGACGGGCGGCGCCTGTGTACAGCTAGCCATGGCGAATGCCATTGCCAGGAGCGTCAATAGATTTTTTGTGGGACGTGTCATCATGCCATTTTTATTTACTGTGTTCATATCGATTTTAAATATAGCTATTTTAGAAATGCCTCCAACAGTTGGTAGGCATACCATTCTTGCCGCGGCAAGTGGACGGAAGCCGCCGCGTGCGGCGGCCTCACACTAAGAGCTTCAGCTGTGGGTCTGTGACGCGGAATGTCCGGCGATGATGGGGAGTGAGCCCATGCTCGAGGATGGCATTGCGGTGCTGGATGGTAGGGTATCCCTTGTTTTGATGCCAGCCGTATACGGGGAATTCGTCCGCCAGGTTTTCCATGTATTCGTCGCGGTAGGTCTTTGCCAGTATAGACGCTGCCGCAATCGAAAGGTATTTGCCATCCCCTTTCACCACGCAGCAATGCGGAACCTGGTGATAAGGGATAAACCGGTTTCCGTCTACCAAGATGAACTCTGCTTTCAGCGTCAGCATATCCAGCGCACGATGCATGGCGAGGTAGGACGCATTATGGATGTTGATGCGGTCGATTTCCTGCGGACTTACGCTGGCCACGGCAAAAGCCAAGGCCTCAGTCTCCACCATCCCCCGCAATGCGTGACGCTGGGAGGCTGAAAGCTGCTTGGAATCGTTAAGTATATCGTGGCGGAAGTTGCCTGCAAAGATGACGGCTGCTGCAAACACAGGGCCTGCGAGGCACCCTCGCCCAGCCTCGTCGCAACCGGCCTCTACAAACACATCTTGATACCTGGAAAGTAGCATCGTTGTCCTCAGTTTCGTTACTGGAAAGACAAACTTAGGTAAGTTCGGATTTATATGCAAGCTGTTATCATCCACAGATGCCGGAAAAGATGATGCAGCTGTCCAGATAAAGCTAATTTCCAGCCGAAACACATACCTTTGCGGCTGAACGGCATAAGGGTTTAAAACCTCGCTTGTAATAATTCTTATACAATTAAACTTGATCATGAAGGAAACGTCAAAACCACGCATTATGGCAACACGTACGGCTATAGGAATTTGTATGATAGGGATGTTGGCAGGCGCCAACCCCGCGTTTGCACAGCGCAACAAGGGCAATATCCAGCAATCGTTGGATTGGGCTAGGGGCATTGTCGTCGATGGCCAGCTCGACGACTGGGGCGATTCATTGCAGTACGAACATGCTACGCAGCAATTCCGCTACCATATTAAGAACGACGCGGAAAATGTCTATGTGGCCATGCGTGTTCAAGACAAAGATCGGCAGATGCAGATTTTTGCACAGGGCCTGGCTTTTATGGTAAATATCCAAGGAAAGAAGCGCGATGGTCCTACGGTTTACTTTCCGGTTGCCGATCGGCTTGCTTTCCGCTCCATCATGTCGGCCGATAACGACGACCGGCCAGACGATATGAGGAAGGGCGCGCTGGAAGCCATACGTGCCATATATGTGATGCGGTTTGATGATGTACTCGATGGACAGATCTCGTTGGAAAACACGTACGGCATCCATGCCCGGGCCACGCTCGACACCACAGATGCGTTATGCGTGGAAATGGTGGTGCCGCTGGCGCGCCTGGGGATTTCGGTTGATGACGGTGATGAATTTGCGTTCAATGTCAAGATCAATGGCGTGATGATTCCCGGTAGTGGTACATCGGTACCTACCATGCGCCGCGGCTACGGTTATCCATACGGTTACGGCTATGGTTATCCTTATGGTTATGGTAGCCAAATGCCCTCGAAACCCCGGGAAGAACCGGGCGTATGGGTGAAATCACTGCTGGCAAACGAATGAAACAACTAATTTGCAATTATATCGAATGAAAATTTCCAATCCACCTGCTTTCAGGCAAACGTTTTACACCGGTCTGTTTGCCGTTTTTTTTGTCGCTTTCGGGCTCACCGGTTTTGCCCAGACCAATAAGCGCGTTATCGGTACGCTCAGCGACCCGAACGGGGCCACGATAGCCGGGGCATCGGTAAAACTGGTGTCTGATGTTGATTCGGTTCAAACGAGCTCCGGAACAGGAGGAATCTTTTCATTTAACAATATCAGAGGCAGTAGCTTTGTGCTCACTGTCACCAGCTTAGGCTTCGATACCCTGAGGCAGCGGCATGCGTTTGAAGCCGGAAAAGACGAGTTAAAAGTATCGCTTACCCTCCGCGAGTCCAGCCAGATGCTTGCCGAGGTCTCTGTTACCGGTATGGCCGCGATCACCGTGAAGGAGGACACACTCGAGTATGCAACCAAGGATCTCAAACTGCGCGAGGGGGCATTAGTGGAAGACGCACTCAAGAAGCTGGATGGCGTAGAGGTGGATAAAGACGGGAATGTAACAGCCCAAGGTGAGTCTGTGACACGTGCACGGATCAATGGCAAGGACTTTTTTGGTGGAGATATCAAGGCAGCCATCCAAAACCTACCGGCAGAGATTGTAGAAAAAATCCAGATTGTCGATGATTACGGCGACATGGCCAATGTCACGGGTAACCGGTCGGGCGACCCGGAACGGGTGCTGAACCTGGAAATAGCCCCCGACCGCAACAACGGCGACTTCGGTAATTTCCGCGTGGGGGGTGGTACATCCGACCGGTACCAGGTAACCGGGTCGTACGGTAAGTTTAAGGAGGGAATGCAGCTTTCCGTCCTGGGCAACCTGAATAACGTCAATGCCAGTCTGTTCGATTTCAATATCCGGAGTGGCGGAGCCCGGCGGGGCCGGGGTGGTGGTAGCTTCGGCCGTGGTTTCGGCGGAGGTGGCTGGGGCGGTTCGAATGGGCTTACCAATACACAGTCCATCGGCATAAATTACCGGCAAGATTTCAACGATAAACTGACTATGTATGGCGAGTACAGCTTTGGCCATACCGATAATACCACGTTGAGTGATGAATTCCGCGAGGTGTTCCTACAGGAATCGACCACTTATGTAACCAGCAACATGGACAACGGCAGTCTGGGTAACGACCATCGATTCAGCTGGAATATGGAATATAAGCCGGACAGCAAGAACTATATCAAACTGTCGCCCAACTTTAGTGTTCGCCAGAGCCGCGCCAATAACCTATCGCTGAGTAGCAATACAATTGGCCAGCAATTGATAAACGAGTTGACCAATCGCCAGCTCAATAAATCATTTGCCCCGAATTATGGGGCAAGCGGGCTGTATAATAGGCGGCTGAGTGACAATGGGCGTAATGTCTTTTTTAACTTTTCGTTGAATACTGCAAGCACCGAACAGGATCAGGAACGGATACTCAACACGTTGGTGTATGAAACGTCGATCGAGGAACTCGACAGCGTATATCAGCAACACTTGGTTGATTTGCAGAATAAAAATCTGAATGGGGGTGCTACGGTATCGTATATTGAACCGCTGGGGCAGCACAGCACGTTGGAGCTGAACTATGATTTCAACTTTGCGTCGTATGACAACAGCCGTAGGGCCAATGCCTATGATTTGGACGGTATGATCATCGATAATCCGGAGTACAATAATAGCCGGAATTATGACTATACCTTCTATACCCATCGGGGCTCGCTTACCTATAGGTACCGCAACGATAAGTGGAACTATTCATTGGGGGTAGCCGCACAGCCCAACTTATTGCGTGGCGGTGCCGATATAGACGGGCAATCCATCGAGATCAACCGCAACGGCTTCAACTGGATGCCGGTGGCGCGACTGGAGTATCAGCTATCGCGGACGAAACGTTTTAATATCAATTATTCGGGGCGCGCCAATGAGCCGAGCTTTACGCAGCTGCAGCCATTTACCGATTATTCCAACGTGAATGCACCGGTAACGGGTAATCCGGACCTGTCAGCAGAATTTTCGCACGAGGTACGTATCAATTACCGAAATTTCAATATCGGTGAGGGTACATCTTTCTTTGTCGGCATCTCCGGATCGTTGTCTGAAGATAAAATTGTAACCAACCGTACCACATCAGTGGATGATTCGATCGGATTGGTTCAGGCTACCGAATACCTTAATACCGACGGCTTCTATAATACGCGGGGTTTCTACAATTTCTCAAAACCATTTGCCAATAAGAAGTACACGTTCTCGTTTGGCGGAATGCTTTCGTATAACAATAACATTTCGTTTATCACGACGGAAGAGGAGCTCGCGGGCTCGCCGGTACTCAATACGGCGCGTAACGTTGCCAAGAACTGGGTGCTTTCCCAGCGGCTGGGACTCCGCTATAACCCAACCGAATATGTAGATATCACGCCGGGCGTGCGGTATACCTACAATACTACACATAATACGGTCTCATCAGGAAGCAACAGAAATGTTTCCACGTGGGCACTGACACTTGACGGGTCGGTAAATATAACACCCACTTGGATATTTGGTGCCGACTTGGCAAAAACAACCAACAGCGGGTACAGCAGTACGGTGGATGCCAACCCGATGATCATCAATGCCTATATCGAGAAGCAGTTTTTGAAGGGACGCAATGGTGCCATCCGCTTCCAGGCGTATGATTTGCTCAACGAACAGACCAACGTATCACGGAGTGTCACCGAAGACATGATTATCGATAGCCGGACCAATCGGTTGGCCCGTTATTTCCTCCTCACATTGTCTTACAGGTTCTCCAATTTCGCCGGTGGGCGGATGGGGTTTGATGGTCCGGGTGGCCCTGGGGGTCCCAGAGGCCCGGGTGGGCCCGGCGGCTTCCCGGGTGGCGGCGAATAAGGCCGATTTTCACTATCTTGCGCCGCAATGGGATGTGAGGTTATTCATTTGGCTAATGGTATCCGGATTGTGCTGCAGCAAGTTGCATCGCCGGTATCGCACGCCTGCATGCTGGTTAATGCGGGGGCGCGGGATGAGCCGGCGGGGAAGTATGGGCTGGCCCACTTTATCGAACATCTGTTGTTTAAACGGACGGACAAACGCAGCACTAATCAGATACTTAACCGGCTGGAGGTAGTGGGCGGCGACCTCAATGCGTACACCACTAAGGAGTATACCTGTATCCATGCGTCTTTCCTGACCCCTTACCTCAGCAGGACGTTGGATTTGTTTGAAGACCTGTTTTTTCATTCGGTTTTCCCGGAAGACGAAATGGAAAAGGAAAAGGGGGTTATCCTCGACGAGATGGCTTCTTATTTGGATAGCCCCGAAGATGCCATCATGGACGATTTCGAAGACCTGGTGTTCGAAGGGCACGGGCTGGGGCATAACATCTTAGGAACGGCTACCGATTTACAGACGCTTTCCAAGGCAGATATCAGGTACTTCATTCAACAAAACTACAATACCCACGAAATCATCATCGGTATAAGCGGCAACTATAAACTGAAGAAGGTAAAGGCACTGGCCGAACGTATACTGGGAACCCTGCCCGAAAACAACCAACGAAAGCTCCGTGGTAAACCACCGACGGCCGCTCCTCGGCAAGTAGCTTCGCACAAGCCAATCAACCAAGTACATTACGTAATGGGCACCAGGGCCTATAGCATCCACGATAATCACCGAGTGGGGTTGTTGTTGTTAAACAACCTACTTGGCGGGATGGGAATGAGCTCCCGACTGAACTTGGTGGTGCGCGAGAAGCATGGTATCGCTTATACTATTGACTCAAATTACACTGCATATTCCGATACCGGCCTGTTTTACATCTATTTTGGCACCGATGAGGAGAAGGTTGAACGAGCCCGCAGCCTCGCTGTCAACGAACTTAAAAAACTACGAACGCGTAAGCTCGGCGTGATGCAGCTGCACCAGGCTAAGCAGAAGTTTAAAGGGCAAATCGCACTCGCGGAAGAAAATCGACTAAGCCTCATTATTTCGTTGAGTAAAAGCTTGCTGGACTATGGCCGTGTGCACACGTTGGCCGAATTATTTATCGAGATAAATGCAGTTGGTGCCAGCCAATTACTGAACATTTCCAACGAAGTGCTGGAAGAGAAGTCTTTCTGGGAATTGAGTTTTGCACCGCATTAGGCGAGAGTTTCGCCACAGGTGACAGGATTGCCAAATCGATTTTTTGCGGCGTATTCGTAAAAATGTCATTAAAGTGGGAAAAATTCACTAAACTTGAGGTTCCTGTAAAAACGGAAGACTAACCATGGCTTCGATTTACCGACAATATACAGACCAGGAACTGGTGGCTCGGCTACGGCACGGCGATGAAGCCGCGCTTTCCGAAATTTACCATCGCTACTGGGACAAACTGTTTGTTGTATCCATGAATCGTATCGGCGATCAACAAGAAGCCGAAGAGTGCGTTCAGGATGTTTTGTACAAACTCTGGTTACAGAAGGAGCGGCTGACGATTGTGAATGCAGATTTATCCGCGTACCTCGCTGTTGCTGTGCGCAACCAGGTGTTTAACCGGCGGTTGAAACGGCACCGGGAGCGGCTGCGTGCACAAGGTTATGTAGTAGATTATACGGCCCATCCATCGCCTGAACTCGAAATGATTGCACGTGAGTTGCAAGAGCGTATAGACCGAGCGATACAAGCCCTTCCCACCCAATGTCGGATCGTTTTCCAAATGAGTCGGAAAGAGGGTAAGACTACGGCTGAAATTGCCGACGAATTGGCAATCTCTAAAGACACCGTGAAATACCATCTGAAGAAAGCCAATCGAGATATCCGCGGAAAACTCGGCACAACCGTATGGTTGGTGGCTGTTTTTTGTTTTTTTTGAACATACACCTACCCCCCTGTTTCTTTTTGGTGTCTATTACTGTGAAAGAACCCGCTTGTAATGTACCAAGAAAACACCATCGACAATTTACTTGCCAAGTTGGCAGCTGGCACACTTACCAACGAGGAGTTAGCTATCTTGATCGATTGGTACAATAGCCTGGATGATACCCAAACTGTTTTACCGGCAGCCCATCAGAATACGGAGGCCCAATTGAAAGCACGAATGTACAGACAGTTGATGGCTAAGGTACGGACCAAGCCAAAGCGCTCCGTATTGATAAGAATGATGCCTTATGCGGCCGCCATACTCGTGGTTGTATTGGGGGTCGGCTATTTTTGGACCGGCTGGCCAGAGAAGGCAGCCCCTGTCGACCCGCAGGCGGTACAAGACATACCCCCGGGGCGAAACCGTGCCACATTGACATTAACAGATGGTCGAGTGATAGATTTGAGTGAGGAGCAGGAAGGGATTATCGTGGGTAAAGGGATTACTACATATGCTGACGGAAGCAACGTGGTCGACCAAGCAGGGTTGATGGTTGAGGGAAGTATCCCGGAAAGGTCACAATCAGCGACCACCTATCAGTTATCAACCCCCAGGGGGGGCACCTATCAGATCACCTTGCCAGATGGGACCAGGGTATGGCTCAATGCGGGCTCATTACTGACCTACCCCAGTCGTTTCGAGGGTGAACGGCGAATCGTGGAATTAACCGGCGAGGCTTATTTTGATGTCCGTGAACAAGTGAGTTCGTCAACCGGTGCGTTATGGCCGTTTGTCGTCTTATCGGATGGCCAACAGATCGAAGTGTTGGGCACGGAGTTCAATGTATCAGCTTATCCAGACGATGCTGAGACCAAGACCACGCTGGTTACGGGGCGCGTCAGGGTGGGGTCGAACGAAGGAGCAATCCTCCTCCAACCGGGTGAGCAAGCTCAAGTCAGCATTGGCGGATTAGGGCTACGTGTCGACCCTGTTGATACCGAGCTATTTGTCGCGTGGAAAAGCGGAAAGTTCCATTTTCGGAAAACCCCACTGGCGGACGTGTTGAAGCAGGTGTCGAGGTGGTATGACGTGGAGGTGGCGTATAACGGTGAAATCCCCGAAGAAACATTCAGCGGCAAAATCAGGCGGGATGTATCGCTGATGGGCGTTTTGGATATTCTGCGGTTGTCTGCGATAAATGTAGAATTAAAAGACCGAATACTAATTATAAATCAATAAGAACTCAATAACCAATTTGAAAACAAAAAGCTTATCAGTATGAAGAGAGATACATAACCCAATCACGAACAAAGGGAAGTGCTGCGAACACCCCCCTTGTTGTTCAGACACAACCAGTAGTAAATTTGGAGTATTTAAACTAGTCAGTTAACTGTCTAAACCCCCAAACGTAATGATAAATTATGATTTTCTCCCATTATGGGGAAAAAATATACCTATTCGAGGTAGTGAGCAATTCTTTCGAATTATGAGATTAACTTCCGTATTGCTTCTTGTCGTTTGTATTCACCTGAGTGCTGAAACGCGATCGCAGACGGTCTCTATTAACATGCGGAACCAACCCATCAGTGAGGTGTTTGAGTCCATCGAGCAGCAAACCAACCTGATGGTAGTCTTCAATGACCGTTTTCTTGATCCGGCAGATCCGGTATCCATCAAGGTGAGAAACGCACCGCTTAGCCGTGCACTGAAATCGCTGTTGGAGCCCATGTCATTGACCTATGAAATTACCGAGAATACTATCGTGATTACGGAGCTGCCCGAAATTCCGCAAGCCGTGACGACTGGCGCAGCGATGGAAGTGCAACAACGAACGGTTACAGGCAGCGTTTCCGACGAACAGGGGAATCCTTTAGAAGGGGTGACCATCCGGGTAAAAAACGACCCGAACCAGAGTACGTCTTCTGATGCGAATGGCCGGTTTATCATCGATAACGTTCCGCCAGAGGCCACGTTGGTTTTCAGCTCGGTTGGCTTCGTTGCTCAGGAAATCGGTATCGGGCAATCAACCACGGTAGACGTAGAGATGAAAACCGACCAAGGTACTATGGACGAAGTCGTCGTAGTCGGGTTCGGTACCCAAAAGAAGGCCTCTGTGGTTGGCGCCATCAGTAATGTAGACCCGGCTAAGCTGCAGATGACACCAAGCAGGTCGCTCAGTAATAATTTGGCCGGTATGGTCTCCGGCGTGATCGCTGTTCAACGCAGTGGTAACCCATGGTTCAATAATTCTGATTTCTGGATCCGGGGCATCAGTACTTTTACGGGCAATGCCAACCCGTTGGTGCTTGTTGACGGTGTTGAGCGGTCGCTCCACGACATCGATCCCGAAGAAATTGAATCGTTCTCGGTGTTGAAAGACGCAGCTGCCAGTGCCGTGTACGGCGTACGCGGTGCTAACGGCGTGATTATGATCAATACAAAGCGTGGAAAGGTGGGCAAACCGCAGATCAACGCACGTTATGAGAAGGTGTACACATCGCCCATCAAATTACTAGACTACGTGGGGAGTGTCAAATACCTGGAACTGATGAACGAGATGAACTTGGATAACGGGCAGGCGCCGTTCGTCAGTGACGCCACGTTATTAAACTATAAACACCAAACCGACCCTGAATTGTATCCAGACATTAACTGGTGGGATGTAGTGGCTAAAGACAATGCGGAAGCCATGAAAGCCAACTTAAGCGTGAATGGAGGGTCGAGTATTTTACGGTATGCATTGGTATTAGGGTATTACGATGAAGACGGAATCATCCGGCGTGATCCGAATCAAGCGTGGGATTCTTCGTTGGAGGTGGAGCGGTTTACCGTGCGATCCAACGTTGATGTCAATGTGACGCCCACGACATTGTTGCGGGTTAATCTTGGGGGATTCTTGCAAACGAAGAATGCCCCTCCGGGCAATGATGAGTCTAATTTCGGGATTTTCTACCAAGCGATGCGGATACCTCCATATATTCATCCCCCGATCTATGCTGATGGGCGTATCCCCAGGGTTTTTGCCAAGGAGAACCCGTGGGCGTGGGCTACCCAGCGAGGCTTCGAGAAGATGAACCATTCTAAGGTCGAAGCGTTGACAGCCATTGAGCAGGATCTGCGGTTTGTAACACCGGGTTTGAAGGCTAAATTGACTTTTGCTTTCGATAAGTTTTCGGGCAACTCGGTAACCCGTGCTAAGACTCCCGATTACTACAACCCCGCATCGGCACGGGACGCCAACGGAAATCTCATTACCACGATATCGCATCACGGACAACAGTTTTTAGGGCATAGCATTGGATCTCAGTGGGGCGATCAGAGCGTCTACTTGGAAGGGATGCTCTCCTATAGCCGCCTCTTCGACGACACCCACGATATCAACACCATGTTGTTGTATAACCAGAAAGATTTTGACCGTGGTGATGCACTCCCTTATCGCAACCAAGGGATAGCTGGCCGATTCTCCTATACGTACGATCGGCGGTACGTGGGGGAGTTTAATTTCGGCTATAACGGTTCGGAAAACTTTGCCAAGGGGAAGCGTTTCGGTTTCTTCCCCGCCGTAGCATTAGGCTGGATTGTATCGGAGGAAGCATTTATGAATCCGCTCCGTGGTGTTGTTTCCAACCTGAAACTTCGTGGGTCGATTGGCAAGGCAGGTAATAGTATCCTAGGTGCTGATATCGGGACCCATCGTTTTGCTTACATCTCGACTATCGTCAATACCGGTTATTACAATTGGGGTACCGAGCCGCCGTTTGTGTATCGCCTGGGCCGGGCAGAAGGCGACGTGGGTGTTCCCAACCTGACTTGGGAAACGGTGACCAAGCGAAACCTTGGCTTGGAGCTGGGTTTTTGGGATAACTCAGTGAACTACGTGGTAGATATATTTAAGGAAAGCCGCGAGGATATTTTCATGGAGCGCCGCAATGTGCCCGGCAGTGCCGGTTTCAACAGGGCGATTTGGGCTAACTTCGGCAAGGTAGATAACCAGGGTGTTGACATGTCGCTGAACATCAGTAAACAACTCAACAGGAATTGGTTTGTTTCAGGGATAGCCAACTACACGTACGCACATAATAAGATTATCGAAATTGACGAGCCACTGTCGATTATCGGGACCTATCGCTCTGCAACGGGAAAACCGGTTGGACAAATGTTCGGACTGATAGCTGAAGGGCTGTTTACCGAAGATGATTTTGATGCGGACGGCAGGTTGAAGGAGGGAATTCCCGTACAAAATTTCAGTGATGTCAATAACCTGCGTCCAGGGGATATCAGATACCGGGATATGAACAACGATGGTGTCATTAATACCTTGGATGAGACCGCGATTGGCGGAACCAGGGTGCCGGAGGTTGTCTACGGTTTCGGTGCGAATGTACGGTATAAAGCAGTTGATTTCGGGTTTTTCTTCCAGGGCACCGGCAAAACCTACCAACTGCTGGGCGGTGAAAACTGGTTGCCTGGGTCCGTGCTGGGTGCTGGGAATATCTTTTCGAATATCGACGATCGGTGGACGCCCGAAAACCCAAGCCAAGATGTGTTCTGGCCACGGTTGGGGAACAGGGCGACAGCGAACAACGACCGGAGGTCGACGTGGTGGTTGCGCGACATGAGTTTCATACGCCTCAAAAACATTGAATTAGGATACACCTTTGCCAGTAAGGCCACCGAAAAAATTGGCATACGCAATTGCCGGTTGTTTGCGAGGGGATCCAACCTGCTTACGTTCTCCGACTTCAAACTTTGGGACCCCGAGCTGGAAACCACTGACGGATTGAGATACCCGCAGATGCAATCGGTTTCGTTTGGGTTGACTATTAATTTTAACGACTAGGTGTAAGATGAAAAAGTTTCACATTATCACGATTTTAACAACCTTGTTTCTGTTCCTGAATACAAGTTGTTCTGATTTTTTGGATAAAATGCCGGATGATCAGCTGACTATGGAAATGATATTTACCGATAAGATCAGAACGGAAGACTGGCTCGCCAGCGTTTACTCTTCGGTACCCAGCCCAATGTGGGGCTACTTTAAAGATCAAGGGTTTAATATCATGGCCGATGACATTACGATTCCGCAAGAATGGCAGCAATTTGGGTGGGCCAATGTGTACGCCTATACCATGGCAAACTGGAACCCCAACTCGGGTTGGAACCCCAACTATTGGGTGGAATTGCCCAAGCGGATACGTACGGGATTGATTTTCCTAGAAGAAGTACGGGTTATCCCCGAAGCTGGACTTACGCAACAGTATGTAGACCAGATGAAAAACGAGGTGCGTTTTCTGATTGCCTATTATTATTCGCTTATGATCGAATTGTATGGTGCGATTCCGTTTGCGCCGGGGGTGGTGTATGCCATCGATGCGCCAGCTTCTGAACTGCTGACAACGCAAACGCCTTATGATGAAATCGTAGATTGGATTGACCAGGAACTGAAAGACGTATCAACTAAGCTTCCGGCAGTTTATACCGATCGCAACGACTGGGGGCGGGTAACGTCGATAATGGCCCTAGCTGTCCGGGCACGGACGTTGCTCTTTGCCGCGAGCCCGCTATATAACGGTAACCCCGACTTGAGCGAGTGGCAGAATGCCGAAGGTGTAAACCTCTTTGATCCTAACCACGATGTCCAGAAGTGGGCACGGGCCGCAACGGCACATAAGGAGCTGATCGATGCCGCACACGGTGCGGGGTATGCGCTGTATAAGGAATACAATCCCGATGGTTCCATCGATCCGTTTATGTCTTATTATAACATGTCCCTCAAGTCGTTCAGTGCCGGTAACCGCGAAATCATTTTCGGCCGGCCGGAAAACTGGGATTTGAATGGCTTCCAGGCGCACCATTTGCCGAAAGGTATCGGCGGGAACGCGGGCATGGGTGTTACCCAGGAATTGGTGGATGCATTTTATATGGAGAATGGTGTGGCACCGATTACCGGCTACAATGACGATGGATCTCCCATTATCAACCCGGCTTCGGGTTATATAGAGAACGGGTTCTCTACGGAAGTGGATAGGCGGGAAACTGCGTGGGCCGGTGGAGGGCCTGAAAGCTTGGCAGAAAACGGTTTGAGACCGGTTACGATGGACGGTACGTATAATATGTATTGTAACCGTGAACCTCGATTCTATGTGTCGGTGATATTCAATGAGGCCTGGTTGGGCGCTGCCAATAGGCGGACCGAATTTCTACAGGGGGGCGGGAGAGATACGGGGCCGACATTTGACGCACCCCAAAATGGATACAACGTACGGAAACGGATTAGCTTGGATGTGTTCCCGCGCGAGGGAAGATTTACCTACCAGCCTGGTATCTTATATCGGTTGGCAGAAGCATATCTAAGTTATGCCGAGGCCCTCAATGAGGCGGAGGGGCCATCGGACGAAGCCTACCATTACGTCAATTTGGTGCGGGAGCGCGCCGGTATCCCCAATTTGGAGCCGGGCCTGGACCAGACGAAGCTGCGAGCCGCCATCCAGCATGAGCGGCGAATCGAGTTCAACTGCGAAGGCATACGTTTCAACGATGTGCGGAGGTGGAAGCTGGGCGAGAAGTTCTTCAATACTACTCTCTATGGGATGAATTTCAACGGTACGCGCAAAAGCGACGATAAGGACGATGCGCAAGCATTCTACAAGCGGACTTTTTACAAGAACCGGTATTTCTCAAAAAGGATGTATATATGGCCCATCCCGCAAGGGCAAATGGATATAAACCCCAACTTGAGGCAAGCGCCGGGCTACGGGGATTAATGGCTGTATCTGTCTTTTATTAATGAACTTTCTTATGAGATCAATAAAAAAATTATTCGGTATACTGGCAATCTTGCTGTGCTGCACAGCCTGCGAGGAAAACTTCTCGGTAGACTTGTCAGATAGGCAGTTTATTCGGTTAAATAAACAAGCCGTCTCAATCACCGTGGGTGAAAAATACACCATCAAGGCCATCCCCGACACCCTGGGAAGCGCATCCAAGACCTTGACGTGGAGCATCCTTAACCCGGAGGTCGCCAGTGTAGCAGCGGGCGAAGACCAAACAGCCGTCATCACCGGTTTAAGCGAGGGGAGCACCGTGATACAGGTGGAGTCGACAGACGGGAGCGTGAAGTATTTCTCTGACCTTACCGTAGGTAAGGACCGCGTCTTCAAGATATTGGCTATCGGCAATAGCTTCTCTGAAGATGCCATTGAGAATTACCTGCATGATTTTGTCGTTGCCACGGGGCAAAAAGTACTTATCGGAAACATGTATATCGGTGGGCAGTCGTTGGAAGGGCATTGGCTGAACGCCTCGGAAAACAGGGACGCTTATCAGTTGAGGCGAATAGCGGTGGATGGGAGCCGCGGTAGCATAAACAACCAAACACTCCAAGAAGCCATCGCTAGTGAAAACTGGGATTATATCAGTTTTCAGGAAGTTAGCCAACGTTCAGGAATCATCGATGGTTATCAAGAGTATCTTCCTCAACTTGTTGATTATGCACGGGCGCTGACCACCAATCCGGAGGTCAAATTTATCTTGCACCAAACATGGGCGTATGCCCAAGATTCGAATCACGAAGGGTTCAGTAACTACGATCGCGACCAAACGAAGATGTACGAGGCAATAGTGGATGCGGCGTGGCAGGCCAAAGACCTTGCTGGCATGGATATGGTCATCCCATCGGGGACGGCTATCCAAAATGCACGAACCAGTTACTTGGGTGATAAATTTACCCGGGATGGGTATCACTTAAGCTTGGGCGCGGGTAGGCTTACCGCAGCGGCAACCTGGTTTGAAGCGATCTTTGGTAATGTGCTGGGCAATTCGTTCGTGCCAGACAACCTTTCGGAGTACGATGTCATGCTGGTGAAGAATGCGGCAGCTACAGCAGTAGCCACGCCAACAGCGGTGACGGAGCTGACCGAGTTCCTGTATCCGGAACCTAATTATTTTGAACTGAATTCACCGATATACATCGACTTTGGCACCGTCGAGACCGGCGCACCGTTCAACAACTTCAGGCATCCGGATGATTTGAAGTTAAGTGAGTTGAAAGATGCCGAGGGGGCTAACTCGGGCTTTGCCATTGAGGTATCTGAACCATTTTCTGGCATGCTGGACCGTGGGCTTCAGAATGCGTTGGGAATGCCTACCACGGCATCGCAAGATATGTTCTTCAGTGATGGCATACATATTCCTCAGAGCGGATTTATCGTTTCAAATTTGAATACGAGCAAAAAGTACACGTTCGTATTCTATGGGGCAATAGGTGATAACGACACGGAAACCCGGTATACGGTAACCGGTAAAAATGAGGGCACGGGACTGTTGGACAACGATAATAACTTGGCAAAACTGGTTGTCATCAGGGATATTGAGCCCGCCGATGACGCCACGATTTCCATAAAGATGTCTGCAGGCCCTAATAATAGCCAATGGGCCCGCTTCTTTGGCGTAAACGCGATGTTGATATTGCCTGAAGGGATGGATGTACCTTTCGCCAAGAACGCCTTTGAGCTTCAACACCCCGTTTATGTCGACTTCGGAACCTTGCAGGCTAGTGCACCCTTTAACTTTTTCGATTCGCCGTGGGGTGCCCCCGTTTTTGATCTGAAGGATGAGCAAGGCACCAATACCGGTTTTTCGATGACCGTTACCGACCGGTTTAACGACCAGAACCATTCCGGTGCACCCACCAACACACTCGGGCTGCCTGGTGAGGTAAGTCGGGACGCCTTCTGGGGTGATCGAGGCAATCCCACAAGTGGATTTACAGTTTATAACCTCAATACCGATGCCACCTATCAGTTTGTGTTCTATGCATCACGTTGGGGGGTGGGCGACAATCGCGAAACGCAGTATGTAGTGAAAGGTGCCACCGAAGGCTCCGCATTGCTAAATGCTTCCGACAACGATTCGGAACTGGCGATTGTGGGAGGCATAAAACCGGCTGCTGATGGCACGATTGATATCGTGGTATCCGCCGGGCCCAACAATGATAATGGTGACCGCTTTTATTACATCAATTCGATGATGATTACGCCCGACGGATATTCGGTTCCAGGCATGTAGTTAAGCTAGGCGGCGCTTAAAAGCAGTTTTGTCGGTTTGCCGTAAAGGGTAGTTCGGATACATCCGGGCTACCCTTTTTTAGTCTTCACGGCCGGTGATGATATGATATTTTCTTTTTTTGAGACGATTCTAGTAGTTAAATGGGCCATTAATACGGTTCTTTGTGATACGATATGGGTGCCGTGTACTAACCATGGTTCATCGTCATTAAAATTTTCAATTATGGAAAGGAAATGTATCACGAATGGACGTTTTGTGAAGCGCCAAACTATTAATCCGCAACGATGGTCGCTCAGTTTACCATGGCCAGCGATGAGGAAATCCTACTTAACTAATTAAACGTATGAAAAATTATGAAGACAACTAAACGCACATGTAAAGTCCGTTTGTATTTCCACGTGGTGGTTGGCCAACTCCATTTGGTATGGCTAACTGCTATTCTGTCCGCCATGGTCATCGAACCCGTCGTAGGGTCTCTGTTGCCCACGCCGGTACACCAGCAAACGTTGGTGCACGGAAAAGTGACGGATGCAGTAACGGGCGAGGCTCTTGAAGGGACCTCTATAAAAGCCAGGGGCCTTGACAGGGCCGTCGTAACGAATGCAGTTGGTGATTTCACAATCGAAGTGCCTATGGGTACAGTGCTGATTGTATCCCGGGTAGGCTATTCCACCAAGGAAGTGGTTGCCGGGGGGGCTACGCTAAACATCGTCCTTGAAACGGACGAGAACGTGCTCGACGAAGTGGCTGTACTGGGATACCAAACCGTTACCCGCCGTGACCTTACGGGTTCTGTAGCTACGGTAAAGATGGATAATCTGCAGGATATTCCCGCGGCATCGATGCTAGAAGTACTGGCCGGCCAGGTGCCCGGTATGCAGTCGGTCCTGCGGACGGGTATGCCCGGTGGCGCCAGCGGCGGCTTGGTAATCCGTGGCAATACTAACCTCTCCGAATCAAGTGATGTGATGGGGTTGAGCAATCCATTATATATTGTTGATGGGGTGCCGATGTCACTCTCGGATCTTGCTGGATTTGACGTTACGCAAAATGATTTTTTCGCTACGATGAACCCGAATGATTTCGAATCCATCACCGTGCTGAAGGATGCGGCTGCTACCGCAATCTACGGCTCGCGAGGGGCAAACGGTGTAATCGTTATTAAGACGAAGCGGGGTACCAAGGGCGCTACGCGCTTCAATTTCAGCAGTGCTTCTGGATGGAATTTCGAGCCGAGCAGGCTACCGGTCTTCATCGGGGAGGCAGAGCGCCAAGAAAAAATGCGGCTTTATAACCAAACAATCCAAGCGTTATTTGGGGACAAGGCAGCTGTTGACGTACGGAACGGCCTGGAAATCGAGGGTTACATGTACCCGGCGGTATTCACGGATAAGTACAACCCTGCGTTCAACGGGGCGTATGATTACCAAGACCTGTTCTACCAAACTGGGTTTAACCAACAATTTAATTTGAGTATGGACGGCGGCACTGAGAAAAGCGCCTTCCGGGTAGGTTTGGGGTATTACGATGAACAAGGTGTGCTGGTTGGTTTCGATTTCAAGCGCATCACGATGAACGCTAGCCTCACCAACGATATCAATAAGTTTCTCCATAACGATTTGTCGATTATGCTCACTAGCTCGGGCAGACAAGGTGGTCAAACTGACAAGCTGCGTTCTTTCCCCACTGATCCTACGCAGTTGCCGTCATCGCTTTTCTACCGGACACCAGATGAGCTCAATTTGCTTTCAGGTAAATTGGGAGATACGTATCAATCCAATAACAGTTACATGTTGAATCTGAACGAGAGTCTCCGTATTAAGTTGGTGGACGGCTTGACGTGGGATAATCGTGGTGGCTTATCCGCGAATTTCGGTCGTCGGGATTATTTTGTGCCGAGTACGGCGTCTAATAATGGCCTTTCACAAGGGCAATCACTCAACAGCCAGAATTTTGTTTTAAACGGCCTCTCTCTATTGAGTTACTATAAAACGTTCGAAGATCATGAGTTTACAGCGTTGTTGGGAACAGAAGTTAATATGGAGCGGCAGTATGCGACCAATCTGTATGGCCAAGATGGGCCGAGCGACTATGTAAAGGTAATCCAGAACTATAAGGTGGAGGAAACCTCGGGAATCAGCGACATTGTAAAAAGCAATCTGCTTTCGTACTTCGCCAACGTTTCGTACGGGTACAAAAACCGTTACAAAATAGAAGGTGTGCTACGTAGGGATGGGTCTTCAAGGTTCGGGGCCAACAATAAATGGGCTACCTTTCCTTCTGTCAAAACCTATTGGATTTTCTCGGACGAACCTTGGTTGGAGTCGGCCAAATCGGTGTTGAATTTCGGGAAGATTCGGTTGTCCTATGGGTCTTCAGGAAGTATCGATCCAGACCCTTTGTTACAGTACAATTCGTTCATCTCTACTTCCAATATCGGTGCGGGTATCAACAATATCTATGCAAACCGATTCGACATCAAGACATATGGGGGAGTCGGTACATTGGTGTCCGACTTTGACAAAATCGCCAACCGATCACTGTCGTGGAGCCAATCTACCGAGTCCGACCTCGGGGTTGACCTTGAGCTGTTTAATCGTCGGCTCTATATAATCGCAGATGTCTACTCAAGACATACTTCCGGAGCGGTATACACCTCTGTATTACCACAGTTTGTCGGTTACAATTCCATCCGGTCTAATTTGGTGGATATGATCAGTAACGGTTGGGAGGCTTCATTTACGACCTACCTTTTCCCCCGCACTTCGTCTACGCAATGGGACTTCACCTTGAATTTGGCACGAAACCAAACTGTGATTTCCAGACTTGGCAATGGCGGCAGGGATTACTTCGGTTCAAATTATGCTTTTGTGGTGGGCCAGCCAGCGTTCCAATATTATACGTATGAATACCTCGGCCCCCTGCAGGACGTCAATGATCTGCCAGTGAATCCGATGACGGGCGAGCCGATGAAGTATTATGGTGCTGATGCCGGCTTGGCACTCAACCAACAAGGAAAAATTTTCCCTGGGATGCCGCTGTTTACCGATGTCAATGGAGATTATCAGATTGATGGACACAATTACGGTAACGATCGTAAGATTATTCAGGGGAAATCGCCTGAACCAAAAATCATGGGTGGGTTTCAGACCAACTTCAGGTACAACAACTTCTCGTTACGTATCCAGTCGTCTTTTGCATTTGGTCACTACATTTTCAATTCAAACCTCCAGCAGATGCTCTGGAGCTACGATGATCAAACGCTCTTTTTTACCCGTGCATTGTATGATCTGTCGGACAATGTCAAATTCTGGGAGCAGCCGGGAGATGACGCTTACTATCCCATGCGCTATATTACGTATAGCGATGGTGGGAGTGCCCGTTCGTTCCGGGAGTCATCCATGTTCATCGAAAGAGGCGATTATTGGAGTATTGACAACGTCACTCTCTCCTACAATCTTCCGCAGAGATTTATCCAGCGGCTGCGGGTGCGCGGCATTAATGTATACGGGACCATGCGTAACGTCTACATGTGGAAACAATCGTCGGTGCCAGACCCACGTGTTATCACCAAAATGGGCTATTATAATGGGCAGGGTTATCCCATCTCTCGCAATATGGTCATTGGTCTGAACATCAATATTTAAGTCGAAATAATATGAAAAAGACAATGAAGAAACTGATGACGGGTATGATGGTGTTTAGCCTCTTGGCGGCATCATGCGGCAAGGATTTTCTGTCGCCCGAACAAGTCAATCTGGTCTATAACGATGTGTACTGGTCGAGTGAGCAGGATGCGGAAAAAGCGGTGCTAGGTGCGTATGCGCTGTACCGCGGCCTTATGGTCAACGCACAGCTTTACGAACGGGGGGATGTGACAACGGGGTATTTCAACCGCGGATGGAACGGTGGTTCCAGCAATGCGTTTTACCATATCCCCGATTTCACCAATGTAAGTGGTACACAGAAGTCATGGGGTGCGCTGGAATCTTTTGCTAATTGGGGAGGTTATTACAAGGTAATTGCCCAATTGAATCAATGCATCAGCTACATTCCGAAAATGGCCGACAATGTGTTCGCTTCGGGAGCCAAAAGCAAGTTACTGGGCGAGGCGTATTTTTTACGGGCGCTTATCTATTACCATATCGCCACCATTTGGGGTAACGCCCCATTGGTGCTTGACGCAATCGAAAATTCCAACCAGGTTATCGATGGCGAAAGTGTGCCCATCTACCAAGGACGGTCTACCGATATCGAGGTAGTCGAATCGGTACTTAGCGATGTCACCGAAGCAATCAGCCGGCTTGACTACGGTACTCCCGGCACTGCAGCATGGGGTATCCGAGCCAATAAGGGAGGCGCACTCGCGTTGGGTGGATATGCGAATCTGTGGATGGCGTTCCTCAAGGAACGTGACGGCCAGCCCAATGAGACTTACCGCTCGGCTGCCCTGCAACAGCTCACGGATGCGGTGCAAAACGGCCGGTATGCATTGGAACCCTATAGCAGTGAATCGGCTGTCAAGGCGATATACCAAGGGCAATCCAACGAAGCGGTTTTCGAACTCAATATATCCTACGAGCAGGGAGAGACTTACCGGGCCGACTATGGTGGTATTCAAGCGCTAACCACGAAGTTAATACCCTTGGATGGTGATGTGAATAAAGACCGAGCTAGCAATATCAACTTCGTACCGGCATCAAAAAAGCAGTTTATTTATCCTGAGTACCCGCAAGATAAACGGGGCGACCTGTTCTTCGACGCGTGGGATTCGCCATACAATGAGCCCTTTTCGGATGTTAGTCAGGTTGCTACTGACCGCACCAAGGTCACGTGGATGACAAAGTTCGCATCGTTCATGGTCGATCCGTCGCGCGAGTGGAACGAGTATGTTGCCTATTTCGCCGATTCGAACATCCCTATTTTCCGGTTCACCGATGTCAAGTTGTTGCTCGCCGAAGCTTACGTGAAAAATGGACAAGCGGCACTGGCTGTTCCCATCATCAACGAAATTAGGGAACGGGCCGGCTTATTACCTTACACCGGTAGTGACTATATGCAGGAAATTATGCGGCAACGCACAGCTGAGCTCATCGGTGAGGGAAAGATTTTCTTCGATTATGTGCGGAACAATTATTTTCCCGATCCTTCATCGGCTATGAATGCTGACCGTTATGCGCAGCAGGGATACTATTGGCCAGTAAGCGGAATTATCCTCACCAATAACAAAATGGTGCAGCAAACACCCTACTGGAATGGAAAAACCACGTGGTAAAATCAAATTATGAGAAGATGAAAAAGTTATTCATATTAATATTAATGGCCACTCCACTTGTATTCTTGTCTTGCGAAAAGACCGACTACATTATCGGCGGCGAGAATAACCCAACCAATCGGGTTGATGTGACGACGATGGAATACTTGGCTGCCAACGAAGTTACCCAAGAAACTGCTAAGTTGTTTGAACGAGCCGGGTTATCATCTGTTGTGAACGGCGATGTCACAGTTTTGGCCCCAAGTATCTATGCGATAAACAGGTATCTGCGGCGCCAGAATAACAGGCGTCTACGCTTAAATCCAGATAGTCCGTTGATGACCGCCGATGACATCACACAGGAAGAGTTGCAGCAGTTGAAAATTTACCTGGTCCCGGGCAAAATCTGGCGGGAGACTATTCCCGAGGAGGGGCTTGAAATATCTACGCTTAGTGAGGGTGATTCGGTACGGATCCGGCTGGTGGAAGTGACAGCCGACCCAGGTGCGGCGTGGGATGGGGGCAGTTCACCCGGAGCCGGTTACCAATATCCCAATTTCATGCAAACGACACCCAAACTTATCGAAGCTCACTTCAAGCGGGGCGACTCGTGGGAGAATACATTAACTGCTCGCCTTGCATTGGGATATGACAACCCCGAGTGCGACCAAGTATACCAGATGTACCTGTCGGACGTGTTGACCACAACCGGTGCTGTACACATTATTTACTCTGGTAATTATTCATACACCGAACATTATTATTACCATTCCCTATTTTTCTTTGGCACCAGGGCAGACGACTTATTGTAAAACCACATAGACTGAATGAGATGAAAAGGACACTATTCCACATAACTGCTGTACTGCTGTTTTTTCAATCGGCATGCACGAAAATACCCTCCGAGAAAGGGTTCCTAAGTCCGGACCTCTACCTGAAAGGGATGGATACGCTGTACTTACCGCTAGGTAGCAAAGGTTCTACCGATGTGGCATGGCTTGACGGTTCCACCATGCCTGTGGAATTCAGCATCGAAAACGTACGCGACGCTAACGGCCAGCGTTCGGAGCAATTCTTCGTGACCTATCCTTACCGTACTTGGGTTCAGCCTTATAACAATAAGACGGATACTACGTTAGAACTGGTCAACGCTAAAATTGCGGAAATCCCGACGACACCGTTGTTCATCAACCCAATCAATGGGATGTTGCAATATTTGGAAATCACAAACAACCTGCAAAGCCCTGGTGATGTGTACCATGTAGATGTAAGAGCGAAAAATACAGCTGGTGAACGTATCTACCCAGATTATGCAGTCTTGAAACTTTCCGAAAAAAGCAGACCTTTCGAAGTTTATTGGGTTACCACTTCCATCTTGTTGGTAAACGAAGCCGGCGAAAGTATTTTCACCTTATATGACGACATTACGGAAAATGATCTCGAACGGCGCGAAAACATTATCGCGCGGAATGGGAAAGAGTTTTTGGAGGTTTATAAAGTGAACGATGAACCCTCCGTGGGCATAAAGGTGCTCATCCAGTACAAGGATGCTGAGGGGCGGATTTTTGATTCTGAAGAATATCAAACTTATTCAGAAGGAACCGAAAGTTATCTAGATTATGCTGTGAACCGGCAGAACACCGAAGAAGGGGCCTGGTTGGAGTTTCCGGTTACGCCGTGGCCTACTCGCCAAGACTTGCTTTCCTACCTTAAAGGGGGAACGATGGATTATACGGTGTTGGATACAGCCACCCTACGCCGTGAGATTTACGAAGAGGAGAAGTATCCGTTCCTGAATCCCTGGCCCGACCCAGAATGGGGAGCGAAGCAGTGGTATATCCGATTGCGTTCAAGGATATTGTTTAGGGAGAGCGGGACGTACGTCATTTCCTGCACGTTCCCGTATACTCATTTAGACAAAACATTCGACTAATTTCTTTTAACATACTTGCGATATGGCTCAAGCTCATCAGAAACTACTATTATGGTGCGTGCGTTTGAAAAACAAGCTGTTCTTTACATTTGGATTTATAATTACGTGTTCCTTGCTAGGCGCCATGGCATGTTCGGGGGGTGTTGGCACAACAGAAGACGGCGTATCCGATGGGTCAAAAACGTCGCTTGAGGTGGCCGATCCCATCACGGTCAAAGTAGCCGTGGTAATCCAAGATCCCAGGGTTCCTTCAGCTGACAATAAGCGGTTACATGAGGTGTTCAAAACGCCCGGCTATACCTTTACATGGCACGACCCTCGCAAACTGATGGAAGATTACCGGGATACGCTTATCTCAGTGAGCGGTGGGGCGGTCAAGTACGAAATCGTAGAAGTGATAGACGATGATCTTTTTTTTACGAGATTCAAGGAGGCTGATACCTTGATGACGAAAGACGAGGTGTTCACTTACCTTGCGGACCCGAATTGGGAAACCTTTCGGGAAAGGGGGACCACCTTCGACTACGCGGCGCTGATCGACCATTACGGTTTCTGTGGTATGCGCGACCGCGGCGAAATTCATGAAGTGTGGGTCTGGACATTCCCCTATGCTGGTATGTGGGAGTCGACCTATGCTGGCGAAGGGGCATTTTGGCTCAACTCCAATCCCGTCGAGGGGACGTCATGCGTCGACTTACTGACTGTGATGGGGCTAAATTATGAGCGCGAAATGTCTCTGGCGATGGAAAGCTACGGCCATCGGTTCGAATCGGTGATGAGAAAGGTATACGGGCGGTGGGACGGCCAAGCGGAAGACAAGAATAACTGGGAACTGTATACCACCTTCGATAGTATTTCGCCGGGGGGCGCCCATATTGGCAACATCCATTTCCCGCCTAACGGCACCGCGGACTACGATTACCGCAACACCACGACCGTCAATACCTTTGCCGACTCGTGGGCTTTCTACCCAAACCTTGTGGCAGAGAATCCCCGCGCGGTGAACTGCGAAGAATGGGATTGCAGTCATTTGGGCTACATGTGTTGGTGGTATAGACATATCCCCCATTTCAAAGGATTAAACAAAGCAGATGGCCATCTGAACAACTGGTGGCATTATGTAGTCGATTACAACGATGCCCTAAGAATGGAGGAGCAGCTGCGAAATGAATCGAAGTAAGCTGAGGGCGGTGAGAGAGGCTGTCGTCGTGATATTGATAGGTTTTTTTGCTTGCTGCCAAGAGCGCCAGCGCCCGTATCTTTCGTCTTTGAGCGCCGGCGAAGACTACCCCTTGTACACGACCTATGCGGCAGTGCCGGAGCGGTCAAATTTTGTGCTCGACCAAGGTTACGCGTTCCGGTATAACGTCGATAGTCTGGGAGCCGACTTTTTCACCGATACCGGTGGCGACATTGCCTTAGGCTTCAAACTGGGTGACCGTTGGGTGTACCGCGTGGCTGATATGCATCGCCCACCGACTATAACGGCGAGTTATCCCGACATGGTACGGTATAACTACCACCCATTCGCTGGCATTGAAGTGGAGGCGTGGTTCGTCGTGCACAGTTCCACGATGGCGTTGCTGGATCTGCGGGTTACGAATAAGACGGATACGGCCGTTGCGCTAACCATGTACCCCTACATGCGGAATGCTAACCGGGCGTTCCAGCACATAGTATCGCGCGGAGACCACCTTCTATTTGAACACCAAGAGTACCCGGATGCATGGACCCTTGGTCACGACGTGCCCTACACGGACAGCATTCGCAATGTCTGGTTGTCATCTGAGAAGCCAACAACTACGGGGGCATTCACCAGCGAGGCCGGTGAACCTTTCCAGCTACCCAATTCGGTTGAGAACGATCGCAAACCGATGCTTCAGGTCAATGGCCGGGCCTATCTGCCCGGAAAGCAGCGCATCGCCGGTGCGCGGAACACCCTACGCCTCCAGCTCTTTGTGGACGATAACCCAGCCAAACTCATCACCGAGAATAGCCCGGTATGGGGAGGGATGCACGCAGCAGTGGATCAAGGCGGATTTTTCAGGTTGGAGGCAGCCTTATTAAACCGGGAGGCAAGGGAGTTCACCATCCAGACATATGACGAGACGAGTGGCCTTTCGGGCCGCATAGCTGGCGGGTTGGCTGCCACGAGTCAGCGGTACGATGTGGACCTTTCACGTACCGCTACGTTGCCGATGGTGGATCGTGTTGACTTGCAGCGGAATGACCATAACCACGTCAGGCTAACGTGGGACGCCAACCCCGCGCTGCGTTCGTTTTCGGTATACCGCCGCCATTACCCTGCTCCGCATTACGAGCGGGTAGCAACGGTGGATGCTCATACCTACGTGGACACGACAGCGAAGCCGGATAATACCTACGGGTATCTGGTGATTCCCGTCAGCGAAGACGGCCAACTAGGCATCCACCAGCCTGAAGTAACTACTGTTAGTCACACTGCGTTCCTGGGATTTGTACAGCGGGGAACTGAAGAAACGTTGATTAAAGATGCAGTGCCTTATGCTAAGGTGGTCGCTTTCGAGCATGCCCTTCAATTAGCCGGCGGAGACACGAAGCATCTGCGGTTTGTCCGTGGCGTCGCGCCCATCGCGACACCCGCCGACTCCCTGGTGTCCGCGGCACGGCCATTGTTAGATGTGGCATTAGACCCCTACCAACGGCAGAACGAGGCGTTCTTTGCCAATACTCCCCGTCCGGACTTCGATGATCCCGATAAGGAAGCCTTGTACTGGAGCGCGGCTAATATGATGCGGCAGGTGTTTTATCCGCCTGAAGGTAAATCCAGCTACAATTACTATGTCTTCTCGCGCGAGCCAACTTGGGGCTGGGGGCACGGTGGGCAGGTATTCCATGAAAGCATTGCTATGCTGGCCTACGCGGACATCGACCCCCGAGGGGCGATGAATTCGCAACGCGTGTATCTGGAACGGCAATACCCGAATGGATACATCAACTACCGTACGGGGGGGTACCTCGATGAGATCATCGAGCACAACGGGCAACTCACGACATCGGCACCGTGGTATGCTTGGCTCAACTGGGAGGTATATCAGATTACGCAAGATACCGCGTTTCTCCGCGAAATGTACGGATCGTCGAAAAAGCTGTTCCACTTTATCGTCGATAATCGCGACAGCGACGGAGATGGGCTTTGTGAATGGGGTGGCCATGCTGTGCTCGAATCCGTACGGGATGCATTGGTGGCCGTATGGGATGAAGTGGGCTTCCCCACTAATTTCGAGAGCCTTGACCTCAATTGCATGCTCGTTAAAGAAGCAAAATCGCTGGAGCAGATGGCGCTGGTGTTGGGTCTCGATGGCGAGGCGGCGGTATGGCGGGCCGATCACGAGCGGCGTACACAGTTGATCAACGATACTTTTTGGGACGAGACCAACGGGTTCTATTATCAGGTTGACAAGGACACGCATACATTTACCTATAAGGAGGTCGATGATCTGAAACGCGACGAGATCATCGGTTTCCTGCCGTTGTGGGCGGGCGTAGCCGATGAGCAACGCGCCGCACGATTGGTAAACAAACTCACGGATACGGCGCAGTTCTGGCGCGAATACGGCGTTCCCACCTTATCTGCACAAGATAGCTACTATAACGACAAAGGGTATTGGAATGGCCCAGTTTGGGTGCAGTGGAACTACCTGATTATGCTGGGTTTGCAGGATTACGGCTACCATGAAGAGGCCCGTGAGTTGGTAGACCGCGTAGCCGAGGGGATGATTTCGGTATTGAAGGACACCAACAATCTCTGGGAATTTTATAGCCCCGACGTGGCGTGGGGCGGTTATCATAAAACGTATATCTGGGCAGGGATTATCAATCGGATGATGATGGATACCCGGATGTAATGAATGACACACAAGACAGACAATATGACTTTTGCACGAAGGATGTATCCGATATGCGTTTTTTTAATCGCATGTTTATATAGTATGGAAACCACGGCTCAAAACTACCGGAACAACCGGGCGCCCCTTATCGAGAGGCCCTATATTGAGCTGCCGCTGGGCGACATTAAACCGCGAGGGTGGCTGCACGAGATGCTGGTACGACAGAAAAAAGGAGCCACCGGTCACCTCGATGCGTTGTACCCAGAGGTGATGGGTCCGCGCAATGGTTGGTTGGGTGGTGACGGCGACCAATGGGAACGTGGACCTTACTGGATAGATGGTTTATTGCCCCTTGCTTATATTCTCGATGACAATGCACTGAAAGCAAAGGTGCAACCGTGGGTGGAATGGGCGATTAACAGCCAGAAATCGAATGGCTATTTCGGGCCGGATACAGATTATGGACCCGAGCCCGGTCTACAGCGTAACAACGCACATGATTGGTGGCCCAAAATGGTGGTGTTAAAAATCCTTCAGCAATACTATTCAGCTACAGGCGATGAGCGGGTGGTCCGCTTGATGACCAAATACTTCGATTATCAGCTGAAAACATTGAAAGAGGAGCCCCTCGGTCACTGGACCTTTTGGGCCGAGTTCCGATCGGGCGACAACCTGCAGGCTGTATATTGGCTGTATAACATTACCGGAGACGAATTCCTGCTAGATCTGGCGGAACTGATTCACAGCCAAGGCAAGGACTTTACCACGAAGTTTGAGCAGCGCGGAATGCTGACTACCGTCGGTAGCATCCATTGTGTCAATCTCGCCCAAGGCCTCAAAGAACCTATTATCTATTACCAGCAGAACCCCGACAAACGCTATATCGATGCGGTGAAGCTGGGTTTCCACGATATCCGAAAGTTTAATGGGCAACCGCAGGGCATGTATGGAGGCGATGAGGCCTTGCATGGTAACAATCCTACGCAGGGCTCTGAGCTTTGCTCGGCGGTGGAATTGATGTTCTCCTTGGAGAAGATGCTGGAAATCACGGGTGATGTCGATTTTGCAGAGCACTTGGAAAAGGTGGCTTTTAATGCATTGCCTACGCAGATCACGGATGATTTTATGAACCGACAATATTTCCAACAGGCTAACCAGGTGCAGATTCAGCGGCGCGCCTACAACTTCAATATCAACCACGGTGAGACAGACCTCGTGTTCGGGCTGCTTACCGGTTATCCGTGTTGCACTTCAAACATGCATCAGGGTTGGCCGAAGTTTACGCAGAACCTCTGGTACGCCACGCACGACGGTGGGCTAGCGGCATTGGTCTATTCGCCCAGCGCGGTTACGGCCAAGGTAGCTGACGGTGTCGCCATAGCCGTGGAAGAGGAGACCCACTACCCATTTGATGAGGCCATTCGATTCAGCTTCCATTTCCCCAATGGTGAAGAAAGCGTGGTATTTCCTTTCCATTTACGCATACCTACTTGGTGTAACGGTGCAGAAATTCGGATAAACGGAGAGCGATGGGATGGTGCCACCGAGGCAGGTAACATTGCCGTAATTGAACGGAGATGGGAGTCGGGCGACCATGTGGAGCTCGCTTTGCCCATGGAGGTCACCACAAGTACGTGGCACGAGAATTCGGTTGCCGTGGAACGGGGCCCTGTTGTATATGCCCTGAAGATTGCGGAGCGTTGGGAGAGAAAATCTATCACCGATCACCCAGATCGCTACGGCAATGAATATTACGAGGTATATCCCGAGTCGCCATGGAACTATGGGATCATGGACTTCTCGAACAAAGACATGGGTGATGCGTTCCGGGTGGTTAAGCGGAAGAATGTTGATTTATCCTATCCGTGGAACCCGGAAAACGCACCGATCGAAATCAAAGCCACTGGCAAGCGGATGCCCTCCTGGAAGCTGTATAACGGCATGGCCGGACCACTTCCGCATAGTGGGATCATCTATGGCATCGAATCGACTAACGAAATGCCCGAGGAGGAGATTACCCTTATCCCCTATGGTGCTACCACGTTACGGATTTCGGCTTTCCCACTCATTGTCCCTTATTAAACTCAACACGTTATGATTAAAACATTATCTGATACTACTGGGAAATTCATCTCTTGCTTATTCCTGTTATACGTGGCTTTGTGCGCAGATTCCGCTCTGAACGCTCAGGAGCTGAAGCAGTTGTCGTTATCGCCTGGGCATGGCGAGGTAACGGGGTTCGTGGACGCTAGTGGCGCCAGCTTGGTCAATGTGAAACCGCTGCCGCTGGTTGTATTCGAAGTGGACGATCGCCAGCTGACCGCCAATACAGCAAAAGAGGTAATGGAAGTCGTCTTTAAGCCTGACCCTGATTTCACACCGGGTATTAAGGGGATGCTACGGTTCACCAATGTTTCGGCCGATACCGTCGTATTAGCCAACGTCGTTCCTTTAGGCCGGACCGGCAAATCTGCATACATTACAGGAAAGGGGAAGCATGGTCTCTCGCGGTCGCACCTATTTCTCCCGAACAGGACCCCGGTAAACTGCATCCTGCCAGATAACGCCTGGGAGCTCGGCTACAGCGGTTCCCCGCTCGGCGACGACCTGTCGGTGTGCGCACTCGTGCGCCGCGACCGGGCAAGTGGTCAAAATGCCACGCTCCGCCGTTTTGAAACCACGCTTGCACCGGGAGGATCCATCGATTATACCTTTTTCGCCGATACCTATCAGGGCGACTGGCAGGCGGGGCTGAAGAAAATCTTTCAGGAACGCTACCTCTACGATGTCGATACATTTGACAACAGCTTATTTGAACGCGAGGACCTCAAATGGATAAGGCACACCTACGTGATGCATCTGATTATGGCATGGGACAAGTTTTACTACGACAGTGAAACCGGGCAGTCGGGATTGCCCGCCTTCATCGAGCGTGGGAAACGACTCTACGGAGGCGACGATGTCATTGGCCTGTGGCCCACATGGCCCACATTGGGCATCGACCAGCGAAACCAATTCGACATGTTTCGCGATTTACCGGGGGGCATGGAGGGAATACGCCGGGATGCGGAATACTGCCGTAGTCAGGGCACGGCGTTTTTCTTATGCTACAACCCCTGGGATGAAAGCACCCGCGATGAGGGGCACATGGATGGCTTATATGACCTCATTATGCATACCGGGGCGGATGGGGTGGTTCTTGATACCAAGGGAGGCTCGAGTGTGGAGCTGCAGGAAGCCGCAGACCGGGCCAAGCCCGGTGTTATTATGTACAGCGAAGGGTTCGCCGTGCCGAAAGATATGCAGGGCATTGTGTCTGGTCGCGTGCATAATGCGTTATACTACCCACCCATGTTCAACCTCAATAAATTTATCAAGCCAGAGTTCACCATCTACAGGGTGGCTGAGTTGGCCAAGGAACCCATAAAGCGCGAGTTCGCTACGGCTTTTTTCAATGGATACGGTACTGAACTTAATATCTTTGCGCCCGGTCAACCCGACTGGGTAGATGAGCAGTACCATTACCTGGGCCGCACCAGCCGAATATTGCGCCAGAATACGCATAATTTTCTGAGCCGTGGGTATACGCCTTTGATTCCCACCTTGGTGGATAGTGTGTATGTAAACCAATGGTCCACAGCGGAAAAGACCATCTACACTATCTACAGTATAAAGCCGGATGGACTGCATGAGCCGCTATTCGAGGTTAATCCCTCCGAGGGTACCCACTTTGTGGACCTATGGAACCATGAAGAGGTTACACCCGTTGAGCGCAACGGTAGGTTTTACACGGTGGCTAAAGTCCATGCGTTCGATCGGTTCGACCTCGGCACCAATAACGAAGGCGAAGTGGGCTGTATAGCTCAGTTGCCCATCGAACTCGAAGTGGCCATGCATAATAATGTGTTGCGCGTGAGTGCTTCCCGGGGGAACGTAATCGAAATATGGGCCGGTGTACCCGACTACGAAAAGAAACCGGTGGAGTTGGCCATAGGCCACCATGAACTGGACATCTTCGAACATTTCGGTCGACACGAGGGCAAGTTGGTGGTTCAGCTGTTTGATGACGGCAGGCTGCTCGACGAGCGGGTAGTGACCATCGAAGCCGGCACACCGCGCCTGGCCAGCCATGTGTCGCCGTCACCCAAAGTGGGTAACACGGATGGCATGGTTGAAATTCCGGCCGGATCTTTCGTATTTAACGCCACTAATGGTGACGAGTTTATTGCCTACCCCAAGCATAACCAAGGCAAGGGATTCGAGTTTCCAGCATTTTGGATGGACCGACATCCAGTCACGAATGCCGATTTTCTGCAGTTCATGCGGGCAAGCGGCTACCACCCTAGCGATACAGTAAACTTCCTGAAGCACTGGCGCGACGGCCGGCCGGTTAAGGGTGAAGAACGGTATCCGGTGGTTTACGTGAGTTATGAAGACGCACAAGCCTACGCCCGCTGGGCCGGCAAGCGACTGCCCACCGAAACCGAATGGCAGTACGCTGCACAGACACCGGATTGCCGCGAGTGGCCGTGGTCAGGAGATATCAAAAATATTACCCGCGAACTGGAACCGGTAACCAATAGCTTGACGGTTTACAAGATTAAAGGCATGGACCCCAAGCTGGCCAACCTGGGCGGCAAACCGTATCCCGTTGGGAACTACAAACGCGGTGCCAATCCCTATGGCTTGGAAGATTTGGTTGGGTCGGTTTGGCAGCTCACCAATGATGTGTACAAAAGCGGCTCATACACCTACATTATGATGAAGGGTGGTTCCTACTTCAACCCCACGTCGAGCTGGTGGTACGTGCAGGGTGGGCCACGGGAATTGCATTACCGGCAATACCTATTGCGTGTATCACAGGGCTTTGAACGCAACGCGACGGTGGGATTCCGATGCGTAAAGGATAAATAGGGGTTGATTCATTAATATAAATCGCTAGATTTGACTATGCTTGTTAAACGGATTTCCGTACATGTTAGGGCGATGATGCTCGCTGTGTTCGGCTGCGTCGCTGCTTGCAATATCCCCGATAGAGCTCAGCTGAAAACCACGCTTAGCAAAGACATGCTTCGAGACAAAATCAAAGGTGGGTGGGCTGGCCAAACCATCGGTGTCACGTTTGGTGGTCCTACCGAATTTCATTTCCAAGGGTCTTACATCCACGACAACCATCCGTTGGAGTGGTATGATGGATATTTGCGAACCACCATGGAAAATCATCCGGGATTGTATGACGATATTTACATGGACCTTACCTTTGTGGATGTTTTGGAACGGGTTGGTTTGGACGCACCTGTGGATTCATTCGCAGCGGCCTTTGCGACGGCAGCGTACCCATTGTGGCATGCGAATCAGGCGGCCCGGCATAATATTTTAAATGGTATAAACCCACCCGAATCGGGGCATTGGTTAAATAACCCGCATGCAGACGATATTGATTACCAAATCGAGTCAGACTTTGCTGGGCTGATGAATCCCGGTATGCCGAATTCAGCATCTGCACTCAGCGATAGGGTGGGACACATTATGAATTACGGGGATGGTTGGTACGGAGGGGTTTATGTGGGGGCGATGTATACGCTAGCATTCGTGTCGGACGATGTGCAATATATTGTTTCAGAAGCCCTTAAAACGATTCCAGAGGCAAGTGATTTCTATCAGTGTATTGCTGACGTTATCCAATGGCACCAAACACACCCCGACGATTGGAAGCAAAATTGGTTTGAGATCCAAAAAAAATGGTCGGCCGAAGTGGGATGCCCGGACGGCGTTTTCGCCGCATATAATATCGATGCGAAAATCAACGCAGCATACATTGTACTGGGATTACTGTATGGCGGAGGCGACTTTACCCAAACATTGGAAATTGCCACGCGCGCTGGTCAGGATTCCGATTGCAACCCGTCGAGTGCCGCAGGCATATTAGGCACGATGCTCGGGTATAGCCGTATTCCTGATTACTGGAAAATGGGACTCACTGATATTGAAGATATGAAATTCATGCATACCAAATTTTCATTGAATGATGTGTATGAGATTAGCTATAACCATGCACTGGGTATGATCGACAAAAATGGAGGTACGGTAGCGGCTGACTCCGTTGCGTTACCTTATACTGCTCCCCTCCCCGTGCGGTATGAAAAAAGCTTCGAAGGGACGTATCCGATAGCCAAAAGGTCGATAAACAGTGTGCTGGACGATACGTTTTCGCTCGCATTTGAAGGGACAGGACTTGTTGTTCGAGGCGGAGCGGCTAAGCGACAATCTACACTTCCGGAGTATGTGTTTGAGGTTGAACTGCATATTGATGGCGATCAGGTGTCGACATTTAAAATGCCTACTGATTTCAATACACGTCGGTATGAAGTGTGTTGGGTCTACGGTTTGCCGAAAGGTAATCACGATGTCCGTTTGGTGGTAACCAATCCGCATGATGATTATACAATTACCCTACGGAATTATATTGTGTATTCAGACACGCCGAGTGAGGGCATCGATCAGCATCCGAGTCATTGACAAGCAGCGTGGGCGATGGATTATGAGGAAAATGTTAATTGAATCGAAGGCATACCGGCTATGGCTGGTCGGGGTGCTTATTTTGTTGGATTGCGCGGTCTGCTGGGGACAGAAGCCACGGGATGGCCAGGGCAACTACTATTTCCGAAGTCTCCAAGTAGAAGATGGGTTATCGCAAAGCTCCGTTTATACTATATTTCAGGACCGTCAGGGATATATGTGGTTTGGTACCCAGGACGGACTCAACAGGTATGACGGGCAGACTTTCAAGGTATTTAAGAAAAATAGCCGTGACAGCTGTAGCTTGGGAAGCAATACGGTTACGGCCATTGCTCAAGACACTGACGGCATACTCTGGATAGGTACGAGCGATGGCGCGTATCTATACAATCCGCGTACAGAACGATTCCGGCGGTACAACGCTGAGACGGCTGACGGTAAAAACGTATCGGGACTAGTACGTGACATCAAACTAGACCGCGATGGGAATATCTGGATGGCTGTTTTTAATAAGGGTGTATTCCGTGCAACACCATCGGGACAACTCACTTATTTTGATTTGACCAGCGGTAGTAGCCCAGCTCCGGTATGGATCAGGTGCATCGCCTTCGATACCGCCGGCCACGTATGGATAGGTACGTATCACCAAGGTATGTATTGCCTAGATACAGAGCAAGATCGCGTCACCCAGTTTCTTATCCGGCCGAATTCGGTTACCGGGCAAGACAACGATGTCAATGACATCTCCCCGCTCGATGCCGAAAACCTACTCGTAGGAACGACCACCGGTGGGGTCCAGATTTTTAATCTGCGTACGCGGTCATTTTCGCCGCTACTTGAGCGAGACAGTCGCGACAGACCGCTGTATGTACGACACATCTCCCGCGCAGACAATGGCGATCTATGGATAGGGTCGGAAAGTGGCCTTTATATTTACCATCCGCAAACCCGTCAGTACGAGAACTTACGTCATGTGAACGGAGATACCTTTTCTATCACTGACAATGCCGTACACTCCGTTTACCAAGATCGCGAGGGAGGGATGTGGTTGGGTACTTTTTTTGGAGGCGTCAATTATTATATTGAGCCTTATAGCCTCTTTGAGAAATATTACCCCGTCACGGGGAGCAATTCCATTAAAGGCAAAAGTATCAGTGAATTCTGTGAGGCGGATGACGACCATATCTGGATTGGTACGGAAGATGCTGGTCTACACCGATTTGACCCAGAGACCAAGCGGTTTACGAATGGCTATTTGCCAGCCACCAACGTGCATGCGCTTATGCAAGACGGGGATAGGTTGTGGGTGGGGTCGTTTACCGAAGGGTTATTTGTGTTGGACTCGAAGACCGAACGATACAAACAATATAGGAGTTCATCCGACCGAGGTTCGTTGATTAACAATAACATCTATTCCATCTACAAGGATTACATGAACGTCATTTGGGTAGGCACCATGATGGGGTTATGTCGATATGATGAACGGACCGACGGGTTCGTTCCGGTACAGGATTCATTGATTACCGCCCAGGTTAATGATATCGTGGAAGATCACAGGGGCGTACTTTGGTTTGCCACGATTGGCGGAGGCCTCTATGCCTACCACCGCAATACGGACACTTGGAAACATTATGCCACACCGATTCCTACCAACGCGACCAGTGGTAAAGTGACCTGCCTATTGCTCGATAAACACAACCATTTATGGGTGGGTACCGAAGGTGCAGGGTTGTTTCGCTACGATCGCGAACGTGATGTGTTTACCGATTTTTATTCCGAAGATAGCGGGCTGCCCAATAATGTCATCTACCAGCTGGTTGTGGATCTATCGGGGCATATTTGGGGCAGCACAAATAACGGCTTATTTAAGCTAGATAATAAGAGTCGTAGTATCACGGTTTACACCCATGCGAATGGCCTGCTTGGCGACCAATTTAATTACAAATCCGGCTTGCGCAGCAGGGGAGGCAAGCTTTATTTCGGAGGCATCAAAGGGTTTGTCGCTTTCGCCCCGTATACTATTTGGCAGAACGAAGTGCCACCACCTGTGGTGATCAATGGTATCCAACTTCACAACCAGGAGCTGGTTGGTGTGCGGGAGCTGGAGATCCCCCACAATGCCTCTATTTTCAGTATCAGTTTTGCTGCATTGAGTTATGTGTCACCACAACGCAACCAATATGCATATCGGTTAGAAGGCAAGGATGAAGAGTGGATATATACGGATTATCAACCGCGGGTCACGTATTCGAATCTCCCGCCCGGCAACTATATTTTCCGCGTGAAAGCGTCAAATAGTGATGGAGTATGGAACGATGAGGGCGACCACGTAACTATTCGTGTGCTTCCGCCCTTTTACCGCACAGGCTGGGCTTATTTTATTTACCTTGTTCTCTTCGTTTTATTAACCTATGGGGTGGTGCGGTATTTTACCGATCGTACGCGTGCGCGCAACAAGCGAATGCTGCAGGCAATTGCCCGTCGGAAGGAGAAGGAGCTTTACGACACGAAGATCGATTTCTTTACCAACATTACGCATGAGATACGTACACCACTTAGCTTAATAAAAGCACCCTTGGAAGAAATAATGAAGCATACCGACCCGACCGACACTCACTGGGAGAACCTCTCGATTATGGAACGCAACACGAACCGTTTGCTTAAACTGGTGAACGAACTACTTGATTTCCGCAAAGCGGAAGCGAAGGGTGTAGCCGTCCACTTTGTCCAAACAGACCTGGTGTTTGTTATCCGCGAAACGGTCAGCCGGTTCATTTCTTCGGCCAAACTCAATCGGATTGAAATCGATATGGAGCTTCCTCCTGGAGCCGTTTACGTCGATTTGGACGTCGAGATTTTCAGTAAGGTGGTTAGCAACCTGCTGCACAATGCGTTGAAGCACGCTTACAGATGCGTCAGCGTTTCGTTGGTCGAGCATGATGGGTGTGTAAAGGTGACCGTGGCAAATGACGGCAAGCCTATCGCCCAGGAAGCTGCCGACAAGATTTTCCTTCCGTTTTTCAAACTCGATGAGAAAACCCAAGGTTCGGGATTGGGTCTTGCTTTCTCCAAGTCACTTGCCGAATTGCATAACGGCGATTTGTATTTGCCCCAATCTGCATCGGAAACCTGTTTTGTTTTCGAGCTTCCCATCCGCCAGGCCTGCCACGAACGGGTTGAAGATACGATAGGAACGGCCACGGCAGATTATCCTCTTCAACAAATAGCTGAAGTGGACGAATTGCTTCGGCTTGACGTAAAAAGGGCCATCCTTCTCGTGGAGGACAACGTCGAATTTAGGCAATTCGTTGCTAGCCAGCTTCAGAGCGATTACCACGTGCTAGCGGCCGACCATGGCCGAGAAGCGATTAACATACTGGCCGAAACGCAAGTGGATATTATTATCTGTGACATCATGATGCCCGTGATGGACGGCATCACATTTTGTAAATGCGTAAAGGAAGACCTGAAATTTAGCCATATCCCCGTCATCCTATTAACCGCCAAAACGAGTCTCCAATCGAAGATAGCCGGACTGAAAACCGGAGCAGACGAATATATTGAGAAGCCGTATTCGATTGATTATTTGCGTGCCCGTATTGAAAACCTCCTAGAGGGACGCCGCAAGATACGGGAAGCCTACCAACGGCGGCCGGAAACGGCCTATGAAACGATTGCCCACTCCAAAGCCGACGAATGTTTCTTGAACCAACTGATCAAGACAATTCACGCCCGCTTGGACGAGGTAGACCTCGATGTGGATAAACTAGCCGCTGCGCTGAATATGAGCCGTGCAACTTTCTATAGGAAGGTTAAGCAGATCTCCGAGCTGACGCCCAATGATTTTATTCGGTTGGTACGTTTAAAAAAGGCGGCTGAATTGCTGCGGGAGAAGGATTACCGAATCAGTGAGATTGCATATCTGGTTGGTTTTAACTCGGCATCATATTTTTCGAAGTGTTTCCAAAAGCAGTTTGGCGTGTTGCCTAAGGATTTTGAACGTATTGGAGCCTGATGGGACTATTCTTTTGAATCTCTTCCACAATTACCGCATATTCCCCTATCTTTGCCCCTGCACGTACGCATTGGCGATGCAAATAAACTAGAACGACGACATGAAGAAAGCATATATTTTCCCCGGGCAAGGGGCCCAATTCGTAGGTATGGGCAAAGACCTGTACAACCATAACGAGGAAACCAAATTCCTGTTTGAGCAGGCCAATGAGATCTTGGGCTTCCGGATTACAGACGTGATGTTTGATGGTACGGACGAAGAGCTTAAACAGACCAAGGTCACACAGCCGGCTATTTTCCTGCACTCTGTCATCCTGGCGAAAGCGTTGGGGCAAGGTTTTGCTCCCAACATGGTGGCAGGACACTCTCTCGGCGAATTCTCGGCGTTGGTATCTGCCGGGGCACTTGGCTACGAAGATGGCCTGCGTTTGGTGGCAGCGAGGGCGAACGCCATGCAGAAAGCTACCGAGATACAGCCGTCTGCCATGGCTGCCATCTTGGGATTGGACGATTTTACCGTTGAGGATGTATGCCAACGCGTAAGTGACGTGGTGGTTCCAGCCAATTATAACTGCCCCGGGCAACTGGTTATTTCAGGAACCGTTGAGGGGGTAGATAGGGCCTGTGAGCTGCTTTTAGAAGCGGGGGCGAGACGGGCACTAAAACTCAATGTTGGAGGGGCTTTTCATTCTCCACTGATGGAAGCAGCGAAAGTGGAATTGCAGGCGGCTATTGAGGCGGTAACGATAAGTGAACCGGTATGCCCAATATACCAGAATGTAGATGCTAAACCATACACCAGCCCTGAAGCGATTAAGCACAACCTCATCGAACAACTTACCGGTCCCGTGCGGTGGACACAAACCATCGTACACATGATCGAAGACGGAGCTGCCTCGTTTATCGAAGTGGGGCCGGGCAACGTGTTGCAGGGATTGGTCAAAAAGATAAACCGCCAAGCGGAAACAGCTGCTGCCGTATTATAAAAAGGGTGTAGTTACAGACCGAACGCTACTTTTACCTTATCTACGTAATCGAGCTTCTCCCAAGTGAATAGCTCGACTTCCGTTGTGACGGTTTTGCCATTGCTGTTTTCGAAAGTCTTCGTTACCGTTTGCGGTTCGCGACCCATATGGCCATAAGCTGCTGTTTCGGAATATATCGGACTGCGTAATTTGAGGCGTTTTTCGATGCCATAAGGTGTCATATCGAACAACTCGTGGATTTTCCGGGCAATTTCACCGTCGGTGAAGCCGACCTTAGCCGTACCGTAGGAGTTGACATAAATGCCAATTGGGTCTTTTACACCGATGGCATACGATATCTGGACAAGCAATTCGTCTGCCACGCCTGCCGCTACGAGATTTTTTGCGATATGCCGTGTGGCGTATGCCGCTGAACGGTCTACTTTGGAAGGATCCTTACCCGAAAATGCGCCACCGCCATGGCCACCTTTGCCGCCGTACGTGTCCACAATGATTTTCCTTCCGGTTAGCCCTGTATCACCGTGGGGGCCGCCGATGACAAATTTCCCTGTCGGGTTGATGTGGTATTTGATGTCATCAGTGAACAGCTGCTGCAGCTCAGGCTTCAGTTGGGCCTTTACCCGGGGTATGAGGATATGGATGATGTCTGATTTGATTTTTTCGAGCATAGCCGCTTCGCTATCGAAGTCGTCGTGCTGCGTGGACACCACAATGGCATCGATACGGACGGGCTTGTGGTTGTCGTCATACTCTAGCGTGACCTGGGCCTTGGAGTCTGGCCGCAAATAAGTTATCTGTTTGTTTTCACGGCGTAGGGCAGCGAGCTCGAAAAGCAGGCGATGTGCGAGGTCGAGGGCCAAGGGCATGAAATTCTCGGTTTCATTGCTGGCATAGCCAAACATGATCCCCTGATCGCCGGCACCCTGCTCCTGCTTTTCTTTGCGGTCTACCCCTTGGTTGATATCGGGCGACTGTTCGTGGATAGCGGATAGGATACCGCACGAATTGGCCTCAAACATGTATTCTGATTTCGTGTACCCGATACGTTCGATAACCGAGCGGGTAATTTTGGGTACATCAAGGTATATCTTGGACTTGACCTCACCTGCCAGGACAACCTGCCCGGTGGTGACCAGCGTTTCGATGGCTACCCGCGAATCGGCATCCCACGCAAGGAAATTATCGATAAGTGCATCGGAAATCTGATCGGCTATTTTATCTGGATGTCCTTCGGAGACAGACTCTGAAGTAAATAAATAAGGCATGTACAGTTCTGTTTAAAGTTGCAAAGCTACGATACTTTTGTGTTTTTCAAAATGGAAATAAAACGGTCGTCCGTGTTAAGTTTATATAAATTATGATGGCAATCCATGCAACATATGGACAATGCTGATACATTTGTAGGGAATATACCGACGGAATGGGTAAGAAAAAACGGATTCTATTTGTGGTCAACCCGATATCGGGAGGAAGGAGGAAGACCGGTTTCGAGAAGCGGGTGATGGCCGAACTCGACACGGCGTTGTTCGACAGTTCGTTCCATTTCACGGAGTATGCAGGCCATGCCAATGAGTTGGCCACTCAGGCGGTAGCCGACGGGGTGGATGTAGTGGTTGCCGTAGGCGGCGACGGCACCATCAATGAGATCGCCGCAGCGCTTAACGGCACGGAAACAGTACTCGGCATCATCCCCGAGGGATCGGGAAATGGATTGGCATTGTACCTGGGCATCCCGCTGAATGAGCGGGCCGCTATACGGCGGCTGAACAAAATCGAATACCTGACCATTGATAGCGGTATGATAAATGAGTTCCCGTTTTTCAATATGGCCGGTATCGGATTTGATGCCTCCGTCAGCGATCGGTTTGCAAACGACAGCATCCGTGGGCCTATCGGCTACCTGAGGGCTGTACTTAGGGAAATCAGCACCTATAAACCAAAGCGGTATCGACTGGATATAGACGGACAGGTTATCGAGCGGGAAGCGTTCATGATCAGTGTGGCTAACTCACCCCAGTACGGCAACAACGCTTATGTGGCACCACAGGCATCCGTAACAGATGGTATGTTGGATGTCTGTATCATCCACAAATTCCCGCTGTATACGATTCCGATGATGGTGTTCCACCTGTTTAACAAAACAGCCGACCAATCCGAGTATGTGGAAATCATTCCGGCTAAGCAGATCCGCATAGAAAGGGAAACCGCCGACGCTGTACATATAGACGGCGAGCCAAAGGAAATGGGAACAGTGTTGGATATTGTGATAAAACCCGCTACATTGCGCATACTTTGCTGAATCGGCCAGCAATAGACAATTTATTCGAAGAACCATCGTTTACTAAAACATGGAGCGTGAGGAAATATGAAAAAGAGACAACGGTACAGTGGGATTGTATACTCCACAGACGAACACTTCGCTTACCAAGAGCTGGAAACGGAAACGGAGGAAACGCGGCCGAATAGGCAGCAAGAGCTACGTGTGATGCTGGACCGAAAAATGCGCGGCGGAAAAACGGTGACATTGGTGAAAGGATTCGTTGGTTCTGTGGCCGACTTGGAGGCGCTGGGGAAAAAGCTGAAACAAAAATGCGGAGTGGGAGGCAGCACAAAAGATGGTGAAATCATCATTCAGGGCGATTTCAAACAGCGCATTGTGCAACTTCTATCGGATGATGGTTACCGGGTGAAACCAGTGGGCGGATAAGCAGGAAGCAACATACGTAACAATTGTAACATATATAAGGAGTGGGTGTAATTAAGGCAGGGTTAGTTTAATTTATTGATTCCTAATCTATTGTAGAAACAGGAGGTTATCAGGCCTATTAAAATAAATGTATAAATGCCGTTTGTATCCAACTAAAACCAATTTATTTGAATGTTTAATTTGCAATTACAAAAAAAAATAGTTTTCATTGTAAAAAAATTGCCTCTGGGTTACGGAAGCAAGGTTTGTTTAGGGTGTGCTGATGCTGCTGCTGCGTGCCCCTAGCATGTTGAGAGGGTTACTAAACAATTATTGACGAAGATTTTATAATTGGTTTAAAACACTATATTTGCTTTGGCCGTGATGGCGGCCGACCGTGGAATAAATTGCACAAATTACATAAAAATCATAGTTAACAACATTAAAGTCTAAAATTCAGAAAAATGGCAAACGCACCAAAAACAAGTACAGCAAAAAAGGAGAAAAGCAATTCAAGCTCGAATGTCTTTGCAAGCCTGGCGATTATCATCTGTTTTATAATCGGGGCATTGGTTTGGAAGTATATCATGGGCGATCCGAACAACTTTATCGATAATGACCCGGAGAACCAGCCAAAACCGGGCAACTATTTTGGAATGATTTATCACGCTGGTGTGATTGTTCCTGTGTTATTGGGTCTGTTCTTAATGGTGTGGGTATTTGCGATCGAGCGTTTCATCGTGATAGGCCGGGCTTCAGGTAAAGGCAACGTGGGCAACTTCGTGCGCCGCATCCAGTCGTTGATCGGTGGTGGTAACATCGATTCAGCTATTGCAGAATGTGATAAACAAAAAGGTTCTGTAGCGAACGTGATCAAGGCGGGTCTGTTGAAATACAAAGATGTATCTGCCAATCCGAACCTAGACACCGAGCAGGCCACCGTGGCTATCCAGAAGGAAATCGAAGAGGCTACCGCGTTGGAAATGCCGATGCTTGAGAAAAACCTCACAATTATCGCCACATTGGTGTCTATCGGTACGTTGACCGGTCTATTAGGTACAGTAACCGGGATGATTCGGGCGTTTGCAGCGTTGGCAACGGGCGGTTCGCCAGACTCGGCACAGCTGGCAAACGGTATCTCTGAAGCCTTGGTAAATACGGCAACAGGTATCGCTACATCTGCAGTTGCAATCGTTTTCTACAATATCTTTACTTCTAAGATAGATACGCTCACCTACTCGATAGATGAAGCGGGCTTTTCCATCGTACAAACCTATGCGGCGAGCCACAAGTAGCATATTTTTTATCCGGTTTTATGGAAAGCCGGATAACTATGCATCTTATCAGTAAATAGTAATTATAAGGAAAACGTTATGGCAAGGGCAAAAGTTAAAAGAGCAAGTACGACAATAGACATGACCGCCATGTGTGATGTGTCCTTTCTGCTGCTTACATTTTTTATATTGACGGCCACAGCAAGACAGCCGGAGCCAGTGGAGGTAGATACGCCAGCGTCTGTAACGCAAGTGAAGGTGCCGGATGAAAACTTCGGGCTGATCACCGTAGGCGATAACGGAAAGATTTTCTTCGGTGTAAAAGGACGCGATATCAGGGAGCGGATGCTGGAGTTGATGTCAGAAAAGTACTCCATCCCCTTTACCCCTGAAGAACGGACACGCTTTGCCGTTATGGAAACATTTGGTGTACCGATGGGAAATTTGAAGGAAATCATCAATATGGATGCCAATGACCGTGTTCGCCCAGGGTTACAGCCGGGTATCCCGGCCGATACCACCAAGGAGCTCTCCAATCAGCTGTTCCACTGGATTTATTCCGCACGGGTGGCTACCAAAGAGCTGAAAAATGAGGAAATGCGGCTCTCGATAAAAGGAGATGCCGATGAGAAATACCCATCTATAAAGAAGGTGATGGATATCCTGCAAAGCCAGAAGGTGAATAAGTTCAGCCTGATCACAGCGCTGCGGAATGAGGATTTCTAGGGTGGTTTTTTTAAATAGATTAAGATTTTAATGCAATGGCAGAATTAAATCAAGATAGCGGCGGCGACAAGAAAGGCGGCAAGATAAGGAGCAAAAAGCAAGGTGGAAGGGTAGACCTTACTGCGATGGTGGATTTGGCCTTCCTGCTTATTACTTTCTTTATGCTGACCACCTCTTTGAACAAGCCGAATGCCATGGATGTGGCTATGCCGGATAAAAACGAAGAGGATCCAGAAGACCGGTTGGAGATTGCCGACACCCGCACAATGACCCTGTTGCTCGGCTCGAATAATAAAATCGAGTGGTACTTGGGTGAGTACAGTAACCCGATTGAGGGGCCGGAAGTGGTAGGCTATGGTAAAGACGGGATCCGCCCGATTTTGCTTCAGAAGCTGGAAGAGATACCGCAACGCACCGGAGAGGGACTCATCGTGGTGATACGGCCCAGTGATAAATCCACACACCGTAATCTCGTGGATATACTGGACGAGATGAACATTGTGGGGGCTAAGCAATATATGATCGGAACCATTAGCGAGCCGGAAATAGAAGTGTTGGAACGGGATGGCTTATACAATGATTAACAATCACCACACAAAACAATAGATCATGTTTGGTACGAATAAATTAGATATTTTTAAGAAGGAATGGCTCGATGTGGTGTTTGAGGGGCGGAATAAGGAGTATGGGGCCTATGAACTTCGAAAACTCTCATCCAAGGCCACCAATATTGGCTTGGTGGTTGCCTCGCTAGCCTTTGTGCTGTTGCTCATGGCTCCCGCGATAGCAAGGTGGTTGGGTGTGGATATGAAGTCAGATGCGCCGGTCGAACGGCTGATAGAGACGGAAGTTGTGCTTTCGGAACCGCCGCCGGTGAACGAGGAGGAGCCACCCCCACCTCCACCAGTAGAGCCCCCACCACCACGGGTAGACCAGGTGCGTATGCCAGAACCTAAAGTGGTGCCGGCCGAGCAGGTACAAGATGAAGAGCCGCCTACGGTCGAACAGTTGAAGCTGGCCGACCCTGGGTCGAAGACCATCGAAGGTGACCCGAATGCAGAAATCCGGATTGATTTGCCGGTAGGTGAGGGCGAAATAGACGCTGAAGTGACCGAAACGGCATCAGATCATATTTTCCAATCGGTGGAAATTGATCCGAATCCCCCAGGAGGGATGAGGGCATTCATGGAATGGGTAGGTAAGAATTACGATTACCCGCAGGCTGCTATTGAAGCCGGTGTGAATGGCCAGGTTCAAGTGTCGTTCGTTGTAGAACGCGACGGTAGCTTAACGGATATCAAAATCGTGAGGGATTTGAAATACGGTACGGGCGAAGCGGCGGTTAAGCTGCTTCAAAAGGCCGCTAAGTGGAGCCCCGGTATCCAGAACGGAAGGCCGGTACGGGTAGCGTATACCCTGCCAATCCGGCTTAACCTTCAGCAATAAAAAAAGGTGCCGCACTATCATAAAGATAATAATGGCAGACAGAAATCGCCCACCAAGCGGTTTCTGTCTATTTTAGGGCTGTTTATGTTTGGTTTTTACCTCGCATTAGGCCTCGTGATTATCTTCTGGAAGGATTTTCCGCTTAAGTTGGATAGTACGTATCGTGTGTTATTCGGCCTGTTATTGGTGGTATACTCGTTCTTTCGTTTTGTGCGGCTCTGGCAAAACCGATAGGAGGAATGGCTAGTAAAAAAAGGTTATTTTTTTCATAGCTATGAAAAAATTAGTAATATTACGGCACATTTTTGGACTCTTGGTGGTATTGGGGGCATGCAGCAACCCGAAACCGAAAGAAAACCAAACTATCGTGGGCGGTAAGCTGCAGGTCTTGGTAGACGAGACATTGCTTCCGATTATGGAAGAACAAGTGGCGGTTTTCGAGCACTTGTATAGGGCCGCAGACGTGGAATTGTCGTCTGCCCAAGAGAATCAGATTGTGACCAAACTAGTGAACAACGAAGTGGAGGTCGCAGTGCTGACCCGGCTGTTGAATGCGGAGGAAATGACGTTCTTTGAAGCCCGCCAGTTTCGGCCTAGGGTGCATCGGTTTGCTGAAGATGCGCTCGCGCTGGTGGTGAATGCAAGCAGTGCCGATTCGATAATCACCGTCGATGACATCATCGATGTGATGCGGGGAAGAGGTTCGTTAGGCGATGTAAGACTGGTGTTTGATAACCCGAATTCCAGTACGGTACGTTACCTAAAGGATTTGGCCCAGGTGGATTCGTTGCCAGCAGAGGGGGTATATGCGATGAAGTCGAATAGCGAGGTATTGAAATACGTCTATGAGACACCCCAAACCATCGGTGTGCTGGGCTTGAACTGGGTAGTAAGGCCTGATAGTGCGCTGCAGCGGTATGCAGAAGGCATAAAGGTACTCGGGGTGCGCAACCAGGCCGGTAAGCCGGGGTCGGATGGGTTCTACAAGCCTTCCCAGTCGAATTTGGCTGAGGGTATTTACCCATTGTCGCGTTCGGTCTACATTATCAATGCCGAACCCCGTAAGGGTTTAGGCATGGGGTTTGCAGCTTTCCTCACAGGATTGTCGGGACAGCGGATTATCTTGAAGTCTGGGCTGATGCCGGATAGCCTGCCGCCGAGGGAATTGATTATTAGGAAGTAATAGATTTAACACTAAATAGAGTAAAAATGATGAAAAAAGCAATGATATGGGGTATATCCCTTGCTTTTGTGGTTACGGGAGTGCAAGCGCAAAGCTTGGACGACGCGAAGAAAGCGATTGATGCGGAGCAGTTCGCTAAAGCCAAGCAGATGTTGGAGACGCTTGTAAAGAATAAGCCTAAAGATGGTGAAAATTACTTTTATTTGGGGCTCGTATACGTACATAACGACCACTTGGATTCTGCAGTAGTCCTTTTCGATCAAGGGTTGGTAGCCGATCCAAAGAATAATTTGAATAAGGTAGGACAGGGAATCATTGCGCTTTACGAAGGCAATGAGTCGGCTGCCGCTGCCAAATTTGCAGAGGCGACCACCAAGCTAAAACGTAAGGACTACTTGGAACTGTACCATATCGGGCGGGCCTATATTGATGCGCCCAAGCCCAACTACCAAAAAGCTGTTGAGTACTTGGACCAGGCGAAAGCGAAAAACACAACCGACCCCATGATTCCCCTCGCATTAGGCGACGCTTATTTCGGGCTGGAGAGCGCTAGCCCGGCATACGTGAACTACCGCGATGCATCGCTGCTGGATAACACACTGACGCGCGCACGTGTTCAATTGCAAGTGATTACGCGGTTGTCTCATGCATGGCAAGAAGCGATTGATGGACTGAACCAGATTGCCCAAGAGGTGCCTGATTACGCACCTACATTCCGCGAACTGGCCGAGACCTACCACGCGTGGGCCAATACGGCAACAACGATTGAAGATTATAACGCGCGCAACCAGGAAGCCGTGAAGTACTACAAACAGTACATGGATAAAACTGATTACACAGTAGATTCGCGGATCCGTTATGCAGACTTCCTGGTGTATGTAAAAGACTACGAAGAGCTGCAGGTACAGGCAGCGGAATTAGCACAGCTGGAAGATGTCAATCCGAAAGTATTGCGCTACCTGGGTTATTCTGCCTATGAGAACAAACAATTCCAGGAAAGTAAGGAAGCGTTGGATAAGCTGTTTACCCGTATGGAAGCTGAGCGGATCATTCCACGTGATTACCTGCACTTGGGGCTCGCCGATATTAAATTGGCAACCCAAAGTAACCCTACGGAAGAAGCGCTGTTCAACGAAGGGATTGCCCAGCTGAAGAAGGCGGTTGCCGCCGACTCGTCCATCGCTGATGACTTGAACGATGTGGGTAAAGAACTTTTCGCCGACAAGAAATTCGTGGATGCGTCCAAAGTGTTTGAGATTGCCGCATCTACCCCCGCGTCGCGTAATTTTATCTACGATAACTTCTACCTTGGATACGCTGCATATTATGCCGTTGCTACAAAACCTGTAGCTGAGCGGGGCCAGGCAGAAACCGAATTATTGCATAAGGCGGATGCGGCTTTTGGTGTGGTCATTGAAAAGGCACCAACCACGCAAGATGCGTACCTGTTCAAAGCCAGGATCAACAACCTGTTGGACGACAATGAGCAACCTAAGGGGCTGGCAGTTCCTTATTTCGAAAAATATATCGAAGTGGTGAAGGAAAAAGGGGATGCAGAAGTGCAAAAGGCCAAGAACAATTTCATCGAGATTTACAATAACCTCGCTGCTATCAGTGCGAAAAACGGTGAATACCAAAAAGCCCGGGATTACCTAACGGAAACATTGAAACTGGATCCTGAGAATGCATACGCTAAACAAACAATGCAATTCTTGGAACAAGCAACGGCAGCGGACACCACTGGCGAATAGCATAATTAGCAGTCCCCCCGTGGGGGCTAAGTGAACAACAAATCTAATAAAGCGCTGATTTCTGAATTAGCGCTTTATTTTTTAGCTTTGTCCCACCTTAATTAATGTATACGCGATGGAATCGGAACTATTGAGTACCCCCCAAGACTTTGTACCTATATTGATCCAATTGATTGTAGCTGCCGGATTTGGCGTAGGAACAATTATCATCACACACCTTATCGGACCCAAGGTAAGGACCGAGAATAAGCTAGGAGCGTTTGAGTCGGGCGTTGAAGTAATCGGGAATGCGCGTCAACCGTTTTCCATCAAATACTTTATCGTAGCCATCTTATTCGTGATTTTTGACATCGAAGTGATTTTTATGTACCCATGGGCAGTAAACTTCCGAGAATTTGGGTTGTCTGGGCTGATTGAGATGTTTGTGTTTATGGGGTTATTGCTGCTTGGATTTATTTATATCATCAAACGTAAAGCGTTAGAGTGGGATTGAACCGGGCACGTTAGAACGTTTCTAAATAATACAATTAGCCCGATAAGCAGTCAATATATTGTAATTTTGTGACTCGTCTATATCTAAATATAGGTGAGTTTTTTTTGAGGTAAGACCGGAGTAAGCATGAGTGATATTAAATTGGCGCCAGCGCCGCCTGGCGTGGAAGGGTCGGGTTTTTTCGCGACGAAGCTGGATAAGGTCATCGGGTTGGCTAGGGCCAATTCGTTGTGGCCATTGCCATTTGCAACATCGTGCTGCGGTATTGAGTTTATGGCAACGATGGGCGCCCATTACGATTTGGCCCGTTTTGGTGCCGAGCGACCCAGTTTTTCACCGCGGCAAGCTGATATGTTGTTGGTAATGGGTACCATCGCAAAGAAGATGGCGCCGGTACTTCGACAGGTATATATTCAGATGGCCGAACCACGTTGGGTCATCGCGGTCGGTGCTTGCGCATCGAGCGGTGGGATATTCGATACCTATTCGGTGTTGCAGGGTATTGACGAGGTTATCCCTGTAGACGTATATGTGCCCGGATGCCCGCCGCGGCCCGAGGCCATACTGGATGGTGTGATGCGCCTGCAGGAAATCGTTAAAAACGAACCATTGAACAGACGTAATTCGCCCGAGTACAAAGCGATGCTGGAAAAGTACGGAATACAGACTTATGGCTAAACTCGATAATAACGGTATATTGCAGCGGCTTCAGGAGCGGTTTGTCGACGATGCTATCCGCAATGTGTCGGAGCCTTTCGGTTTGCTCACCGTTGAAACCGATACAACGCAGCTATTGGATGTCCTCGAATTCCTAAAAACCGATGGGGAATTGCAATTCGGATACCTAACGGACATTACGGCAGTGCATTACCCTGAAAAGGATAAGGAACTGGCTGTGGTTTACCATGTACACAGCCTGATCAACAGGATGCGAATCCGCATCAAGGTTTTCGTTGATGGCAAGTACCCGGCGATACCAACGGCCACAGCGCTGTGGGATGGCGCTAATTGGATGGAACGTGAAACATACGACTTTTTTGGGATACAGTTTGTGGGGCATCCGGATCTCCGCCGCATATTGAATGTAGACGATATGGAGGTGTTCCCAATGCGGAAAGAGTATCCGTTGGAGGATTCCAATAAAGTAGACAAGAAAGACTATTTCTTCGGAAGGTAAGATATTATGAGCGACTCGGTTTCTAAAATAACGCACAATAAGCCTGTTTTTAGCGATAACGATCCGCAAGACGAGCTGTTTACGCTCAATCTTGGGCCCACACACCCTGCGACACATGGTGTATTCCAGAATGTCCTTCAAGTGGATGGGGAACGCATCGTCAGTGGGGTGTCCACCATTGGATACATCCACCGTGCTTTTGAAAAGATTGCCGAGCACCGCCCGTTTTACCAGATCACGCCATTGACCGACCGGCTTAACTATTGCTCCTCACCCATTAACAACATGGGCTGGCATATGACGGTCGAGAAGCTTCTCGGTATCGAGATACCCAAGCGGGTCCAGTATATGCGGGTGATTATCATGGAGCTGGCGCGTATTACCGACCACATCATCTGTAACGGTATTCTGGGTGTGGATACAGGAGCGTTTTCCGGCTTCTTGTATGTGTTGCAGGAACGCGAATTCATTTACGAAATATACGAAGAGATTTGTGGGGCCAGGCTCACCACCAATATTGGCCGGATAGGCGGGTTTGAACGCGATTTCAACGATACGGCATTTGCCAAGATCCGCGAGTTTCTAAAGCGGTTCCCACCGGTGCTGCGCGAATTTGAAGATCTTTTTAACCGTAACCGGATTTTTATCGACCGCACGGCGGATGTGGCAGCAGTAGACGCCAAAACGGCGTTGAGCTACAGTTGGAGTGGCCCCCTATTGCGGGCAGCAGGAGTCGATTACGACGTAAGGGTAAGCGAACCTTACTCATCATACGAAGAGTTTGATTTCGATATCCCCGTGGGTACTAAAGGAGATGTTTACGACCGTTTTATCGTTCGTAACAACGAGATGTGGGAGAGCCTGAAAATCATTGAGCAGGCGCTCGATAAAATTGACAGGGAGCCGAAAGGTGTTTTCCATGCCGATGTGCCGGACTTCTACCTGCCGCCAAAAGAACAGGTATATAACAACATGGAGGCCCTGATTTACCATTTCAAGATTGTGATGGGCGAGGTTGACCCACCGAAGAATGAGGTGTACCATTGCGTGGAAGGGGCAAACGGCGAATTGGGCTTTTACCTGATCAGTGATGGCGGTAGATCGCCCTACCGGCTGCACTTCCGCAGGCCATCATTCATCAACTATCAGATGTATGCACCGATGAGCAGCGGGATGTTGCTGTCCGATGCTATAATCAATATGAGTAGTTTAAACATTATAGCAGGAGAATTGGATGCTTAGTGTAAAACATAATGAGCCCGTGGAATTCACGGAAGAGATGCTGGGCAAATTTGCCGAAATCGTAGCACGCTATCCGGAAGGAAGGCAAAAGTCGGCACTGTTACCGATATTGCATGAAGTGCAGGCGGTATATGGCTGGTTGAGCGTACCCGCGATGGACAGCGTAGCGGCTTACCTCAATCTCGAACCCATTGAGGTGTATGAGGTGGCTACCTTTTATACCATGTTCTTCCTGCAGCCACCGGGTAAATTCGTTTTGGAAGTATGCCGCACGGGACCCTGTTGCCTGGTGGGTGCGGAACGCATCATGGCACACATCGAGCAGCGGCTGGGGGTGAAGGAAGGCGAGGTTACTCCCGACGGGTTGTTTAGCTGGCGGGGTGTGGAATGCATGGCCGCATGCGGCTACGGTCCCGTACTGCAAATCGGGCCTGAATACACCTTTTATGAAAACCTGACCGAGGAAAAGATAGACAAACTGATTGACGAACTTAAGAATAAAGCTGAAGGGCGAGAGCTGACAGCAGAAAGCTGATAATTATGGCTCGTAAGTTATTATTGACACATATCGATGTTCCAGGTATCCAGACTTTCGACGTATATCGTCAAAAGGGAGGATATCGGGCTGTCGAGAAAGCATTGAAGACGCTTACCCCCGACGAGGTGGTTGAAGAGGTTAAGGCATCAGGCTTGCGGGGCCGTGGTGGTGCAGGCTTCCCAACGGGGATGAAATGGAGTTTTCTGGCAAAGCCGGAAGGGGTGCCCCGTTATTTGGTATGTAATGCCGACGAATCCGAACCGGGTACGTTCAAGGACCGGTATCTGATGACACATATCCCCCATGCGTTGATTGAGGGGATGATCGTGTCGAGTTATGCGCTGGGAGCCAATACTTCATACATCTACGTGCGCGGTGAGATGATGCCCCAGATACGTATCCTCGAAAGGGCCATCGCCGAAGCGAAAAATGCCGGCTTCCTGGGAAAGGATATCCTAGGCACCGGTTACAATCTTGAATTGTATGTACAGCCCGGCGGAGGCGCTTATATCTGTGGGGAAGAAACAGCACTGCTGGAATCGTTGGAAGGTAAGCGGGGTAATCCACGGATCAAACCGCCGTTCCCTGCCGTATCCGGACTTTATAATTGCCCCACGGTGGTAAACAACGTCGAATCTATCGCCGCCACAGTGCCCATTATCAACGATGGTGGTGCGGAATATGCGAAAATCGGAGTGGGACGGAGCACCGGAACCAAGTTGATTTCTGCCGGAGGCAACGTGAATAAGCCTGGGGTTTATGAGATCGAACTGGGGGTGCCCGTGGAGGAATTTATTTATTCCGACGAGTATTGCGGCGGTATTGCCAATGGGAAAAGACTGAAAGCGGTGGTGGCCGGCGGATCGTCGGTGCCGATATTGCCAGCCAATCTTATCTTGAAAACACTGAATGGCGAGCCGCGCCTGATGACTTACGAGTCGTTGGCCGATGGAGGTTTCCAAAGTGGTACAATGCTGGGATCCGGCGGGTTCATTGCATTTGATGAAGACCAGTGCATCGTGCGGAACACGTGGAACTTTTCGCGGTTTTACCACCACGAAAGCTGTGGCCAGTGTTCACCTTGCCGCGAGGGGACCGGATGGCTGGAGAAAGTATTGCATAATATCGAATATGGCCACGGCTCATCAAGCGATATCGACCTGCTGGTGAATGTAGCCAAGAATATCGAAGGCAATACGATATGCCCACTGGGCGATGCGGCGGCATGGCCGGTAGCTAGTGCTATCCGGCATTTTAGGGATGAATTTGAATGGCACGTGAGCCATGGTCAGGAGGCCCAGCACCGTAATTATGGGCTGGCCCATTACGCTGATCCACTGGAACCGGTAGCCTGAGTATAAAGTGATTGAATACATAGCCACGGGCAGGAAACCGTAAGCCTTGGCTGATAGGGGAAATGATATGGCCGAAGATGTTAAATTGAAGGTGACTATCGATGGTATTCCGGTTGAGGTTGCTCCCGGAACGACGATAATGAATGCCGCCCGCCAGATCGGTGGCGACGTGGTGCCGCCGGCAATGTGCTATTACTCCAAACTGGAAGGCAGTGGCGGGAAGTGCCGCACGTGCTTGGTAAAGGTAAGCAAAGGGTCGGAAAAAGACCCACGTCCGATGCCAAAGTTGGTAGCCTCGTGCCGCACGACCGTGATGGATGGGATGGAAGTACAGAACATCACCTCACCGGAAGTGCTCGAAGCCAGGAAAGGAGTAGTGGAGTTCTTGCTGATTAACCACCCGCTCGATTGCCCTATATGCGACCAAGCCGGAGAATGCCATCTCCAGGACCTCAGCTATCAACACGGTCTAGCAGATACCCGCTACGAATTCGAGCGGCGTACGTTTGATAAGATTGATATCGGAGATAAAATACAGCTCCACATGACGCGATGCATCCTCTGCTACCGCTGCGTGATGGTGGCCGACCAACTTACGCCACAACGTGTGCACGGTGTGTTGGGCCGGGGAGATGCCGCCGAGATTTCTACCTATATCAAAAAAGCGGTAGACAATGAGTTTTCGGGTAATATGATTGATGTATGCCCGGTAGGCGCACTGACCGACAAGACATTCCGTTTCAAAAACAGGGTGTGGTTTACTAAACCGGTCGAGGCCCACCGCGATTGCCCGACATGTAGCGGCAAGGTGACACTCTGGTATAAAGGAGAAGAGGTGCTACGAGTTACCGCAAGGAAGGATACCTACGGCGAGGCAGAAGAATTTATATGCAATACATGCCGGTTTGATAAGAAAGCGACCGCCGACTGGGTCATTGAAGGACCACGGAAAGTGAAGCGGACTTCGGTAATTTCTGCAAACCACTACGAACAGTTCAATCCACCACCGGTGGTCAAAAAGAATTTAGCCCTGCAAGAGGCGAATAAGGAACAGCTTGAACGGACAGAGCGGCTGCTACCGTAAGGCGTGTTGAAGAGAAAATGTGTTGACTTGGAAAATTGGAAGTACAAGATATGGAATTGGCGTTTGTCATTGAAAAAGTAGTATTGGTCACCCTCATTTTTGTGGTCACCTTGGTGATTGCGATGTATTCGACTTTGGCCGAACGTAAGGTGGCGGGGTTCATGCAAGACCGATTTGGTCCCGACCGAGCAGGCCCTTTTGGAATTCTACAGCCACTGTGCGATGGAGGCAAATTCTTCTTCAAAGAGGAGATCATACCGGCCGGTGCCCATAAATCGCTGTTTATCCTCGGCCCCACCATTGCCATCATCACCGCCTGTATAGGTAGTGCAGTCATTCCATGGGGACAGTCACTTACCATCGGCGACCGCGTGATAGAACTGCAGGTGACGGATGTGAATATCGGCGTTCTGTATATGTTCGGAGTGGTTGCCTTGGGTGTGTATGGCATCATGCTGGGTGGATGGGCTTCAAACAATAAGTTTTCGCTGATGGGTGCGGTACGCGCGGCGTCCCAAAGCATCAGCTACGAGCTGGCTATGGGCCTTGCCCTCATTGCGTTGCTCATGGTTACCCAAACCCTTTCGCTAAAGGAAATCGTCGAGCAGCAATCGGGATTTGTCAACTGGAATATATGGGTGCAACCCCTGGGTTTCCTGATTTTCCTGGTGTGCGCGTTTGCGGAATGCAACCGTGTACCATTTGACCTGCCTGAGTGCGAGACCGAGTTGATCGGGGGATATAACCTTGAATATTCATCGATGAAACTCGGGCTTTACATGTTCTCCGAGTACATCAATATGTTTGTCTCCTCAGCACTGATGGCTACGCTCTACTTCGGTGGATATAACTTCCCCTTCATGTACGACCTTGGCCTCTCCCAGAACTGGATTACGATCATTGGCGTCATCGTGTTTTTCGCGAAGATTTTTGCCTTCATTTTTTTCTTTATGTGGATTCGGTGGACATTGCCGCGATTCCGCTACGATCAATTGATGAATCTAGGGTGGAAGGTCTTGATTCCATTGGCAATAGCCAATATCGTGCTGACAGGAGTTATTACTATTATCAATGATACGTTTTTTTAATGAAATTTGGTTGGGGGAAACGATATGCAGTCTCTAAGTAATAGGAAGAAGGTTTTTGAGCAGAAGCCCATGGGTTTTTGGGAGCGCATTTACCTCCCGGCAATTTTCAAAGGGTTATCCATTACCATCAAGCATTTTTTTAAACCTATCCCTACGGTAAGGTATCCGGAGGTGGAGCGGCCCTATTCTAAGAATTTCCGTGGGCAGCATTCGCTGAAGCGCGACGAAGAGGGTCGTGAACGGTGCACGGCGTGTGGATTATGTGCGCTATCGTGCCCGGCCGAGGCCATCACCATGATCGCTGCCGAGCGTCAAAAGGGGGAGGAACACCTGTATAGGGAAGAAAAGTATGCTGCGGTATATGAAATCAATATGCTCCGCTGTATATTCTGTGGGTTATGCGAGGAGGCATGTCCCAAAGAGGCCATTTATTTGGATGGCCCGCATGTGACAGCCGATTACTTACGCAAGGATTTTATTTATGGTAAAGACAAATTGGTGGAACCCCGGTTTGATTATAAAGAAAAACATGAACCCACGGCTTAGTCCGCGGATAACCCCTAGTAAAGCAGCATGAGCGTTTTTTATTTTGTAGCCTTTTTGTCTATCTTTTTTGCGCTGATGACCATCTTCACCAAGAATCCGGTGCACAGCGTACTCTATCTAGTTATCACCTTTTTCACCTTTACGGTGCATTATATCCTTTTGAACGCACAGTTTCTGGCCGTTGTCAATTTCATCGTGTACATGGGTGCGATTATGGTGCTGTTCCTCTTCGTGCTGATGCTGCTCAACCTCAATAAGGATACGGAGCCACTTAAATCCAACTTGGTGAAATTTATGGGTGTAATTGCAGGGATGTGCTTGCTGGTGACCTTAGCGGCCTCCTTCCGGCTATTGCAGATCTCAGATCCAGTAGTGCTTAAAAACCCCGATATCGGGCTCGTGTCTAATCTCGGGAAGGTGCTGTTTAGCGATTTTCTGTTACCTTTTGAGATATCCTCGATTCTATTGTTGACCGCCATGGTAGGAGCGGTGTTATTGGCCAAGAACGATCCAAAGAAAGTATAAATGGAAACCATCGTACAAAACATACAGGGTGTGCCCCTCAATCATTATATCCTGTTTTGTAGTATTATTTTCACTATCGGCGTTATGGGCGTATTGATACGACGCAACGTCATTATCATCATGATGTCCGTCGAGTTGATGCTCAACTCGGTGAACTTACTGCTGACAGCATTCTCCGTACACCATGGCGATGCAGCCGGGCAGGTATTTGTATTTTTCATCATGGCGCTGGCGGCTGCGGAGGTTGCCGTGGGTTTGGCCATCATCGTGATGGTATATCGGAATACACGGTCGGTCGACATCAACGCGCTGAACAGGCTAAGGGGGTGATTGCGAAATGTTGACTTGGCGATTTGAGAATAGAAGATTTTGAACGATTAACAAAGATGATAGATTTAATTTGGTTGATTCCACTATTACCCTTGGTCGGTTTTCTGCTCAACGGATTGGGGAGGAATGTGCTGTCGAAGCCCTTGGTAGGGCTGCTGGGTAGCGGGGTGGTACTGGCGTCCTTTCTATTGAGCTGCGGTGTGTTCGCCGAGGTGTACACAGCCCGGCAGGCTGGTGAGCCCGCCGTCTTTATACAGTCTGTTTTCGAGTGGATTGCTGCAGGAAGCTTGGAAGTATCGCTTTCATTCTTGGTGGATCCCCTGAGTGCGATTATGCTGCTCATTGTCACGGGTATCGGATTTCTTATCCATGTCTACTCCATAGGCTATATGAAACATGATGCAGGGTTTGCCAAGTTTTTCGCATTCCTCAACCTGTTTGTTTTTTTCATGCTAGTGCTCGTACTGGGGTCAAACTACGCCGTGATGTTCATTGGCTGGGAAGGCGTAGGGCTGTGCTCATACCTTCTGATCGGGTTTTGGTTTAAGAATAAAGAATTTGCCAGTGCCGGAAAGAAAGCATTCGTGATGAACCGTATCGGCGACCTCAGTTTCCTGATTGCGGTGTTCTTGATATTCAATACCTTCGGTACGCTGGAATTTACCGGTGTCTTTCCCCAAGCTGCCGGTATGGCTATGGGCGATACCACGCTGTTGTTAGTCACACTATTGCTGTTTGTGGCAGCTACAGGTAAGTCGGCCCAGATCCCATTGTTTACGTGGTTACCCGATGCGATGGCCGGCCCAACGCCGGTGTCGGCATTGATCCACGCGGCTACGATGGTTACCGCAGGTATTTATATGATTGCTCGGTCTAATATCCTATTTACCCTCTCGCCGGTCACGCTTCAAATAGTAGCCGCTATTGGTATCTGTACGGCCCTGCTGGCAGCAGCCATTGCCATTACACAGAATGATATCAAGAAGGTATTGGCATATTCCACCGTATCCCAATTGGGCTATATGTTTTTGGGGCTCGGCGTGGGCGCATTTACGGGAGCTTTTTTCCACGTAATCACCCATGCATTTTTTAAAGCGTTACTATTTCTAGGAGCGGGATCCGTAATCCATGCCATGGGCGATGAACAGGATATGCGCCACATGGGCGGCCTGAAAAAGCATTTGCCCATCACCTATGTCACCATGTTAGTAGCCACAATTGCTATAGCTGGCATACCGCCGTTATCTGGTTTTTTCTCCAAAGATGAGATACTGGCCCATGCTTTTTCCGCGAATAAGCTGCTGTGGGTACTTGGTTTCGTTGGGGCGCTGTTTACCGCATTTTACATGTTCCGGTTGTTATCCCTTACGTTCTTCGGCAAATTCAGGGGCACCACGGAGCAAGCCGATCATCTGCACGAATCGCCGGCATCGATGACGGTACCGTTGATTATTCTAGCTGTATTATCTGCCGTGGGAGGCTTGCTGAATGTGCCGTCGGCACTGGGTGGAGGTCAGGCGCTAGCCAATTTCCTGTCCCCGGTATTTGCCGACTCCGCAGCAGTTACGGGGCCATTCCATTTAGACCATAGTACTGAGTACGTTCTTATGGCGGTTTCGGCGGTTGGGGCAATTGTAATGGCCGTGGTGGCCTATCGGCAATATGCTGTCAAAGGTACCGTGCCGAAAGCAGACGATGCTCCACGTGGGGTACTGGCCAAGCTCTCTTACCATAAGTTTTATGTGGATGAATTATATGATACCCTTGTTGTGCGCCCACTTAATGCGTTATCGGTATTCTTCTACCGTATAGTGGATAGGGCTGGAATCGATGGTCTGGTTAATGGCTTGGGTAAGCGCGTAGGCGAGTCGGCCCAAGGGATACGGCTCTTACAAAACGGCAATGTGGGGTCATATATCTTTATGATGGTCATCGCGGCCGTACTGATTCTGGCCTTTGGTGTTTTTAACGGTTAATCGAGACGAAGTTATATCGTGTACATGGACAACTTATTTATACTATTACTAATTCCGGTACTGGGAGCCATAGCACTTGCCTTTGTAAGGCAGCCGCGTGCGGCTAAGCAACTCGCGTTGCTGGTTTCGCTGATTTCCGTGGCGGCTACAATCCCTTTTTTGGTCAATTTCGTGCCCGATGCCAGTATGCAATTCGAACAGCGGTTTGCGTGGATACCTGCCTTGGGTATTAACTTCCACATCGGTATTGACGGTATCAGCTTGCCATTGGTGCTGCTTACCAACGGACTGATTCCGTTGATTATCCTTTCGGCGTTCAGCTACGAATACAAAGGTGGATTATACGCGTTGGTGCTGTTCATGCAGGCCGGGCTGCTGCTGGTGTTTACCGCATTGGACGCATTTGCATTTTACGTGGGCTGGGAGGTGGCATTGATTCCGATTTACTTTATCTGCGCGCTGTGGGGTGGCGAGAACCGTATCCGTGTAAATATTAAGTTTTTCATCTATACTTTTTTCGGCAGCCTATTGATGTTGGTTGCAATTATCTACCTGCATGTGCAAGTACCATCGGGCGATTATGAGCTTAGCTCGTTTTACCAGCTGGCACTCGACGCCAGTACGCAGCGGTGGATTTTCTGGGCATTCTTCATCGCCTTTGCAATCAAGATGCCGATTTTCCCCTTCCATACCTGGCAGCCGGATACATACACCGAAGCACCTACAGCCGGTACCATGCTGTTGGCTGCCATCATGCTCAAAATGGGTGTTTACGGCCTTATCCGTTGGTTGATTCCGATTGCGCCGCTGGGGGTAGCTGCCTATGGACAGTTGGCATTGGTGCTGTGTATAATCGGTGTGGTTTATGCATCCATCATCGCGTTCAAGCAGAACGATGCGAAGCGACTGATTGCCTATTCATCCATTGGACACGTAGGGCTCATAGGGGCCGGGGTTTTTGCATGGAACGTACAGGGATTGCAGGGAGCCATCATCCAGATGGTCAACCACGGGATCAGCGTATTGGGCCTTTTCTTTGTTGCCGATATTCTTATCCGCCGGTTGGGCACACGTGATTTGGCAGCCATGGGAGGGATCGCCAAATCGGCACCGGCACTGGCGATTATGTTTTTGACCATTGTGATGGGGGCAATCGGTTTGCCGGTTACTAATGGGTTCGTCGGCGAGTTCTTATTGCTGATAGGTATTTACCAATACGGGATTTGGTATGCTGTATTCGGTGGGCTTACTATCATCCTGGCCGCCGTGTATCTGTTGCGGATGTATCAGAAAGTGATGCTGGGCGAGCCGAACGCCCAAACCAGTGGCTTTGCAGACGTCAGCGGGACGGAATGGATTGTACTGGCAGTGGTAGTGGTATTGGTGATCGGTATCGGAGTGTATCCGAAGCCGTTGCTGGGTATCTCCGAGGCGGCAGTTACCGAATTAATCAATAAAGTGAGTCTGGTTAAATAGAACGAAAGAATCATACCCCACGGAAGATTTACCGGAGGGATTAAGATAATAAACGAAACATGAGTGCAATCATTACGTTGTCTTTGTTAGCTATATTAGTGCTATACCTAGGACTATTTAAAGCCCGGAGAGCACTGTTGCCGGTATCGCTGCTTGGCCTTGTTGCCACCGTGGTACTATACGGCGTACAATGGGGTAAAACCGCCGAACCACTGTATAGCGGTATGGTGCTGTTTGACCACTTTGCAGTAGTATTCTCGGTAGTATGTGTGATCCTGACTATATTGGTATTACTATTATCCAAAGATTATTTCGATAAATCAAGTCCGCATGTCGCTGAGTACTACGCACTCCTCCTGTTTTCGCTCACCGGTGCGGTGCTGGTCGTGTCGTTCCACAACCTGGCGATGCTGTTTATCGGAATAGAAATCATGTCCGTGGCACTGTATATTCTGGCAGGTATCCGGAAGAAGGACTTTGCTTCTAATGAAGCAGCATTAAAGTACTTTTTGATGGGCGCATATTCCACGGGATTTCTGCTGTTTGGTATTGCTTTATTGTACGGTGCCAGCGGTTCGTTTGATCTGGCTGCCATCAAGGAATATGTTGTATCAAATCCACAAGGAATATCGCCATTATTTTACGCCGGTATCTTACTGTTGATTGTTAGTTTAGCCTTTAAATTGGGTGCTGCGCCATTCCATTTCTGGACTCCCGATGTCTACGACGGCTCGCCGATATTGATTACAATATTCATGGCGACTGTTGTTAAGACAGCGGCTATCGCCGGGTTCCTACGGCTATTCTATTTTTGTTTTATTCCCTTGCAGGACTTCTGGGTACCGGTGCTTCTGGTGATGACCATTATCACTTTATTTGTAGGTAACTTGACAGCAATTGTGCAGCAGAGTGTGAAGCGGATGCTGGCTTACTCCAGTATTTCGCACGCCGGTTATTTATTATTCGCCATTGTGGCCATCGGGGCTACCTCAGCCAATTCGGTGTTGTTTTATGTCACCGCATATTCACTGTCTACCATTATCGGTTTCGGGTCACTGATTCTTGTTAAAAGGGCAACGGGGAGCGAACATTTTGAGGCGTTCAACGGTTTGGCAAAAAAGAACCCATACTTGTCGCTTGCCATCGCTATCGCCATGTTATCGTTGGCAGGGATACCGCTTACGGCAGGATTCGTAGGTAAGTTTATGATGTTCTCAGGCGTATTGGCAGATTATCAGGTGCTACTGGTAGTGCTTGCCGTTATCAATGCCGCCATGGGTATCTTCTATTATTTCCGGGTTATTGTGGCCATGTATTTCAAACCGTTGGACCGTGATGCAATAGTGGTTAGTGGGCCTTATCGTGTGGTGTTTTTCTTGGCGGCGCTCATCACCTTATTGCTCGGTGTTTATCCTGCCTGGCTCACGGGTTTGATATAAAGTCATAAAAAATCCCGATGGCTTTGCGATAAGGGAGCAAAGCCATCGGGAAACCTTTCTGTTTTATTTTGATTTATCCGGAAAGTCAGGTATCGTGGGGACTCCTGTTGTACCGCCTTCAGCTAGTTTATCCAGTAATACACTGATACCCTTAGCCAACTGGCTGTCGTTGCCCTGGTACTCGTCGTAAGGGTCGTTTACCACTTCGATGTCTGGGTGAACACCCTCTCCCTCGATTATGAAGGATGAACCGTCCGCTGCGAAATGTGCAAACTCGGGTTTACGCATGTCGCCGCCATCGATAAACGGCAACGATCCGCTGATACCCACTACCCCACCCCAGGTACGTTGGCCGATAAGCGGGCCGATACCATAATACTTGAACTGCCAGGGGAACAGGTCACCATCGGATGCGGAGTACTGGTCGATGAGGCACACTTTTGGACCCACGTGTGCATCGGGTTTGATGGATGCCGTTTTGCTATTTCGTCGCATCGTGCCTAAGCCTGGCTTGCGGAGCAACCGTTCAATGATCATGGGCGATACGTTGCCACCGCCGTTACCCCTGTCATCGATGATAAGCGCTTCTTTGTCCAGCTGCGGATAGAAATACCGGGCGAATTGGTTGAGGCCATCCGGACCCATATCAGGGATGTGCACATACCCGATACGGCCACCACTGGCCGCCGTCACCTTGGCTATGTTTTGCTGCACCCATTCGTGATAGTATAGGGCCGATTCATCGCTTATAGGTTTTACCAATACCTTGCGGGCACCGTGGCCCGAGGCATCACCGCTTATTTCAACCTCTACCAATTGCCCCGCTTTGCCGATGAGTGTCTCGTAGATATTGTCTACGTCTCTCATCGAAGTGCCATTGATGGCAATGATATATTCGCCTGGTTTGGCCCCTACGCCGGGTGCACGGAGCGGCGACACTAGGTCCTTATTCCAGCTCTGGCCGGAGAGTATGCTGTCAATGCGGTAATGTCCGCTTTCATCACGGCTCAATACCGCACCCAGTAATCCCATTGGAATCCGGTCCACGTCGGGTCGGTCCCCGCTGTTCACGTAAGCATGTCCAATATTCAGTTCGGCAATCAGCTCGCCAATGATGTAGGTGAGGTCGTCACGGTGGTTTACATAGGGCAGTAGCGGTGCGTATTTATCATGCATGGCTGCCCAGTTTACTCCGTGCATGTTGGGGGCATAGAAGTAATCGCGCATTTGCCTCCAGCTTTCGTCGTAGATTTGCTTCCATTCGGCTTTCAAGTCGACCGTTATTTTCAGCCCGCCTAAATCCACTTTGTTTGAGGGAGTCAATTTCGATTTGCCGAGGTCCTCGATAAAAAAGCCATCGCCGGTACGGATAAGGATCTTTTTACGGTCGAGGGTGATGCTGTAGTTTCCAAAATCCCCGATATCGGTTTCTTTTTTGTCTTTAAGATTGAAATACTTGAGTCCGCCGCGGCCACGCCCACGGCTCGAATAGTAGAGGCCCTCGTCTGTGGCTACAAGGCCGAAATATGACCCGGGCATAACCGGGAGGCTCTCGATGCGGTCGGCCAGCCCTTCCTCGTCCACCGTTACCGCGACCTCGTCCGTTGACGAGTCTTGGTCTTTCTTGTCGTCTTTTCCCTTGTCGTTGCCATCGCTATCTTCTTTTATCGTTACCTCGTCGCTTTTTTCCACAAATGGCGACTTGCTATTGGCACTCAAGCGTACGAAATATGGCCGGCTCATGTCATTGTATACATGGTTCCATTCCGTGCTTCCGTAGGTCGGGTTGAAATCGCGTTGCGACACGAAATAAAGCAACTTGCCATCGGGACTGAATTCCGGCTGGCCGCTATTATACCATGCGTCGGTTACAGCCACCGTCTTTTTACTATCTAGGTTAAAGAGGTTGATTACGGTAAATTCGCGTGCTTTGCCTGGTAACGTGTAAGCGATCCATTTGCTATCGGGAGCAAAGGTGTAGGAACCTACGGTGCCTTCATCTGCGTGTACAACCAATGTGCTGCTGCCTGTTTGGATATCCACAGCATATAGGTTTTGGCCACGGTCGCCATAAAGCAGGTATCTGCTGTCAGGACTCCATACGGGGTTGAATTTATACGCGCCCCCGTCCTTGGTAAGCTGTTTTGCCGCAGAGGCCCCATCCTGCTGCTGGATGTACAGTTCGTCTTCTCCCGTGCGGTCTGAGATGAAGCTTATCCATTTGCCATCGGGGCTCCACCCCACGTTTCGGTCGTGTGCCCCGCTGCTTTGGGTCAGGTTGCGGGTCACCCCTGTTTTGGCTGGTACGGTAAATACATCACCCCTGGCGCCGAACACTGCCCGCTTGCCATCGGGGGAGAGGTCGGCACTGTATACAAATTTGGACGCATCCACCTGTTTAGATCGGCCTGAGGCGAAATCCTCGGCAATGGTGATATGGAGCTGTTTGGTTTGGCCAGTCAGCAGATTGTGGTGGTAAATGTAACCGCCGTTTTCGAAGACGATCGCATCGCCACCCAAAGTCGGGAACTTCACATCGTACTCAGTGAAGCTCGTCACCTTCTCGGTTAGTTTGGTTTGTGTATCGTATACGAACAGGTTGGCAATCCGATCGCGGTCACTCACAAAATATATTTTATCTTTATAGTACATCGGGAATACATCCTGCGCCGGATTGTTGGTGATATTCTCGGATGTTCCTGTCACAGGGTCGACGAGCCAGATATCGTCGGCCATTCCCCCGCGGTAGTATTTCCACGTACGGAACTCACGGAATACGCGGTTCATCGCCAGTTTGGAGCCGTCGGCATTGTAAGATGCCCATGAAGCCACAGAAAACGGCAGTTCCCGGCTGAGGTCACCGCTGAGCGGGGCGAGGTAAAGCTTACCTTTGAAGGCATTGAACGAGGTGCCGCGGCCTCGGTAAATCACGTGCTGGTCGTCGGCGGTCCAACCCATCACAATATTATTCGGCCCCATGCGGTCGGCCACATCATCGCGGCCCAGGGTGGCGGTATAGGTGATGCGTTTTGGCTCGCCGCCTGTTGCTGGTATGACGAAAACTTCGGTATTGCCGTCGTAATGCCCGGTAAAGGCGATGTGCTTGCCGTCGTGGCTGAACCGGGCGAATAGCTCGTAGCCGGGGTGGCTGGTTATGCGTCGGGCCATTCCCCCGTTGGCAGACGTAATGTAAAGGTCACCTGCATAAGTAAATGCTACCTGATTGCCATGTACGGCCGGGAATCTGAGCAACCGCGCTTCTTCCTGCGCCATAGTGACCAATATACTGCACAGTGTAGCGATAAGTAAACTGATTTTCTTCATGGGATGCAATTAACGTTTTGAATTAATATAAGTGTGCGGCAACTAAGTTAAGGAATTCATTTTCAAATAAGGGGCAATGGGAGTAGTCGGAAAATAAAAAAACCGTCCCGACGTTAGTCGGGACGGCCGCCCCAATGGGGTTAGGGGCTATCAACCTAAACCTACTCTGGTAATAGCGAAAACGATGCCAAAATCGCGGGCTGCCCTAATCTTTTTTATTTTTTTGAGGTTTACTTTCATTATCAGGAAGAAACCATGCCACCACCCTATTACATTACAATTGGTTCCGGGTAATCTTGCCCTTGATAATATACAATTGGATGATGGATGATTTGTCGATAACCGTATCCCCGGCGTATGCCGGATTGCTGGACCGGAGGATGATTTTGCCGGTATCGTCGTGCTGGTGAAGGAGTTTCACGGTTATTATGCTGTTAGCCCGTTCGTCGGTCACCACGAGGTACGCCTCGCCCCATAAAATGACATCGTAGTTGGTCACTTCTTTAACAGCAATGATTTCGCCATTGGCGAACTGCGGATACATGCTGTCTCCGTATATGGGTAGGTAAGCCGAGCAGTCGTTGAAGGGGCGGTAGTCTACGTAATAATCGGGTGTGCTCTCACTGAAAATATTGGGGACAGCCGCCTGCAATTGGGTAAGTTTGACGTCAAAAAAGGGTACGCTCTCCTCACTTGTGTCTGGTTGGGGCCGGAAAGTCCTTTTGTGATACGGCCGTACCGTCAGTATCTTCTCCCCCTTGCCGGTGTGCAGATAATCGGGGTTGATGTTGTAGTATTCGATAATATCTTTTGCAAGCCGTTTACCCAGATTACGCTTGTTATTTTCAATTGAAGAGCCGTTATTGAAGGCTTTCATCAGTGGACTGTAGAATTCTTCTACCGTCATTTCCAATGAATTTCTAATTTCCTTGAGACGGGGGCCGATTTTTTCAGATTGTAAATCAATGGATTCTGTAATATTTTTCATGCCGAGCCACTTTGATATTGAAAAACTATCTAAAGATATTATCTTTGTTGTATGGGAATGCCTAGATGCAAACTTAATGAACTTGGCAGGGTATGCAAATTAAAAACGTATATTATAATTAAATAGACCGTTATGGATATCAATCTCGATGACCTCTCCGCAGCACAGCAGGCCGCGTTACGCCGGTTGGCCAAACAACTTACAACACGCTTGCCGATAGCGTTTGTTTTTTGCTTCGCACTTCAACGCTATGAGGTCCGCTATGCGAATTGTTTTGCTCCCGATAAACTCAACAAGCAGTGGTTTCATGCGGCAATCCTATTGGTATACAACGAGCATGAGCAGTATCCCCTCCAGGATATTCATCACATTGCCAATAGTGTGGAAATGGGTGAACACCAGTACGTGGCAGTAGCGATGACTTACACCGAGGCGATGCAGCAACTAGCCAATGGCGATGCGTTCGTAGGCACGGTATTTCAATGCGGTGCATTGCTCCATAGCCGTGCCAATACCCTACCCCAACGCAGGATGTTCGTATGTCACGAAACCTTGCTTAAGCAGACGCGGGAGGGGTGGCGGCGTTGGTTCAACAATAGTTGCCAATTCATGGACTGCGCTTGCTATTGCCTGATGGAGGATAAATTCAGCATGGCTGTATTCATGCTGCATCAAACCGTAGAGCAGGCGTGCAAGGCAATGCTCAAAGTAATGCTCTATATACGTCCCAGCACCCACAACCTGGCTTGGATGCTTAAGTTATGTGGTACAATAGCTCCTGAAATTACTTCGATATTCCCACGGGATACCCCAGAGGATAAGACACTTTTCAACTTGCTCAAAAGCAGCTATATGGATAGTCGGTATGCGGCCGGCTTTGAGGTCAATGAAAATGAAGCATGGACACTATACCACCGTACATCCACACTGTTACGGATCGCAGGGGAGCTATGCAATAAACGGATAGCGGAGTTGGAGGTATTGGTGGGGGAGTCAGTTAACTAACCGGTTTTGAAATAATTTTTGATCATTTTTTAGACATTAGACANTTACGGATCGCAGGGGAGCTATGCAATAAACGGATAGCGGAGTTGGAGGTATTGGTGGGGGAGTCAGTTAACTAACCGGTTTTGAAATAATTTTTGATCATTTTTTAGACATTAGACATTAGACACTAGACATTAGACAACAGACTGCCCCGTCTTTACTCCTTGCTCTTTTTATCTTAACTCAACAAATCATTCATCCCGCAAACTGTCCACCGGATTGGCCAGCGCCGCCCGTATAGCCTGCCCGCTTACCGTAAGCAGAGCAATCATCACTGCCGCAAGTCCAGCCACCCCAAACATCCACCAGTGTACATCGGTCCGGTAGGCAAAGTCATCCAGCCATTTGGTCATCACCCACCACGCGACGGGTGATGCGATGACGACGGCCAAGAGCACCAATAGAATCGACCCGGCGGACAGCAGTTGTACAATGCTCCCTGTGCTTGCCCCCAGCACTTTCCGGATGCCGATTTCCTTTACGCGCTGGCGTACTGTATATGTGGAAAGCCCCAACAGACCAAGGCAGGAAATGAAGATGGCAATGCCGGCAAAGATGTTGAAAAGTAAGCCTGCACGCTGATCGGCTCGGTACTTGGCTTCGAACTGCTTATCGACGAAGGTGTAGGTGAACGGGGCATCCCCCGCATATTTTTTATACTGCTGTTCAGCCGCCTTGATGGCGGAGGAGGCGGCTGTGGCCGTGGTACGCACGTATAATATATTGCCTTTCCACCAATTGAAGAAAAGCAACGGACCGATTTTCTCCTTAAGGGGCTTAAAATTAAAATCTTTGACCACACCGGCAATTGTTCCAGGGCGACTGTGGAAGCTGATGGGGGTACCCACATAGGGTGGCGTCAGCCCCATCGCCTGCACGGCTGCTTCATTGACGATATATAGGTTGCTGTCGGCCGCGGTGCCCGTTAAATTTCGCCCTTCCAGTAATTCAATGCCCATGGTGGGAATGAAGCCGTTGTCGATTATTGACTGGGTGATGATCAGGTTACTGTTCGCAGGTTTTCCGGGCCACTCAAGGTCGCCGGTAGCATTCTGGGAATTGGTGATATCATATATATCCGAAAGGGCTACATTAACGATACCAGGATGATTCCGTAATTCGTTTTTTACGGCATCGACGTGTTTTACCACATCTCCGGTGAGCGGTACACTGAACACGTAGCTTTTGTCGTAGCCAAGGTCCATTTCCCGCATATAGGTCATTTGGCCACTGATAACCAAAGTGGCAACGATGAGCACCATGGAGATAGCAAACTGGAAGACTACAAGGACTTTCCGTAGGAAGGTAGAGCCCATGCCGGTGGCCATTTTCCCTTTCATTACATGTAATGGCTGGAACCCCGAAAGCAGCAATGCCGGGTAGATAGACGCGGCCAGTAAGGTGCCCAATGCGGAGTAAGCAACGACTTTCCATATTGCTATGTTGGATAAGGAAAACTGGAGTTGCTTGCCCGCAATATTATTATAGAGCGGCATGAGCATAAAAATCAGCCCGAGGGCGAACAACAGCGCTAGCCCGAATAGCACTGTGGTTTCTATGGTAAATTGTGAAAAGAGTTGCAGCTTGTTAGCGCCCACTATTTTGCGGATACCCACCTCACGCGCCCGAACCAATGCCCGGGCCGTGGTTAGGTTGATGTAGTTGACGGCTGCGATAGCCAGTACCATGATGGCAATGAGCAGGAATATCTGCACCATCCGTGCGGCAGCGGTGTTTCCATCCGCACTAATCAGGTGGATATCCGCGAGCGGCTGTAACTTAAACTGCACGCTAACTTCCCCATTCCGGGCATCTGCATATAGTCGGGTAAACGTTGCACCAACCGCTTCCGGCTTTGCACCATCTCTTAGTTTGACAAAAGTTTGAAAGTTGAAACTGCCTACGTCCACATCGATGGTTTTCCACTCGCCATTCCCACCATTGGCAGTAAATTGCTGTGCGTAGCGGGCCATGGGTAGGATAGCATCAAATGCAATGGACGAATTATCCGGGAAGTCGCGTAGCAGCCCGGTAATAGTGAAGTTTTCGCCCCTGAATTGAAGGACCTTACCCATTGGGTCATCGTTGCCGAAGAACTTCCGGGCTGTCGATTCGGTCAGTATGATACTATGCGGATTCGGGAACAGTGAGACTCCGGTCCCATTGAGTAGTTCAAAATTGAACAGGTCGAAGAACGTGCTATCTACGTCGGCGGTTGCGAAACCATCGAGCACGATGCTCCGGTCTTCGTTGGCCAATATCTGGTCATTATCTTGGCTGATACGTACGATGGCCTCGACGTCGGACAACGATTGGGCATACACGGCCAACGGCCCCGGTACCCCCTCCCAAACCGTATTGGCATCAAAATGTGCAGAGAATTGATGGATACGAGAATAATCATGATGGAAGCGGTCATAGCTTCTTTCGTGTTGTACCCATAACAGTAATAAAATGGCCGTCGCTAAGCCTAACGCCAAGCCGCAGACATTAACAAAGGTGTGGAACTTGTGTTCCCTGAGGCTCCGCCACGCAGTTTTGAAATAGTTCTTGATCATTTTTTAGACACTAGACATTAGACAACAGACTGCCCCGTCTTTACTCCTTGCTCTTTTTATCTTTAACTCAACAAATCACTCATCCCGCAAACTGTCCACCGGATTGGCCACCGCCGCCCGGATGGCCTGCCAGCTTACCGCGAGCAATGAAATAAGAAGGGCGCCAAAGCCGATGGTAACAAATACCCACCAATGGATGTCGGTATGGTAGCTGAATGTATCCAGCCAGTGATCCATCACCCAATACGCGATTGGGAATGCCACCAGACAGGCTATTGCAACAAGTATCAAAAACTCCTTGTTAAGCAAATTGACCAGCGACAGCAGCGATGCACCTAGCACCTTGCGGACACCGATTTCCTTCGTGCGGTTTTCAGCCATATAGGCCGCAAGGCCGAATAGGCCGAGGCACGAGATGAAGATGGTAAGGAAAGTGAAGAGGCCTGCGATGCTGCCCAGCCGTTGGGTGTCCCTGAACTTGGCTGCATAATCCTGATCGACGAAATTGTAATTAAACGGTTCGTTGGGATTGTATTCTTTCAGGATTTCCCGGGTTTTATCCACCGCTGCCTGTGTGGGCAGATCGGGGTTGAACTTGATGTGCATCACGTAAAACCAGCTGCTGGCACCATACATCACGATGGGTCGGGTTTGCTCGAACGGTGAACCCATGATGACATCTTTCACCACGCCTACGATGTGCCAGTCCTGTCCGTGGTCGCGAATGATTTTACCAATGGGCTCGCTGAAGCCCATGGCACGTTGGGCCGATTCGGTAATCAGTGCCGCATTGGAATCGGTGGGGAATTTGGTGAGGTCGAGATCCCGGCCCTGCACCAGCTCCAGGCCGAGCGTCGTCACAGCGTCTTCGTCCACATGGAGGCGGTCAAACGTCTGGGTGTTATCAGGCATCTTCCCATCCCAATCAATCATGCCGTTGCTCATGATGCTCGTAACAGGAGAGAGGCTGCGGGTAATCGACGTGGCCACGTTATCGTTGAGCAGCGCATGCTTAATCAACGGGAAGTTTTTGACGATATCGCCCGATAGGTAGACGTAGATGAGGTTATTTTTGTCATACCCGTTCTGGCGATCCTGCGCGTGCTGGATTTGCTGCCGGATGATGAAAGTGGCCACCATGAGGATGATGGCGATGGTAAATTGGAGTACCACCAGCGCCTTGCGGGGGTTGACGGCTCTATTGAACCCTTTGAACGTACCTTTGAGCACCTTGACCGGTTTGAAGCCGGAGAGGAAGAATGCCGGGTAACTTCCCGCGAGGATTCCCGTAAACAGGATGCCGCCCAGGATGCCTGCCCAAAGCGTGGCACTGCTGAAGTCGATGGCCAACTGGACGCCGACCAGCTTGCCGAAAGCAGGGAGGCTCACCAGCACCAGGGCAACGGCTAGTATGCCGGCAACCGAGGCCAATAGGATGGATTCGGTGAGGAACTGGCCGATGAGCGCATACCGCCTTGCACCGACCACTTTCCGTATACCCACCTCTTTGGCGCGTTTTTCGGAGCGGGCAGTGGATAGGTTCATGAAATTGATGCAAGCGATGAGGAGGATAAATACAGCGATTGCCGTGAAGAGCTGCACCATTTCGATGCGCCCACCGGCAAGATGGCCGTTTTCAAACTCGGAGTGCAACCACCAATCCGGGACCGAATGGAGGAAGATTTCATTTTTCGTATCGCCGTTTTTGATGGAAACATCCTGGATGTTCTGGTTGACGTTAGCGAATTGTGCCTGGGGGGTGAGCTCGACGTAGGTGTTCACGGAGTTGTTGTTCCATCCGTTGTCCGCCCGGCCAAGGCGTTCCATGTATGTCCACGGCAGTAGGTAGTCAAACCGGAACCGTGTGTTGGTGGGTAGGTTTTTCAGCACGCCCGACACCATGGCATAGTCCGCGCTATCGATGCGCACCTGTTGCCCCAGCACGTCCGTTTTACCGAACAGCCGCATGGCGAACGCTTCGGTGATGATGATATCATTGGCACGGGATAGTGCCGTTGTGGGGTCGCCGGCAACGAGTGGGAAATCAAATAGGGAGAGGAACGTGCTGTCTACGAACGCGCCCGCGGCATTGGCTTGGGTTTCTTCCACCGTAAATAGGAAACCTGTGCGGGCATAGCGGGTGACCTGCGCGACCTCCGGATAGTCGGAAGCAAGGGTAGGCCCCAAGGGTTGTGGGGTATTGGGCCAGCAGTGGAGTTCATTGTTCAGCATACCACGGTTCATGGCCACATACAGGCGGTCGCCCTTGGCGTGGAAGCCATCGACGCTCCGCTCGTGCTTCACCCACAGCAGGATAAGCAGGGCGCTGGCCAATCCAAGAGCCAGCCCAGCGATATTCAGGATGGAAAAGCCCTTGCGCTTGCCAAGGGTTCTCCATGCGATTTTAAGGTTATTTGTCATTTTTTAGACATTAGACACTAGACACTAGACATTAGACGTTAGACAACAGACACTAGACATTAGACAACAGACATTAGACCGGCCTGTTTTTACTCCTTACTTTTTTTACCTTCGCTCTTTTATCTCTATTCCATCTAACGCAGGCCCCCACAATCCACACCGCCACTTTTCAAGCCAAAATCACAATTTGTTGTTTATCAGTGCATTGTTTTTGTATGTCTTATAGTTGGTGTTCGATTCCGAACACCTGTTGTTCGTATACGGACAGTCGGGGCGCTTGGGGCTTGACGAGATTTGCTCCCTAAGATAGCCATCCAGATGGGCAGTATCAATTTACGTATAAGACAGGTTTTTTGCGGACGTAGCGATGCCGGTCATTTTATACAAACCCCATAGCAGCTTTTGCACGGCCTTATTTTTTTACGTATTTTTAGCGCTCATTTCGATAGAGGTTACATGAATATTGAAGCTACGACTTCCCTGCGCGACGCGGTAAACGAGAAATACCTGGACTACCATGGTTCTACACCATTGCTGGTGCGATCGCCGGGCCGGGTGAACCTGATTGGCGAACACACCGACTACAACCAAGGACTAGTACTTCCGGCAGCAATAGATAAGAACATTATCGTGGCTATCGGTAAGCGTGATGACAATACCATCCAGCTTTATGCAATGGACCAGCAAGAGTCTTATAGCGTTGACCTTGACGCATTCGATCGGTCGCCTTTGCTATGGCCGGATTACATCCTCGGCGTCGTGCAGCAATTGCAGCAGCGGGGCCACCAATTAGGCGGCTTTAACATTGTGTTTGGCGGTGATATCCCGCAAGGTGCCGGACTGTCCTCTTCAGCAGCATTGGAATGCGCCACAGCATTTGCACTGAATGAGTTGTTTGACCTCGGCATATCCCGCTTGGATATTGCCCTCACAGCACAGGCAGCGGAAAATGAATTCGTGGGAGTGAAGTGCGGGCTGATGGATCAGTTTGCCAGCGTGTTCGGACAGGAGCAAAGGTTGATCAAGCTGGATTGTGCCGATTTTTCCCATGAATACATCCCCTTCAACAACCCAGACCTCCGCATCGTATTATTCGATACGCAGGTAAAACATTCATTGGCCTCTTCGGCCTACAACGAGCGTCGGGAGCAGTGCGAGCGTGGCGTGGCCCTCATCCAGAAATGCCGCCCGGAGGTTAAGAGTTTACGCGACGCAACAATCCGGCAGCTGGATGAGTATGTACGGCCGGTGGATGCTACGGTGTACAGCCGGTGCTATTATGTGGTCTCCGAGATCAAGCGCTTGCAAGATGCATGCAACGATTTGAAAAAAGACGACTTTGCCACATTCGGTAAGCGCATGTTTGAAACGCATGAGGGGCTCCAGCATCTGTATGAAGTAAGCTGCCACGAGCTGGATGTCTTGGTAGACCTTGTCCGCGATAACGACGCCGTGCTAGGAGCCCGCATGATGGGAGGCGGATTCGGTGGTTGTACCATCAACTTGGTGAAAGTGGACCAGGTAGAAGCCGTCGTTGATGCGGTCACCGCCGGATATAAACAAAAGACTGGCCGGACCACTCAAGCATATATCGCTAATATCTCTGCCGGCACAAACCTAATCTTGGATTAACTTAACAATCCCGCTATGACACCCTACAGACTACCCCAAGAAGACAAATTTGTGCACCGGGTTGGCGGAAAGCCTACCCACCTCATTACGTTGGAAAATAGCCGGGGGATGGCCGTAGCCCTTTCTGACTTCGGAGCGCGCATTGTGGGCCTTATCGTTCCCGATAGGGACGGCGATCCAACAGACGTGGTGCTGGGGTTCGATAGTATACAAAGATACCTTGCTGCCGACGAGATCTACCATGGTGTAACGGTGGGTCGGTTCGCCAATCGTATTGCGGATGGTCGCTTTACCATTGGCAATGAAACGTTCAGTATCCGCCCCAATAACGGCCCCAATGCGTTGCATGGCGGGGAGGGGGGCTTCCACAGCCGCGTATGGGACCGGCGCGTGGTATACCGGCAAAAGGCAGACTTTTACTACGTCTCTTCTGATGGCGAAGAGGGATTCCCGGGCCGGCTCTCCGTTATGGTGAAGTACCGCCTAACGGATAATAACGAATTGGTTATCAGCTACCGCGCCGAAACGGATAAACCTACGGTAGTCAACCTTACCAACCATGCGTTCTTTAACCTGAACGGCGAAGGGAATGGTGATGTGCTTGATCATGTGCTTTCCATTGCAGCCGATCGATACTTGCCTTGCAATGAATACCAGATACCGACGGGTGAGTTGGCGGATGTGGCCGGGACACCTTTTGATTTTACCGCTGCCAAACCAATAGGAAGAGATATAAACCACGCAGACGAGCAGTTGCGCATTGGCCATGGCTACGATCACAATTACATAATACGGCCAGAAAATGTCGCCGCTGGAGCATCGATCGCGACAGTGACATCCCCCCTTACCGGTATCCGGATGGATGTCCATACCACCGAGCCGGGAGTGCAGCTTTACACCGGGAATTTCCTAACCGGCAAGGATACAGGCAAGCAGGGTAAGCCTTATGGCAAATATGGTGCATTTTGCTTGGAGACCCAGCATTTTCCCGATGCACCCAACCAACCTGGATTTCCGAGCACATTGCTCGAACCGGGGCAGGTATTCCAATCGGAGACAACGTATCGGTTTTCAGTGGTCAAGTAACCACCGTTAATTATCACCCAGCAAAGCGTTTAACGCATGATGGACACGCTCGAAACCGAAGCGGCCAACCATCTCGTCAAAAGCCCGACGGATTTCCGATGTACATAGGTTGCCTATGCTGCCTTCGTGGGTGTGGTTTACTGTTTTCTGCGGACTGAATGTACCCGCTTCGATAGCTAGGCCGATGTTACGGTATGCCTCACGGAATGGAATCCCCTTAAGGACCTCGTCGTTGACAACCTCCACGCTGAATAGGTAATCATATTTGGGGTCGTCGAGGATATTTTTCTTGATTTCGATGTGCTCAAGCATGAACGTGGTAATCTCCAAACATTCGTTGAGCGACTGGAACGCCGGGAACAGATTTTCCTTGAGCAGTTGCAGATCGCGGTGGTAGCCCGACGGAAGGTTGGTGGTCATCAATGCTATTTCATTTGGTAGCGCCTGTATCTTGTTGCACCGCCCCCGCACCAATTCGAAAACGTCGGGATTTTTCTTGTGGGGCATGATGCTCGACCCGGTGGTGAGGTGGTCGGGGAACGAAATGAACCCGAAGTTCTGATTGATGTAAAGACATACATCCATGGCAAATTTGGCCAGTGTAGCTGCAATGGCACTCATTCCTTGCGCCAGGATGCGTTCGGTCTTGCCCCTGCCCATTTGTGCATACACCACATTGTAATTAAGGTCGTCAAACCCGAGCAGGTCCGTGGTCATTCGTCGATTGAGCGGAAACGACGAGCCATAGCCTGCAGCAGACCCCAACGGATTTTTGTTACAGACGGTCCAAGCAGCGTGCAGCACCGCGAGGTCGTCTGCCAGACTCTCGGCATAAGCACCAAACCAGAGGCCGAAGGATGAAGGCATGGCAATCTGCAAGTGCGTATAGCCGGGCAGCAGTTCGGCTTTGTGGGTCTCACTGAGGGCAGTAAGCCGGTCGAACAGCGCTTGTGTATGATTAACCAAGCGCTCGATCTCCGTGCGGAAGTATAGCTTCAGGTCCACAAGCACCTGGTCATTTCGGGAGCGCCCGCTATGGATTTTTTTCCCGGCATCGCCGACACGCTCGGTAAGCAATAGCTCGACCTGTGAGTGCACGTCTTCCACGCCATCCTCAATAGCGAATGTGCCCGCCTCCACTTCACGATAAAGCTCCCGGAGTCCAGCCTGTACCGCAGCGAGGTCGGCCTGGTCCAATAACCCGATACTGTGCAACATGCGGGTATGTGCCAACGAACCCAGAATGTCGGCTGCCGCAAGCTGCAAATCAAGTACGCGGTCGTTGCCAACCGTAAAGCGGTCCACAAAAAAGTTCACGTCCGTATTCTTTTGCCAAATCTTCATCTATAGCTAAAATCTAATTCCAACGCCAAACTTAGTAAAATGCCCGGTATTCAGCGGCATTCTATCCCCAAATTTCATATAGTTTCGTGGCTACAGCGTTAACACGGGATAAATTGGATCAGCACAATTAGCTAAAAGGATTAAGCAAACTGATAGGTAAGTGGTGACTCACTTATTTTTAAAAAAACCTTTTGCGGATATCGTTTATATTGTTACGTTTGTAACCAACAAAGGGGAAAATGGTTTGATTCAAACGCCTTTAGCTTCGGTTGGGACTGGTGAGTGAATCATGAATTACTCGATATTGTAAACGTAAATTAGTGGTAGACGTCTAGGTCTTAAAACTGGAATGTTTACTAACCGATTATAAACCTATTTTAATGTTTAGTTTTAAGCAAAAGAGCACGGCGCTAAGATGAGGGACTTGGTGCCGTTCCTTTTTTAAGGAGTTTATCGTGTAACCAGCCGCCGGCGTATTTTGCTCAAGAATTCGGGGGTCATGCCCAGGTAAGAGGCGATGTAATGTTGAGGTACCCGCATGGCGATTTGCGGATACCGGTTGATGAATTCCACATACCGCTCCTCTGCCGTTTTGGCAATGGTGCGGATAAGCCGGTGTTCTAATGCTGATACGTGACGCTGGACCATTAACCTGAAAACCCGTTCAAATTGGGGCAAGCGGGTTAGGAGCTCTTCTTTTCTCGTAGGGCTGAGCATTAACAGCTCGCTGTCTTCAATCGCTTCGATGTAGAGCGACGACGGTGTGCGGTCATGGAAGCTGCCGATATCACTCACCCACCAATCTTCTATTGAAAACTGCAAGATGACTTCGCTGCCATTTTCATCGATGTAAAACGTACGCAAACAACCACTCGCAATATATGCCTCGAAATTGCATACCTCACCTTCCCGCAGCAACAGTTGCTTTTTTTTAATCGACTGGGGTTTGAGTAAATCATTGAATACCGCCATGTCTTGCAGAGAGAAGATGCCACACCGGTTTACATAGTCGTTAATGGCGGTAAACATAGCTTAAAATCCCACACTTTTCAGCCGAAGGCCCGCTGTTTCGTCCAGCCCGGTTATCAGATTCATGTTTTGTACTGCTTGGCCACTAGCACCTTTCAGCAGGTTGTCTACAATGCTGGTGACAAGCAGTTTACTGCCATGCTTTTCGATCTGCAAGATGCATTTGTTCGTGTTGACCACCTGTTTGAGGTCAACGCTTGAGTCGCTGACATGGGTAAACGGGTGTTCGGCATAATATGTCCTGTAGTGTTCCCGAACCGCTTCCTCATCAAGGTCACAATCCAGGTAAATGGCCGATAGGATACCCCGCGGGAAATTACCCCGTTGGGGAATGATATTGAAACGCTGTGTGGCGCGCTGCAGCAGGGGCTCCTCACCCTCCGGCAGGAAGCCAGGCTGCAGCTGTGTCAACGATTCGCTGATTTCCTGGAGGTGCTGGTGCGAAAAAGCCTTATAAATGGATAAGTTGTTACTCCGCCAGCTGAAATGGGAGGTAGGGGTCGGTCGCTGTCCGGCACCGGTAGACCCCGTGGTAGCATTGATGTGGATTTCGTCGGAAAGGAGCCCTGCTGCTGCCAATGGCAGCAACGCAAGCTGGATGCCGGTGGCAAAACAACCCGGGTTGGCAACATACTGTGCAGACCGGATGGTGTCGCGTTGCAATTCCGGGAGGCCATAAACAAATGATTGCCCCCGGTACTCCCTATTAGCACTAAGCCGGTAATCCTGCGAAAGGTCGATGATTTTCACGTGTGGGGCAATATTATTAGCTTCCAGAAATTTACGGGAATCGCCATGACCTACGCAGAGGAACAATACATCGATATCGTTATGGTGGATGTCTGAAAACCGCAGGTCGGTATCACCTAATAGGTCGTGGTGCACGTCCGATACCTTGTTCCCTGCATTACTGCCGCTATGAGCAAATACAATATCAACATGGGGATGGTATATGAGTACCCGCAACAACTCTCCTCCGGTATAGCCTGCCGAACCGATAATGCCTATTTTAATTTTTTCCATTTGTTATCAACTTACTTCTCATTCACCTTATGCCAGAAGGAAACCTGGTTGCCGAATATCTTGGAGAATCCTTTCACGTCATCCCCACTCCATGTGTTGTTCATCTCTCCGTAGCTGCCAAAAGCGTTAGACATCAAGTCGTTCGGGGAGTCTATGCCGATTACCGTAAAGCGGTAGGGGTGCAGCTCCACGAAAACATCTCCGTTCACCGTTTGCTGGGAGCTCGCTAAAAAAGCCTCGATATCGCGCATAACGGGGTCATGCATCTGGCCTTCATGCATCCAGTTGCCATAGAAAGCAGCCACCTGATCCTTCCAGCTCAGCTGCCACTTCGTGAGGGTGTGCTTCTCGAGTGTATGGTGCGCTTTGATGATAATGATGGGTGCCGCAGCTTCAAACCCTACCCGGCCCTTGATACCGATGATGGTGTCTCCCACATGGATATCACGGCCAATGCCGTACGGTTGTGCAATGGCCTGCAGCTCCTGGATTACTTTCACGGGCCCGATCCGGTTGCCGTCCAATGCTACGGGTTCTCCGTTTTCAAACGTCAGGGTGATACGGCGCGGGGAGGTTGCTGTTGCCGGTGTTGGCCACGCATCCTCAGGCAATGTTTCGTGAGACGTGAGCGTTTCCTTTCCGCCTACGGAAGTACCCCATATCCCTTTATTGATGGAATATTTGGCCTTCTCGGCGTTGAATTCCACGCCGTGCTTATGGAGGTACTCGATTTCCTCTTCGCGGCTCAATTTGAGATCGCGGATGGGGGTGATGATTTCAACGTTGGGGATGAGCGTATTGAAAATCATATCGAACCGTACCTGATCATTGCCGGCCCCGGTACTGCCATGTGCTACATATTCGGCACCGATCTCCTTGGCATAATGGGCAATGGCCGTGGCTTGGCTTACCCGCTCGGCGCTTACCGACAGGGGGTACGTAGCGTTTTTGAGCACATTCCCGAAAATAAGGTATTTGATGCTGCTATCGTAATAGCGTTGGGTCTCATCTACCACTGTATGTGATTTGACACCAAGTGAATAGGCCCGTTTTTCGATTTGTGCCAGTTCTTCCGCAGAAAAACCTCCGGTATTGACAACGACCGAATGGACCTCCAATCCCCGGTCTTTGGATAGGTAAATGCAGCAAAACGAGGTATCTAACCCGCCACTAAACGCTAATACGACTTTCTTCATTGACTATCTATTGGTTTTCAGTTATGTAATTTACACTGTTTTGGGATGCCGGGCGATAAATGCCGTGACCATCTTCTTGGTGGACCTCCAAAGCCTCGCTTCAATCTTTTTCAGCAGTGATGACTTCTTGGTGATGCGCTTTAGCCGCTCCTTTGCCTTGGCTTTCATTTCAATCCGCTCGCGTATTTCCTTTTCTTTAGCCACCGGATCCCAAAGCATAGCTGTGCAGAGGCAGTTTTTGCGCTGCTTCATGGTCAGGATGTCATAGTTTACGCAGCTTTGGCAACCTTTCCAGAAATCTTCGTCCTGCGTCAGTTCCGAATACGTCACAGGCTCATAGCCCAAATCGGAATTGATTTTCATCACAGCCAACCCGGTAGTAAGCCCAAATATCTTCGCTTTAGGATACTTCTCCCGGGAGAGGTCGAAGATACGCTTTTTTATGGCCCTTGCCAACCCTACTTTCCTGAACTCGGGATTGACGACCAGCCCCGAGTTGGCTACAAAGTCACCATGGCTCCAGGTTTCGATATAGCAAAAGCCCGCCCACGCCTTGTCGGATTTGCGTATGGCGATGACGGCCTTCCCCTCCCTCATCTTATTGGCTACATATTCCGGACTGCGCCGGGCGATACCCGTTCCACGGGCTTTGGCAGATTCTGCCATCTCGTCGCAGATCTGCTGTGCATAACCGATATATTCTTCGGTAGCTGGGATAATATTAAAGTCTGAAAGTTCCATTGGAATATACGACCCCGAAAATTAAAAACGAACAACCTAAGTTGTGTCGCGCTGTTTTAAATAATTTAAAAATAACACGGATTAATATGTACGGATGGACTCCTTGCCGCACAATTATCGGAGAGTTATGCCCCTTCTTAAGCCCGGGGCAATATGGGTCGTCGGAACCGGAGCACCGGTTTCTCGGCTACTGATTTTTCACAAAAAAAGCACCTCGTGCGATACTGGAAATGTGGCACGACAGACAGAGCTATCATATTTTTTGTGTTCATCCTATTTGATATACAGCACTGAGCTGCAATTAAGGTGCCAAATTTAGTGAAAATGGATCGGAAATACAAAGGCTTTTCTGTAAAAAACTCATGATATGTGCTTTGGCGTACAAAATCCATTTGCATGCCGCCGGTTTTCTTCCGACCTTTGGCGCATGACAGGAACCAGCTGGTTTTTTATACTGATATTTGCGATACCCCTCATCGCCTTTCTCCTTTGGCTGATGAAACAGGATCGACGTAAAGGGATCTGGGGCATCGTTATCGTGGTGATACTCGTGGTAGCCGGGTTGGCGGCCTCGATCAGAGCGAGCAAAAATGCCGTCCAGAATTTCGAGGAACGGAAAAAGGAAGCACAAGAAAAGAGTACACCGGCAGTCATGCCATGACCCCGTCATTAAACCTTTTGTCTAAATCATCATCAAAGCACTTAATGAGCACACTAAAATAGAACACTATATGGCGTTTTGGAATTTGCGCAACGCATTTTTTATCATCCTATTTCCTGTACTTTCTTTCGGACAGTCAAAAGATACCCCACCGGCAAACTGGTTTAACCTCGACTATGAACGCGATGGCGTGATGGGCATCAGTACGGAGAAAGCATACGACGAGCTGCTGAAAGATAAAAAGAGCACTACGGTCGTCGTAGCCGTAATCGATGGCGGCGTGGATGTGAACCATGAAGATCTGAAAGACATTATCTGGATCAACGAGAAAGACAGTGCCGCTACCGGGATTGATGAGGACGGCAATGGCTATATAAACGATAAGTACGGTTGGAATTTCATTGGCAATGCCAATGGGGAAAATGTACATTACGACAACCTGGAGGTGACCCGCCTTGTCAGGGAGTTAGAACCGAAGTACATCTCTGTGCTGCCTAGTACGCCGATGAGCGGCGAAGAGCGCAGGGAGTTTGGCGAATACCAGAAAATGGTGACTTATTACGCAGGTAAGACACAAGAGGCCCACTTTGGCCAGGTTAGCTACACAGGCCTGAAACGTGTCGTGGATACGATGGTAGCTCGGATAGGAAAGGAAAACCCCACATTGGCCGATTTCAACAACTACAAAGCCGAGGGCGACCTCGAAAAGATGGCCCTGAGGATAGTCAAAAAAGAACTGAAAGACGAGCCCGATTTCAGTGTGTTCTATGAAGACTTGAAGGATGGTGTAGCGCATTTTAACAACCAGGTAAACTACCACCTCAATAAGGAGTTCGATTCGCGCCACATTGTGGGAGACGATTATGAAAATAGCCACGAGCGTTTTTATGGCAATGCGGACGTAATCGGACCCGATGCCGACCATGGCACCCACGTAGCGGGTATCATCGGTGCGGTGCGTACCAACGATATCGGAATCAAGGGCGTGGCCGACGACGTGCGCATCATGGTATTGCGCACTGTCCCCGATGGAGACGAGCGGGATAAAGATGTAGCGAATTCGATCCGTTATGCTGTGGAAAATGGTGCGAAAGTGATTAACATGAGTTTCGGAAAAGCATTCGCCAAAGATAAACAGGTGGTCGACGAAGCGGTGAGGTTCGCTATCGAGAACGATGTGCTCCTCGTACATGCTGCTGGGAACGACGGGCAGGACAATGACGCCAATCCGAATTTCCCCAACCGCAACTTTGTCGATAGCCTGGGTATCAACAAAGGAGAAGCTACAGCTTGGCTGGAAGTAGGGGCCTCGCAATGGAATAACGACGGAGATTTGGTGGCGGCCTTTTCCAACTACGGCCGCCGGTCGGTAGATGTGTTCGCCCCGGGCGTAAAGATCCATTCCACAATGCCGGGATCTACATACAAAGACCAACAGGGTACCAGTATGGCTGCTCCCGTTGTCGCCGGGCTCGCTGCGTTGATACGTTCCTACTATCCGCAATTGCCCGCGGTGGAGGTGAAGCGTGTAATCATGCAGTCGGTTACCCGGGTAGACCAGCGTGTTAAGGTGAAAGGGCCAGATGGTCGAAACATGCGGGTGTCCATGAATGATATCTGCGTAACCGGTGGCGTGGTGAACGCCTACCGGGCCCTCCAGCTGGCAGAGCAGGCTGCCAGCACGTTAAAGAAAAAATAAACAGGACCAACGCTCTTATCAGTATACTAATTGGCGAGCTGACGCGTTATATACCATATAACTGGAACGCTTAATAATTGATGTGCTTATGACAGAAACGTATACACAAACAATCCTCCTCCGCAAAGCTGCCAAGAACTCCGACAACGATATCATCCGGCTGGATGTGGATAACCAACTGTTTTACGACTTGCTTAAAGGCGATTTGGATTCCCTGCTCCGCGAGCCGCGCATGGGGAGCGTTGATAGGATTACATCGTATTCCCGGTCGCAGCGTATGCCACTGGTTTAAGGAAAGGGAGATATGCTTAAAAAAGAACGCTACCAGGCTTTTGTGGCGTATTTCTCTACGCACAGTCCAGATGCCCAAACCGAACTCAACTATCGTAACCCTTACGAGCTGCTCGTCGCTGTCATCTTGTCCGCACAATGCACCGACAAACGGATCAACCAGGTAACCCCGGCACTGTTCGAACGGTTTCCAGATGCTGAAACACTGGCGGCGAGCAACCCCGACGAAGTGTTCACCTACATACGCAGTGTGAGCTATCCCAATAACAAGGCAAAACACCTGGTGGGGATGGCCCAGAAGCTGGTAGGTGATTTCGACGGTGTGGTGCCGCAGTCAGTGGAGGATCTCCAGAAGCTTCCCGGTGTTGGGCGCAAAACAGCCAATGTCATTGCATCGGTGGTGTATAATGCGCCGGCAATCGCGGTAGATACGCATGTGTTTAGGGTGGCTAACCGGATTGGACTGACCAATAATGCCAAAACGCCATTGGCAGTAGAGCGGCAATTGGTCAAGTATTTGCCAAAAGATACGTTGGCGATTGCACACCATTGGCTAATTTTACATGGCCGGTATATATGTGTGGCCCGAAGACCCAAATGTGAGATATGTCCAATCACCTGGATGTGCAGGTATTATGAAAAAGAGGTGCGCCCGAAATTGGAAAGAAATACCCAAAAAACGAAATAAATTAGCAAATAAAAATAAATTGTCTTACCTTCGTCTGTTAAAATACTAATAAAATGAGTAGCCAAGAAAAACTGAAAGCCTTGCAGCTGACATTGGACAAGCTGGAAAAGTCATACGGTAAGGGTGCCGTGATGAAATTGGGAGATTCGGCAGTAGAACCAATCGATGCGATATCAACCGGATCCATCGGGCTGGACATCGCTTTGGGGATCGGTGGGGTACCTAAAGGACGGGTCATTGAAATATACGGCCCCGAATCATCAGGTAAGACAACGCTTGCCACACACATTATTGCCGAAGCCCAGAAAAAGGGTGGGATTGCAGCGATCATCGATGCGGAGCATGCGTTCGATAAATATTATGCGAAGAAGCTCGGTGTGGATATCGACAACCTATTGATTGCCCAGCCCGACAACGGCGAACAGGCGTTGGAAATTGCCGATAACCTGATCCGGTCCGGCGCCATCGATGTCATCGTTATCGACTCCGTTGCGGCACTGGTGCCCAAAGGCGAGATCGAAGGCGAAATGGGCGACTCCAAGATGGGGTTGCAGGCACGGTTGATGTCGCAGGCACTCCGGAAACTTACCGGTACCATCTCCAAAACCAATTGCTGCTGCATCTTCATCAACCAATTGCGTGAGAAAATCGGGGTTATGTTTGGTAATCCGGAAACGACAACAGGTGGTAACGCCCTGAAATTCTACGCTTCTGTACGGCTGGACATCCGTCGGATGGCCCAAATCAAGGATGCAGACGAGGTAGCAGGGAACCGGGTGAAGGTTAAAATTGTCAAGAACAAAGTGGCACCGCCATTCCGTATAGCTGAGTTTGACATCATGTTCGGAGAAGGTATCTCCAAGGCCGGCGAAATTATTGACCTGGGTGTGGATTTCAATATCATCAAGAAATCAGGCTCCTGGTTTAGCTACGGCGATACCAAGCTCGGCCAGGGTAGAGACGCGGTGAAGACACTGCTGCTGGACAACCCTGATTTGATGGATGAATTGGAAGCTAAGATAAAAGCCGAGGTAACTGCAGAGAAGCTGGAAGAGCTATAATGGCGCCCAGCATTCCCCGGCAGGGTCAGCCCTGCACAGCCATGAGGGCATTCCGGCAATAGTCCAAACACCTGCGGAGCTCGACAAGTGTGTCCGCTCCGTTATATTCGTATTCGATAAAAGCGGGTATCGGCCACTGGTTGTCCCTAATCAAGGTCAGCATCTCCGCCAACGGCGTGTCACCCTCACCAAATGGCGTGCGGATACCTTCGTCCTTTTTTCTGTCTTTCAGATGAATGCTAAAAATATGCTGGTGGTATTTTTCCAAATATGCCAACGGATCGAAACCAGCAGCTGTAAAATGTCCCGCATCTAAGTTAATGCCGATATAGGAAGATTTGCCAGCCATCCCCTTTGCAAAGCTTTCGGGTGTGGCAAATTCGTTGGGGTCGTTTATGTTGGCATGGTTATGCATGCCTACCCGCATTCGGTATTGTTGTGCAAATCGGTCTAACCGATCCATCACGCGCACTGTGGCAGATGTGTTAATGGTATCGGTGCCCAGTTGATCCGCGATACGGAACCCCAAATCGATTTCAAAATCAGAAGAGTTGTCTTTAAAATTAGCATTATAGGCTAGTATACGGATCCCCGCCTGTTGAAACTTTTGTTTTATAGATCGGATGGTATCCATGTGGAGACTCGCCCGCCACTTACTGAGTTGCTGTTGGTTCTCCCTCAATTGCTCGGCAGAAAGCCCCCGCTGCCAACGGTATTCCAAGGGCTCGATGTGGCCGGCCCAGAGTTCACATGTGTTAACGCCGAGGTTGCTCATAGCATCGATCGCTTCGTCTAACGAACGGTCGCGGAGGCTGTAAGACTGAACCCCGATCGTTGGGTGTTTGGAAATGCCACGGCCTTGCAATGCGGGCGCCACGATACTTCCTATCGCCAACAACGTTGCTTGTTTGCACCAGTTTCTTCTTGAAATCATCTCTCTTGTGTTCAATGTGTTTCTTTCTTTTATAGATACGGTCGAATGGTATTCTTACTATGGTTGGGAGAATTAAAATAAAATAATGCTTTCGGCGAAGTCAATAGTTAGGAGTGCTGCTATATATTTTTACTTTTTTTTACTTTTGGTATAGTATATATAAACCGAATAGGTGTCTATTGTTTCGGCAGAGGTAATATTATAAACCCGAACATGCGCACGTTATCTCCGGTTGACGGAAACATACGTTTGTTAATTTGTTAACATTAAGTTAGCCTTAAGTACGTATCTATGCAGCCCCGAGGGATGGAGGGTAACCCAGGAATATGGTAGATTTGTGGAATCAATTTGTTAATGGCGATAGGGATGCGTTTAAGGAGCTGATGCAATCCCACGTCGATCTTTTATTTAAATACGGTACCAAGTTTTGCCAAGAAGAAGAATTGGTAAAGGATACTATACAAGAGCTGTTCATCAAGTTGTGGGAAAGAAGGGAGCACTTAAGCCCCGCAGCCAATGTAAAAGCCTACCTCTTCGCCTCACTGAGAAGGATGTTGTTTAGAAAAATCAACCGGGATCCGAAAGTGGTCAATTACGATGACTTAGAAGATCAAGTTACGTTTTTCAATATGGAGATATCCGTTGAACAACGCTATATACGCGATGAAAGCCTTCGATTTATAGAGCAGCAGATCCAGATGAAAGTAGCTGCACTTCCTGCTAGGCAGAAAGAAGTAGTATATCTCAAATTTTTCATGGATATGAGTAGGGAGCAGATTAGCAACATCATGCAGATAAGTCCCCAAACAGTATCCAACCTGCTTCAGAACGCACTCAAAAAACTCCGTACTGATTTAAGGCTGATTCTTATGAACGCCATCTTTTTTTTGAAAAGGTGATAGTATCGGTGTGCAATCCTGGTGTCTATGCTTATGTGTAGGTGCACATAGCGAGAAAAATGGACGATTTCCTCAAATACGAATATTATAAAACCCAGGACTTTGTGTGGGATGATCGATTCCGGTCATGGGTATTGGAGGCAAAGGCGGAAGATACCGTTTATTGGACCCAGTTCGTTATACAGTTTCCCGATAAAGAACGAGAAATCGACCTAGCCCGCGAAATAATCTTACGGATGAAGGTGCCGGGGCCTACGCTTTCAACTATCCAGGCCCAGGAGCTTGTCAGCACAGTCATGGAAAAGATTGGCGACGATTCATTACCGGCTAGGTCAATATATAGACGATTGAAAGCCCCGTTGTATGTTGCGGTGGCGTTAGTGTTTATCTCGGCTGTTTTAATGGGGCTACCAAACCTTTTACGCGTAAGTGATGGTGTGCCATACGCAGAAGAGATATCCCAGTCCGATGCTGACGGTTGGATGGGTACGGGAGCAAGCCAGTCAATCGAAAGGACAAACACTTCCAACCGGTCGTTGGAAATCAAGTTGGCAGACGGGAGTGACATCGTACTCGAACCCGGCTCCAGCATCCGCTATGCTTCCTCTTTTGCAAGCAACGAATTTAGGGAGATACATCTCACAGGAAAGGCCTTTTTTGACGTAAAGCGAGATACCGCGAGACCGTTCCTCGTTTATGCTAATGGTACGGTTACCAAAGTCTTGGGAACCAGTTTCTGGATTTACGCGCCGAAAGATATAAAGGAGCAGGCTACCGTAGAAGTCGTTTCAGGGGTTGTTACCGTTTACCCGATGGGCAGTAAAAAGCCCAATGAAATCATTACAAAGAGCAAAGTCGGTGAGGTCATCCTCACCCGTAACCAAAAGGCCGAATATTCAAAAGATCGTAACCGGCTGGTTACTACTCTCGTAGATAATCCAGTGGCTATAGATACCAAACTAGAAACCAATAAATTTATCGATTACCCTATTCTGGAGATAGTGGAAGCGTTGGGTACGGAATATGGTATTGAAATCATCCACGACGACAAGCTACTGGCTAACCGTACACTTACCGCAGACCTGTCGGGACTGACAATGTACCAAAAGCTCGATGTTATCTGCAAAACTATCAATGCACATTATGAAGTCATCAATGGTAAAGTGATTATTCTCTAAGCGCTTACCGTTTAAACAACGATTATTTTTCAAACAGATTATTTAGTTGTCTTTTTTTATGAAATCAAGTAGAAAACTTATTGTCTTACCGTTGGTACTACTGCTGTCTTTTATCGATGGGAAAGCGTATACGCAGACCGATCTCACGCAGCAATTGTCGCTAAATTTGAGTAACGTCAAATTGATAACAGTACTACATGCTATCGAAAGTGAAGCACATGTCAAATTCGCATATAGCGCAGAGTCGATTCCGACACAAAAACGGGTCACGTTGAAATACGCAAAGACACCGTTGTCCGCCATTTTGGATGACATTAGCGACAAACATAACCTGGCGTATGAAGTAACCGGACAGCTAATCGTCCTGAGCAGCAGGGTAGAGCCTCAGCAACAATCCGTTGCAGGAGTGGTGGAAAACGAAAATGGCGAACCGCTTGCAGGTGTAAGTGTTAAGCTGAAAGGATCCGAATCAGCCACTTTTACGGATGGCAATGGGCGCTTTAATCTCCCCCTGCCAGGGGGCATGGGCACATTGGTATTCACCTCCGTGGGGTACATTGCCCAAGAGGTAGACGTACGGAGCCAACAATCGCTCAACATCATTCTGGAATCGGAGGAGCGGACCCTCAACGAAATCGTGGTGGTAGGGTATGGTACCCAGAAAAAAAGTGTCGTCACAGGCGCTATCTCGAGTGTAAAATCTGAAGATCTGCAAAATCAGCAAATCGGCCGTGTAGAGCAGGCGCTGCAAGGGCGTACCTCGGGCCTGACCATTGCATCGAGTTCCGGGGCTCCGGGGTCGGCTGCGACAGTACGGGTGCGGGGGGCAACTTCCTTGAATGCGGGAGCAAGTGACCCGCTGTATGTGGTGGATGGTGTCGTCGTCGATATCGGCGGTATCGATTACCTCAACCCCAATGATATCGAGTCGATCGAAGTGCTGAAAGACGCGGCGTCAGCAGCGATATATGGCGCGCGCTCATCAGCTGGCGTTATCCTCGTGTCAACAAAAAAAGGAAAGACCGGAGCCGTACGGCTTAGCTATAACGGTTATATCGGTACGCAAGCACCGGCGAAAAAACTGACACTGCTCAATGCGGCACAGTATGCCACGCTAATGAATGAGCAATCGGTAAACGGTGGCGGGGCCGAAATATTTACCAGCCCGCAGTCGCTTGGTAACGGGACCGATTGGCAGGAAGTTATTTTCAATAACGGAGCTATCGTACAAAACCATGAATTCAGTCTGAGTGGGGGCAGTGAAAAATCCACCTTCTATTCATCTGTAGGCTTCTTTGACCAGGATGGGATTGTTGCCACAGAAATATCTAATTTCAAACGTGTGAACATCCGCCTTAATTCTACACACAAGGTTGCCGATTGGCTTACCATTGGCGAAAATGTCGGTTATTCTCGGATTCGTAACCTAAGCGGTGTATCGGGCAATACCGATTTCGGTGGCCCTTTGAGCGGTGCCCTGATGATGGACCCCCTTACGCCAATAACCGTTACAGATCCTTCGGAAATAGCCCAGGTACCCTATAGCAGCCAGCCGGTTGTTAGGGATGGTTTGGGCAATCCATACGGGATTTCCAAACACGTGGCCCAACAGGTAACCAATCCGCTTGCCTATATCAGCACGAGGGATGGCAACTACAGCTGGTCTGATGATATTGTAGGCAATGCATATGTTGAAATCAGTCCGCTGGAAGGCCTGCAGTTCCGCTCCACGGTTGGCGCGAGGTTGGCATATTCGGGCGGGGAAAGCTTCACGCCATTATACTACCTCAATTCCAATCAGTTCACCACGCAAACATCATTTGCGAGGAATCGCCAGCAGGCACTGAACTGGAATATAGAAAACACATTGGCCTACAGCAAACAGATTGACCAGCATGATTTCAGCGTGCTGGTGGGACAGGGGGCGTACTCTGATAATAACAGCAGTGGCTTGAGCGTAACGTATTTCAACCTACCTGTTAACACATTCGACGACGCCTCCATGAACTACAGCACCGCAGCAGATAATATACAGGCAAGCGGTTACGAGGGTATTACGCATACGGTTAGCTCATTGTTCGGCAGGGTTTCATACAATTACGGCGAAAAATACCTGTTCACCGGTATACTAAGGCGCGATGGCTCGTCGCGCTTCGGTGCTAACAACAAATTTGGTTACTTCCCTTCGGCTTCGGTGGGCTGGGTTGCAACGCAAGAAGACTTCTTCTCTTCAAATTTTGTTGATTTCTTAAAAATCAGGGCTTCCTATGGTATCACGGGTAATGATGTTTTGGGTAATTTCAGGTATGTCTCTACCGTCGGCGGCGGGCGGAATTACATCTTCGGTGATGACATCTATCACATTGGCTATAGCCCCGACGCCCCTGCGAACCCTGATTTGAGATGGGAGGAAACTAGCCAGTTGAATATCGGTTTTGACGCCATACTGCTCAATAACTTCGATTTGACAGTCGATTGGTTTAAAAAGACCACAAACGGTATCCTCCAAGCGGTACAGCTGCCCGGCTACGTTGGCGCAACCGGCTCCTCTTATGGCAACGTGGCGGATATGGACAACACGGGGGTTGAACTGGAGCTTGGTTACCGTAAGAATATAGGAGATGTGAAGCTCAACGTACGTGGTAACGTTTCCTACCTGAATAATGAGGTAACCTTCCTTGGTGAGGGAAAATCTTTCCTCGATGGCGGCGAAACCATTCAAAGTACGAGCTACCCGATTACACGTACTGCCGTAGGATACGCCATAGGCTCATTCTACGGGTTCAAAACACTCGGTATTTTTCAGAATCAGCAAGACGTCAATAATTACGTCAATGCCGCAGGCGACCTGATTCAACCCGCGGCGGTACCCGGTGATTTCATCTGGGACGATTTGGATGGCGATGGTGCCATCACAGCAGACGACCGTACGTTTGTAGGTGATCCGACACCCAATTGGGCGTTCGGATTCACATTGAATCTTGCGTGGAAAAACTTCGATTTCCTAGTGTTTGGGCAGGGTGTGGCCGGCAATGAGATTTACCAGGGACTGCGCCGGCTGGATATCCCAACCGCCAATTGGCAGGCTAGCGCACTCAATCGTTGGCACGGAGAGGGTACCTCTACTACTTATCCGAGATTAACAACCCAAGACGTCAATAAAAATTTCTCTAATCCCTCGGTGTTCCACCTTCAAAGGGGCGATTATTTCCGCATCAAGACACTTCAAGTAGGTTATACATTACCGACCACACTCCTTGACCCAATAGGTCTCAATAAAATCAGACTCTATGTGAGCAGCAACAATTTACTCACATTGACAAAATATACAGGGTATGACCCCGAAATAGGCGGCAGCAGTTACGGAATTGATAGGGCGATCTATCCACAATCGAGATCGTTTATATTCGGTGCCAACTTAAGTTTTTAAAATCATTCAAAAATTTATGGTGATGAAAAGATATTTGACATTAGCAACAGCTTCTTTAATTACAGCGGGCTTCATTTCCTGCGGGGAGAGCTTTCTAGACGTAGACCCCCGCGCTACCCAGATCGAATCAAACTATTACCGCAACCCGCAAGAGGTGTTCAACGGCCTCGTTGCCGCTTATGACCCTATGGGATGGGAAGGGAAGGGGACTTATGGTAACTTCGTCTCGTTCGTGGCCGGTAGCGATGAGGCCTACAGCGGAGGCGGGAGTTCTTCCGATTTATGGTATATACAAACCCTCAACGACTATCGGTTGCTCGATCCGGCAAATGGCCCGCAACTCGATTTCTGGACTAAGGGTTTCACCGGGGTAACCCGCGTAAACACCTTGCTTAATGTGCTTGAACAGAATCCGGTAGAAGGATTGGATGAAGCAGTTAAAGCCCGCTATACCGCCGAGGCCAAATTTTTGAGAGCCTATTATTACTTCGATCTCGTCCGTATTTTCGAGAATGTCCCTTTGATTACCTCACCGCTTTCCATAAATGAGTTTTACGAAGTTACGCAAGCCTCCCCCTCGGATGTCTATGCGCAAATCGAACAAGACTTAAGAGATGCCATAGCAGAGCAAAACCTGCCTGATAAAGTACCGGCAGCTACGGAAGGCGGCCGTGTCACCAAGGGCATGGCAATTGCGCTTCTAGGTAAAGCACTGCTCTATCAGGAAAAATGGGGTGAGGCAGCGCAGAATTTTGCCCGTGTAAATGGCACGCCGGGGGGCGAAAGCACGTACGGTTATAGATTGCTTGACAATTACAACGACATCTTCCGGCCCGACAACAGGTTCCACAGTGAGTCTATCCATGAAATTACGCATACCTCTTCGGCGGCGTCAGGGTGGGGCAACACATCGTTAGTCGAAGGGTTTATAGCCAGTACCATGTTCGGGCCGCGGAGCTATAATGGCCCTACTTATTATTCAGGTTGGGGCGGGTGTCCGATTACGCCGGAGCTGGTGTCGCTCCTGCATTTCGATCCCCGGTATAAAACAACAATCAGCGATGTCGACAGCTTGGTAGAGCTGGGCTTGGCTTCCTACGTGCCAGGGTATTTGAACACTGGTTATTTCGTAAATAAGTTTGCACCCCTGCAGGAATTTCGGAATACCGGAGCAGGCCCCGCTACCATCAACTACCCCCAAAATTATATCGAAATGAGACTTGCCGATACGTACCTGATGGAGGCCGAAGCATTGATTGAGGCCGGCGGTGACATCACAAGGGCAGCAGCACTGCTCAATGCCGTGAGAGCGCGGGTGGGGCTGGAACCGGTAGAAGCAACATTGGAAAATATCCATCTGGAAAGAAGGAAAGAACTGGCTACTGAAGGACACCGTTGGCACGATCTGGTGCGCACCGGCCAAGCGGCAACGGTCTTGCAGTCGAAAGGGTTCGTAGCCGGCAAAAATGAACGGCTTCCCATTCCATTGGAAGAGTTGACAAATACAAAACTGGTACAGAATCCAAATTACTGATGGCAAGGCACCGTGTATTTCCCCTTGTATTAGATGTGGATTGTTCTCCCTTATTTCACCCGCTATGGCAAATAACCGGATAGCTTACGTACTGCTGGGATTACTTTCAATGGTTGTTTGGCCCGCGCTGTCTCAACAACCCAAGAATGTTGTCTTTATTCTCTCCGACGACCATCGATATGATTTCATGGGGTTCATGGATAAGGTTCCGGGGTTAAAAACACCGAATTTAGACAGGTTGGCCATTGAAGGAGCACATCTCAGAAATGCTTTCGTAACGACGGCACTCTGTTCCCCGTCACGGGCGTCCATACTCACCGGTCAATACGCCCATACCCATACAATCGTCGATAACCAGTCCCCGGCACCTGACGATCTGATGTTCTTCCCGGAGTACCTTCAGCAAGCAGGATATTCTACTGCTTTTTTCGGTAAGTGGCACATGGGGAATGACAATGGTAGCCCGCAGCCGGGTTTCGACCATTGGGTGAGCTTTAAGGGCCAGGGGGTCTATTATGCCCCAACACTGAACATCGATGGCAAAAACCATAAATTCAACGATACCACGTACATCACCGATTTACTGACATCGATGTCTGTGGATTGGATGAAAGAGCAGGCAGCATCAGGGAAGCCTTTCTTCGTTTATCTTTCCCACAAAGCAGTGCATTCCGACTTCAAGCCTGCAAAAAGGCATGAAGGCATTTATCACGATGTCGATTTCAACTATCCCCCCTCGATGTTTATAACAGCCACCGACTCCAGCAGATCCTATCGGGAAGACCGCCGTACGGGCTTGGGGGCATATCCCATCAATGAGAAAGACATCCCGCTATGGGTAAGGCAGCAGCGCTACAGCTGGCACGGGGTAGACTATATGTATCATGGAGCTACCGATCTCGATAAAATGGTGATCGATTATCTAGAGTCCCTGCAAGGAGTGGATGAAAGTATCGGCGCCGTACTCAATTTCTTACAAGCAAGCGGCCTGGAAGAGGAAACCTTGGTTATCTACATGGGCGATAATGGGTTCTCTTTCGGAGAGCACGGCCTGATCGACAAGCGCCATGCGTACGAGGAGTCGATGCGGGTACCATTACTTGCAAGGTGCCCCGGTTTTATCAAACCCGGTACCGTAATAGATCAGATGGTATTGAATATCGATATCGCACCCACGGTCTTGGGCCTGGCAGGCATAACCACCCCCAGCCAGATGCAAGGGGAGTCATGGCTGCCGTTATTGTCGGGCAAAGACATCCCGTGGCGCAAGCGGATATTCTATGAGTATTACTGGGAAAACGCGTTTCCACAGACACCCACCCAGTTTGCAGTCCGCACGGATAAATATAAATTTATTCGAAGCCAGGGGGTGTGGGATATCGATCAGCTGTACGATTTAGAAGAAGACCCCTATGAAGTGAATAACCTTATTCGCGATGCGGCACACCAGTCGACGGCGGCAGAGCTCAACCAAGCCCTTTGGGACTGGCTTGAGGAGAGTGACGGTATGTCTATCCCGCTCAAGCGCATTAAAGCAAAAAGGAAAGATCATTTATTCAAAGGGACGTGGTAATGGTTCATCGTGTACATATTAAGCCGTTTGTTGCGGCCCTATTCATCGTCAGCGCACTGGTGCTTCTGGAGGCATGTGCGTCTGTAGCCAGTAAAAAGGCTGCGCCAGACACAAGACCTAATATCCTCTGGATCGTTGCGGACGATCTGGGGACGGATTTGGCGTGTTACGGAACGCCATCGGTACAAACACCCAATCTGGATAGGTTCGCGTCAGAGGGGGTCACCTATACACACATGTTTAGTGTCGCAGCCGTCTGCTCACCAAGCCGTTCTGCCCTTGTCACCGGGATGTATCCCGTAAGTATCAATAGCCATCAGCACCGTGCGCGCACTAAAGACAGCCTACCGGAAAACATCCATCCCATTTCCGCATATTTCCGCCAGCAAGGGTATTTTGTCACCAATGGTAGTGGTGGGAATATGGCTTCTAATGGCAAAACAGATTACAATTTTGCGCATCAGCCAAAACAACTATACGACGGTTCCGATTGGCGGCAGCGAACCGCCGGACAACCGTTTTTCGCTCAAGTACAAATCAAATATCCCCATCGGCCGTTTGTGACCGATTCCATCAACCCGGTCGATCCCGATCGTGTACAGCTCCCACCCTACTACCCCAATACGCCTTTAGCACGAAAGGATTGGGCTATGTACCTCGAGACCGTTCAACTCACCGATCGGTATGTCGGTGAGATACTGCAGCGGTTGGAAGAAGATGGATTAGCTGATAATACAATCGTTTTCTTCTTCGGTGACCAGGGTAGGCCGCATGTCCGTTCAAAACAGTTCCTTTATGATGGAGGGATCCATACACCGCTGATCATACGGTTCCCGGGGATGCCCAATGCCGGGGAAAAGACTGAGCGGATGGTCAGCACCATCGATATTGCGGCAACTTCGTTGGCCTTGGCAGGAATTCCAATCCCCGAAGGTATGCAGGGAGTCGATTTCTTGGATAGCACGGTGCCTCCCCGGGTTTATACGTTTTCCATGCGCGATCGGTGTGACGAAACCGTAGACCGAATACGCGCCGTGAGGAGCCATCGGTTTAAGTATATCCGTAATTTTTACCCTGAGCGCCCTTATACCCAGTTCAACGCTTATAAAAAGTTGAACTATCCGGTATTGACCCAATTGCAGGTGATGCGTAGCCATGGGCAGCTTAATGAAAGCCAGCAGCGGTTTATGGCAGACGTCCGCCCCCCGGAGGAGCTGTATGATCTGTTGGCAGATCCACATGAGCTTCATAACCTCGCCTCTTCGACGAGCTTCCAAGATACGTTGGAGCATTATCGGGGCGTCTTGGACTGGTGGCTTATCGAGGCAGACCATGGGGTATATCCTGAGCCTGCTGAAGAAATTGAGTATGCAACGAATATGATGCAGGAAAATTTCGAGAGCGGAATGGAAAAAAAGGGGCTGGCACCTACCATCAGTGATGAAGAGTTTTTAGAATATTGGAAACGAGAGTTAGGCGTAATCCAGTAGGGAAGACCTATTTAACAAATTTTAACATTTGCTGATTGGTTTAGGCATGCAAATTGTACATGTCACTATGTAAAATTGTCTTTTCATAATTTAGGTTTATAATTGGTTAGTTAGAAGGCCCTGATTCTCCCCGTTTCAGGGCCTTTATTTATCAAATCCTTTTCCCAGAAGTGCCATTATGCCTGTTCCATGTCATTATAGCATTCCGAAGTCAGCTTTTCATTTCAATTCTTTCTCGATGAGACGTGCTAACGATTTGCCGGTCTTGGCAAACCCCTCCGCAATCCGGTCGTTGTTATTGGGAATACCCACGAAGGCAATGTCGCCCGGGGCCTTGTCTGCCTCAATCGTCAGCAGCACGTTGCCGGGATTGCCCGATTCGACGAACTGAAGCAAGGTGCTGACCTTTGCATGCTGTTTCATTACACCGCCGAACCAACCCGGATAGATCCAAGTCGCTTTTACGATAAGCGTGTAGGGAGCGCTACCCTCAGTGGCGAACGTAATGTTTGTTTTTTTCGAACTTTCGGTGGCAACGGCAGTGAATTTTTCCAGGAAACGTTCGTTTTTGAATGACTCCCAATCTTTAACCCAATTCGCCGACTCGCCTGGGTCTTTCTCCTCGATTTCCTTGATACGTTTGTCGATATACTCCTGTTCGGTGAGGTTATCATTGTAAAACGTGACTTCCCCGAAGTCCAGTTTGGTAACGATTGTCTCCTGGCCTTTCAGGAAGTCAAAATTGCCGGATATGACTTTCATTTTTTGTGCGAACCCCATTGTAATGATAAACAGTAGGGCTGTACCGGTGCTGATTAGTTTTTTCATGGTGCTTTTAGTTAATTTTTATATTTTGGTAGTACTAAGGTAGTTGTTTTCCGAAAAATACCAAAATACCCGGATATCGAACAATTTTACCCCCCTAATCAATCGATTAATACCCCCCTCAGTAGCCTGTCCGCAGTAATTTTATCCCCAGTTATTATAGCCTGAGGATACATTAATTTATTATTAATCGTGAGAAGCATTCGATCCATCATTTTGTTATTGCCCGTATTAGTAGCAACAATTTCGGTAGCCCAGCAAAAGCAGCGCCTTACAGACGGTTGGGAGTTTGTGCGTGGCGACCTGGGTGGGGTGTGGGAGGCCGTGCGCCCCCATAAGCCCGGGAGTCCGGAGACATTGCCCATCTGGGAAGCCGTCACCTTGCCACATAGTTATAACGCGGTTGATGCCGTCGCACCGGATGTCAATTATTACCAGGGCCCTGCATGGTACCGTACCACGCTGGCCATCAACAACCCTTACCCCGATGGCCGTATCCTGCTCCATTTCGAGGGGGCCGGCCAGAAGACGGAAGTATATATCCATACGGAGAAAGTCGCCGAACATGTGGGGGGATATGATGAATGGACCGTGGATATCACGGAAGCAGTTGGCGATCTCAACGAAGTCCAGCTGTCCATCCGCTCGGATAATTCACGCGACCTCGAGCTGATCCCCTCCGACCTGTCTGATTTTAATGTGTACGGCGGACTGTACCGTTACCTCAATTTAGTCTATGTGCCCCGGTTGTCCGTGGATAAGCTGTTTGCAACGGCAACGGTCGACACGAAAGGACGCGAAGGACACCTCACGCTTAGCGCCAGCTTCCATAATCCCGATAATATAGGGGAAGCCGACGTATCGGTCGAACTTTTCGGTCCCGATGGGAAACGGATTGCTTCGCAACAGCAGCGGGTGGCACCTGCTGGCGGCACCTTGGCCCTCGATGGCCTCATCGTGAAACACCCCCTGTTATGGTCGCCGGCAAGCCCGTCGCTATACACCCTCAGGCTCACACTGGTATCGGGAGGTGACACCGCCATCCATACCGAGCGTATCGGCTTCCGCCACTTCGAGTTTGCAGAGAAAGGCCCCTTCTACCTCAACGGTGAGCGACTGCTGCTCCGCGGTACCCACCGCCATGAAGACCACGCCGGTGTAGGGCCCGCCATGACCGAGGAGATGATCTGGCAAGAGATGCACATGATGAAAGATATGGGTGTAAACTTCATCCGGTTGGGCCATTACCAGCAATCGCGTATCGTGCTGGAGGCATGCGACAGCCTGGGTATATTAGTGTGGGAGGAAATACCCTGGTGCCGCGGTGGACTGGGTGGCGAAGTGTACAAAGCACAGGCCCGCCGGATGCTGACCAATATGATTGAACAGCACTACAACCATCCATCGGTCATCATCTGGGGACTGGGCAACGAAAACGACTGGCCGGGCGACTTCGAAGAGTTCGACAAACAAAAAATCCGTGCGTTCATGAAGGAACTGAATGACCTCTCCCACCAGCTCGACCCCTCACGCAAAACAGCCATCCGCCGGTGCGATTTCTGCAAAGACATCGTTGATGTATACTCCCCCTCTATATGGGCGGGTTGGTACCGTGGTGTGTACACCGACTACAAGACAGCCTCGGAGACCGAATTTGAGAAAGTAGACCACTTTCTCCACGTGGAATGGGGCGGCGACAGCCACGCCCGCCGCCATTCGGAGAACCCCGACAACGGGCTGTCGGCGGTGATGAACAGCACCACGGCCGATGAACGCGCGGGCGACGCTTCGCTGTTCGGCGGTCCGGCACGTGTCTCAAAAGACGGCGACTGGAGCGAGAGCTACATCGTCAACCTCATCGATTGGCACCTCAAAGAACAGGAAACCATGCCGTGGCTTACCGGCACCGCTTACTGGCCGTTCAAGGATTTCTCCACCCCCATCCGGCCGGAGAACCCCGTGCCCTATGTGAACCAAAAAGGCGTGGTAGAGCGTAATTTCAATAAGAAAGAATCGTATTACGTCTTCCAGTCGTACTGGACAGAAAAGCCGATGGCCCACATCTATGGCCACAGTTGGCCCATACGTTGGGGCAAAGCCGGCGAAGAGAAGATGGTGAAGGTATATTCCAACGGTACCGAGGCCGAACTGTTTGTGAATGGCGTGAGCCATGGGGTCAGGAAGCGTAACAGCCAGGATTTCCCGGCGGCGGGCTTGCGGTGGATGGTGCAGTTTAAGGAAGGGCAGAATACGTTGGAAGTCGTGGCAAAGAAAGATGGCATCATCGTTAAAGACAGTATCACACAAGTCTACCAAACCGCAGCATGGGGCAAGCCGGCTTCCGTCCGCCTCGAAGCGTTGGAAACGAATGCCGACACGGTTACCCTCCAAGCCACATTGCTCGATGAACACGGCATACAGTGCCTGGATGCTGTCGATTACATCCACTTCTCGGCAATTGGGGATGGTGAGCTACTGGCCGATCTGGGTACCTCCGACGGTGCCCGTACAGTGCAAGCCTATAACGGACGTGCTATCATCCGGGTGAAAAGAACGGCGGCTGATGGGGAGAAACTCGTGGTGGCAGCAAAGTCGCCCGGACTCTCTACCGCGATGCTCGATTTGAGCGATCCGAACGTTTTTTACCACTAATTTAAACGATAATTACCCGTTATTTCCTAGTGATTTAGATGACTTTTGCGATGATAACCAATGAATGATAAAATGATAACCAATATACGTTACTTGTGATTCAAATGCTTTTTCCCATAGTATTACATATTTACGCGTCCTAATCACGTTATCGTAGGGGCATGTTTAACAGTGCTAAACATTTTAACTTTAAACTCAAAAAAATAACCTTAGATATGAAAAAAACAATTAGACGGGGTACGATTGCCGCTAGAGTTATTGTACTTTTATTTATTGTACTATCCACCAATGATTCGTTCGCGCAGAACCGTATTATTATAACAGGGCAGGTCACGAATAATATTGGTGCACCGTTACCAGGAGTTAGTGTGTTTATCAAAGATTCCTCGGTAGGCGTAAGTACGGACAGTGACGGTAATTATCGTATAGAAGCGAGTCAGCAATCGATTTTACAGTTTACACAAATCGGCCTAAAATTCCATGAGGAAGTTGTAGGTTCAAGGACGGTAATCAATGTGATTCTAGAAGATGATAATGAGGAGTTGGCCGAGGTGGTAGTTGTAGGTTACGGACAACAGAAAAAAGCAAATCTCACCGGTGCTGTCGCGACGCTGGAATCGGAAGAGCTTGTGAAAAGACCGGTCCCAAATACGTCGCTTTTGTTGCAAGGCAAGGTGCCCGGGCTTCAGGTTGTACAGAATTCAGCACAACCCGGTATGGAGAATGCATCATTACAGGTACGGGGACAAGGTACCTTTAGCGCAGCAGGGAATAATCCGCTCGTCATTGTTGATGGAGTCCAAGGTAGTTTGACCAGTTTAAATCCGAATATGATTGAGTCAGTCACTGTATTGAAAGATGCGGCATCTGCAGCAATATATGGAGTCCAAGGAGCAAATGGCGTTATTCTCGTGACGACGAAATCTGGAAGCAAAGGCAAAATGAAGTTAGAGTACGCCTACAATTATGGTGTTCAAAAGCCAGCCGGTGTACCCGATTTGATTTGGAATTCTGTTGAATTTATGGAGTTGAATAACGAAGGGATCAGGAGAACGGGACAAAATTTGGCCAAACTGTATTCGGACGAGCAAATCGATGCGTATCGCAATGGAGCCGGATCCCCCCAATTTCCGAACACCGATTGGGTCGACTTGATGTTTGGTAACGCAGGCATTCAACAACATTTTTTGAGCGTCAATGGCGGCGAGGGAAGTACGGTTTACAATTTCGGTCTAGGATACTTGGATCAGGACGGTATACTAATGAATACCGGGTATAAGAAGTATAATGCTATGTTTAATTTCCATACGGAGCTGAATAACTTCATCTCTTTCGGAAGTAATATTAACCTCATGTACGGCGACCGACATGATCCAGTTGACAATTCGGAGAATTTGGTGTTAAGTATTTACGCCCAGCATCCGTTATGGTCTCCTTATTTGCCTGATGGAAGTGGACGGGTTACCAGCAAAGCATACGATTTTGAAACCACTAATCAAAATGCCTATGCCGTGATGGAAACGAGCAAGGACTTAAACAAGGAATACAACGTTTCCGCCCTAAGTTATATAAAGCTGAATCTGGCTAAAGGATTAGTCGGAGAAGTGCGTGGCGCTGCGAGATTTAATTCGGATAGACAGACGGCTCAGCGCGTTCCATTACCCACCTTTTTGTTTCAACCCGACGCGAGCGGGAATCATACGCCACAACAGAACTACTTGGGTAATTTCGTCACGTTAAGGAAGACACAACAGGAATCTGTGCATTATACGTTGTTTTCAACGTTAACCTATGATGAGACATTCAATGGTGTACACCATGTGACCGCGTTAGCCGGTTACAACCAGGAGAACCGGATATATGAGCAACAAGGCGGATTCAGACGAGATTTTCCCTCGCCAGATTTGTTGGCGCTGGATGCAGGGGGTACCGATGCCCAAACAGCCAATGGCTATGGTTATGATTGGGCATTGCAGTCGTTTTTTGGAAGGGTAAACTATGCTTTTAACGACCGATATCTTTTCGAAGCCAGTTTACGTTACGATGGTTCTTCAAAGTTCCGAAAGGGAAATAGGTGGGGAGTGTTCCCTTCGTTTTCTGGAGGTTGGCGAATTTCACAGGAATCATTTTTGTCCGATGTATCCTGGTTAACAGAATTGAAAATCCGTGGGTCATGGGGCAAATTGGGCAATCAGAATGTGGATAATTATCCATACCAAAATTTGTTGGATTATGGTTTGTATGTCTATGATAACGTCACTACCGGTGTCATGCACCAAAACCTCGTTGACGCCAATATTACCTGGGAGACTACGCAAGCAGCGGGATTGGGGTTGGATTTTTCACTCTGGAACGGCAAGCTGTCCGGAACGGTTGATTACTTTAATAAAAACACAACCAATATATTAAGGAGAACCCAACTTCCCGACTTTGTAGGCTTGGGGGCGCCAACAGTCAATTCCGGAGAGATGAACAATAAGGGTATCGAAGCGGACCTACGTCACCGAAATAAAGTTGGAAATGTCGGTTACTCGGTAGGAGCCAACTTCTACGCCTACAAAAATACAGTGGTGAAGTTTGGACCCGAAGAAATCCAATCGAATAAAATACGGAGGGAAGGACTTCCTTGGAATTCATGGTATATGCTGGAATGGATTGGCGTGTTCCAAAATGAGGAACAGATAGCCAATAGTCCTATTCATCAAAATAATCCCAGGCCCGGAGATTTGATTTTTGCTGACCGAAGTGGCCCCAATGGAGAACCCGATGGCCGGATTGACCCATATGACAGGGTGATAATTGACGGGCAACACCCCACATTTACCTATGGGTTTGATTTCGCTGTCGAGTACAAAGGATTTGATATTTCGGTGTTTTTCCAAGGAGTTGAAGGGCGGAAGGTATTTACTTCCGAATGGGGATACGGGGCGTTTAGGCAATGGTCCCCCCCACCCACTTTCTGGCGGGATCGTTGGACACCGGAGAATCCGACAAATAAGCTACCGGGCATGTATGTAGATAATTATGCGCCAATCACAACTGCCTCGTCTTTTTGGTTGCAAGACGCTTCATACCTGCGTCTAAAGAATTTGATGATCGGTTATAACCTGCCATCACAGTTTGTAAACCGGATTAAAATGAAAAATATCCGTGCTTACTTCTCTGGAGACAACTTGTTGACGTTTACTAAGTTCGTTGGTGACCCCGAACGTGTGGTCCAAGACAATACCAGCGGACGGTTTGCCATTTACCCCCAAGCCAATTTATACACTTTCGGTATTAACGTTACCTTCTAAAATTACGATCATGAAAATGACTAAAAAAATATTTACAAGATTATTGATTTGCAATATCATCTTCTTTTGCGGCTGTCAAGGAGAATTCTTAGACAGGCAACCCACCGATAAGTTAACCAACGAAAAATTTTGGACATCCAAAAAAGATGCCGAACTGGCATTGGCTGGCTGTTATAGTGCTTTGCGGACCCCGGCATTTTTTATCGATGGGAGTTCCTTTTCCTCCATGCAATTTGAGGGGTTAACAGACAATGCCTATTGCAACTCCACGTTAGACAATTACACCAATATTTCAAGAGGTATTCTAAATCCGTCAACGGGGGGAATTCAATCCCGTGTTTGGTCTGATGCATATAAAGGAATCGCCCGTTGTAACTGGTTTTTAGGGAACCTATCGCGGGTTCCAAACTTAACCGAAAGTGAGTATGCAATCATGGAAGCTGAAGCGCTATTTTTGAGGTCATTCTTCTACAACGAATTGGTCATGCTGTACGGCGATGTACCATTGATCACAGAGCAGTTAGGATTTGGAGAAGACGTTTTTAAGGTAACCAAGACTCCCCGATCTGAAATTGTCGATAAAATCATTCAGGATCTGGATATCGCAGCTACCGGATTGCCTAACGAGCAGTATACAAACGGGCATCCGGTAAGGGGCTCCGCTTTGGCATTGAAAGCACGGATTTGTTTATATCATGAAAGATGGAGCGAAGCAGCAGCAGCTGCCAAATTAGTCATCGATGAAAATCGCTTTAGTCTAGCGGAAAGCTACCAAGGGATATTTTGGGGAGAACAAGCAAACAATCCTGAAATTATATTCTCCATACGAGCACAAAGTCCAGTTGCAGTACATAATATGGATTTGTTATATGGTTCTCGGTTCTCCATGGTACCGATTCATAGTTTGGTGGATGCCTACGAAATGCGCGATGGTTCAGCACCTGTAGCACCCATCGTGCCATCTTCCTACGATCCGAGTGACCGCATGCGAAACGATTTTTATCAGAATAGGGATCCCCGGCTCAAACTCACCATCTTTACACCAGGGGATGAATGGGCGTATAATACAGATATCGGCTTCAACAACGTAGCTACCGCGAGGACAGAAAACCCCTCGGTCAATAACCTAGGTATACGCAAATATATCAATCTGACGGTAAATGACGGCAGGGGTGGCCTTACCGGAAGTGAACAGCACCTTGTAAAACTACGATATGCAGATGTGTTGCTCATGTATGCCGAAGCGATCACTGAAATGGCGGGTGGCGAAACCACCGATCCGATAGCGTTGAAAGCATTAAATGACGTTCGGGCTAGACCTGGTGTGGAAATGCCACCGAAAACCGTGCTAACCCGCGACATCGTACGCAACGAAAGGCGGGTGGAACTTGCCTTCGAAGGATTAAGATTGTACGATATCAGAAGATGGAAAATAGCAAAAGAAGTTATGGACGGTTATAGGGACCCTGGAAACTATGTGAGAGTATTTGAAGATAAACATTATTTATGGCCTGTTCCACAGGCTGAAGTGGATAAGATGGGTGCCGATTTTCAGAATCCAGACTATAGGTAGCGGGCTTAACAATTGAAATATGAAAAAGATTAGATTAACATGTTGGTTCACCGTGCTCTTATACTTTATTCCGGCACACTTACCCGCACAATCAGTTAATGAAGGGAATAATAGCCCCCTCATTCAGGTGGATTACGAAAAACTAGTCGGCAGGGCAGATTTACACTATAAAACCCCTGTTCAAAAAAGTGAAGAGGGGCAACCGATAGGAAATGGGGTCATGGGTTCGTTGGTATGGACCACCCCCTCCCAAATACGTATGCAGATAAATCGGGTTGATGTGTTCGGGAATAACTCCACGTCAAATAACTTTTATCAGCGGAATACGGAATACGGAGGTGGATTGGGTTGGGTAGACATTGATTTTGGCACCTCCGTTTTTAGTATACCCCATTACAGCCAGCATCTCTCCTGTTATAACGGGATATCTACGATCAGCGGCGATGGCATAAAAGCGACAGCAACAGCGTGGCAGCATCAGGATGTCCTGGCCGTGCATATAAACGATAGCCGGAGTGCCCAGCCTTTCAAAGCAGTCAATCTGCGAATGCTAAGATTGCCCACTGTGAAAAACGGAAATCATACCGCGGTTTCTTCCTTAAAACACTATGGAGACCAACTTGTACTCGTACAAGAGTTTAGGGAAGACGATTACTATTGCACATCGGCGATAGCGATATCTGTTTTGGGCGACAAGGCAATTTCGGAGCAAATAAACGAAATGACGCTCCGCCTCCTCATAAGTCCTTCAAGTAAAGAAACTACCGTTTTCGTAGCAAGTGCCGCCAGTTTTGATCCAAATGAAGATGTAGAAAAGTTGGCATTGAATAAACTTGCCCTGGCAACAACAAGCGGTTTCAATCAAATCGTTAATTCAAACCAGCAGTGGTGGCGGTCATTTTGGGAACGGTCTTATATATACCTCAATAGCGAAGATGGCGAAGCGGATTTCATCGAACAAAACTATACATACTACCTCTATGTCATGGCCTCTTCTTCAAGGGGCAAGTATCCAACCAAGTTCAATGGTATGCTTTGGGCGACCGGGGGCGACATCCGGCAATGGGGCAATGCATTCTGGGGAGCCAACCAAGGTTGTTTATATAACGCGTTGTTCCCAACAAACCATATCGCTCTTTTGGACCCACTATTCAACATGTATTCAAGTGTTTACCCTACGCTTGAGACGGCTGCAAGCCAACAGTGGGGTTCCAAAGGCATCTATATCCCCGAGACCATGGGGCATGATGGTGTGCCCGAGCTGCCGGACAACATCGCAAAAGAGTTGAGGGCCTTGTATTTATTACAGATGCCGTGGGAGGAGCGATCGGATGAATTTATGGCTTATGCCAACACGAAGATTCCGTTTCTCAGTAGGTGGAATTGGAAACATACGGGGCAATGGGATTCGGGCACTTGGACGTATGTTGAGCGGGGAGATGGGCCATTCGGCCCTGTCAATCATATTTTTTCCAGAGGCGCAAAAATAGCTTATCAGTACTGGCAGAAATACGAATATACCCTGGATGAGAACTGGCTTCGCGAACACGCCTATCCTATGCTCAAGGGGATGGTCGAATTTTATCGTCATTTTCCCAATCTGAAAAAAGAGGAAGATGGCAAATATCACATTAGCCACGTTAACGATAATGAATCGCTATGGCGCAGCAAAGACCCTGTTGAAGAAATATCATCAATGCGGGGTATTATCCCCGCGTTGATCAAGGCCTCCGAACGATTAGGCGTAGATGAAGACATGAGGCCGGTCTGGCAGGAATTTCTGTCAAATTTGGCACCATTGGCTACCAATACAAGTATCCAAGGCGAATCGAAACAACCAGAAGTCTGGGTGGGCGCTTTAAATTCCACTAGCCCTGTTAGGGGAAATGCAAAACGTTTGCCCGATCGGAATACCATGCCCATTTGGTATTTCGATTTAGGTAATCCCGGCGCAAATCCAAAGGACTGGAGAATCGCAAACAATACATTTGACGCCTATTTCCCTAATGGATTGAATAAAGATCATTATCCATACGTATTGTCTAAACTTGCGATAACAGGTGCCATATTAGGCCGCTCAGATGCCGTCAAATATTTATTGCCCAATCAATTGCGAAGAGACCCGAAAGATGAGGTTATGCCCAACCGAATGGATTTGAGCGAAGGCTTCTTTACCACCAATATACAACGGTTGGGCAGGGGGGCTGAAGCCTTGCACGCCGCACTTTGCTTCAATGCCCCGCCGGAACCGGGTAGCGAACCCATTATCCGGGTTTTTCATGCATGGCCGCAAGATTGGAACGCTTCCTTTCGGCTGCTCACCAGAAACAATATCCTAGTAAGTTCAGCTATAAAAAACGGAGCGGTTAATTTCATCGAGCTTTCTGTACAGGGAAACCGGGGGGCTGACCTTGTAAATCCATGGAAGGGAAGCGCCGTCGCAGTATACCGCAATGGTAAGCGGGAAGGATTTTTACGGGGAGAGGTTTTAACCGTCAAGGCTAGCCAAGGGGACCGGATCGTACTGGTAAAAAGAGGTGACGACCCACTCAAGTATAAACAAAACCTTACCACATTATGAAATGGCTCTCCTTGATATCGATGCTTGCGGTATACATTACCGTTTCGGGGCAACAGATCGATAAACCGACCAACGCTACCGTCGGTGGGACTGTGATGGATAGTCAGCAAGACATCATGCAAAACATTTCGAAAACGCGAGATCATACCGTTTTCTCGGCTGTCATTAAAGCCGCAGGCCTGGACCAGCTGTTGAGAGACGATGGACCATTCACGGTATTCGCCGCTACGAGCGATGCCTTTATCCATAAAATGCCAGCCGGAACCGTTGAGGTCATGTTTGACGAGCTCCTACCCGAACAGCAACCAGCCCTATACGATATCATGTCTTACAATATCATAAAAGGAAACCTGGGGCAACGCGATATTCGCCGCCTGGTCAAATCAGGAAACGGGAAGGCAGTACTCACAACGCTCTCGGGAAAACTCGTTGTTGCGGAAGTCACTCAAAACGATGAGCTAATTTTGAAGGACGAGAACAACAGAGTCTCCCGTATACGTGGTGAAGATATAATCGTAAAAAATGGCACTATCCTTGTCACTGATGAGGTTCTTTTGCCCCACCACCCTTTTTTTCACGAAACACTAACGTTGTACCCTTCGGGTAAAAAGCTCCATGAAGTAATCAAACCCAACCATGCGTATCACCAGACACTAACGTTGACATTGGGTATGTCATTTGCTACCTATGATGGCAATTCACGAACAAGGGATAATGGAGGTTCCCAAATAAGGTATACCGTGCAGGAGGCATTTGATTTTATCCAGCAGCTGGATAAACTAACTTTAGGAATCCCAAAAATCATTTTTTTGGTGGGGTGGCAGTATCGCGGACATGACTCCAAGTACCCTGCCTTTTTCGAGGGTAATGATGAATTAAAACGCCCGCAAGACAAGGATGCCCTGGAAAGCCTGAGATGGTTAATGGCCGAAGCAAAAAAATTTAATACGACCGTAAGTTTGCATATCAATTTTACAGATGCGTATGAGGACAGTCCTTTGTGGGAAGAATACCTGGCTAATGACATCATCGGCCGTCTGGAAGGCGGCCATATTCGTAAGGCCGTAGGATGGGGATACCCCATCAGTTATGTACAAGAACTAAAAACCGGCTACTTCAAAAAAAGAGTAGACCGGCTATTTGAACTCCTTCCATTAAAAGATGCCGGTGTGGTGCATGTAGATGCATTTCATACGTACAGTCCCCTCGATCCGCGAGGGCCCATGAGTCCATATCTGGGTTATACGGTCGAACAAGAAGAAGAAGCCCAAAAAGAAATGTTCGCATATGTTGCCTCCAAAGGGGCTAATGTGACCTCGGAGTTTGTCCATGAATTTCGGGATTTTGGGTTTCAGGGGTATCAACATTTTGCTTGGCATTTTAGAATCACTGCCCAGGAATATTTAGACTGGCCTGCCTCCTATTATTGCGGAGGATTGGATAAAACCGAGTTAGGAAGGCTATTTGGCACGAGTTTCCACTTAAATATGGGGAATATTAAAGCCAACTTTTGCACAAAAACATTACCTTGGTATTTCCTCAATAGGCTGGAGCGGCTAGCTTACCAAAAAAATAGCGATTTTCAGACTGCTATTTTTTCTGAAGGCGTGGAATCGCGCCTCGATAAAGCGGGGAACTATTCGCTCACGCAAGATGGGCGGGCATTGATGATAAACGGAGATGTCTTTGTGCCCGCACAATGGATAAATAGCCAAGCGATTATTGCATACAGTACAGCAGGCTATACTTCCAAAACATGGGAATTGCCGGATGAATGGAAAGGGGTTAAGAAAGCGGCCATATACCAAGTGGATTTCGAAGGAAAAAAAAGAATCGCCAGCATCGATATTTTAAATAATAAAGTAACACTACAAGTAGCTGAAGACCAGCAGCTATTGTTGCTTCCAGAAGATAATGATAGTTGATTGCCAGATGGTTGTTTTATTAAGATTTGTGTGCATACTGACTTGGTTTATCCCTGTCCACGCCTATGCAGACCTTAGACTGCCGGCGTTGTTTTCAGACGGCATGGTCCTTCAGCAAAATGCTTCGGTTGCTTTCTGGGGTTGGACAACACCGTTTGACGAAATAACGATACGTACGGATTGGGGTTTACGAGAAGAAAAAGCTACCGCCGACTCCACCGGGCGATGGTTTGTTCGCATTCCTACTCCATCTGCAGGAGGGCCGTATGAAATCAAGGTCTCTGGAGTGGGCGATGCTATCGTGCTAAAACAGGTGCTCATCGGCGAGGTCTGGTTGTGTTCGGGGCAGTCTAACATGGAGTTTCCTTTGGGCTTCCAAGGCAGGTGGAAAACGGGGGTATTTGATTACGAAAAAGAAATCAAAGCAGCGTCTCATGCCAATATCCGAATGTTTCAAGTGAAACGCCATACCGCTGCCACACCCCAAACCGATGTTAACGGGAAATGGGAGTACTGTGAGCCGGAATTTGCTGATAATTTTTCGGCGGTGGCCTATTATTTTGCTAAAGAATTAGCAGCAAAAACGGCATATCCCATAGGCATTATTCATGCTTCATACGGAGGGACCGCAATTGAAAGTTGGATGAGAAAGGAAGTCTTTTATGATGATATCACCAGGTATGCCAACATCCGCGAACAAGTGTCCGAGCTTTCCAATTGGGAACAAAAGCATGTTGGTCGGAATGCACCGGTTAAATACCCTACGGTCCTTTACAATGGCATGATTGCTCCGCTAGCTCCTTTTACGATGAGGGGCATTGCCTGGTACCAGGGTGAATCCAATTCGGACCGACCCAAAGAATATAGACACCTGTTTCCCGCGCTAATTGAGAGTTGGAGAAACGAATGGAAGGCAATATTGCCTTTTTACTATGTGCAAATAGCACCTCATGCCCAAAAAGGGCCTCTGATCCGAGAAGCGCAACTACTTACATTGAAGCAAGTTTCTCATACGGGCATGGCCGTCATCACGGATGCAGCCGATTCGTTAGATATTCACCCAAGGGATAAAAAAACACCAGGCAATAGGCTGGCCAGACTTGCCTTGGCGAACGTATATCAGATCGAGGGGGTGTGTCCATCAGGTCCGATTTATGATACCATGAGGATAGCGGGTAGGAAAATCGAGCTTTCTTTCAAATACGCGGAAGGCTTGCATGCAAATGGTGGGGCATTGACGGAATTTGAGATTTGCGGTGCGGACCGGGTATTTGTCAAAGCAAACGCCATCATCGAACAGGATATTATTGTGGTCTCCAGTAGCGAGGTGAATCAGCCCATTGCAGTACGTTTCGCATGGAAAAATTTTCCACGCCCAAATTTATACAATGAGGCGGGCCTGCCAGCCTCCCCTTTTCGAACCGATAATTGGGAATGGTGAACCCCTATCAGTTAAACACAAAAGAAATATGAAGAAAGAAAACATGATAACAGCGCTTTTAGCGCTTATGATATGCCTGACGGCCAATACGCAAACGATGGATGAGATGTGGGACAGTCGTTCATCAGGCGAAGAGCATCCAAATGTGCAATGGTTTAAAGACGCTAAATTTGGCATGTTTATCCATTGGGGCCTTTACTCCCATCTAGGTGGGGAATGGAATGGCAAACGTTATTACGGAAGTGGGGAATGGATCATGAATCAGGCACGAATACCCGTTAAAGAATATGAGGCCGCGGCAAAGGGATTTAATCCTGTAAACTTTGATGCAGAGGAATGGGCCCAGCTCGCCGAAGATGCCGGCATGAAGTACGTGGTCATTACCGCAAAACATCATGAGGGTTTTGCGATGTACAAGTCGGCCGTGAGCAACTTCAATATTGTCGATGCCACACCTTATCAGAAAGATCCGATGAAAGCGCTTTCCGAAGCGGTTAGAAAGCGAGGTATCCAATTTGGATTCTACTACTCACAGTTTCAAGATTGGTATGAACCCAATGGGGGAAAGAATACCTGGGACTTTAATGAGTCAGAAAAGGATTATCAAAAATATTATAACGAGAAGGCGATTCCACAACTTAAAGAAATCATGACAAATTACGGCCCTCTAGGAATCGTATGGTTTGATACACCTGGAGGGTTGACAAAAGAGCAAACCAAAGAATTTATTTCAGACCTAAGGACGTTACAACCCAACGCTCTTTTTAGTAGCCGGGTGGGCCACGGGTTAGGCGATTACCGGGATTACGGTGACTCCGAAATGCCTGCATTCCCTATTGCCGGAGCCTGGGAATCGATTTATACCCATAACGACTCATGGGGGTTTATCAAACACGATATGAATTTCAAAACCCCTGAAGTCATTATCAGATTACTTTCGGAAGCAGCATCCAAAGGCGGTAATTTAATGCTCAATGTGGGGCCGGACGGCCTTGGGAATATTCCTCCATATTCCGCAAGCTTTTTGCGTAGTGTTGGCCAATGGTTAGCGCTGAATGGCGAGAGCATTTATGGTACCACACAAGGGTTGATACCCCCACAGCAATGGGGGGTAAGTACCTCCAAGGAAGGAAAGCAATACTTGCATGTTTGGGAAAAACCGATCGACGGAAAGCTATTAATACCAGATTTCGGCGCAACGCCCACAAGAATATATACCCTTGTCGGAAACCGAGACCTCGCCTGGGAAAATAAAGGTGCCGACTTGTGGATTGATATCGGCGACTTTCCGCAAGACATCCCCCATAATGTCATTGTCTTAGCCTATCAAGATGCAGCATCGGTCTTGGGTGCGGATTCTCCAATAGTGGTTTCCGACAAGTATAATAAGGAAAGTGTGGTAGATGCGGTGTATGGTAAGCCCTATGGAGGAACCAAACTGGAAAGCCTAACGCACAGTCACTACTACGGCGATTGGAAGCACACAAACTGTATTGTAGGTATGGCTGGCTTGGCAGACAGTACGCTGTTTCAGGTAAAAGTCGTCGACGAAGGCGTGTATCAGGTGGCGTTGGAATATTCCTGTCCACAAGCGAGTGCGGGTCAAGAGGCAATACTCGACATCAACGGTGAACGCTTTCTATTCCGCACGCTGAAAACAGGAGAATATGATCGGAAAGCGCCTTTGTTATTCATTGAACACAATGTTGCCACGATAAAGCTCCACAGCTCACAACTTTATAATATCAAGATTACACCGTTAACGAACGGCAAAGAGTTATTCAAATTAAAATCGATTGTTGTCAGACCAGTCCGTACCCTCGCTTCCGCCGATTAGCTGTATGGACAACGAAATATAAAAATTGCATATCGCCAATTAATTTTCGATATTGCAGTTACGATTGTTGCCTAGTAATTAAGCGAGTGATCATGCACACTGTGGGTATACGTTACTTTCTCTTGGCAATTGCCACCCTGCTAGCGGTTGGCGCATTTGGCCAACCCACGGAAAACACGGCCAAGTTCACACACATTGGGCTACGCGAAGGGCTGTCACAAAGCAGCGTATTTGCACTTTGCCAGGATTACCTCGGTTTCATGTGGGTAGGCACACGGGATGGACTGAACCGGTACGATGCGCGTAAGTTTACTACCTACCGGAATATCCCTTCCGATAGCACTTCACTTACCGACAATTATATCCTGTCCATCCTGGAGGACAGCAAAAAGCGGCTATGGGTGGGCACCAGTTCGGGCATCACCCTTTACGATCGGCATCTCGATCGCTTTGTACGATTCCCGTTGGTCAACAACCAATCGGGTAACATCCTATCAGAGCCCGACGTATCGGCCATCGTGGAAGACCGTAAAGGCCGGGTGTGGTTTGCCACGTCACAGGGGCTGTACTGCCTCGATGATCAGGTAAACTCAAATCAGCTCATATTGGTATTTGACGCTACCATGTATAATGACCAAGGTGTACCGTTGGAATGCAACAGTGTCCTTTCGTTCTACGAAGATTCCCTCGGTGGGATCTGGCTGGGAACTGAAAAAGGTGTGCTCGTTTTTGACTCCTATCAACCCGGTACGCCACTACGTATTGTCCACTATTTCCGATGTCGCGAGGGCCAATTGAATAGCGATGAGGTGCGTGTGATACGAGAGGTAACCGACGGTATTTTTTGGTTCGGAACCAAAGATGGCGGCATCAATGTGTATGACAGCCATACCGGCGCGTTTGCTTACATCACCCACCAGCCTGAGGCCAATGGCCGGTCATTGGCCAACAATGACGTCCGTTCGATTATCGAGGACCGATTCGGCGGTTTTTGGATTGGGACTATCAATGGTCTCAATTATTATACGCCGGAAGAGGGCTTCCGAACGTTTTCGGCCAAGGACTACGATCAATTCTCCCTCAGCAACAACTCCATCCGACCTATCTTTCAAGACAAGCGGGGATCGGTATGGATAGGCACGTATTACGGTGGCGTCTGCGTTTATGACCGCCATATCCCCACCTTCCAAAACCACGCACATCAGCCCTATACCAGTAGCCTGAGTTATAACGTGGTGAGCAGCATCCTGGAAGACGCGCGAGGAAACCTGTGGGTGGGTACCGAGGGGGGCGGCCTGAACTATATGGACCAGTCAGGTCACGTGTATCGCCATTTTAAACATAACCCGGGCGTTCCCGGTTCCCTGAGCCATAACCACGTCAAATCACTTTACCTCGACAAAGACGAAAACCTATGGGTGGGCACCTATGCAGGAGGGTTGAACGTATTGAAAAAAGGCACCCATACGTTTCGGCACATCCGGCATAACCCTTCGGTGTCCCACTCGATATCAAACGACAACGTCTATGCCATCAAGGAAGATGCGCACGGCAACCTATGGTTTGGCACCTACGGTGGTGGTTTGAACGTGAAAAAACCCGGCGATGCGATGCAATTCGAAAGCTACCGGGCGCGGAAAACGGGACGTTACCACCTCAGTTCAGATCTGGTGCGGACCGTGTTCATCGATAGCCGCGGTAACCTTTGGGTAGGCACCGAAGACGGCCTAAACCTCAAACGCCCGGGTGCCGACCGATTCGAGGTTTTCCGCTTTTCGCTCGACGACCCCCAAAGCATCAGCGGCGACATCATCATCAGCATCTTCGAAGACAGCAAGGGACGCATCTGGTTCGGCACCTTCAAAAACGGGTTGAATCAGTACCACTACGATACCGGAACATTCAGCCACCTGACGGCGGAGGACGGACTTCCCGGCAACAACGTCTTCGGCATCCTCGAAGATGCAGGCCACCTGTGGTTAAGCACCAACAACGGCATATGCCGGTTCGACCCCGACTCGGGCACCATGAAATCGTATAATACCAAAGACGGCATCGGCGGCAATGAGTTCTCCATCGGGGCCTACTGCCGTACGGCATCTGGGCAGTTGATATTCGGTGGGTCCCACGGCCTTACCCTTTTCAATCCGAATGATTTCAGTTCGAGCAGCTACGTCCCGCCGATCCTTTTTACCGATTTCAGGCTGTTCAACAAGCCGGTTACGCCCGGAGGGGGAAGTGTGCTGCACAAGCCGATTTCCATCACCGACACCGTTGTGCTTAGCCATTCGCAACGTATCTTCACCGTCGAGTTTGCAGCGATCAACTATGTGCTGCCCGAAAAGAACGAATACGCTTATCGCCTCGACGGTTTGGAAGACCAATGGAATTACGTCGATGTACCCTCGGCAACCTACACCAATTTGCACGCGGGTACGTACAACCTATTGGCCATGGGGTCCAGCAACGACGGCATTTGGAACGAGGTGCCGGCCAAGCTCACCATCAAAATCTTACCGCCCCTATGGAAAACATGGTGGGCGTACCTCATCTATGCGCTGTTGGTAGCAACGGGCCTCTACACCGTCATCCGGTTTACCAAAATCAGAAGCCGCCTTGAGCACCAGTTGGCACTGGAGCATCTCGAAAACGAACGGCAGCGGGAAATCAACGAAATCAAGCTCAATTTTTTCACCAGCATATCCCACGAGTTCCGTACGCCACTCACCCTTATCTTGGCACCCGTGCAGCACCTGCTGGCCGGTGCGGCCCTCGATGGGCATGCGCGGGCCATGATGACGACCGTAAAAAACAACTCCCTGCGGCTGCTCAATCTCGTTAATCAATTGTTGGATTTCAGGAAGCAGGAAAACGGTAGTTTCGAATTGAACGTTTCGCCCCACGATTTCATTGCGTTCATCGACCGTATTGTCAGCGAATTTCAGCATTTTGCTGAGGAGCAACACATCCACTTGGAGTATAGCAAGCCCACTACGACCATTGTGGCCTGCTTTGATGCCGATCAATTCGAGAAAGTGATCTATAATCTGCTATCGAATGCGTTTAAATTCGCGCCGGTAGGCGGCAGTGTACGGGTAACTGTCGAAAAGATCGCACCTTCGGTGCGTTACCGGGAAGGGTCGGCGATGGTGACCATCTGGGACAACGGAAAAGGAATACCCGAAGACAAACTGACATCCATCTTCGAATTCTACTACCAGCTTCGCCACAATAGTGAACAGCACCGTGGCAATTTAGGCTCCGGTATTGGCCTCGCTTTAGCGAAAAGCCTGACGGAAATGCATGGTGGGGAAATTAATGTGACGAGCTATGATGGCCATGACAGGCCTACCTACACCGCCTTTACCGTAGAACTCCCACTGGGTAATACGCATATCGAGGAACGGCAACTTTCCGGCAACGGCGGGAAGGGCGAGCATTTGCCCATAGTAGCCCCGGTACCCGAAGAGCCGACTGAAAACTTGACCGCCGGCACCTCACGCCCGGTCGTTCTGGTTGTCGAAGATCATACCGACATCCGTGCATTTATTGCCAACCATCTCCGCACACACTACACCGTATTGGAAGCAGCCGATGGCTTGGATGGTTGGGCGTTGGTCCAATCCAAGCTGCCCGATTTGGTCATTACCGATATCATGATGCCCGTTGCAGACGGCATCTCGCTGCTGAAAAACATCAAGCAGCATGTGGATACCAACCACATCCCGGTGCTGTTGCTTACCGCACGTACGTCTATGGAAAATGTGATCGAAGGGCTCCAGCTCGGTAGCGACGATTACATCACCAAACCCTTCCACCTCGATGTGCTTTCGCTCAAAATTCGCAACAGCTTGGCAGCCCGTGAACGCTTCCGGAAAAAATTCATCCGGGATTACGTCCTCACGCCGCAGCAAGCGGTAGGTATATCAGACGCTGAGCAGCAGTTTCTTGGAAAAGTAATCAAACTGATCGAAGACAACCTGACGGAAACACAGTTCAATGTCAATGCCCTGGCCAGCGAATTGGGCATGAGCCGTCCGGTGCTTTATCGCAAGCTGAAACAGATGACCGATCTTAGCGTCATCGAACTTATCAACGTGCTCCGGCTGAAGAAAGCTGCCCAGCTCCTGGCTCAGGGCCAGCTGTCGGTGAGTGAGGTAGCCTATCAGGTCGGATTCAGCGACCCGAAATATTTCGGTAAGTCATTCAAGGGCTATTTTGGCAAGTCGCCCACGGCTTATACGGCGCTAGATGCAGTGGAGCAACAGGATGTACTGACACAGAAAATCAATTCATTTTAACCATGCGTATACGTTATCCGATTATCGCACTGTTGGCGCTACTTAGCTGCCGCGTTGCGGTAGGTCAAACCGAGCTAGCCGTCCGCGGCTTTTGTATCGCCGCCCCGAGTCCCGACAGGCTAGACGACTTTGTCAAATTTATAGATGGAGAATTAGCCCCGCGCGGCGTCAATACCTTGGTGCTACGGGTAGATCACAACTACGCGTTCAAAAGCCGACCGGAACTCCGTAGCGACAACACGCTATCCAAGAAGGAAGTGAAGCAGTTGGTCGCCGTCTGCCAGAAACACAACATACGGATCATCCCCCAGATTAACCTGCTGGGTCATCAATCGTGGGCCGGGCAATTGGGAAAACTACTCGAAGTTTATCCACAGTTTGACGAAACGCCCCACGTGCAGATGCCCGAAGAATATGCATGGCCTAACGCTGATGGCCTGTACTGTAAAAGCTATTGCCCACTGCACCCCGAAGTGCACGGCGTGGTGTTTGACCTCGTGGACGAAATCTGCGATGTTTTTGAAGCCGATGCTTTCCATGCGGGAATGGATGAGGTGTTTTACATCGGTCACGACAGTTGCGAACGTTGTGCAGGGCATGATAAGGCTGAACTGTTTGCCAATGAAGTGAACAAGATCGCCAGCCATCTGGCGCAGCGCGATCGCCAGCTCTGGATTTGGGGAGACCGTCTCATCGACGGCAGAACCACCGGCATCGGTATGTGGGAAGCCAGCATGAACAACACGCACCGCGCCATAGACCTCATCAACAAAGACGTGATGATCTGTGATTGGCATTACGAACAGCCTGTTCAGACGGCGGTATACTTCGCGACGAAGGGTTTCTCGGTAGTTACATGCCCATGGAGAAAAGGTGATGTCGCCATTGCCCAATTACAGGATATGGTCCGTTCCAAACAACACGCCAACGAAGAGATGACGCCACGTTACCAAGGCATGATGCAAACGGTATGGCGTAGTGCGGGGGCATTCATGGATGAATTTTACAGCGCGGAGCCGTTTAGCGAAGAGAGCGATGTGGCTTGTTTCAAAGCGCTGTTTGCTGAAATAGGGAAACTGTAGCGAAAACTAGTGCCTGTTGTGGATTGGTGGTCAAAACATACCCCAGCGGATATTGTGCCGATGAGGATGAATAATGCTTGTTTCAAGGCTACTAGAGTTTGAGTCGGATGGATATCCGTGTTAGTAGGTAAGTGAAATAAATCATGGCTGCCGCCCATGCCAGCGATCCCGCGATTGCCAACCATGGGGCGTCGGCTTGTTTGTATATGAATAATGGAGTGCTGAAGGCCCAGCAGCAGTAGTAAATGACATCGGGTGCGAGGTAGGCGTACCAATGATTGATTCGACAGGCTGATAAAGCGCTTGCATCGAACATACATGTACCCCAAATTCGCCCGTTGATTCAACTATTTCACATTGTTTTTTTCTTATAAGCCGCATTAAGTTCAATAATGTCCTTACGGTATCTTAATGGGCTTTTTTTTATGAACCGCTTGAAAAACTTGGTGAAGTTGGTCATGCTCTGGAATCCCGACGCATAGCAAATCTGCGACATGGTAAAATCTTCGCTCTGTAAAAGTTTGCACGCGTGGCCGATGCGGATTTCATTGACGAAAAGTGAAAATGTCTTTTGCGTTCGTGATTTGAAATACCGGCTGAAGGCATTGGGCGACATATGAGCCATGTCTGCCACGGTAGCCAGTTTGATTTCCGATGTGAAATTCTTCATCACATACTCATATACTTGGTTGATGCGCATTGCTTCATGTTGGTCATAGGAGTTTACGTAATGCGCATCAGCGAGGAGCTCAAATTCTGTTGTTTCTGATAATTCGTGCAAAATCATCAGAATCTGCGCCGCCTTTAGTAATTCGGGGGCATGCAGGGCTTCGTCTAGCATGGCGGCGATCCGTCTGTTGGTTTTTCCAGTGATTTTAATGCCCCGGGACGCGTGATCAAGCATTGTTTTGAATTTTTCTCCTCCGGTCCGATCAAGCAACTGTTTTTCTATCCAATTTTTTCGGAAGTATGTGACGATGGATTTGGCTGTTAACGCATCGTTATCATAGTACTCCCGGTCATTAAACCACGCATGGGGCAGGTTGGGACTTACCAACACCATATCGTGTTTCTTGAAATTCCCCACACTATTACCAATAATCCGTTTGCCGGAACTCTCGACCACATAAACCAACTCGTAGTCGTCGTGGAAATGATGTGTGTTGATAAAATAAGGGGCAGTGATCTCCTTCATCAGGAAATCACCTTTCAGGACAAAATCTAGGTTTATCAATTGAGGTTTCATATTCTCTTTGGCGAGCTTCTCATCAAAACTAAATATTTAACATTATAATGCCAAAAATTTCACTTTCTTTTCTGAAACGTGTTTGAATAGTGTTTTTTTTGTTAAAAAAGTGAAAAAATCAGCTTAAATAATGGCCTTTATTTGTACGGATGATTGTAGACCCATAACATTGACATTTTGTGATTGCACTAAGTCGGATGATCACTATAGAGCGGTCGGAGTTGAAAAGTATAGCGATGAAGAGTTTACTTTGTTTCAGTGCCTTTTTGTTTTTATTCACTCGTTCGTTTTCCAACGAATTAATTCCGCTAACCGGACGTTGGAATGTTGTTTTAGACCATAGCGGTGTGGCGAAAGCGGCGGACTGGCAAAATTTGGATTTTAACGATACGATTATGCTTCCCGGGACCCTTGGCGATGCAGGTTATGGAACCCGTGCTAGCGTATCAGACTATGGCCGGCTTACCCCGTTGCACAAATACGTGGGCAAGGCATGGTACCAGAAAAAGATAACGGTCCCCCGTCATTGGGAGGATAAACAGATTAACTTGCTGTTGGAGCGCGTTTTATGGGAATCAACTGTGTTTATTGATGGCGAAGAAGTGTCTAAACTGAACGCACTGGGTAGTCCTCATAACCATGTTTTGGGTCACCTGACACGGGGGGAACATACGCTGACCATATGTGTAGATAACGACATGATTTACAATATCGGAGATAAGGGGCACGCGTACGGCGAATACACACAGACCTTATGGAATGGTATCATTGGGAAGATTGAACTGCAGGCATATGACCCTATCCATATCCGATCGGTAAATGTACGCGCTGATGTAGCAGCCAACACCATCAAAGCGAGGGTATCTATTGCCAACTTGCTGGCCGAGAAGGGTGAAATGACGCTGACGTTGCATGACGATGCAGGCAAGTTGGTTACCAGAAGTAGGCAACAGGTAAATGCTGATTCTGTAATGGTTGGACTGGCCCCGTCTGTGGCATTAGTGCAGTGGAGTGAGCACAATCCGGTTTTATATACGTTGACAGTGGATTTGAAAGTGGGTAAGAATAGAAGCAGTAAACGGTTGAGCGTTGGATTCAGGGAAGTGACTAAGCAGAAGAATCGTATCCTGCTGAATAACCGGCCTGTATTTCTGCGCGGCAATAACGATTGCGGATTATTTCCTTTAAAGGGTTATCCACCGATGGACATCGATGAGTGGAAAGCTATTTTCGCGAAATACAAGGCGTATGGATTGAACCACGTCAGGTTTCATTCATGGTGTCCGCCTGAAGCAGCATTCGAAGCGGCCGATCAGATTGGCATATATATTCAAGCGGAGGCCGCTGTTTGGATTGATTCATGGATGGAAGTCGATATGAGTGAAAAGGGAAGGGCGGAGTTGGCTACCCGGGGTAAACCATTGGGGTTGGGAAGGGGCGACCTGGCCAAGGATGATTTTGTAAAACGTGAATTGGCGAATATTGTGAATTGGTATGGGAATCACCCGTCGTTACTTATGGTATGCGTGGGGAACGAGCTAGGTAGTTCCGATTTCGAGGAAATCGGCCGCTGGGTGGAAGCGTTGAAAGCTAAAGACCCAAGTCGGCTATACGCCGCCTCCACGGCGAGAACGATCACGCCTTACTGCGACTATGCAGTCACTCATGATTATCCGTCGCTGGGTCAGGTGCGCCAAAGGATGTATAACCATAATAATTGGGATTATGAAGAGCTGCTGAGTCAAGTTGCCGTACCGACCATTGCACACGAGATCGGACAGTGGCCTACACATCCCGTCTGGGCTGAAAACACAAAATACCAGGGCAATCTCAAAGCGTGGAACTTAGACCAATTGGCGCAGCTGGCTAAACAGAAAAGGGTTCATGGGTTGGATTCGCAATTTCGGTTGGCTTCAGGGAAGCTGGCCTTGCTGCTTTATAAGGATGAAATTGAATCGTATTTGCGCACACCATCTGCCACAGGCTTTCAATTGTTGGGGATGCAGGATTATACTGGCCAAGGCGAGGCATTAATTGGTTGGTTGGACGCCTTTTACGATGAAAAGGGTATTACTTCTCCGTCCGATTTCAAACAGTTTTGCAACGAGGTGGTCCCACTGGTAAAGCTAACTACATACAGCTGGAAAGAGGGGCAGACCATGAATGTGCCCATGTTACTTCACCAATATGCCGCAGCATCGATAGCCGGCAATCTGTGTTGGGATTTAAAAGATGAACATGGAAGTATATTGTTAAGCGGAAGTTTAGGGCAGAAGGTGTTCGAAAGTGGACAGTTGCACCAAGCGGGAACGATAGAGGCAATCATCCCCGAGGGTCTGGCGAATACACAAATAACACTACATGTCTGGATCGAAGGTACTGGATACGCAAATAGTTGGCCGCTTTGGATTTTCCCGAGCGAGACCGATCTGATAGCTAGTAATGATATTTTTATAACAGGCGCGTTTGATGACACTGCCATAGCTGCGTTGGCAGCAGGGCGCAGGGTATTGTTGATCGCGAATAATTTGGGCCCTACCGAGAATCGGGCGCTCGCGGCTTGGAAACCACTGTATTGGTCGGCAACTTTTTTTCCGGGGCAGGGCATAAAAACAATAGGAGCGCTTATCCAGCACGATCATCCCTCGTTTGATCATTTCCCAACATCGTATTACTCTAATTGGCAATGGTGGAATATCGCGGCGGGTGCGCGCGGGTTCCTACTTAATGACTTCCCCGAGACTTACATGCCGATTGTCATGCCGATTAGTGATTTTCACTTCAGCGATCGGATAGGGTCGATATTCGAAGTGACTGCCGGGGGCGGCCGACTATTGGTCTGCGGTTACGATATCAGCGAGGCCAATCAGTCCATCGAGGCCAAGCAACTCCGGTATAGTATTTTAAAGTATATGGAGAGCAATCGCTTCAGTCCGGAGGTAGACATGGATTTATTGCAGTTGGGAGAATTATTTGAGCAGCCGGATAACCAACAGGAAGCCCCGGCGCTCGCCGATGTGCTGTTGTCCGTGTTGCCCGGCCCCGAAACAGATGGCCAAAGTGTTTATCGCAAATCAATGGACCAGGTACTGATTGGCGATACCAGCTCATACGAATTCTACAACGTAGTTTATCAGAAAGACGAGCATGCTGCCGGGTGGAGCGGTAATGATATTCGATTGGTCGTGAAGGTCCCACAGGGGCTGTTGGGCGATTTGAATGTGGTCTTCCGAGAAATAGGGAATGAGTGTAGCATCAAAATCGAAAACCGACACTATTCGTTGGCCCACACAAATGGAGCGTATGCGTTGCATTTGCCGATTATGCGGGAAGATACGCAGGATGGGGAAATTGTGATGGAAGTTAGCGGTGAAGTCACGCTGCAAAAATTTGAAGTTTTTACTAAATGATTAGGTAACCACACTTGTTAAAATAGTGTTAAAAATGAATGAATAAGTGGCTATTTTGAACTTTGCTTATACCAATCTTTGTATTGACTATATTATAAATAATCTTAAATGCTGATTAACTAAGAAGCCGTGACCAGAATTGGTGAAATGCTTGATAAGGCTGATGCCGGTTGTTGTATTTAAAAGGGCAGACATTTTCAATAATAAACTAATTATGATCGATAGAATTTTTATGAAAAGGAAAACTACACGAGTGCTTGAAACACTGAGAAGTTTATGTATCGTGTCCATAGCGATATGGTGTATAATACCCTTAAGCGTACGAGGGGCTACTAGCCATCAGCAACGATCGATTTACGGCACTGTGTATGTCGACGATGAGGCTGTACCGGGGGTGTCGGTGAAAGTAAAGGAAAGGCCTTCTGTTGGTACTTCGACGGATTTGAATGGCAAGTTTGTCTTAGATGTTTTAGATACCGACAGTATACTGATAATTTCATTTGTGGGCCACCTTACTCAAGAGGTTCGGATTGACCGGCAACGCTCAATGGACGTTCACCTCGTCAAAGACGTGCAACAGATAGAAGAGGCTGTAGTGGTCGCTTATGGTACGCAGAAGAAGACGTCTGTTATTGGGTCTGTTACGTCGATAAACCCCACCGAATTGAAGGTGCCCTCTAGTAACTTGACGACAGCGTTGGCGGGTCGGCTTGCCGGGTTGATTGCTTATCAGCGTAGTGGCGAGCCTGGACTCGACAATGCGGAATTTTTTATACGTGGTGCTACCACATTTGGGTACAAAGTAGACCCACTAATTATGATAGACGGCATGGAATATTCAACGACGGAATTGGCCAGATTGAATATCGATGATATTGCGGGGTTTTCTATATTGAAAGATGCAACTGCAAATGCACTTTATGGAGCAAGAGGAGCCAATGGCGTAATTCTGATTACGACGAAAGAGGGTAGAGAAGGGAAAGCCAGAATGAGTATACGCTTGGAGAATTCAATCTCCTCGCCCACACGGATGGTTGAAATGGCTGACCCCATTACCTACATGAAGTTACATAATGAGTCTATCCTCACTAGAAATCCGCTGGGTGTAGCCCGTTATCCGCAAGGCAAAATTGACAATACCGAGGCCGGATTAAACCCCGAAGTATTTCCCGCATTGGATTGGCGAAAAATAATCTTCAAGGAAAATACCCTTAACCAGCGGCTGAACTTTAACATCCATGGAGGAGGACAAATCGCCACTTACTATATTGCGGCTGCGGCCAATGTGGACAAAGGAAACCTGAAAGTTGATCAGCGGAATAATTTCAATAGCAATGTAGATTTAAAAACGTATTCGTTGAGATCTAACATCAACGTGAGATTAACGAAAAGTACTGAATCAATGATCCGGATGTTCGGGACATTCGATGACTATACTGGACCTTTGGAAGGAGGGGCTGAAATCTACCAAAAAGTTGTTAGATCAAATCCGGTTTTATTTCAACCGTACTATACACCTGTTGGCGACGTTGCCGATGTAAATCATATACTATTTGGTAACTATGATACGGGAAATTTTCTTAATCCTTATGCCGACTTGGTGAAAGGCTATCGTGAATACTCCAGAACGCTGATGGGTGTTCAATACGAGTTAAAACAGGACCTTTCGATGCTAATACCCGGGTTGTCGCTCCGTGGAATGCTAAACACAAATAGGCAGGCTTTCTTCACTTTGAGTCGCTCTTATAATCCATTCTATTATCGGTTGTCGGGATATGACCGGTTAAGTAATCGATATGTCTTGAATGCCATTAATCCCGAGACAGGGACGGACTATTTAAGTTATGAGCCGGGCGAGAAGTTAGTGTCTTCCACATTCCATAGTGAAGCTGCGGCGAACTACAACGGCTCGTTTGGTAAGAGCGGCGTTTCTGCAATGCTTTTATTTATAGCAAGGAGTTCCGTTAATAGTAATGAAGAGACGCTACAGCAGTCATTGCCTTATCGCAATGCGACACTAGGTGGTCGGTTGACATATGATTATGATGACAGGTACTTTGCTGAGTTCAATTTTGGTTATAATGGATCTGAGCGTTTCTATAGGACTGAGCGCTTTGGATTCTTCCCTTCTGCTGGTGTTGCCTGGAATATATCAAATGAGCCTTTTTTTGAAAGCACCCAGCCAATAATTAATAAACTGAGACTAAGAGCAAATTACGGTTTGGTGGGGAATGATGCAATTGGCAGTGCAGACGAACGCTTTTTTTACATGTCCGAGATTAATATGAACGATCCTAATTATGCAGTCGCTTTTGGGCGTGGGGGGGCTGTTGTGAGAAATGGAATTTCGTTTTTGCGGTACGAAAATCAAGCAATCACCTGGGAAACTGCAAAAAATTCCACCATCGGGTTAGAGTTGGGCCTATTAAATCAATTAGATCTGATAGCCGAATACTTTTTTGAGAATCGCACAAATATTTTAATGACAAGGGCCTCAATACCCAAAACATTGGGACTCCAAGGGAGTGTTCCGAAAGCTAATGTCGGAAAGGCTAAATCGAGGTCTTTAGATATCAGCTTGAATTATAATAATACTTTTTCAAACGGTTTTTATCTATCGGCCCTTGGAAACCTAACGTATGCTAAGAACGAGTTCGTTGCATATGAAGAACCGATATATGCCAATCAATGGTCCTATCGTGCTGGTAGACCTATTCACCAGTTTTATGGATATATTGCCGAACGGCTATTTGTAGACGATGAAGAGGTGCGGAACTCACCCACCCAGATTTTTGGTGATCAGCCAACCAGAGGGGGTGACATTAAATATCGCGATATAGATAACAATGGCTTCATTAACGAAGATGATATGGTGCCGATCGGCTTTCCCACGGTTCCGGAAATTGTGTTCGGCTTTGGATTCTCGGCCAAGTATAAGCAAGTTGACTTCTCTTTATTTGCACAGGGGTCCGGGCGCTCATCGTTCTGGATGGATCCGGTTGCTACTTCACCTTTTGTTGATGATAAGCAATTGCTGAAGGCATACGCTGAGAATCATTGGTCAGAAGACAATAGCAACAATCTCTACGCATTGTGGCCTAGGTTGAGTAATGTCGAAAATGGAAACAATACCCAACCCAGCACATGGTTTCTTCGTGACGGGTCATTCATTCGGCTCAAGCAAGTAGAAATCGGTTATACAGTTCCCAGCACGTGGTTGAAGTCAATCGGAATCGATAATTTCAGGTTATACATGAATGGAACCAACCTCGCTGTGTGGAGCGGCTTCGATATGTGGGATATCGAGATGGGCGGAAACGGTTTAGGTTATCCATTGCAGCGAGTGATAAATTTTGGTCTCCAACTAGAACTCTAAACTAATTATAGTATGAAAAATATAACGATGCGTTCGCTAACACTTTCTGTTTACTTATTGACTTTAGGAGCGTGTAGTAATTATTTGGATGTAATGCCAGATAATGTGCCTACGATTGAACATGCATTTTCCCTACGAAGTTCAGCCGAAAAATTCCTCCATACCTGCTATTCTTACTTGCCTGGAAACGGTTCGTGGAGTACCAATCCTGGGTTTAGCTCCGGTGATGAAGTGTGGTATTACTCCCCGATTTCGGCGCAATACAGTTCAGACTATATAAGTCTGGCAAGAGGGCTGCAAAATGCTACAGATCCTATTGGAAACTATTGGTCTGGACGCCGAAGCGGTAAACCCTTGTACGAGGCTTTGCGTACCTGCAATATTTTTCTTGAAAACATTCACAAAGTGCCCGATATGGAGCCGTTTGAACAGCAACGGTGGATTGGTGAGGTAACCTTTTTAAAAGCGTATTATCACTTTTTGCTAATGCGGATGTACGGTCCTATCCCATTGATGAGGGAGGCGCTACCGATCTCTGCTGCGTCAGAAGAGGTGCGTGTTTACCGGGCACCAATTGATGAATGTGTAGATTATGTTGTATCGCTTCTGGATGAAGCTATAACGAATGAATCGTTACCGAACCGAATAGCGGGCACAGAGACTTCAGAATTAGGAAGGATAACTAAGGCAGTAGTTTATGCTATTAAAGCGAAGGTATTAGTGACTGCAGCTAGCCCGTTTTTTAATGGTAACACAGACTATAATAGTCTTTTGGTCGATGCGAAAGGTAGCCCATTATTCAATCCTCAATATAATGAACAAAAATGGGAGCGAGCAGCAACGGCTTGTAAGGAAGCTATCGCATTTTGTGAAGCGAACGGTTACGGACTGTCTAGATTTCGGGGCAATTCCAGTTATGTAATCAATGACACGATCTCGACACAATTGGATATCCGATCGGCATTAACGGAAGTTAATGATAATATTGAGGTTATATGGCCGAATGTGAACTCGTCGGTGAGCAAAAACCAACACCTCTCGATGCCTAGACTTTCGTCATATGTGTTTTCAGGAAATGACCCGTGGGGATTGATTTCTCCAACACTCAAACTCGTCGAAAAATACTATACGAAAAATGGTGTGCCGATTGAAGAGGATACATCTTGGGATTACAACGAACGGTATTCGCTCCGGATTGCCGGGGATGAGGACAAGTTTATAATCGCTGATGGGGAACAAACTGTAAATCTCCATTTTGATAGGGAACCCCGTTTTTATGCATCGATTGGCTTTGACCGAGGTATTTGGTTCGGCAACTGGGAGGGCAACTACAATGTAAATGCCGCAGGTGGTTTGTTGTTTCCTCGGGCGCGATTTGGAGAAATATCGGCAAGGATTGACGTTGATGGGTATGTGATTACGGGCTATTGGCCGAAGAAGTTGGTAAACATAGAGACTTTTGCAAGCCGGTCTACTGGAAATATGCTGGCAAATATTAGACCTTATCCTTGGCCGGAAATAAGAATGGCCGACCTATACCTATTAGCCGCCGAGGCGTCGAATGAATGGGAGGGTCCTTCGGATGAGGCACTTAGTTGGGTAAACCTGGTTAGGGAGCGTGCCGGACTTCAATCTATTGAGTCGAGCTGGACAGCGTTTTCCTCTAATCCCGACAAGTTTCGATCAAAGGAAGGGTTAAGGGCCATTATTCAACAGGAACGAACAATCGAGCTGGCGTTTGAGGGTGTCAGGTATTGGGATTTGCGAAGATGGAAACGCGCGCATGTTGATCTTAATGAACCCATTGTAGGTTGGAATATTGAAGGTGAGACGGCTGCCACCTACTACCGAAGAACAGTGTTGTTTAATCAACAATTTAGAATACAAGACTATCTATGGCCAATTGAACACGCAGAATTGCGTATCAATGGGAATTTGACGCAGAACCCGGGCTGGTAAATAGTTACGAACATTATAAATATCAATTATTACGAAAATATAGTAATTATGAACGCAGTTAAATTTCTAGGTTGTCTCGTGTTGCTGCAAGGCATGTGGCTTTCCTGCTCAGACGGCGAATTTGGCCCCATTAATGAGGGAGGAGAAGTGCCGGGGCCTATTAGCAATCCCAGTGTAGAGAATTTGTCAGGAGGGGCACGGATTACGTATACTTTACCTCAAAACAAAGACATACTCCACGTAAAGGCGGTGTTCGATCGGAATGGCGAAGAGGTGGAGACAATTACCTCCTATTATAATAACTTCATCAAAGTGGAGGGGTTTCCCAATACTTCGGAACGTGTTGTTAAGCTATACGTTGTTAGTCGCAGTGGAAAGTCATCTGAGCCGGTATCTGTAGTTATCCACCCCACTGCTCCCCCCATTGAAAAAGTATTTACAAGTCTCGACCCGAAGGTATCATGGGGAGGCTTTGTCTCCAGATATACCAATGAGGAAGAGGAAAGTGTAGCTATTTTTGCAGTTAAATTCAATGTTGAAAACCAATTATGGGAAGATATCGGTGGCCATTATACGTCGTCGGCCACTGGGCGGGTTGCTATTCGAGGAATGGAGGACCTTGAAACGAAATTCGGACTGTATGTTAGGGATCGATGGGACAATCACTCAGATACGTTGCAGTTTGAATTGACACCTTGGTTTGAGGAGGAGCTGGATCGTACAAAAATTATGGATGCTAGGGGGCGCTATCCCGTGCCGCAAATTGCGCCATTACCCATGTCCGGAAGACCCCTCGTGGAAATGGTTACTTACCAACCTCAATTTCCTTTCTCCGCGATGTTTGATTTCAATACCAGTGGCACGTCTTCGATGTTCCACTCAGCTATATCCGTCGACCAACCTTCATGGCTACCCATGGATTTGGGTGTCGAAGCTCGGCTTAGTCGGTACAAGATTTGGCAACGGGCTGATTTTGATTTCGAATTTTCCGTGTCGAATCCTCGCGAATGGGAGCTTTGGGGTACGAATACTCCGGAAGACGTAAATAGCTGGATTAAACTGGATCATCGCGTTATGGTGAAGCCATCCGGGCTTCCTTTCGCTATGCTTTCACAGGAAGATACGGAGGTAGCCGAAGCCGGCCAGGAATATGAGTTTGAAGACGGAATACCCGCCGTAAGATATATTGCATGGAAACATATCAATAGTTGGTCTTCTGCGCGGGCACCGCAAGGCGGGTTTCACCTGTCCGAGTTGACATTTTTTGGGCAGTCCATCCAATAGGAGTCGCCTGCTTTCTATAAATCATAATGAGCATTGAAATGAAGAATAATTTTCCGATCGTAATTTTATTACTCGCAGGTTGTGCTAGTTTGGGAATGTTAGCATGTGAACGACATGAGGATACATACGCTCAATATTTGGAGGGCGGGGAAAGAATATATCCAGCACGTGTGGATTCGTTAAGAGCTTTTCCTGGTAAGAACCGAGTAGGGTTGCAGTGGTTATTGGTATCCGATCCCAATATTGTGGAATGTATGGTGTATTGGGATTTTAAATCAGATTCGTTATCCATTCCAATAAATCGCAGAGAAGGTATTGATACTGTGAATGTGATTATCGATGAATTGCCTGAAGATTTCTATACGTTTGAAATTTTTACCCGAAATTCAGAAGGACAGATTTCACTGAAGTCTGAAATCAATACGTTTGCGTATGGCGAACAGTACATTAATTCGCTAAGCAATCGGACGGTTCGGGCAGCCACTTATCGAGTAGATCTGACGCCGTCCGGTGATCTGGCTTTCGGTGGGCTTTCTATTGAGTGGTATGATGCGGCTGATGAGGTGGTGGAAGTAGAAATTGGCTATACGGATGAAAATGGCCACTTAGTCACTATAACGGATACGCTTCTGAGCACCGAAGCACCAGAAGACCAAAATATGTCGACGTTACCCAGTTATCAGCTAGGTACGAATTTTAGCTATCGTACAGGCTACAAGCCTCTTCCATCTGCCTTAGATGTCGTGTACACGCCGTATGAGGATGGTTATACCAATGAGGATGAAATTCCCAACGACTTGATACTCGATAAGCAAAGGTTTCGGACCGCACTGCTGTGGGGCGATATCACTGGTGCTAACTTTGGCGGTGATTTGGCCAAATTATGGAATAATAGCGCTGCTGTTGGTGACTGGTACCATTCGGCACCGGGTGAGCCGTTCCCCCATATGTTTACGGTTGATTTGGGAGTAGAGGCAATATTGTCGTCGGTGAGACTTTATCCCCGTATCGAGTGTTGTTATGATGTTAATCCGAAGGTTTTTGAATTTTGGGGGATCAGTGACACTACGAATGCTGTGCCATCACTACCCGGAAGCGATCCGAATTGGAAGCAGGAGGCATTGGATAAAGGCTGGACCCTCTTGAAACGTGAGGTGAGGACCAACCCTGACGAAGCATCAGGTAATGCGCCGATTGATGTAACGATTCCTTCAAACATCGCTGTTCGCTTCGTTCGCTATCGGGTTGAAGAGACGTATAGTAACACATTTACGCATTTGACGGAATGGGATATTCGTGCCAGCGGGGTAATAAAGGGGGTGCCGACGCCGACTGGACAATAGTGCATACTGAACATAGGAATTATACTATTCAGAAAAAGACGTATTTTGAGGTGAGAAGGTTGGTTTTATTTTTTTTGGCTTACATAATCGGCATTCATGGTGCGTTTGCGGTAGAACCCAATCAGACCGCCTTCCGTGAAGCCAAGGCAGTTTGGCCCGTCGGAATGGAAAAAGAAAAAAACCTCACCGTCCATTTTCGGGCAGTGATTGACCATACGATGGGGCAAAATACGCGGTTAGCGATCACGGCTTCGTCAGCGTATAAAGTCCACGTTAATGGCCGGTTTCTGGCACACGGGCCCTGCGTGGCGGCTCACGGCTTTTTTCGTCTCGACCAATATCACTTTAGCCACCTATTGCAAGATGGCGAAAACCTGATTGCTATCGAGGTTGCAGGTTACAATATGCCTTCGTTTTATTTGCTCGACCAGCCTGCTTTTTTGCAAGCGGAGGTTATAGCCGATGGAGAAGTACTGGTGGCTACCGGATCCGACATCGGTAAAAAAGAGTTTGAAGCGCGGATTTCCGGCCAACGGAAGCGGGATGTAATCCGATACAGTCATGCCCGGCCTTTTACGGAGTATTATATACTGGACGATATGAGCCATGACTGGAAGACAAACAAAAAGGCAGCGTTTGAAGCCGTTGAACAACACCGGACGGAGGAAAAGGAGATCATACCTCGGGGGGTAAAGTATCCAGACTATTCCGTCATCGCGGCAATCGGAAGCATTGGTGACTCCATATACCGTTTTCCATATAACGCGACAGGATTCCTCGGTTTTACCTTACAGGTCTCTGAACCTTCCGAGCTCGTGGTGTATTTCGATGAAATTCTCAAGTATGATGACGTCGATCCGACGCGACTAGTATGCCAGAATTATTTAATCTACGAACTACAACCGGGTACCTATTCGCTAGAGACGTTCGAGCCCTATACCATGCAATACGTCAAACCTGTTTTCAGGCGGGGAAAAGGTCGTATTTCCGACTGGTATGTTCGGCAATACGTGAGTGCTGATGTCGCCGGATCTTCGTTTGGCGCATCTGATCCCAGACTAGAAAAAGTGTTCGAAGCGGCTCGCGAAACCGTAAGGCAAAACGCATTGGATGTGTTAACGGATTGCCCCTCGCGAGAGCGTGGCGCGTGGCTTGGTGATGGCTATTTTGTGGCGAGGGCGGCGGCGACCATCTCCGGCAATACGCTCGTGGAGCGGAATTTCTTCCAGAATTACTTGTTGCCTGCCAGTTTTGACAATGTTCCGGATGGCATGCTGCCTATGTGCTATCCATGCGACCATCCCAATGGATTGTTCATCCCCAATTGGGCCATGTGGTTTGTTATTCAGTTAGAAGAGTATTACACCCGTAGCGGAGACGTTGAGATGGTTCACGGGTTGAAGGAACGTGTTGCCAAACTCATTGCTTATTTCGATGGGTTTCTTAATAAGGACGGGCTATTGGAAAATCTTGAAAAATGGGTTTTTCTGGATTGGTCAGCATCTAACGATTTTACAGCGGGAGTTAATTATCCCACGAATATGCAATTTGCCCGCGTATTGGAAGCGGCTGGCAGACTATACGGCAACCAAGCCTGGAAAGACCAAGCCCGGCACATCAAAAGCGTGGTGCTTGAGCAAGCTTTCGACGGCCGGTTTTTTCGTGACCATGCAGTGAGGGAAGGGGGCAGCCTTGTGGTTCAGCCGCCAACTACCGAGGCATGTCAGTACTATGCATTTTATTTTGATGTCGCAAGTCCGGAATCGCACCCTTGGCTGTGGCGGGTCATCACCGAAGAACTTGGACCGAAAAGGTATCGAGACAACCATGTAAACCAATACCCAGATGTGTATTTGTCCAATACGTTTATGGGTGAATACATGAGGATGGAATTGCTGTGCCGTTACGATGAGGTGCCGCGGTTTATCGAAGAAAACACGGCTAATCTGATGAAACAGGTAGAACTTACTGGAACGCTATGGGAGCAGCAGTACCGTACCCTTAATACCAGCTGTTCCCACGGTTTTGCCGCCCACGTCGCCTACTTGTACCAACGTGCCTTGGCCGGTATTGATGAAGTCAACGTATTGGACAGAAAGATTCGATTGGTGTTTAGAAACACCGGCTTGGATTGGTGCGTGTATGAAGTGCCCCTTGACGAGGGCACCCTCTCGATCAGTTGGAAAATCGAGGCGGATGGCCTTGCGTATTCGCTACAGGTGCCTAACGGGTACGGTGTCGAATTAGTGAATGAAACGAATTTACCCGTATATGCTATTGCTAACCATTAATTTTATGCTTTTGAACAATTTGATTTTTCGCTTTTTCCCGGTTCTTTTTTGCGCATTAATCACGTTACCAGCATTTTCCCAAGGCGATTGGACAAATCCGATTGTGAAACAGGGACGCTTGGGCTCACCGTTGGTGGAAGTTTCACCATTTGTCTTTGATGATAGGTTATACTTGCTGGAAAACAATCAACGGTTTTGGGATCTTCCCGATGGAAAGCCCGGCGATAATTTCCATGAAGATGAAGTCAGAATCAGGGATGTTGCTTCTGGAGAGCTGGTTTCCGTTCCCTTAACCAACCACGGATTCGGTACGGTGTTGGTGTGGAACAACCGCGTCTATATTTTTGCAGGCAACTATGGACGAGGCAAACCTTGGCGCCAAATGACCTCGATAACCATGACCAGCTCTTCCGACTTGAAAAACTGGACAGAGCCCATAACCGTGCTAGAGGCAGATCCGGGCGAATTCATCTATAACACGGCTGTCTGCAGGGCGAACGACCAATTTGTCATGCTCTACGAAACGAACGATGCCCAATGGCCTCCATTTACATTTAAGTACCTCACTTCTTCCGATATGGTGGAATGGGACGTGGTCCCTGATGGTATCTACGGAAGGGATAAATATGTGGGCGGACCCGCATTGTATTTTGAGGATGGTTGGTACTATACACTGTATTTGCAAATTGTAGAAGGCGGATTTGAGACGAGGATAACCCGTTCGCAGGATCTTGTGAATTGGCAGGACGCACCGGAGGACAGGCCTTTTGTGACATTTGATAAATCCCATCAAAATATACCCTTACTCGATCCGAATGTTCGGGAGAATAACGCGTCGGACGTTGAGCTGTGCTATTTCAAAGGGCAAACCATCCTGTATTTTACGGGAAGTGACCAAACAACTGCGGGAGATTTGCAATGGGCCATTTATGAGGGTACTCCTCGGGCTTTATTTGAGTATTTCTTTGAAGGCGTTGAATCTAAATTGGTGTCTGATACCACCCCGCCAGAACATCGCGGAGACTGGGCGCCGGTATTGATCGCGCCCACCGGACAGCAACGTTCGGGTGATAGCAAAGCAGCTGCCGACTCGGATTATCCCACACCGCAACAGCTGGAGTTGCAAGAACGCCAGCTCGGTGCTTTCATCCATTTCGGCCCGGCTACATACATTTATTCCGATATGATGAGCGTACCGGAAGTAGAAATTTTTAATCCGACCCAACTCGATGCAGAGCAGTGGGTGAAAACCGCAGTATCATTTGGTGCTAAGCATGTTGTGCTGACGGCAAAACACCACAACGGCTTTTGCCTGTGGCCAACCATAACAACGGACTACTCCGTTAAAAATGTACCGTGGCGGGATGGCCAAGGCGATGTAGTCGCCGAATTCGTTGCTGCCTGCCGGAAATATGGAGTGAAACCGGGGCTATATATTTCGTCGGGTGATAAATACTTAGGTTGCACAAGTACACCCGACCCGATGGGCGAACGAAAATTGGTAGGCGATATCGATACTTATTTTCCGGTTTTTTTTGAGCAGGTACGGGAACTACTCACCAACTACGGTGCAATTGATTATGTGTGGTTTGACGGAGCACACGATCCGTTTGGATGGGATGTTAGCCACCCGGAAACGGGGTTGCCATTGGGAACTGCCTATGGTGATGCCATAAGGGCGCTAATTCGTAATTTACAACCACAGGCAGTGGTTTTTGGTGGAACCCAGCCCGATGTGCGGTGGTCTGGTAGCGAACAGGGATGGGCTTCTTATCCCCTTTGGAACGTTATAAGGGATGGGGAGCAACTGCAGAATTGGGTTGGTCCCCAGAATACGGGCTGGATACCTGCCGAGGCCAATATACACCCCAGAAGTACGTGGTTTTGGACACCCGACTCCGACCATACATTGCGGGATATCCCGTTTATGGAAGAGGTGTACTTTCAATCGATTGGAAGGGGAGCTAATCTGCTGATAAACATGTCTCCGGATACGAGTGGCCTTGTTCCTCCCGCGGAAGTTGAGTTCCTCAAGAAATTCGGCAAACACCTGGAGCACACATTCGGCACCCCACTGGTCATCAAAGATTTTCCGCAAATGGAAGGCGACAATTATATCGAACTAACAATTCCTAAAAATGATGTCCGGGTCATTGAACTGGTGGAAGATATCAAGCAGGGTCAACGGGTAGCTAGGTACTCGATTGACGCATTGGTCAATCAGGAGTGGAAAACAATCAGCGAAGGCCAAAGCATCGGCCGGCGGAGGCTTGAAAGGCACGACTCGCTCACGACGGACCGCCTGCGGATCCATCTGGTGGGGAATGGAACCCTGCCACCCGTAATCAAAAAAATTGCCGTGTATTAGGATACCCAAAAATTCAGGAAAAAGTTATGAGAGAAATCGGTGCCGTAATTGTTTATATGATCAGTTTGGTTTCGTTAGCCACACGGAGCCAGGGGGCCGAACCGGTAAGCGACTTGGGATATGCTCCTGGCGACAATCTGGTACATGTTGATGACCCCAAACGGGCCCGGATGAAGTGGTGGGCCGATGCCCGGTTCGGCATGTTCATACATTGGGGCCCCGATGCAGTTCCTTCCCTGCAATGGAAGGGTGTGTACTGGAATGGCCATGTGCCGCAATTAGGCGAAAGGCACCAGATACCACTTTATCCTGCGCATGAGTCAATACTGAATATTCCACGAACGGATTGGGAAGATGATGTCATCGTAAATTTTAACCCAACAGCCTACGATCCGGAGGCTTGGGTGAAGATGGCAAAAGAGGCGGGTATGAAATACGTGGTATTGACCACTAAACACCATAACGGTTTTCTAATGTGGCCGGGGCTGGCGGGATATGACATTCGGGAAACCCAATTTGGAGGTGACCCCGTGGCCATGTTTGTCGAGGCTTGTCGGAAACACGGCATGAAAATCGGGTTTTATTATTCGCAATTGGATTGGCATGATCCGGATGCGATGGGTAATCATGTGGCAAGGACATTTCCGGATGGATGGATCGTTAATCCGGAAAAATTTATCCCTCGGGTGAAATCGCAAATTAAGGATTTGTTAACGCGCTACGGAAAGATTGACCTGCTGTGGTTTGATGGCCAATGGATTGATGATTGGACAATGGACATGGCAAATGATCTGGAAGCTTTTATCCGTAATCTTCAACCGCATATCATCATCAACAACCGTATCGGTAAGAGCGAAGTAGACGGGGATTATTTTACGCCCGAACAGACGATACCCGCTACTGGAGTTCCTGATGCTTATTGGGAAACTTGTATGACCATGAACGACACATGGTTTTATGTAAAGCAAGATAACAATTGGAAGACTGCAAAGGTCCTTATCCAACAGTTGGTTGACGCAGCGAGCAAAGGCGGCAATTACCTACTGAATGTTGGGCCAGATCCGCTTGGCCGCTTTCCGGCTGCCAGTATTGCCCGGCTTGATACGATAGGGAAATGGATGAGCATCAATAGCGAGAGTATTTATGGCGCAGCGGCCAGTCCATTTCCACAATCGTTCGATTGGGGGCGGGTGACAAAGAAAGGGTCGATACTTTACCTGCATGTCTTTACCCGCCCAATAGACGGCAATGTTTGGTTGCCTGACATCGGGTACACGATAAAACATGTCCATGCGTTGTCAGATCGTAAGAAACGGGGGCTAGCCTACACGAGGGTCGACAACGGAATCAGGATAGAAGTGCCTGACCATCCGGAAACTCACTTGCCTATCGTAATTAAAATAACAAGCTAGGGGCTTTAATCTTTGTTTTTTTCAGTGCAATAAAAATGATTTTAAAGGAAAATATATTGATACCGTTAGCCATTTGTATGCTATATGTGTTTCCCACGTATTCGCAAGAAATGCCGCGGCGGGTAGACCGGTTTTTCGGATTTCATTTTGATTTTCACGCTTCAGCTAATGATAAGGAAATCGGGAAATACTTTGAAGCGTCAACGTTGGAAGACTTCCTCATGCGGACGAAGCCCGACTTTATCCAAATAGACAGTAAAGGGCACCCCGGCTATTCGAGCTATCCTACGGAGGTAGGTTATTCTTCGGGGTCATTTTTCGGTGACCCGATTCGGCAGTGGCGTGATGTTACCGCCCGTTTCAACTTACCGCTATATGTACATTACTCTTCGATATGGGATGACAAAGCAATTGGAACTAACCCTGAATGGGGCCGTATCAATGCAGATGGGTCAGTTGATTTAACCAAAGCCTCCGTATTGGGAGGCTATCCGCAAGAACTGATGGTCCCGCAAATTAAAGAAATAATCAACCGTTATGAAATCGACGGCATTTGGATAGATGGCGATTGTTGGTCTACCGGTCTTGATTATTCGCCCAATGTTGTCGCCGGGTTTCTGGAGTCTTCCGGCATGGCCGAAGTGCCCCGTTCAGCGGGTGAACCGGGTTTTTCTAGCTGGCAGGACTATAACAGACGAATCTTCCGGGATTATTTACGCGGCTACGTCGATGAACTCCATCGATTTATGCCGACATTCCAGGTAGCCAGTAACTGGGCTTATTCGTCGATGATGCCCGAGCCTGTCGATACCGATGTCGATTTCCTTTCAGGAGACGTTTCCGGACGGAACAGCATTTACAGCGCAGCCTTTCAATCCCGTTGTTTGGCTTTGCAAGGCAAGCCTTGGGACCTTATGGCATGGGGCTTTGTGCCTATGGATTTTTCTGGAGGCATACATAGCCCGAAATCCGCTGTACAGCTGAAACAAGAAGCGGCCGAAGTGCTTGCGATGGGAGGAGGGTTCCAGGTGTACTTCCAGCAAAACCGGGACGCCTCCTTTCAAACGACCATCGATGTGGATGCAATGGCTGATTTGGCAGCTTTTTGTAGGGCCAGGCAGCCCTTTACCGAAAACGCCCGGACCATACCACAGGTTGCGCTATGGTATTCCGTAGCGGGTTGGAAAAAACACAACATGGGGGTGTATGGTTGGCCTTCCCACTTGGAGTCACTAACCAGCTTGCTCCTAGATGGGCAACACGTTGTGGATATCACAATGGACCACCACCTGCAGGACAATCTTGAAGCGTACCCACTAATCGTTATTCCTGAATGGGATAATTTTGACGACGTGCTAAAAAAGAGGCTCTTGGATCATGTGGCTAACGGGGCAAGCTTGCTTGTAATAGGCGCGAAAGCTACTCGTGAGTTTGAGCCTTGGCTTGGCGTCACATTCGAAGGGCCTGATAAAGAAGAACAGTTTAATATAGGAAGTGCGGTATTGGGCGGTGTCACAGGCATACGTACCCGATGGCAACGTGCAATTGCCCAACCCACTACCCAAACGGTGGGGCATATCTACCACCAACGTGATTACCGCTTCGCTACCCCCTACGTTGCAGCGAGTATTACCCCCCTTGGAGCAGGAAAAATTGCGGCTGTTTATTTTGACCTGACAGCACCTTACAAAGGGTCTCGTCATCCGGTCTATAATAGGCTGATCAATACACTGATTCAAAACATTTTTCCTAATCCGAAACTTCAGGTTATCGGTTCAGATAAAATCCATACGACGCTTACCTACAAGGATAGTGACATCTTGGTCAATTTGATTAATGCGGACGGACCGCATGTTAATGATCAGGTAATGGCTTATGATCACATTGCGCCGTCAGCTCCCTTATCGGTTCGCTTAAAAATTAATCGCAAACCAAGAAGGGTTTTGTTACAGCCCGAAAATAGGCCATTAAAATATGGCTATGACCGGGAAAGCGGTATCGTCACGGTAGCAGTGCCTGCCGTCGCGATTCATAGTATTGTACAATTTGTAAATGAAGAGAAATAACGAATGATTTCGGGGCTCGATACGTTCATAAGTGCTTGCTACATCCTGGTGATGGTTGGCATCGGTTTCTGGGTCGGGGTGGCACACCGAAAGGGTGCAACAAAAGGCAGCCTGTCGGCAGGCTACTTCCTTGCCGGGCAATCCCTCCGCTGGCCCATGATCGGCTTGGCGTTGTTTGCTACCAATATTTCCTGTATCCACCTGGTGAGTTTAGCACAATCGGGCTTTGATACCGGGCTGCTCAATGGTAATTTCGAATGGATGGCAGCTTTTACGCTCATCCTGCTGGCCTTGTTTTTCGTGCCGTTCTATATCAAATCAGGCGTGCCTACGTTGCCGGTTTTTATGGAACAGCGTTATAACAGCGCATGTCGCGATTGGCTGACCGTCATCTCGCTGGTATCTGCGGTAGTGTTGCACATCGCATTCTCCCTATTGGCCGGAGGTATCGTCATTGAGGCACTTTTCGGTGTCGATATGTACATCAGCGTATCAGCCATATCGGTATTGGTGGCCCTTTACACGATCATTGGCGGCTTGCGTGCAGTGGTGGTGACCGAATCTGTGCAAACCATTGTGCTGGTAGCAGGTGCGTTGGTCATTACGGTAGCTGCTTGGATGAAATTGGGCGGGTGGGGTGCGTTGGTCGATACCTTGCAGACGACGGGCGACATGGACAAGCTATCCATGCTCAGGCCTAAGGGAGACAGCAGCGGCATGGCGTGGTATGCCATTTTCCTGGGATATCCTGTATTGGGCATTTGGTACTGGTGCGCCGACCAGACAATCGTACAGCGTGTGCTGGGGGCAAAGGATGAAAACCATGCACGTATTGGTGCACTTTTCTGTGGATTCATCAAGATTTTACCGGTTTTTATTTTTGTGCTCCCCGGATTGTTTGCCTATGCATTGGCCCAGAATGGCCAACTCGATCTTTCTTCGATTACGTCTGCGGCCGCGGACGGTAAGGCCGATGTAAACAGTAAGGGCATTTATACCCTGATGATTACCCAGCTGCTTCCCACGGGGTTGGTTGGGGTGGTGGTGGCGGCATTGCTGTCTGGCCTGATGAGCCAGGTATCGGGGGCACTGAACTCCATTGCTACGTTGGTGAGTTACGATCTCATTAAACGGCACCGGCCGCACGTATCCGATAGCCGCTTGATAGGGTACGGCCGTTGGTCAGCAGCTGTAGCCCTGGTGTTGTCTATCGGTCTGTTACCCTTGTTGAACCGGTATGAAAGCCTTTTTGTGGGATTGAATGATATCATTGCCCACATAGCGCCGCCGATTACCTGTGTTTTTTTATTGGGTGTTTTTTGGAAAAGGGCATCAGCCGTAGCGGCGAAGTGGACGCTATGGATTGGTTCGCTGTTAGGGGTAATGGTATATGCAACCGGCAAATTGTTTCCAGGCGGCCTCATCGGACAGGTGCCGTTTATGATGATGGCGTTTTACCTGTTTTGTGCCTGCGTATTGCTGCAGGTAATGCTGTCCGTTTGGTATCCAGCCGTGCATAATGCTGTGAGTGGCGCCCTGTATTGGAAATCACCGTGGGAGCCGCTCCGCCGTCCGGCTTGGAAGGGACTCGGTAACTACAAACTGTTATCAGCGTTACTGCTCATTACCATGGCCATTTTGTATGTTTTTTTTAACTAGTCATGAACAGATTGAATATGAGGAACAATTTGATATGCCTGTACTTGTTAGCAGGGCTTTTGTTGTTTTCGTGCCAAACGGCACGGGATACCGATACCACGAAGGATGAATCCGGCGAGCCGTCAACCGTTACGGAACCCCAACGTGTTGGCATGGTTACCGGATTGAGCCCGGAAAAAGCCGAGTATTACAAAAAACTCCATGCGGACACCTGGGAAGGTGTGTTGGCTGCAATAAGACAATACAATATCCGGAATTACTCCATCTACCTCCATGAAATCGAGGGTAAACTGTACTTGTTCAGCTATTATGAGTATATCGGCGATGACTACGAGGCGGATATGAAGCGGATTGCGGCAGATACCACAACCCAGCGTTGGTGGCAGGAAACCGACCCTTGTCAATTGCCGCTGCCCGAGGCACTAGCGAAAGGGGAAGTGTGGACACCAATGGAAGAGGTATTTCATACAAATTGATAGCGGTGGGAAATAGAGAGCAGATTTTTTTGAAGCAAAGTCTCGAAAAGAGCAAGGACTTGGCCCATCGCCAAAAAATGAACCACGCGTTAAAGCAGTCTGACGATGCGTTTGAAAAAGGAAAAGGGCAGTTTTCGGATTTGGAATTGGCCCGCGACTGGGCAAATGCCATCAAGCGCGACGCCATCATGCAACTGGACACCTATCTTTGCGAATTTGAGCGGAAATTTACGAGCAGAGGGGGTAAGGTAATCTGGGCACAGACCGCAGACCAGGCCGTTGAGGCTGTCAAAGCGATTTGTAGTAGGCATCGGGCAAAGACGGTGGTGAAAAGCAAATCAATGGTCTCGGAAGAGATCCGTCTTAATCAGGCATTGAAGGATGGGGGCGTGGAAGTGGTTGAGACCGACTTGGGCGAGTATATCCAGCAGTTGGCTGATGAAGCTCCCTATCATATCGTGGCTCCTTCCTTGCATAAGAGTAAAGAAGAGGTGGCGCAGCTGTTTGTAGACAAACTGGGCACCGAGCCGGAGCTCCGCCCAGATCAGCTCACGCAGGTGGCCAGAAAGGTGCTTCGCAAGAAGTTTAGGGAAGCCGAAGTCGGTATTACCGGTGTTAACTTTCTGTTGGCTGATATCGGAGGGATGGTGCTGACTGAAAATGAAGGTAACGGCAGGTTAACAACGGGGTTCCCCAAAGTGCACATTGCCCTGACTGGCATCGAAAAGATATTGCCTTCGGTCCATCAGCTCAGCTTGTTTCTGCCGTTGCTTGCGACCCACGCATCGGGGCAGCATATCACGGTATACAATGCTATCCTGACCGGCCCCCGTAAGGCCGATGAAGCAGATGGACCCGAGGAGATGTATATCATATTGCTGGATAACGGGCGAACCAACATCTTGGCAGATCCTACCGCACGTGAAAGCCTGTATTGTATCCGATGCGGGGCGTGCCTCAACGTGTGCCCGGTCTATAAAAATATTGGTGGGCACACCTATGATACGACATATAGCGGACCGATCGGTTCTGTGATTACGCCGCATCTGAATGGATTGAAAGATAATAAACACCTCAGTTATGCTTCATCACTTTGTGGAAGCTGTACTGAAGTGTGCCCTGTCCGTATTCCGCTACACAACTTGTTGCTTTACAACCGACAACAATCCGTTGCGGCCGGTTATAACAGTGGGATGGAGAAAGTAATGTTTTTAACGTGGAAAAAGATGATGTTAAACCGGAAGCTTATGAATGCGGGAAGTGGTGACGTAAAAAATTGGGTATTTAAAGTATTCGTGTCAAAAATCTGGGGCAAAGATCGGGAACTCCCTATGTTCCCCAAGAAAAATTTTAGTCAGCAATGGAAAGCCAGGAGGCAACAGAAATAACCTTATGGATACAATTAGGGATAAAATACTCACCGATATCCGGTTGGCGTTGAAAGATGGGGTGGAGCACACTACGGCCAAACCAACGGACAGTAGCCTGTTATTTAAAAATCGCGAAGGGGGGTTGGTTGAAGGATTCGTACGTGAATTTTTAGCTATTGATGGTAACGTAATACGTTGTGACGATTTTCAACAACTAGCTGAAAAGTTAACAGAACTAATCAAATGTAATAACTGGAAGAATGTGGTGGCGAAGTCGGCTATACTAAAAAAGTGTGGAGAACAAACCCAGCTTGAATCGATTAGCACTGTTGTTGATGATGAAAATCTGGGGCGGGTGGAGGTCGGGATTACCGATTGTGAATGCTTGGTTGCACGAACCGGTACCATTGTGATGAGTACCGCTCAACAAGCCGGCAGGACGTTCCCGATTTACATACCCAAGCATATCGTTATTGCTCATGAAAAGCAGCTTGTTTATGATCTGGGTGAGGCTATTGCGGTGATGGAACAGCGCTACCACCCCGATTATCCATCAGGGTGGTACCTGGTCTCGGGCCCCAGCCGAACGGGCGACATCGAGAAAACTCTGGTGCTGGGTGTTCATGGACCGGTCGAGGTGTATGTGTTTATACTAAAATAGTGGAATTGATATAATAACAATAAAATGGATTTAGGACTAAAAGATAAGGTAATCATCGTCACCGGAGGGGGTAAGGGGATTGGAGAAGGAATCGTACACGTCCTGGCCAACGAAGGGGCGATACCCGTGATCGTGGGGCGAAATGAAAAAGACAACCTGAGGGTGGTGACCCAGGTGGGCAAAGCTGGTGGACGAGCTGAGCAGGTAGTAGCCGAACTGACGCAGCCGGAACAATGCGGCGCAGCCGTTCAGCAGGTGGTTGGTCAATTTGGTCGTATAGATGGTTTGGTCAATAATGCCGGAGTGAATGACGGCGTGGGATTGGAAGGCGGAAGTTATGAGCGATTCATGGACAGTCTGCATAAAAACTTGGTGCACTACTACTTGATGGCACACCACGCCCTCCCTTATCTGAAAGCATCTAAAGGTCCGATTGTAAATATCGGTTCGCGTACCGCGGAGACCGGGCAGGGTGGCACATCAGCCTATGCTGCGTCCAACGGGGGGCGTAATGCACTGACGAGAGAGTGGGCAGTAGAATTGCTTCCATATGGCATCCGTGTGAACGCGCTCATCGTGGGCGATTGCTGGACGCCATTGTACGACTATTGGGTTAACACTTTCCCTAACCCCGAAGAAAAGTTGAAATCAATTCTCGCTGTCATTCCGTTTGAAAACCGGATGACCACGGCAGAAGAACTGGGTAACATGGTTGCTTTCCTGTTGTCGGAGCGTTCTAGCCATACCACTGGGCAGCTTATCCATGTTGATGGAGGTTATGTACATTTAGACCGCTCGATTCAACCGTGAAAATACAGCTATTCGTTCCTTGTTTTGTGGATCAACTTTTTCCGGATACCGCATTCAATATGGTGAGCATCTTGGAAGGTTTGGGATGTGAAGTGTGCTACAATCCTGAACAAACCTGTTGCGGACAACCCGCATTCAATGCAGGTTTTCGGAATGATTGCCGTGCGGTAGCGGAAAAGTTTATTGGAGACTTTAACGCAGCAGACCCGATTGTCGCACCAAGCGGATCATGTACCGGATTTGTAAGGAATTACTACGGGCAGCTTTTTCAAGAAGAAGGGCCCGGTGATGGTGAAATCTTGCCCATCCAAAAGCAGGTCTATGAGTTTTCTGAATTTCTTGTCGATGTGTTAGGTGTGACGAATGTTGGTGCTGCTTTGCATGCAAAGGCTACTTATCACGATGCATGCGGAGCTTTACGGGAGTGTGGCATAAAAGACGCGCCTAGAAAATTGTTGCAGAAAGTCTTGGGTCTCGAATTGGTCGAGGCAGCCGATTGTGAGGTGTGCTGTGGCTTCGGTGGAACATTTGCTGTTAAATTTGAGCCTATTTCCACGAGCATGGCTGAACAAAAAGTAGTGAATGCAATGAAATTAGGCGCGGAGTATATTATCTCCACGGATTCCTCTTGCCTAATGCAGCTGGATGCATATATCAGAAAACACAAATGCAATATCAAAGTTATGCATATCGCTGACGTGCTAGCTTCCCGGAAGGGGAGGCACTGACTACGTGCGCATGGGTGTATTGCATAGGCCTGTCTCGATTACCGAAACCATCGTCTTTAACCTACTTGAAGGTGATTTAGAGGAAACAACCTGTTGGTTTAGTGCAACCTATAGGCCAACTGTTTGACTAACGTCAGATTATAAGATGGACAGCCCCACTGGCGGTAATTCCGATATTAATCTTTAACTTTGTGCCTATGATCGAGCTTCCCGTTATTCCAGCGAACCAATTGCAGCGCAAGCCCGATTGGCTGCGCGTGAAACTGCCGGTAGGCAAAGAATACCGGCATGTGCGCAGTTTGGTAGATGAGCATAAACTCCATACCATCTGCGAGAGCGGCAATTGCCCCAATATGGGGGAGTGCTGGGGCGCCGGCACGGCAACATTCATGATATTGGGAAATATCTGCACCCGCTCGTGCTCTTTCTGTGCCGTGGCTACCGGCCGGCCGCTGGCGGTCGACTGGGATGAACCCAACAGGGTCGCCCAGTCGGTGAAACTCATGGAGGTGAAACACTGTGTAATCACCTCCGTAGACCGCGATGACCTCAAAGACGGGGGCTCAACGATATGGGCAGAGACGGTGAACGCCATACGGCGCGAAAGCCCCGGCACAACGTTGGAAACCCTGATCCCCGATTTCAAGGGGCAGTGGGAAAACCTCGACCGCGTATTGGCCGTACGCCCGGAAGTGGTATCGCACAACCTGGAAACAGTACGGCGGCTCACTCGCGAGGTGCGGATCCAGGCGAAATACGACCGTAGCCTCGAATGCCTGCGCCGTATCTCAGCTGCGGGTCTGCGTACCAAGTCGGGCATCATGCTGGGCTTTGGCGAAACGGAGGCTGATGTGATCGAAGCAATGACCGATCTCTATAACGTGGGCGTACACGTGCTCACATTGGGGCAATACCTGCAACCTACCAAGGCACACCACCCCGTTGTGGAGTGGATTACGCCCGAACAGTTCAAGTACTACCAGGAAATAGGGTTGCGCATGGGCTTCAAATACGTGGAAAGCGGCCCCTTGGTGCGCTCGTCTTACCATGCTGAGAAGCACCTGTTCGATATGTAGCGAAAACCACGTGACCCCGGCCAGCGGGAAATATGGAGGAAGTTTTCATACAAACACCACTCGGAATCGCCGCCATCAAGGGCGACGGCGGGGGAATAATGGCTGTCTCCGTGATGGAAGAAGGTGCCATTAAACCGTCCGGGGATATCCCAGAAGCATTGACTGAAGCCGCCCAACAACTCAATGAGTATTTTGCAGGAACACGGCAGACGTTCCAGCTGAAGCTGAACCCGTCGGGAACGGATTTCCAGCAGCGTGTCTGGAAAGAACTGCTGAACATCCCTTACGGGAAAACCATCTCCTACTTGGAATTATCCCGGCGCCTAGGCGACGTGAAAGCGATACGCGCTGTGGCCGCCGCCAACGGACAGAACCCGCTTTGGATTATGGTGCCCTGTCACCGGGTAATCGGTCGCGATGGGTCGCTTACCGGATATGCCGGCGGCCTATGGCGCAAAAAGTGGCTGCTGGAGCACGAGAGCCCCTACAGACAGCAGGCCCTGTTTTAATACAACCGGTTTACGCAGGTGTTAAGACACCGCAATGCACACTGTCGGAAATCCGATCGAAAAATGTGTCCCGGAACGCCGCATATACATGTATCGGATTTTCAGCAAAACGTAGCCAGCTTATTTCCTTGCTCTCCATCCCCGCCTTCCGTTCGGCACCGATTTCCTGGAAATGGCGGAATGTGCCGCCGTCATATAATAAAAACATAAGCCGGTCATCACCCCTGGCTCCGTCCGATTGTTCCCAACGGATGGTAAACCGGGTATCTTCGAGTTCCACGGTGGCGTTCAGTGGGGGCGCCAGTGTGCCCCGCGAAATCAACACCTTCGCCGGATCGACGAAAACCTCTCCACCATCATTCACCACAATTGCATTTTTCCAGACATACGATTGGGCCAGCTGAAATGCGCCTACCCGGCTCCCCGGAGGAGCTTCACGCTGGTATCCAAATTTCACAAATGGCTTGATGGGAGCCAGAAACTTTGAAACGGCCCTCATCTTTGCCTGGTTTAGAAGTTCCAGCGCCGTAAACGGCCGCTTGCGCCTGCCTACCATCCGCATCACTTGCTGCCCGTTGAGCGTATACCCAACGACGGTTCCTACTTTTCCGCTGAAGGGGCCATTGATGCCCCCGTGTGCTATTGCCATGATATTCGTGCTTTATTTGTACCTCATTCGAGGCTCAGTCCATACAAATATAGTATTAATAAATTATTAGTAGTGTGCTGATATATAATTGATAGTGGTTTTACCTATGTTAACCCACTATCAAGACACTATTAACCCACTATATAATCACTATTAATATTAAATGAATATCGTATAAGTGTCGGATGAGGTGCAACACTGGCACCATGAATACTGCCATTTCCAGAATTGAACGAAGCACTTCACAATTTAATAGTATAATTGCAAGACAGTGAGCGACCGACAATCATACGACGCCATCGTGATCGGCTCCGGTCCGAACGGACTGGCTGCTGCCATCACCCTGCAGCAAGCAGGCGTACAGGTGCTGCTGCTGGAGGCCAAACCGACTATTGGTGGTGGAATGCGGACGGCCGAACTCACACTGCCGGGCTTCCACCATGACGTGTGCTCCGCTGTGCACCCCATGGGCATGGCTTCGCCGTTCCTGCGATCGCTGCCCTTGCACGAGTTCGGACTTGAGTACATCCATCCCGACGTGCTGGCGGCCCATCCGTTCGACGACGGCACGGCAGCGGCATTGGATGCATCCCTCGACGGCACGGCATCAACATTGGGGGAAGATGGTGCTGCCTATAAGCAGCTGTTCGGGCCACTGGTGAGAAACTGGTCTAAAATCGATAGCCACATTTTAGGGCCGATACTGAAAATACCGAAGAGTCCGCTGGCATTAGCGGCTTTTGGCATAAAATCACTGCAATCGGGTAAACAGATAGCTAATCGGTTCCGTACCCGCGAGGCCCGTGGACTTTGGGCGGGTATCGTAGCACACAGCATGATTCCCCTGGATGCGCTCACTTCGTCGGCGATAGGTTTTGTACTCACCATAGCTGGCCATTGCGGCGGTTGGCCCATCCCAAGAGGAGGGTCGCAATCCATTGCCGATGCCATGAAGGCCTACTTCAGGTCACTCGGCGGGACCATTGAGACCAACAGGGAAGTTAAAAGGTTAAGCGATATCCCCGAAACAAAGGCTATATTATTCGACACGTCGCCCAAGCAGCTCATGGAGATCTGCGGGGATAGGCTGTCGTCACTTTACCGATGGCAACTGGGGCACCACCGTTATGGTATGGGGGTGTTTAAAGTGGACTGGGCGCTGAGTGAGCCCGTTCCTTTCCGAGCGGAGGCGGCAAGGAAAGCCGGCACCGTGCACCTGGGCGGCACATTTGAAGCGATTGCCCATGGCGAGCGCCAGGTATGGAAAGGGAGGCACCCCGAGAAACCTTTTGTGCTTTTTGCACAGCAAAGTATATTCGACGCATCGCGGGCACCCGCAGGCCAACATACCGGTTGGGCCTATTGCCACGTACCCAATGGATCCACGAGAGACATGACCGAGGCCATTACCGACCAGGTGGAACGCTTCGCTCCGGGGTTCAGGGATACTGTTTTAGCTACGCATACATTCAATACCGCCCAGATGGAGGGATATAATGCGAATTACATCGGTGGCGATATCAACGGTGGGGTGGTCAATATTGCCCATTTGTTCAATCGCCCGGTTTTTCGCCCTTCACCTTACCGTACTTCCGCCAAAGGTGTTTATATTTGCTCCGCGTCGACGCCGCCGGGTGGAGGAGTGCACGGCATGTGTGGTTACTATGCAGCAACGCAGGCGCTAAAAGATATTTTTTAAGCTAACTATTTTCTTTTTACTATGTCATCATCACGTATAACGCTATCCGAAGATTGGGCTGTCGTTTTTTTGGGTTTTCTCATTATCTTATTGGCCGTTGCGGGCCTATCTATACCTACCCCGCAGTATAAGTGGAACGACGGTACCGCTTTGGCCTCCCTCCTTACCGCTAGCAATGGCACGAGTGTTTTCTTCCAGTTCCTGTTTGCCTACGCCATTGTCATCATCGGAGCGTTTATCACCGGTAAATCGGTCAGATCCCAGCTTGTGGGATTTCCGTTCGTTTTCATGCTTACCCTCGTGGCGCTGGTCCTGTCGGGCAATGCTTTTCTGAATGATCTCGGCCTGGAGACGGTTATTTTCAGCTTATTGCTCGGGCTGCTGGTGGGCAACTTATTCAAACTGCCGCAGTGGTTCCGCGATTCGTTGAATGCCGAGCTGCTGGTGAAGATCGGGCTGGTGCTGTTGGGTACCCGGGTAATCTTCTCCGATATCCTCAAAGCCGGGTCGCTGGGGCTGGTGCAATCGCTTATTGTCGTATTGTCGGTATGGTATTTTGCATTTTGGCTCTGCCGCAAGTTCAAGGTGGATGATGAGCTGACGATGATGATTTCGAGTGCGGTCTCTATCTGCGGTGTGTCGGCAGCCATTGCCACATCCGGCGCCATCAAAGGTGATTCCAAGAAGCTGTCATACGTTGTTTCGATGGTGCTGATAGCGGCTATACCGATGATGATCGGCATGCCCTATATAGCCAATGCGCTGGGCTTCCCCGAGGAGGTGACCGGTGCATGGCTGGGCGGGAGTATCGATACCACAGGTGCCGTGGTGGCCTCGGGTAGCTTGGTGGGCGAGCGTGCGCTCGAGATCAGTACCATTGTGAAATTTTCACAGAACGTATTGCTGGGTATTGCCGCATTGGCCATTTCCATCTACTGGACTTACCGGGGCACGCCTGATGGGCAGTATGTGGAAAAGCCCGGCCTGGGTGTGATCTGGGAGCGCTTCCCCAAGTTCGTGCTGGGATTCATCGGGGCATCTCTCTTGTTCTCGTTCGTGCTTGATGCCGCCACGGTAAGCGCCGTGAAAGGAGGGGTGAAAAGTATACAAGGGCTATGGTTCGCGCTGGCCTTTACCAGTATAGGCCTCGAAACGAATTTCAAAGACCTGTTGGGCAACAATAGCATCAAACCTTTCTACGTGTTCCTTGCCGCCCAGTTTTTCAATATCTTGATCACATTGGCCGTTGCCTGGTGGCTGTTTGCCTAGTGTGGCCTCAACTAGACCATGATGCCGCGAGATAGGTGAGGGCTTTGATGTGTTTTAATGGGCTGTGGGCCTCTCGGGTGATAATAAGTAAAAAAAAAGCGAAGGTGATACGACCTTCGCTTTTTTTATCGCTTATGTTTATTGCCTGTTTCTGTGGTTGTCACAGGTTCGGGTTGTTATTGATTTCATTCAGCGGTATCGGGAACAGGTAGTATTTGCTGTTGGGTGTCAGTTCCGATCCATCGGGGAATTTGGTGATCCAGTGCCCCCTGAGCGATACCGTGTTACCCGCATCGTCGACAAAGGTTTGTGTTGTTTCCCGTCTTACGGGCGCGGTCTGCAGCCGTAGGATGTCGTATAAACGGAATCCTTCGCCCCAGAGTTCCTTCCGGCGCTCCAACAGGATTTCATCGATGATGGTGGTCTGGTTGTATTCCGCTGGCGACAGGTCGGGAAGGTTGCGGTTGCGCCGCAATTCGTTGAGCGTCTCCACGGCCGCAGCCACATCGCCCAGCCGCGCTTCGCTTTCGGCCTCGATGAGCAGTTGCTCGGATGCGCGCATCAGCACGATATGCCCATCATGGTTGGGGTATTTGTTGCGGAATTTGCGGTAGCGGTAGTGGCGGTACAGCGCCTCGTTGGGTTGGGAGGCAATCTCGAACAACGACTTACGGATATCGCCATCCTCAAACAAGGCAATGAAATACGGGTCGGGCATGATGCTATTATATCCGTAATACAGGTTGGTGCCTTCGGCGTTGGTTGTATAGGGTGTTGTCTCGATGTATGCGAGATAGGAGGCGCCGCCGAGGTTCTGGGTGGCGGTTTGGGGGTGGCCCCAAATCCATTCGGGATTGTTGACATCGTTGAAACCTTCGGTATACTGTACGGCGGTCATAATGGGATATCCCTCCCGTGCTTTGGCAGCATAGGTTTTGGCGAGGTCCCAGTTTTCGAGCGTCAGGTAGGTACGGGCAAACAAGCCATAGACTACATGGATATCGAGCCGGTTCTTTACGACCCGCTCAAAGCCCGGCAATAGTTTCTCGGCTTCCGTGAGGTCGCTGATTACTTGGTTATACACCTCTTGGACGGTAGACAGCGGTTTGGGCTCCGTTTCGGGTGTGGTTGGCTCGGTATAAATCGGTATGGCTTTCGCATTCGCGTCTTTTGCATAAGTGAATTGGTACTGCCGCACCAGGTTCAGGTAGTTGAGGGCACGCAATGCATAACCCTGTCCTTTGAGATACCTCAGGGTAGGCGTGCTGTTATCATCAAGTGCAATGTTGGCGATGATGTTGTTTGCATGGTCTATTGACGTGTATTGCAACGTCCAGAAAAACAATGCACGGCGGGTCGTATTGTCAAAAGGGTCCCGGTAGGGGTAGGAGTCGCGGTAACCGTATCGGCCATCGCGGGCGAAGGCATCTTCCCCCATCACATCGTGGGTAAGGAAAATAGTGGGGAGCCCGGGGTTGTCTTGCGAGGTGCTGTTTTCCATCAGGAAGCGGATAGCTCCATTGACAAAAGCATCGATATTACTCTCGGAAGAGAAAACTTCGGGCGTAGTAACCTGTGTTGCTGGGGTGGTGTCGAAAAAGCTGTCGCTGCATGAGGCGAATAGAATCAGCGCTATTGCTATATAATTAGATCTGCGTTTCATATATGAAAAGATAAGTAGGTTAAAAAGAAACATTGAGCACCAAGGAATACGCTTTTTGGGCCGGGTAGCGGTAATAGGTTGTGCCCGACACGGTTTGTTCGGGGTCTAGCCCTTTATGCCCATAAAAGGTCAATAGGTTTTCACCGACCAATCCAATCCGTATATCGTCGAGCCCCCACCGCGAAACGAGGTTTTGCGGCAAGGTATACGAGAGGTTGACATTCCTCAGCCGTGCATACGTCGCGTCGAACAGGAAGCGGGTGGAGGGGATGGTGTTCCAGGAGTCAGAAACGTAGGAGAGCCGTGGGAAATCCGTATCGGTATTTTCCGGTGTCCATCGGGTGAGTGCTTCGTTAGACCAGTTGCGCCCCGGTGCGTAGCCCAGGTGCATGACCATTGGCTGGTCGCCATCGAAAATTTTGCCGCCGATATTGTATGACAGAAGGAATGAGAGATCGAATCCCTTGTACGAAAAGCTGTTGCTCAAGCCCCCGTAGAGATCGGGGAGCGAACTTCCTTGGAAGTAAGGGGTCGCTTCGGTCTGGTTTTCTGTTGTAGTCCTTCCCGTGACATTTCCATTTGCATCTACCACGTCCTTATACCACATGGCTTTGCCATTCTCAGGGTTCACGCCAGCCCATTCCTTGATGTAGAAATCGTAGATTGACCCACCTTCCACCATTTTTTTGGTGTTGCCGTATTGGCCGATCGAGCCGGTCAGTATCTCATCTTGCGGCAGCTTGGTGATTTTGTTTGTATAGTGCCCGAAATTGAGCGTCACGTCCCAGCGGAAGTCGTTGTTGCGGATGGGGACACCCGTAATCTGCCCGTCGATACCGCGGTTGCTCAAGGAGCCGATGTTGGCATCGATGCCGCTGTAACCCGTCGAAGGGGAGAGCGGTTTGGTGAACAGCAGGTCTTTCGACTGCCGGTCGAATACGTCGAGCTGGGCAATGAGGCGGTTGTTGAACAATGAGATATCAACCCCGAAGTTGAGGTTCAGGTTGGTTTCCCATTTCAGGTTGGGCGTGGGGAGGTCCGAGGGCAGTAAGCCGAGCATATCCAAGCTGTTGTAGATCGAATAGAAGCCGCCGTAAGCGTAGTTGCCTACATTGTCATTGCCCTGTGCACCATAGCTGAACCGCAGGTTGGCATTGTCTATGGCACTCACATCGTTCAAGAAGTTCTCCTGCTTAACATTCCAGGCTGCCCCTACCGACCAGAAATTACCCCAGCGTGCCTGTTGGCTGAAGCGGGACGAGCCATCGCGGCGGAAACTGGCCGAGAAATGGTATCGGCCCAGGTAGTCGTAGTTTACCTGCGCCAGCCAGCTTGATAGGTGGTAGTCGGCCGAAGTACCGTCGAACCCGTCGATCACCGTTCCGGCAGAGGGTTCGGTTTTTCCCAAAATAGGGAATCCAGACCTGCTCCCCGAGAGCGATTCTATCCGGTTTACGTAGACTTCCGGGCCAGCCAGGAGAGTGACATTGTGTGAACCACCCAGGTAAGGCGCGTAGTTGATGAAGCTATTTATGGTGTAGTTGAGTGTACGGCTGGAGCTTCTGCTGGCGGAGCCCGCACCGTCTGCGATCACGCCCGTGCTGTAATACGGGTGGGAATAGGTGTGGGCGTTGCCGGCCCTATAGTCGATACTTGCCGTGGAGCGCAAAAACAAGCCATCCAGGAAGGTCACCGTTAGGTTGGTGCCGAGCAGTACGGCGTCGGTCCGGTTGCCGAAGATGGCATGTTCCGAACTTCCCAGCACATTGAAGCCACTGGCCGCAGTGGTGGGACGCCAGATGCCGTAGTCCCACTTCTTGTTGCCATTTTCATCGAGTTTATAGGATCCGTCCGGATTGCGTTCGTACACGGGGTAAATATTCGAGATGAGCCGCTGGAAATTGGCAACATTGCCTTGGTTGCTGTCGCTCTGCGTGGGTGCGCGCTGGTGGCTGGACGATAGCGAGACGTTTGCGCCGATATCGAACCAATCGTTTATTTTCGACTGTACGTTCGTGCGGAAATTGTAACGCTCGAATTCGGACGTCCTGATCCAGCCCTGCTCATTCAGGTAGCCACCTGAAAAATAATATTTGGTATTGCTGCTTCCGCCGCTTACACTCAGGTCATACTGTTGCCGCAGGCCCGGGCGTGAGATAGCACTCCCCCAGTCGTCATTCCACAGCGGTGTTGCCCCGGCAGCCAATTGGCCATCCGTGCCGACGGGATTCGGGTACTGTGGCCCGAAAATGTTGACCTTCAGTGCCCCATCCACGAGGTAATCCGTGGCGTATTGTGCGGCTTCGGCGGCCGATTTGCCCTGGTCCAGTTGGGTGTTGCGTATAGCCTCCCATTGCAGTTCGTAATATGCCGTTGTGGAAAGGTATTCGTAATCTTTCACTGCCCGGCCGGTGTACCCGAAGTTGGTGGAAAAATTGACGGTAGGCTTCGCGTTCAAGCGGCCTGATTTGGTGGTTACCACGATGACACCGTTGGCGCCCCTCGATCCATAGAGCGCACTCGCCGTGGCGTCTTTCAATACCGATATGGATTGGATGTCTTTCGGGTTCAATTGGTTGATGCTTGCACCGGGCACGCCGTCTATCACATAGAGCGGTGCCGTGGACGCATTTACGGAACCCACCCCGCGTACGAACAGCTCTGCATCACTTCCGGGCTGGCCGGCTTGGGCAACGGACTGCATGCCGGGGACTGTCCCTTGCAGCGCTTTCCCTACCGTGGTGATCTGCAGGTTTTCCAGTTCGCGGGCGCCCACCACCGCCACCGACCCCGTATAGCTCGATCGTTTGGCAGTGGTGTAGCCTACCACCACGGTTTCATCCAGTACGTTCACGTCTTCGGCTAAGCTGATGGTGAGCGGGGTGCTGGCAGTTGCCACGGTGAGCTGCTGGGGCTTGTACCCGATGAATGTTGCCGTAAGGGTAACGGGCAGCGACCCGTCGGCAGTGATGGCAAAGTTGCCATCCGTATCGGTAACCGTGCTTTTGTTTGTCGATTGGATAGCAATGGTGGCTCCGGCTATGGCATTTCCGGCATCGTCTACAACCGTGCCGCGTATGGTGTGTTGCCCATAGGAGGCGATGGCGTATAGGAAAAAGATAAAAAATGCGGGGATATATCGGTTTAGCAGCCGATTAGAAAACCTGCCGCTATTAAAAAGCGTTATATTTGTCATAATTCTGAACAGTTGCTTTAGAAGTAAGCGCTTCCGAGTGTCCGACTGCAATTGGCTTCAGGGAGCGCTTATCTTTTTTTATGGATATGTTTGATTTCTTCTTAACGTATCTGGTTACCCACCGATGAGCTCCTTAAGTTTGTTGTGCAGCTCTTCTCCACGGAGGTTCCGTGCTACGATGGTTCCGTCGGGTCCGATGAGGAAGTTGCTGGGGATGGCCCGTACACCGTAAATCGCAGCGGCTTTGCTGTCCCAGAAAGTAAGTTCTGACACATGGGGCCAAGTAAGCCCATCTGCTTCAATGGCTTTGAGCCAGGCGGCTTTGGTCTTATCGAGCGATACGCCGAACACGGTAAACCCTTTGTCTTTATACTGCTGGTATGCGGCCACGACATTGGGGTTTTCGCGGCGGCATGGCCCGCACCACGCTGCCCAGAAATCGAGCAATACATAGCCCTTACCCAGGTGGTCTGAAAACCGGACGGTACTGCCATCGGGGGCGGTCGACGTGAAATCGGGCGCCTTTTTCCCCGGCAAAACGGTTTTCAATGTATTAGCCAGGCCATGCAAAACGGTTACGTATTGCGTGTTTTGGAGTGAGGGGGCCAGGAGGGCGGTATGTTCCCTGATCTCTTGGGGCCCCATCCGGTAGGCGAAATTGCGGTACAGCACGTAGGCTGTGGTGATAGATGCGGGATCTTCTTTGATGAAGTCTGCGATTTGGACGTTTCGCTGGCGCTCATTGTAGTCGACGAACCGATCGTGGGATTTGGACCCCGTGACGACTGAATTCCGGTAGTCGTCGGTATCAAAGGCTACGGTAATGGGTGCGTCTTCCAAAAAGACATAGAGCGGTGTCCTGTTGGTATCGAGGGTAAGGCCATAGAGTTCGGGCAGCTCCACAGCTGTGCTGAAAGCGAAGTTGCCATTCCGTATCGCTGCCGAGTCTACTACACGGAAGATCTTGTTATCGAAACGCTGGAGGTAGATGGTGCCATTGTCGCTTCCGGTTACGGTCCCTTCGAGCTGCAGCGCGGTTAGTTGCTGTGCTTGGGCTGAAGCCAAGAACAGCAGGAGAAGAGTTCCTATTGATATTTTCCTTTTCATATCCAATCATTTATTTTCGGTAATCCAATGCGGGTGTGCGGTCGCCAAGCAACGACTCGTATTTGAAACCGGCACCTCTCCGGGAGTCAAATTCTTTTTTCACTTCCTCAACCAGTGTGGGCTTCGTATACAGGTCGATGGCGGTAAGTGCAAAGACTTTGGCGGTGTTGATGAGCGATTTGGTGCCAATGGTGGTGCCGCCGGCGGCTACATTCTGCCAGCTATGGCCCGGACTTCCCGGAACGAATGTAGCTGTTCCGAATGAGACGGTGGGTACATTCCAACTGACGTCGCCTACATCCGACGACCCGCCTCCCTGGGAGGGTTTTTCATCGGCCAGGGGTTGTACCCTAGCCACTTCATCGAGGGCGGTGATGGGCAGGCCGTTGCCTTTGACGATTTCTTCGGCGAATGCCCGCTCGCGGGTATCGTAATGGATACCGCCGACCGACTCCAGGTTTTTCTGTACCACTTCGGCCAGGGCCCTATTAGGCAACCTTTCGTAAAACCCGGCGACAATCTCCGTTTCTACGGTGGTCTGCGTGCCCTGGGCTGCGCCTGCTGCGGCTTCACCCAACCATTTGGTGAGATCTTGCAGCACTTCCCGGTTCGGGTGGCGTATGTAGTAGGATACCGTTGCGACTTCGGGGACGATGTTGGGTGCTTCGCCGCCGTTTGTGATTACGTAATGGATCCGTGATGCGGTTGGGATATGTTCGCGCAGCATATTGACCATGTAATTGAATGCCTCCACACCATCGAGCGCAGACCGCCCTTTATCGGGGCTGGCAGCCGCGTGCGCTGCTTTGCCCCTGAAGGTATAGTCTACCATCTGGATGGCTGTGCCGGTGGTCATATTCACTGCATTCCTGGTGGATGGATGCCAATCCAGCACGATGTCGACACCCTCGAAGAACCCGTCGCGTACGAGGTAAACCTTACCGCCGCCGCCTTCTTCGGCCGGTGTGCCATATACTTTGACGGTGCCCTGGTGGCCGGTTTCGGCGAGCCACTTCTTGATGGCTACAGCACCGGCGACGGAGGCTGTGCCGAATACATTATGGCCGCAAGCGTGGCCGTCTCCGTCAGCCTCCACGGGCTTGCGGTACGGTACGGTATCTTGCGAAATGCCGGGTAGGGCGTCAAACTCGGCCAGGAGCCCGATGACAGGTGCACCACTCCCATACGTGGCAACAAAAGCGGTAGGCATGCCGGCCTGTCCGGTCTCGACAGTAAACCCTTCCGACCGGAGGTGCTCCTGCAGCAGGCCCGAACTCTGCGTTTCCAAAAAGCCCAGCTCGGGCGCAGACCATATCGCCTTTTGAATACGGTCGTACGTAGTGAACTCGTTATCGAGGTAGTTGAGCGGTACTGCCGCCTGTTGCTGCCCCAGCAATATGGCCGGAAACATTAAAGCCACTGCCCCGATTATTATTGTCTGTTTATTGATCATATGAAATCTATTAATGTTAAGTAAGATGCCAGTCAAGTGCAACGAGCTCTTTTGCTGTTCATTTTCCTTGTGCCGGCGACATGCCGTTGCGGTATTTTCAGGGTTACCAAGATTGTAGTCACTTATCTTTGCCTCTACATCGGAAGCAGGATTTAGCACCTTAAGAGAGCTTCAGGTTGCTAAGACGTCACTGGGCCTTTCCCTCGGTCTTTCTTGATAAGCATAAAACAAAAGAACTGATGCGCCGCAAATGTAGGAATTAAATCTACTTATTCAATAGATTTTATCTGTGTGAGTGGAATGTTGTGATATTCGTATGACAAAGCTGTTTTACTAATCATTCTTGCATCATCTGTATGTAAAAAAATAATCTACTATTCAAGTAGTCTTTTTAAAAAAATTATACATTTGCCTCGTCGACAACAGCGGGGTATTGGTAAAGTCACTAAAAAGGGACAAGGCATGTCGGACACCAACTATTTTTTACCAAACGATACGATGATGGGACAGACAACTATTCTGGCGAAAATTAAACGGTTGCGAAAAGATCGGGGCTTGTCCCAAGCCGAAATGGCCACGGCCTTGCACATTGCCCTGAAGACCTACCAGAACATTGAGGGGAGTATTACACGGATAGATATCGACCGGCTTGACCAGATAGCAGCCGTATTGGACGTAACATTGGCTACACTGGTAGGTGCCGAAAAACTGCCTCAGGAAGATGTCGAGCGGTTTATCAACGAAGAGAAAGCATTATATGATAAAATCATACACGATAAAGAAGCGTATATTGCACGGTTGGAAGACAACATCCGTTTCTATCAGGAAATCCTGAAGGAGACCAAGGCATTCTAATTGGTTACATCTATATGGTACTGTTGAAATCAAAGTTGCCCGATACCGGTACATCTATCTTCAGCGAGATGTCTTCGCTGGCTGCCCAATATGGGGCGATTAACCTTTCCCAGGGGTTCCCTGATTTTGACTGTTCGCCGCGGCTTGTCGAATTGGTTGGCCACTACATGCGGGCCGGCCACAATCAGTACGCCCCGATGGCCGGCGTAACGGCCCTTCGCGAACGTATTGCCGCCAAAGTGGAGGCGAGTTCGGGCAATTGTTATCACCCTGAAACTGAAATTACCGTGACTGCTGGGGCTACCCAAGCGTTGTTTACCGCGATGGCAGCGCTTATACGGCCGGGCGATGAGGTTATCCTTTTCGAACCTGCGTATGATGCCTACTCGCCCACCGTACGTATATTCGGGGGTATTCCCAAACCCATTGCTTTGTTGGCGCCTGATTTTGCGATCGATTGGCAAACTGTGGCGGAGCTGGTGACCAGCAGGACCAGGCTCATTGTTATCAATTCGCCCAACAATCCGACGGCACGTGTATTGGATGATGCTGATTACCGTATGCTTTCAAACATCGTCCGGAGGACAGATTGTTTCCTGTTGAGCGATGAGGTTTACGAACATGTGGTATTCGACGGCAAGACACACCGTAGTGCAGCCCATTATGCCGACTTACGCGAGCGTACGTTCGTTGTGGCGTCGTTTGGCAAGCTCTACCATATAACGGGCTGGAAAGTGGGATACTGCCTTGCGGCGCGCGACCTGATGGCAGAGTTCCGCAAGGTGCATCAGTTCAATGTGTTCAGTGTTAATACCCCTATCCAATATGCGCTGGCCGATTTCTTGGGCATACCGGATGAATACCGGTGGCTCCATACATTTTTCCAGAAAAAACGTGACCTGTTGCTGCATGGGCTTGCGGGCACCCCGTTTGTGCCGTTACCCTGCCAAGGCACGTATTTTCTGCTGGCGGATTATGCTGCCATCAGCGACCAGTCCGAGCTGGCATTCTGCCAATGGCTTACCCGCAAGCACAGTGTGGCCACGATACCGGTATCGGCATTCTACAGTGGTGCGGTCAATCAGGGGTTGATCAGGATTTGCTTTGCCAAGCGCGAAGAAACTCTAGAAAGGGCAATAGAGCACCTCATGGCCGTCAAAGCGGTATGAGGCGCATCTGTGAATAGTGATGTTATCCGACTTTACGTACGCCGGTGGTGGCCCCACCTTCGAGGGTCAGATCTACGGGCTTGTTGTGTTTCCAGGCCCCCCGGGTAAAATCGGGGATATCCAGCGACTGCGAGCGCCGTGCAACTGACTGTTCGCTCAGCGGGAATATGCAGCTCCACGCCACGCCGTCGTAGACATCCTGGTCTAACGGCAGCCCGTTGCGCAGGCAATCGATCAACCGCCAGTCCATAATGAAGTCCATACCGCCGTGGCCACCCACCTGCTTTGCTACTTCACCCACATGTTTAATGAGTGCGGGGGTATGCTTATCGTAAAGGTCTTTCAGTTCGTCGTCTTTTACCCAGTTGTGGCCAAAAGCGATGCGCTCGGGCGATGGCCATTTGCGGGCCACGCCTTTGGTACCACTGATGAGGTGGATACGGGAGTATGGCCGTGGAGAGGTTACGTCGTGCTGTACCATCATCGTCTTGCCCTTAGCGGTATGTATGAGCGTGGTGTTCATGTTGCCGCGGTAGGTGCGCCCGGCAAACCGTTCGAAAAACGAATCATCGGCAGCTTTCGCATCGGCTGTTTCGGCCATCATGAAGTCGTTGGTAGACATCGACACGAGGTAGTCCATCTTGTCGCCACGGTTTATATTGAGGCACTGTGCGATGGGGCCTAGGCCATGTGTGGGGTAGAGGTTACCGTTGTGGGTGGCATTCATCCGCAGCCGCCACATGTCGGCATACCCGTCTTTATCGAAGTTGAGATCGAGCAGATCGTGGATATATGCCCCCTCGGCATGCAGGATTTCGCCGAACAGGCCGTTGCGGGCCATGTTGAGGGTGAGCATCTCGAAGAAGTCGTAGCAGCAGTTCTCGAGCATCATGCAGTGCTTCTTCGTTCGTTCCGATGTTTCCACCAGTTGCCAGCATTCATCCAGTGTGATGGCGATAGGCACTTCGCTTGCCGCGTGTTTGCCGTGCTCCATGGCATATACTGCCATGGGCGTATGGAGGTCCCATGGTGTGCAGATGTATACGAGGTCCAGGTCCTCATTGGCCACCATATCTTTCCAGCCATCCTCGCCCGAATACTCTTTGGCTTTGGGCAGGCCTGCTTTTGCCAGGATGTTTTGGGCCTTTGCTGCGCGATCGGGGAACTTATCGCACAATGCTTTGATTTCAACCCCTTCGATGCGCGACATACGGGTCACGGCACCCGGGCCGCGCTGGCCCAGGCCGATGAATCCGATGCGGACTTTATCGATTTTTGGTGCGGCATAGCCACTCATATTGAATCGCTGCGGAAGTCCCGGCTGGGTATTGAGCAACCAATCGTTGCCGGTTTCATGTACCTCGCGTGCCACGGCGGGCAGTGCGGCGACAGCCCCTGAGAGGAGTGTGGCGCTTTTCAGGAAATTTCTGCGATTATAGTTCATCTGCTTATCATTTAATCTTCATTGACCAGCGACTGTCCTGCCTTAGCCGGACGGACTTGTTTGTTTAACAAGTATAAGATAGTTTGCTGAGTTATCAAAATAGGAGAGCAACGCAACCGATTGTCTAATTTCAGGTTACCGCTTGCCTGTCAGCCTGCTGATATCCACTTTCGGCTTGGGTAAGTCCATCGCTTTGATTGCTGCTTTGCAGGCGTTGGCCATTTCTTCGGTCATCTCGCACGTATAGCTGCTTAAATTTAACCTGCTAAACCGAGGAGGCTGATTCGCCGGGCTCAGTCGCGATTCACGGTTTCGTTAAATAAAATTTGTATTTTTGCCTCAGGTATAATATTGCGGTTATAACGTTGGAGTCATGGAAAGTATCACCATTTATCCGAAGAATGAAAAGCAAAAATCTTTGCTCAAGTCCCTGTTGGAAGAAATGAAGGTCCGGTTTGAAATAGCAAACACGAAAGACGACATATGGTTAAGTGAAGAAGATTTTGTCGCCAAAATAGACAAGTCGCTGACCCAGGCCGAACAAGGGAACACCAAAACACTCACTAAAGATAAGCAACGCGAATTTTTGGGATTATGAGTTATGCCATTGAGGTAACGCCTGAGGCTGAACAGGATATAGAAAGGCATAAAAAGGCGGGGGATAGGAAAGTGCTTGTTAAGATCGACAAGTTATTGGATGAACTCCGCGAACACCCTAGCTTCGGAACTGGGAAACCAGAGAAATTGAAGTATTACCATACACCTACCTGGTCAAGGAGGATTACTGGCAAGCACCGGTTAGTATATAGAATCCAAGAGGAGACTGTCATTGTCTTAATACTTTCATTATGAGGGCATTATGAGGATAAATGATGCCTTTACTATATATTGTCTCACCGCTTGAGCTTTCCCTCACGCAACCGATTGTCTAAGAGGGCGATTGTCTATCGCTATTTGACTAAACCAAAGCTGGGCTGTAACTGACGGTTATATCAGTTCCCAGCTTTCAAGATGGCCTGGTATTTTAATAAAGCTTCCAAGTAATAATAATCCGCGTAGGATAATGGCACATCGATTTCATTGTCATGCGGAATGGAGCCCACACTATGCTTTAGGATAAAGCCATTGTTGGTGCCCGGTTTCGCTAAATAATCGTCAGACGAAAGCGATTGCAACATCTTGACCGCTGCATCCTGATAGGTAGCTGCTTTCTCCGGATCGGCCATATCCGCAAGGCTCAATAACGCCGAAGCGATGATTGCACCGGCGGAGGCATCCCGATACGTATTGGGGATTTTGGGGTCATTAAAATCCCAATAGGGAATGAGATCAGCCGGTAGGTTAGGATGGTTCAAAATATAGTCGGCGATGTGTTGCGCCTGCACCAAATAGCGTTCGTCCCCCGTTGCGCTGTAACAAAGGGCATAACCATATACGGCCCACGCCTGTCCACGTGCCCACGCAGATTCGTGTGAGAAGCCCTGAGCCGTGTGCCGATGCCTCACTTCTCCTGTTTCAGGGTCGTAGTCGACCACATGGAAAGAACTGTAGTCTGGCCGGAAGTGGTTTTCAAGGGTCCGATCTGCATGCGAAACGGCAATTTTATAAAAGGAGGAGTCGCCACTGAACTCCGTTGCTTTGAAAAGGAGTTCCAGGTTAATCATGTTATCGATGATTACTGGATATTCCCATCCCCTTTCAGACTGCCACCCCTTGTCCGTATCCCATGATAAGATGGCGCCTACCTTTTCATTATAACGCTTGCTCAATGATCGGGCCGCCTGAATGATTACCGCTTTATACGCGTCGTTCCCCATCAACCGGTAACCGTTGCCATAGCTGCTATAAATCATAAAACCGACATCATGATGGCCGTGGAAGTCTTTCACCGGCTCTAAAAAAGACGTCCATTTTTCTGCTTCTGCTTTCCACTTCTGGTCCTGGCTGTATTCATAAAGGTACCACAGGGAACCAGGGAAAAAGCCACTCGTCCAATCGTAAATGCCCGACAACGTATTTTTACCATCTTTACCTACTGATTTGGGTAAGAATTTATTATCAGTCCGGTATTTAGCAACCGTATCCAGCATGTTCGTAAATTGAACCGATGCCCTTGTAAACCCGGTGTCGATGATTGCCCCCTGCGGAGTTTCGCCCTTTTGTGCGGTGCATCCCATGAATGATGAAGCTATAAAGCACAGCCCCGCTATTCCTAATAAATTTAACTTTAGCATAATTTTTCTATCTTTCAGTCTTAACTAATGACTTGTTATTAATCAGTTGATTTTTGTTCTTGTCGCATCAACTCCTCAAAATCCGGGGCTATGTTATTCCGTTGAACCGGGCTGAGGTACTCTGGGAACTTTTTAGGGTCAAAAGGATCAAAATAATAGAGGCCTGCTCTTGCAAAAAGAACCAGATGATTCGCTAACCTTTTTGTAAATTTCGAATAATCCTTCTGTTTCGGGTCGGACCACGCTGATTCGGCAAGTGCCGTAATCCGGGGAAACAGCATGTACTCAATATGTTCATCGGCAGATAAGGCTTCTGTCCAAAGGTTAGCCTGTATCCCTTTGACCAGTTTATCTGCATTTGGATAATCCATGAGCTCTTTGGAAGGGAAGCCGTAAACGGCCTCGATAGGAACGAATGCTTTCTGCCATTTGCGGCCGATGGTGTGTGAACTATCCTGGACGAAATCAAAATAAAGCGGGATCCGTGGGCACAATATCGTGTTGAAGCCCCTATCAAGACCTTTTCTTAATTCCTCCGGTTTATCATGCCGCCACCACAACACGGTTGTTCCCTTGGTAGGGAGATCAGCCCCCACCACTTCATCCCAGGCCATCACTTCGTTATTCAAGCTGAATACACTGTCGGCCATCCGCCGGATGAAGTAATTTTCCACTTCCTTTAACGTCTCCAGCCCCTGCTCGCGCATTAGCCTTTGCACAGATATGTCTACCTTCCAATTTGCATTTCCAAAATGGACTTCATCACCGCCCAGGTGAATTTTCTGAAACGGGAATAGCGCATCCACTTCCCTTAAAATATTCGTCAGGTATTCATAAACCGCTTCCTTTCCGGGATTGAACGTAAATTCGGGATACCGTTCCGATCCCCCGCCGCTGAACTCCGGATATGCCATGTTAGCGGCGGTTGCATGTCCCGGCATATCAATTTCGGGGATGATCTCGATATGCCGTTCCGTAGCATAAGCAACGATTTCCGTAATGTCTTCCTGTGTGTAGTATGCCGCTGTTGAGAGTGGATTCGAATGATTTCCTATTCCGCCCACCAATGTCAACTTGGGGTACTGTTTTATTTCAATCCGCCAACCCGTTTGATCAGTCAGGTGCCAATGGAACCGGTTCAGTTTGTAGAAAGCCATCCAATCCAGTATACGCTTCACCGTTTCCTTTCCAAAAAAATGGCGGGATTCGTCGAGCATGACCCCCCGCCACTCAAAGTGAGGTTTATCTTCGATGTGCCAGCAAGCAAGGTGCAACGCGCTGTCTTTTAGGTCTGTTTGCCGGATAATCTGCATCAAACTCATGGTGCCCAAAAACAATCCTTCATCATCCGACGACATGATATGGATCTGTTGGGCGTCCATGGTGAGCCGGTAGGCCTTATCCGCCAAGTCGCTGTCTGTTGATAAACTCAACACGATAGCTGGTTCAGTTCCGGAATCCTGGATAGTGACCGGAATCCCGGTATGTTTCAATAGTTCCTTTTGCAGGAAATAACCTGTTTTCTCTGCTTCCTTATCCGCGATAATAATCGGTGTTGCCCGGGTAAGCACAAATACCTCATCCACGGGCGTACTCACCAGGGGCTTCGGTATGATGGGTACTTCCTTTCCGTATACCGTAGCAATACGGGCTGTCAGGAATAGGACAATAAATATAAATGCCTCGAACCTCATAGCGTTTTTAAATATTCAACAACCCGTGCTTGGCTTGCTAATTACGGGAGATTATTGTAATTTCTCAATGCGGAATTTGTAGTTGCCTTTTTTTGCCGCCTTCTTTTCTTTTAAGATTAGCCGGTGGATTTCGCCTCCCCAAACATTGGAGAGCCGCCGGTCTGTGAGTTCGATGGCTTCTGTCTCCACCGTAAAGCTATTCGAAGGATAGACCAGTTTCATCCGCTGGCCGTCTTTAACCAGTAGCACTTCTCCTGGTGTTGCCGTATCGGGTTTTGCCCACGTGAGGAAATGGACTTCTTGCGGTTCAATTGCCTCATCCAGCGTAAACCGATCACTGATATACAACGTGCCGCCGTCCAGTCGGTAGCTGCGTGTCCAGTGGTCAATTTTGGCTTGCGACGGGTATGCGTTCCCGATATTGAGGGAAAACTCATGTTTGGAGTCATTAAACTTCACATCAGCCGAACGGTATTTTGCTCCGAACTGCTGCTCGAACCCATTCACCTTCGGCACGTTGTGGTAGCCGCTTTGCATGGTCCAGATGGTGTATCGTTCGCTGCTAAACGTTTGCCTGGTATAGGTGCCTACGCCTGCGTCGATAAAGAATGGCGTATTGTCTGCATAGAGCGAGAATGTGCCGATATCATTATGGTTATGGCTTTCGCTATTGTAGCCCCCTTTCGCGGCAAAAAACAGCCCTTTATCGGTTTTCATATAGCAGAATTCGGTTTCGTTGTACCAGGCGTGGTCGAAATCGGGAAGTGCGGGATTTTCAGCAATCAATGCGTCATGAGAGGTGAGTGCTTCCATCGCGCGGAAAATATCGCGCCCGGGGGAAATACTGAATTTCCGGTTGGCACGTTCAAAGAGATAAGCGGCGAATTGTTGCATTTCCGCGCTTTTGACGGCGGTGCCATACCGGTAAATAAGCGACATATCGCCGCCTCCCTTAGCTGAAGCATCTGCGAAATTAACCACCCATCCATTGCCAACATAAGACTTGGCAATATATTCGCCCATATTCCGGACAATTGGATGATCAAAGATGGTCACTTGGTTTTTTGTGGCATAACTCAACAGTTGCAGGTAGTCGTATAGCTTGCCTGCCGCGTGCCCCCAATAAGATGGGCCTTCTTCGCAGGCGCCATCCGAATGGTTATAGTTTATGAACTGATCGACAGAGCGCATCGAGCGGTAAACTCCGGCTGCCAATTTATCCGGGTTGTCTTCCAACAGCATGAAACAGGTAAGCACATTGAAATTGCACCATGGGTTCCAGTTATTTACCATGCCGCCCTCTTTCAGGTTGATGGCCTGCCACCAGAAATCGTCGCGCTCCATATAGGTGTCAAGTATGCGCTCTTTCAGTGTGGCGAGGAGCCTGGAGGAGATGCTGGGATTGACTTCATCAAAAGATTCCTTGAAAAAGTAATAGGTCCATGATAAGAATGAACCCATGTCGCCTGCTGTCAGGTCGATTACGTGTCCGCTATCATCCGGGAGCGACCGATTGGACTTTTGGGGACCCGGTAAATGAGCCGACAGCGCCCAGGAAGTCATTTCTGTGAACAGCCAAACACCGTTGACGATTTGGTCCACGAATCTCCCCTTTCCTTCACACAGCTCGGCCATTACGAGCGCACTTAGGGCATTGGTGTTTGCTCCGAACGGTGCTTCCATTGCGGTACGTGAGCCACTTTTCTCATATTCGATGTAGTCGGTGGCTTTTACGACCCGCCATGGATAGTCGAGGTATTTTTCTCCAGCTGCTATCAGTTGTTCCCGCACCGGCTCCGTAAGCTTTTCCCAGCCGGCCCGATCTTGGTAGGCAGGATAGGGGATCCAAGATTTGTCGGTTACCAGCAATGGTTTCAGCTCGGCTTCGGAAGCGGCATGTTGCAATAGATCTCTTTTCTCACCTGCGCGGGCGGCCATGCAGGTAATAAAGGCAACGGCAATAAGCAGGGTCTTTCTCATTGTGTGGTCTTTTTAGTGGAAAGCTTTGCATTAAAATTAGTTAAAGGTACCGCCTTTTTTATATGCTGAAAGGCGGTACCTATTACAATGGATTATTCCCAACCGGGGTTATTTGGTGCAAGTGCCGGATTCAGCTCAATTTCCTGGGCAGGCACCGGCCAGAGGACGTGCCGGCTCTGGAATCCGCGGGTCAGCAGGTTGTCGCCCACCACGCTTTTTTCAATCACTCCACCCCCGGTTACCTCTTCCAGCATGTTCCAGCGCTTGAGGTCGAAGTAACGTAGTCCTTCGCCGGCAAGCTCAACGGCACGCTCGTGGAAAATGCGGTCGAACACTTCTTCACCATTGTTCACGGCCAGCCAGGCGGGACCGCTATTCAGTCCGGGCATATTCGAGCGGGCCCTCACTTTATTCAATTCGACGATGGCCTTGTCTAACTGGCCGGTCTCGTTATAAGCTTCGGCTAGCATCAGTAGCACATCTCCCAGGCGGATCAGCGGGAAGTTGAAAGGCGTATGCTCTCTATTTGTCAGCTCGCCGTCCAGATTTCCCTCTGGCACAAACTTTCTCCACACGTAGGTCAGCCATCCCCTGTTATTCCGGATTTGGCCGAAATTTTCATTCACGCCGGTTGCCATCACCAGTTGCATAGGGCGTGCTTGGTTTGCCACCCAACCGGTATACCAAGAATACGGCACCACCAATGTTTCCATCATACGCGGGTCGCGGTTCCGGTAAATTTCGCCTAGTTTCGCGGTGTCGGGCAGGGTGTTGTAGACCCCGTTCGTATGGGTCGATATCATTGCCGCCCGCTTCACATTGTTATCAGTGGTATAGCCGGGGAAGTGGTCATCCCAATTGAATGGGGTGCCATCCAGATTTTCGTAGCTGTCGGCAAATGCGGTGCTGGGCATACCGTTGTTCCAGCAGCTTCCAAATGTTGACCGTGTTCCTAAATAAAATGCCATTGGCATACCATAAGGAAAACCAACTCCCCCTTTATTTTGGATAGCAAAAATCATCTCGGCGCTGTTGTCGCCTTTCAGGTTAAACAACTCCGCATAGCTTGTATGCAAGGCATATCCATAGTTGTTGGACTTGTTGTAAACGATTTCTTCAAAATCCTGTATGGCGTTGTCCCATTGCTGGTTGTAGAGGTAAACTTTACCCCTTAGGGCATAGGCAGCTCCTTTGGTGGCCCGGCCAGCATGTTGTGTGTCATACTGGACGGGTAGACCGCCAATCGCAGTTTCCAGATCCCTGAGAATGAACGCACGCACTTCATCTTCCGATGCCCGGGGTTCCATCAAATTGTTGAAATCTTTGTTGAGGTCAACTGTTTCGTCATATAGCGGCACACCACCGAAAAGGTTCATCAGATGGAAGTAAAATAATGCCCGTAGAAACTTTGCCTCGGCAATAAAGGCTTCTTTTTTGTCTGCCTCGATATCCATTGCAGTAATGTTCTGGATAGCGTGGTTGGTACGTTGTATACCATCAAACGTACGGCGCCACCGATTGACGATGGAGCCTGTGCGGTTGGTGATTGCTCCTCCGATGACATCTCCAAACCCAATGTCATATCCCATTGCAATGTCTGTAAGATTATCGTAGAAGAAAAATTGACCGAACAAATTGCCATCTCTCATATCGGCGTAACAGCCCAGTATCCCTTGCAATGCATGTTCCTCTGTTTTCCAAAACGAACTTGCGCTCACCTTGTCATAGGGTGCCGTGTCTAACTTATAACACGATGATAGGATAAGAATCGTGATTAAATATGTTAATTTTTTCATTGTTGTCATAATTAAAAGGTGACACTTATGCCAAATAAAGCCTGCTTCAAGGTGGGGTAGTTCGTTCCGCTAACTTCCGGGTCGAAGCCCTTATAGGAAGTGAGCGTGAAATAATTTTCTAACGACCCGTAGATCCGCAATGCTGAGATTTTGGCTTTCTCGGAAATCGATGAAGGGATGGTATATCCAAGTTGGATATTTTTCACACGCATGAACGACCTGTCTTGTAGCCAGAAATCGCTGTTAATCAGGTTACGGTTATCCGTATAGTTCAGCAATCTCGGATAGGTAGCGTCGGTTCGTCCCTCGTACCACCTTCCATCGGCAATTTCCTGGTTGATTTGGTACCCCCACCTCACACCGGTAGTATAATAAAGGTCTCTCCAAATCGTCTGCAGGCCGGCATTGCCTTGCAACAACAGTGAAAAATCGAAGTTTTTGTAATCGAAGCCGAAGTTAAGGCCGAAGGAGTAGCGGGGAGCGGTTCCATGCCCTATTTCTGTTCGGTCGTCGTCGTTAATCAACCCGTCATTGTTGGTGTCTTTATATAAGAAGTCGCCCAATGTCGGCGTACCGTATGCTGAGAATGGATTGAGTTTCTGTCCGGTTTCCTCGTTCACCGGGGCGTTGTCTATCATTTGCTGCACCAGCTGAAGGTCTGCCTCCGTCTGGATCAGCCGATCGACCTGTAGGATATACTGTGTGTTTATTGCGTACCCTTCCTGGATCAGGTTGGCACCACTGATGGTACGCTCGCCGCCTTTATATCTGGTCACTTTATTGTCTACAAAGGAGAAATTACCACCGATCTCATAGTTGAATCCTCCGTCGGTTTGATTCCGGTAGGCTACGTTAAGCTCAACCCCCTTATTTTTCACTTCAGCCGCATTTTGCTTAGGGATGGAGGCGTTTCCGACAACCAATGGTGCGGGTAGGTCGATGAGTATATTTTTTGTTGTTTTATCGAATACTTCTAAGGAGCCGCTCACCCGGTTGCCGAATAGCCCGAAGTCAAGACCGGCATTGGCGATATAGGTGCTTTCCCATGTCAGCCCGATGTTCGACAGTGCGGTTTGCGCAAATCCCACAAACAGTGCGTTATTCAGGACATAATTGGCGGAGTTGTATACGGCCTGGTACTCATAGTCGCCGATGGCATTGTTGCCCAACGACCCATAAGAGGCCCTGATTTTTAAATCGCTGAGCCAAGGCACATCATAGAAGCTCTCTTCAGAGATACGCCATCCTGCGGAGAATGAGGGAAACCATCCCCAACGGCCCGGGCCGGCAGCAAAGCGGGATGTGCCGTCGCGCCTCAAATTGGCTTCGAAGAGGTACTTTTGGTCCAGATTCAGATTAAGCCTTCCGAAATAAGACTGCATGGCCCAATCGGTGGCGTTTCCTCCGGCAGAAGCGTCGACAGTTGCGGCATTGATAACACTGAGCGAAGGATCGATTAAATCCAGTTTACTGGCATTGAACCATTGATCTTTGTAGTACTCTTGGCTGGCACCTATCATGATGTTCATCTGTAAGCGGTCCATAAAGGTCCGTTCATAGCGCGCGATGCCGTCCATGTAATATTGGAAGTTCTTATCGTTCTGATTAGTCACCGATGTCCGTCCCGTTCCCGCATTTGCAATACTGTTGGTCAGGAAGTTCCACCGATCATTGAAGACCGGTTGTTGATAGCGAAGACGATCGCGAAAGACATAATTAAATGACCCCTCGATAGACAGCCCTTCGAGCGGCTGCAGTTTGCCATAGAATCGGGCCGACATCCTGTTTTCGCGGATATCGCCTTTTTGGCTATACAGCCGATGCAATACGTTGTTGGATTGGGGGTCATCCTCCGGATTATTCGGGCTGCCGAATCGGCCGTCCGGCGTTCTCAATACCATGCCGGGGGTGCTTGCGCCCGCATACGTGAATACGTCGTCAAGGATATTTGTTCCGATATCTGTTCTGGCGACGATGCCATGGAGGTTAGAGCCCAGTGTAAGCCAGGGTTTTACTTTCGCTTCCAGGTTGACCCGGCCGGAGTACCTTTCGTAACCTGCTTTTTCGATGATCCCTGGATTATCGAGGTAGCCAAATGACCCGAAATAGATGATGTTGGGGGATCCGCCGGAAAATGAAAGGTTGTGGTTTTGCAGCAGGTTTGGCTGGAAAACCTCGTCTGTCCATTCTGTGTTGGGATATTTCAATGGGTCGCCGCCTTCATTTTGCCTCCAGAGATCGATCATGTCTTGCGAAAATGTTGGTGTGACATTAGGGTCTGAGTTCCTGAATCCTTCATTGACCAACTCCATATAATCCGCATAATTGGATACCATTTTAATCAGGTTTGAAGGCTGTGCATTGGAGAAGAGCGCGTTATAGTTTACCCTGAAATCTCCGGATCGGCCCTTTTTTGTGGTGATAAGGATGACGCCGTTTGCTGCCCTCGACCCGTAGATGGCGGCCGAAGCAGCATCTTTCAACACAGAAACGCTTTCGACATCTTGTGGGTTCAACAGGTTCATATCTCCCACCGCACCGTCGATAATGACCAGCGGGTTTGCATTGTTTAGTGTGCCCTGTCCGCGTATTCTCAATGTGGCACCATCGCCACCTGGCCTGCCATTTCCTTGATTTACATGTAAGCCCGATGCCAATCCCGCCAAGCTGGCAGAAAGCGAGGTGATGGGGCGGCCTTCTGCCTGTTCAGCCATATTGATGGACGAAACAGACCCGGTGAGGTTTTCCTTTCGCTGGGTTCCGAATCCGACAACCACAACTTCACTCAAACTGCTGACGGAGGGATTTAATATGATGTTCAGCTCGGTTTGGTTGCCAATGGTGATTTCTTGGTTCTCGTAGCCGATGTAAGAAACAACGAACACGGCGTTGCTATCATCAACACTTAGCCGGAAGCTACCCGACGCGTCGGTGATGGACGAACGGCCGCTACCTTTTATAGCAACAGTAGCCCCCACAATGGGATTTCCCGACTCGTCTACCACTTTACCTGTGATGTTCCGCTGGGCGGATATCGGATTGGTCTCGGTAAGAGAAGGTATCGATGCAGCATTCGCATCAGCAGCACTCCACAGTAGACATTAAGGCGCTTAATAAGCCTGCGGTACATGTCCGTCTAACTGTGCATACCCAACTATTGGGTAAGGGGATTAGTTTTTTTGGTATCATAAAGAGGTGTGTTTATAATATTTACAATCATTTCATTGATACTTGTCTTTCGGCAAATATGTTTTCTGTAGGGTGGTAGGTTTGTAAAAGTTAATCTGTCATTTAGCTCCTTTCTTTTTGTTTAAATAGAACAGCATTATTATGCCTATTGTTTCCGTTTTGGTCTAGCAATTTAGAAAGGGTTAATCAAATAAAGAAGCGTTAGCACAACGCAATCGTTTGCTTAATTTTACGCAATCGTTTGTTTTCTATTCGGTTTGCAACAGTTATTCGATAGATAGTATCAATATGATCAGTATATTGCAAACGATTACCGTCAAACGCACTCGATTGCATACAGTAATCTTCCCCGATTAGCAAATATTTCGATGAAAACATACCGTATATATGGCATTTATGCCTATTTTTGCTACTCACCTTTTACGTAATACCTTATAATGGCAAGATTAAATTTACTGGAAGAAACACGCTTCGAGAAAGTTCCCGTGAGTGTTTACTCCGATCCTACCGCGGCCTCACTGGCCGTGGCAAAGCGTATCGCAGATCTGATCCGCGGCAAGAAAGAAAGAGGTGAGCAGGCTATCCTTGGCCTTGCTACAGGTGCAACCCCTGTAAAAGTGTATGCGGAGCTGATCCGTATGCACCGGGAAGAAGGGCTCAGTTTCCAAAACGTGGTAACCTTCAACCTCGATGAATATTACCCGATGCAGCCTGACTCTGAACAGAGCTATGTAACCTTCATGAACAGGCACCTTTTTGACCATGTAGACATTGAACGGGCAAATGTGCATATCCCCGACGGGACCTTGGCAGAAGAGGCGATCCATGAGTATTGTTTGGCTTACGAACAGAAAATCACCGCATTGGGTGGATTGGACCTGCAGATCCTCGGCATCGGCCGTACCGGGCACATCGGCTTTAATGAGCCCGGGTCTGCCCCCAACTCCGGTACACGGCTTGTGACGCTTAATGACCTGACACGCCGGGATGCGTCGCGGGGATTCGGGGGTAAAGAAAACGTACCCACCAAGGCGATTACGATGGGTATCGGAACCATCTTTAAAGCCCGGGAAATCATCCTGATGGCTTGGAACCAGACCAAGGCCGAAATTGTGAAGAAAGCCGTAGAGGGGGAAATTTCGGCAGATGTACCGGCGACTTTCCTGCAGCTTTCAGACAACGTGGAGTTCGTACTGGATGCGGATGCGGCATCGATGCTCACCCGCTTTGATACCCCGTGGTTGGTGAAAGATTGTGTTTGGGACGACAAAACCATAAAAAAGGCGGTGGTTTGGCTGTCGCAAACGCTGAATAAGCCTATTCTGAAGCTGACGCTTGACGATTACAATAACAACGGTATGGCACAGCTGGCCACCGAAAAGGCGCCGGTATACAATATCAATATCGATATATTCAATCAGCTGCAACACACCATAACCGGTTGGCCCGGGGGAAAGCCGGGGGCGGATGATAGCCAGCGGCCCGAAAGACGTGATCCCGCGAAAAAACGTGCGATTATTTTTTCACCGCACCCCGATGACGATGTCATATCCATGGGGGGGACTTTCATCCGCTTAGCCGATCAGGGGCACGAGGTGCACGTAGCCTACCAGACCTCCGGCAATACTGCCGTTTGGGATGACGATGCGCTCCGCTTCATCGAGTTTGCCACCGATTTCGTGAAATCGCAGGGCATCGATACGCAGAAACTGGAGGTACTCTATCATGATGCGCGCAGGTTTATCGCTGAAAAGAAGCCTAATCAGGTGGACACAGCCGAGCTGCTCACTGTGAAGGGGCTTATCCGCAAAGGGGAGGCCATTGCCGGTGCCCGTTTTGCCGGACTGCCCGATGAAAACATCCATTTCCAGGACCTGCCTTTCTACGATCGTGGCAAATACAGCAAAGAGATCGATTTTGAAGACGATATCGTAGCCACGATGGAGCTGCTCCAGCAGATCAAGCCACACCAGGTTTTTGCTGCTGGCGACTTCGCCGATCCGCACGGCACCCACAAGGTGTGCTTCGATATCATCCACCAAGCGATGGTGCGGCTCCGCAAAACCGAAGCATGGACCAAGGATTGCTGGCTGTGGCTTTACCGCGGTGCGTGGCATGAATTTGAAATCCACGAAATTGAAATGGCCGTTCCGCTATCGCCGCAAGAGGTGTTGCGCAAGCGGCATGCGATATTCAAACACCAATCGCAGAAAGACCTGCCGGTTTTCCCCGGCGATGATGCGCGTGAGTTTTGGGTGCGTGCCGAAGACCGGACCCGCGAAACGGCAAAGCTGTACGACCGTCTGGGCATGGCTGAATACGAGGCCATCGAAGCGTTCGTGCGGTGGAAATTTGACGAATAAACCGCTTGTGTTGCCCATGGACTACCATGGGCAACTTTTCTCCTATTCTTGGCCTATATCCTATTCCTGTCCGTTATTACCCATTGTGAAATCAGTCCACCGATTGAATAGTGTTAAAAACACGGTTTTGTAATTTAATTGTGCTTGTTTGCCCGCTGGCAATATGGTGAGGAGATAACTTTCATTATATTTGAACAAGCACTACGGGTAATAAAAATCAACAACGATTTTCCGTTGGGCGGGTTACCAATTAATACACCCCTAATTATAGGAGGAATCTTCCATGAAACAGTTTTGTATTATACTAAATCGGATTATCATTGGCCAAGCGGATTGGTGCCCTACGTAATACAGAGCGGCTTTACAGCAACAGTGGGGCGCAACCAAGCCGATTGTTATTTGTATTTGTTTAACCAAAAAATGAACCGATGAGCAAACAGTTTCCAAAATTGTCATTATTGATATTGGCGCTTTTTTGCGTACAATATGTTTTATCCGAACCCCGCGTTCCGTATCACAATAGCAGTATGCTCCAGCGTACTGTTTCCGGTACGGTCACCGGTGGTTCGGGCTTTCCATTAGCAGGGGTAACCGTAATTATAAAGGGCTCCGGTACGGGTACCCAAACTGATTCGGAGGGTCGTTACAGCCTTGCCTTGCCAGCGGATGGGCTTATATTAGTATTTTCATCCACCGGATACAGTACGCAGGAAGTACAAGTGGGGCAACGTGCTGTGATTGATGTCGTATTAAATGCAGACATCCAGGACCTCGATGAAGTTGTTGTAATCGGGTATGGTACGGCGAAGCGAAAAGACCTCACGGGAGCTATCTCTTCTGTCCAAGCTGAGAAGCTCGAGACCCAAGCACCCCGCTCGGTGCAAGATTTGCTCCGCGCAAATGCGGCTGGTATGATTATAGGGCAAGGCAATACGGCTAAAGGCGATGCTTCGTTGCTTATCCGCGGGAAGGGGACATTGAAGGCGGGTAGCAGTCCATTACATGTGGTGGATGGGGTGATATTCGACGGAGCATTATCTGACCTCAACCCCAATGACATCCAATCTATCGATATCCTGAAAGATGCTAGTGCATCGGCGGTGTATGGCGCCAAGGCTGCGAACGGTGTGGTGTTAATCACCACGAAAAAAGGCCAGGTCGGGAAACCCAGGATTTCGTTCAACGGTAATATTGGCTTTGTTGAAAACGCAAATATGCCGCGTGTTATGACCGGAGAGGAGTTCCTCGCTTACCGCTACGATTACGAAATGGGGCGACGTACCGATGAGTATCATCAAGAGTACCCTGAAATGTTTGTGGACCCCCGCAAATTAAGCCAAGTCGATCAATTGACTTGGTATAACTACGATCAAAATGACCCCGTATCTTCCGTTACGGAGGAGCAACTCGTACGTAGCTGGTTATCTCGGCTTGAGCTGAAGACGCCTGAAATTGACAATTACATGATTAATCGGATTACGAACTGGCAAGACCTCGTTTTCCAGCAGGGCATTCAGCAGGATTATTCGGTTAGTATCTCCAATAAGACAGACAATGTTAATTATTATTGGTCGCTAAACCATGTGGATCGTGAGGGCATCATCGTAGGGAATCGATTCAAAAACCTACGGTCCCGGCTGAACCTCGAATCAACTGTCACGTCCTTCCTTCGGGTAGGTGCCAATGCAAACTTTGCCACGCGCAACGAAGGCTTTTTACAGGCCAATTGGGGTCAGTCGGCCGTTATATCGCCCTATGGATCTAATAATATCGGCGATCCCGAAAGCCCTTATCAGCGTTTCCCAACAGGTGATGTTACGCCGCAGAACCCGTTCTTTGATAATTTATATCGGGACCGCGTTGACCGGTACAATACCCTTAATGCCTCCTTATATGGTGTGATTTCGTTGCCGTTTGGGGTCGAATTCCAAACCAACTTCACCCCGTCGTATGTGTGGCGAGAATATTACAACCACGAATCTTCACAGAACCCCGAATGGGCCAACCGTGGGGGGAGTTCGGAGCGTACGTTCCAGAAAACCTATAACTGGCAAATCGATAATGTGCTGCGCTGGAACAAGCGGTTCGACGCACACAACTTTGAGGTAACTCTTCTGCAAAATGCGGAGAAGGGTCAGTACTGGTCTACCAAAGCGACAGCGTCCAACTACAGTCCCAGTGACATCCTCGGGTGGCACCGGCTGCAAGCAGGCGCTGTCCCTCTTAACGAGAGCAATGATACCTATCGCACGGGCGACGCCTTGATGGCTCGTTTGTTTTATTCGTTGCACGATCGCTACATGCTCACTGCTTCCGTACGGCGCGACGGCTATTCTGCATTTGGCGCCCAAAATCCGCGGGCAACATTCTCCGCTTTAGCTTTCGCCTGGGACCTCTCTGACGAAAAGTTCATGGAAAGTGCCTCAAGCTGGCTTGATTATGGTAAACTCCGGTTGTCTTGGGGGCGTAACGGTAACCGAGACATCGGCCAGTACGAAGCCTTATCGGATATGACCTCCGGCCTGCACCCCTATATCGACCAAAATGGCAACATCTATCTCTACTCCCAACTGTATGTGAATCGCATGGCCAATTTAGGGTTGCGGTGGGAAAACAAATCGTCCTATAATGTCGGATTCGATTTCTCGCTGTTCAACAATAAGATAGGAGGCGCATTGGATTTTTATACGTCTACTACGATGGATTTGCTGGTAGACCGAGCACTTCCCGAAATCATCGGATTCAATAGTGTGGCGGCCAACTTGGGTGAGTTAGAGAATAAAGGCTTTGAAGTTGCGCTGAATAGCCGGATTATCGAGCGCGAGAAGTTCAATTGGAACGCTTCGGCGATCTTTATGCTCAACCGTCGGGAAATCAAACACCTCTATGGCGATATGGTAGACATCCTGGATGACAATGGCAATGTCATCGGACAACGCGAAGCCGACGATATCAAAAACCGGTGGTTTATCGGCCAGGATCCCGATCGGATATGGCATTACGAGCGGATTGGCGTGTGGCAGGTAGGCGAAGAGGCAGAAGCTGAGCCTTACGGGTTACAGCCGGGCGACTTCAAATACAAAGACCAAAACGAAGATGGAGTAATGACCGATGAAGACCGTGTTTTCCAACAATGGACGACACCCCGGTTCAGGTGGTCGCTCCGGAATGACTTCCGTTATGGCAATTTTGACTTCTCATTTTTCATCTATTCCAATTGGGGGCATTACGATACCTACAATCGGGCTGCAAACAACGCGAACTTTGCCGACCGGGCCACCGACTATGCACAGCCCAGATGGACGCCGGATAACCCGATTAATGACTACGGCCGTATTGGTTCTAAAAACATTGGCTCCAACTACGTTTCGCGATCGTTTATCCGATTGGATAACGTGTCGCTGTCCTATACCGTGCCCAACACGTTCCTGCAGCGGTTTAACATCCAGAATTTACGGATATCGGCCACCGTGCGTAACGTAGCGGTTTGGGCGCCGGATTGGACGTTCGGCGATCCAGAGTCATACGATAACGCCGATTTGGGTGGGATGCCCACTCCAAGGACGTACAATATGAGTGTCAATTTTTCGCTATAACATCAAAACATAAGAAAATGAATAATAACAAGATATATACAAAGGCTGCCTTGGCACTCGCCACCTTAGCTTTAACTACAGTAAGCTGTAGCGAAGATTGGCTCCAACCCAAGCCATTGTCATTTTACGAACCCGGTGTCGCCCTGTCCAATGCCGAAGGGATGTATTCTGCTCTTACCACGTTGGAGCGTAATATGCGGCATGAATATTTCGGCGATGCCGCACCGATATTGACGGAGATTATTCATTCGGAAGTGGCTGTTGAGGGCACGACAGACAAGGCGGGGCCACAGATGGATATGGACGTCGCCCTATTACCCGACGCACAATTGAATCATACGGATTTTACCAAGGTGGGATGGTACTGGTACGAGGGCTACAAGGGCGTCAAGTACGCAAACACGGTGATTTCACGGATCGATAATGCCGAATTTGGCAGTGAGGAAGAGCGTAATGCCGTGTTGGGATCGGCCTATTTCCACCGGGCATACCGCTATTACAAACTTACTCATCAATTCGGTGATGTGCCCTATCTGGACTGGGAAATCGAAGCGCCCAAGTATGATTTCTACTCATACGATCGATGGGGTATACTCGAACGGATGCGTAAAGATCTGGAATTTGCGTACCAATGGGTGCCCGAAGTCGTGGACCGTGGGCGGACTTCGAAAGCTGCCTGCGGATTGTTGCTGATGAAAATCTGTATGGTGCTGGGCGACTTTGACCGGGCTATACAGGTTGGACAAGAAATTGTAGCGAAGCATCCGTTGATGAGGAATCGATTTACCCCAAATCAGAGTAAGCCGAATACCAACCTGATGTTTGATTTGCACAGTGTTGAGGCAAAGCTGGATATGTCCAATACCGAAGGGTTGATGTATGTGGTGTCTTACCCAGAACAGGAAGGTTCAGCGCGCATCCAGATTATGCGAAATGCTGTCCCCTTCTGGAATAGTGGGAGTATTAGAACCCCCGACGGACAAGGCGGCACAAGCATCGCGCCAGCGGCCGGTGAGACCGATCCCGAAATGGACCTCAATAAGACCTATGGACGCGGTATCGGCCGCTTGCGCTCCACGTCTTATTTCACCAGTTATATTTGGCGAGCAGATAAGGAGGTTGATGATATGCGGGGCATTTACAACCGCGATAGCTGGAAACGGATGGAAGACTTGAGGTATAATGCACCCGGATTGAAAACCAGCGGAAGTCCCTGGTATGGCAAACACTTTGAAAAGCCGGCAAGCATGAGTGTGGAAGATACCATCAGAACATGGTATCCGTGGCCGCATTTCAAAACGTTTGTACCCGATCCGCTGCAATCGACCTGGGCCGGTGGCGAAACCCCGTGGTACATTTACCGGTCGGCCGAAGTTTACCTATTGATCGCAGAGTGTTATTATTGGAAAGACCAACCGGCGCTCGCTGCTGAAGCATTGAATGAGGTGCGCACACGGGCGGGGGCCGAGCCACTCACTGCCGGCGATATTAATATCGGCGAAATCTTGGATGAGCGTGCGCGAGAGCTGTATTACGAAGAAAACCGCCATGTGGAGCTGGTCAGGATTTCCTACATTTATGCGAGAACGGGCAAACCCTGCGAAATATTCGGGGGACGCACCTACAATCTGCAGAACCTCAGTGGGCCGGGCGGAACGGGTTCCAATGTCAAACAGGAAGGTGTTAATTTCTGGTATGATCGCGTGGTAGCGAGGAGCAATTTTTATAATAAAGGCGTTAAGCATAAGTGGGCTGAATATAAGATCAGCGTGCACCACATCCTGTGGCCAGTGCCAGCCAATGCGATTAACACGAACATCAAGGGTGTGATTAATCAAAATATTGGTTACCCCGGTGCTGAGCGAAATGTAGAACCGCTTCAGGTACCTGAAGAAGGCACCGTATTGGGGCCGCAAGCCGGAAGCTAAGACATCATCGTGCAACAGGCAATACGGGCGGCCACCAATCAGTCGGGGCCGCCCGTATCCGTTCGTGTCGGTTCGAATCTGCGGTCTGCGATAGCTTTACCGTTTCAAGGAATTGTATAAACAAGAGGCGAATTGGCCCTGTGGGAGATCTCTAGGCGTAAGTGCAAGCGGTAATTAAAAGCGTAGCGTTTTCGGCAACAAGAGGTGCAGAACAATGACAACAATCCTGTAAAGCCGTCAATTCGAAAAAATAATTGTATAATAAAAAACAAATGCTGATATTTGCAAACCCTTTGCGAAAAGGTGTTTAATAGGTATAAAATAGCATATCATCATGTCAAGAGTTTGTGATTTAACAGGAAAAGGGGCGATGAACGGGTATAACGTTTCCAATTCGAATGCGAAGACGAAGCGCAAGTTTTACCCCAACCTGCATACCAAGCGGTTCTTCATCCCTGAAGAAAACCGTTGGATTACCCTGAAAGTATCTGCCTCAGCGATAAAAACGATCAACAAAAACGGTATCACTGCCGTTATCAATAAGTTTATCAAAAAGGGATACGTGTGAGAAACCATCCGTACCGGTTGGGCGGATCATTAATACAACGAAGCAATGGCAAAAAAAGGAAACAGGGTGCAGGTTATTCTAGAATGCACCGAGCATAAAGAGAGCGGTCTGCCGGGGATGTCGCGTTACATCACCACGAAAAATAAGAAAAACACCACCGAGCGGCTTGAATTGAAGAAATTCAATCCCGTGTTGCGCCGTGTTACCGTTCACAAAGAGATTAAGTAAATCAGCGGTTGCTTTCAATTAGCAACCTGCATTAAGAATAAAAGAGATGGCAAAGAAAGCAGTAGCATCACTCAAGACAGGTAAAGGTAAAGACTATACGAAGGTTATTACCGCTGTTAGGTCGCCAAAAACGGGGGCGTATACCTTTAAGGAGCTTATCGCACACAACGACCAAATCAAAGAAGCCGTAGAGGTAGCTAAAGAAGCCGTTGCAGAGTCGGCAGCAGAATAATTTCTGCATATATGATATTGCGAAAAGCCGTTTCGGGATGTTACCGGAAGGGCTTTTTTGTTATGTTTGCATTCAGCTATGGGACTATTTGATTTTTTCAAGAAGAAGCAGGAAACACCCGAAGCCCAGGAAGCACTCGATAAGGGCCTCGAAAAAACCAAAGAGGGGTTTCTGGCGAAGATTACCAAGGCCGTTGTGGGCAAGTCTACCGTAGACGATGATGTGCTCGACGACTTGGAAGAAGTGCTTGTCACCTCGGACGTAGGTGTAACTACCACCCTGAAAATCATCGACCGTATAGAAGCGCGGGTAGCGCGGGATAAATACATCAACACATCAGAGCTCAACGCGATTCTGCGCGACGAGATCCAAGGGCTGCTTGCTGAAAACAACAGTGCTGATTTCGAGCACTTCGAATACGGCGACCATAAGCCCTACGTGATTATGGTGGTGGGTGTAAACGGTGTAGGGAAAACAACTACCATCGGTAAGCTTGCCCACCAGCTTAAGCAGGCCGGCAATAGTGTGGTGCTGGGTGCAGCAGATACATTCCGGGCTGCTGCCGTAGACCAGATCAAGCTTTGGGGTGAGCGGGTAGGCGTGCGTGTGGTTGCCCAGGCCATGGGGTCTGACCCCGCCTCTGTAGCATACGATACGGTTAAATCGGCGGTAGCCAACGGCGACGATGTGGCTATCATAGATACAGCCGGAAGGCTGCATAACAAGGTGGCCCTCATGAACGAGCTGACCAAAATCAAGCAGGTGATGCAGAAGATCGTGCCCGGTGCGCCACATGAAATCCTGCTTGTGCTCGACGCTTCTACCGGGCAGAACGCAATAGAGCAGTGCAAACAGTTTACCCAAGCCACCGATGTCAACGCATTGGCCCTTACCAAACTCGATGGTACCGCAAAGGGCGGCGTGGTAATCGGCATATCCGACCAATTCAAGATACCGGTCAAATACATCGGTGTGGGCGAGAAAATGGACGACCTCCAGCTGTTCAATAAAAAAGAGTTTGTCGACTCCCTGTTTAAGTAATCGGTGCGACGGAAGCACCGGTTACCGGAGTCTGCTAAAAACATATTTCCAGATGAACACAAAAATAAAGAAGGAAGCAGGCACTACCCGTAAGCCGCGTGTAAACGTGGTGACACTGGGCTGCTCCAAAAACATACACGATAGCGAGGTGCTGATGGGCCAATTGCGTGGCAATGACATGCCGGTGGTGCACGAGTCGGCCGATGTGCGGGCCGACGATATCGTCGTGATAAATACCTGTGGGTTCATCGACAACGCCAAGCAGGAATCCATCGATACCATTCTCCAGTATAGCGCGCTCAAAGATGAAGGTAAAATTGGTAAGGTCATCGTAACCGGATGCTTATCAGAACGCTACAAGCCAGAGCTGCAAAGCGAAATCCCCAATGTAGACGCCTATTTCGGAACCCACGACCTGCAGGAGCTGCTGGGTGCCGTTGGTGCCGACTATAAACACGAACTGGTAGGCGAACGCCTGCTTACCACGCCGTCGCATTTCGCTTATTTTAAGATAGCCGAGGGCTGTAACCGCCCCTGTTCGTTCTGTGCCATTCCGTTGATGCGCGGTAAACACGTATCCAAACCGATGGATGCATTGGTGAAAGAGGCCCGGCAGCTCGCCAGGAACGGTACCAAGGAGCTCATCCTCATCGCACAGGACCTCACCTATTACGGGCTCGACCTGTATGGCAAGCGCAACCTTGCCGACCTCTTGCGCCGGTTGTCTGACGTAGACGGCATCGAATGGATACGGTTGCAATATGCCTACCCCTCCGGTTTCCCGATGGACGTGCTCGACGCTATGAGCGAGCGAGCCAATATCTGCAATTACCTTGACATGCCACTGCAGCACATCAGCGACCGTATGCTTAAATCCATGCGGCGGGGCATCACCAAGCAAAAGACCATCGATCTGGTGCAAGCTATCCGCGACCGTGTGCCAGACATCGCCCTGCGTACCACGCTCATCTGTGGATACCCCGGCGAGACCGAGCACGATTTCGACGAACTCCAGCAATGGGTGGCCGACACGCGATTCGATCGGCTCGGTTGCTTTACCTATTCGCACGAAGAAAACACCCATGCCTACAGTTTGGTAGATGATGTTCCTGAAGAAACCAAAGCCGCCCGTATGGAGCAGATCATGGAAATCCAACAGGGTATTTCTTTCGATATCAATCAGCAGAAGGTAGGCAAGATGTTCAGGGTACTGGTAGATAAGGTGGAGGGCGACTACTTTGTGGGGCGTACGGAATACGACTCGCCCGAGGTAGACAACGAGGTGCTTATCCCTGCCGCGCAAAACTACCTCACACTCGGCCACTTCGCCAACATACGCGTAGAGCGGGCCGAAGATTTCGACCTCTATGGAACGATTGTCAAATAATCGTTATCACGCACGGTTTTAGCCTGCAACGCCTATCTTTGTTTACTGATGAAGGCAACCTATATAGATTATAAAGATACCAATAGCTTTTCGAAGACCCTGTTGGACTATCTGGATAACGCCGCTTCTCTGGCACCATTTGCGGGTAACAGGCCCGATATCGAGGGCTTTGCAAAGCAGCTGCAAGCCAAAGCAGGTAAAACCGACCGGGAAGTACTGGTACACGTATTGCGGCGCCAATACGGTGAAGCATTGCAGAAACAGTCTGCCGTTGCCACCAATATCGAGGCGTTATCAAGCGAGCGTACCTTTACCATCACTACCGGCCACCAACTCAACATCTTCACTGGTCCGTTGTATTTTATTTTTAAGATCGCTAGTGCCATACGCCTTTCGCGTGACCTGAAAGCGGCATTCCCCGAGTACAACTTCGTGCCCGTGTATTGGATGGCTACCGAGGACCACGATTTTGCCGAAATCAACCATGCCCGGCTGCACGGCAAGAAAATCGTATGGGATGCCCCCGCAGGAGGGGCAACCGGGCGGATGAAAACAGCAGGAATGGGAGATACGGTACGTGAATACCAACGTATCCTCGGCTTGTCGGACAACTCGTCCAAACTGGCCGAACTGGTCGAATCGGCATACCTGCGGCACGAAAACTTAGCCGATGCCACCAGGTATTTGGTGAATGGCCTGTTCGGTTCGCATGGCCTTGTTGTCATCGATGCGGATGACGCATCGCTTAAACAACGGTTTTCGGCATTCATCGAGCAGGATATCATTGGCGGCCACAGTCATAGCGCTATCGAGCAAACATCGAACGCCCTGGAGCGGGCGGGATTTTCCAGCCAGGTGCATGCCAGGGAGATTAACTTTTTTTACCTCAACGATTCGTTTCGTGAACGCATTGTGAAACTTGAAAACGGACGGTATGAGGTGCTTAATCAAGGGATTTCTTTTTCCGAAGATGAGCTGAAGGCGGAAATCCAGCATCATCCCGAGCGTTTCAGCCCCAACGTCGTCATGCGCCCACTTTACCAGGAGGTGATATTGCCAAACCTAGCCTACATCGGAGGGGGAGCAGAAATTGCCTATTGGTTGCAGCTGAAATCATGCTTCCAGCACTACGGTGTGGATTTTCCAATTCTGGTGCCACGCAATTCTGCAATGATAACCGACGACAACATGTCTGTCAAAGTACTCCGGCTCAACCTCACATTCAGAAGTATTTTCAAGGATACCGAGGAACTGAAGAAGGAATATGTACGCCGCCATACCAAACACCGGCTTACGCTCAACGATGAGTGGATGGAATTTAATGCCATCTTTAGTAAGCTACGGCTCCGTGCCCATAAAATCGACCCGAGTTTAGGCCCCAGTACCGATGCGGTGAAAGCGCGATTGAAAAAGGCTGTCAAAAATCTGGAGAAAAAATTACTGCGGGCTGACAAGCGCAACCATGAGGATGCGTTGATCCAGATCGAGCGTATCAAGGAGAAGCTCTTCCCTGGCGGCGAACTGCAGGAGCGGTCGGAAAATGTGGGTCCGCTATACGTCCGGTATGGCGATAGGCTTATCGACGAGCTGATTCAGCACTTCAAGCCGTTGGACTTTAAATTCACCATCATCTATTGATCGGGTTTTATCCGTTCGCTTACGGGTTTGCCGGTAGCTGTGTCGCGGCCTATTAATTCAAAATAAGTAATGTTTGGACTGAATATGCTACCGCCGTCGATGCGCACGAAGATGCGGTCCAATACTGCTTCCCGGCCTTTGATTGATGTATATACGCGGTAAGTTTCCATTTTTCCGCAATAGGCCAGACGCAGCGGATGCTTCTTATAAGCAGCTAGCTGCAGCTCGAAATCGCCATTGCCCAGCGTTTTGTGGGTAATTCCGTAAGCCATCGTGCGTTGCACGAAATTCAGGTCTTTGCGCATACCACCTTCCGCATAGCGGATCCAGAAGACATTCACCGGCTTGCCGGCATCGACTTTACCGTCGACTGTGTTGAGCTGGTAGACCACCGTATTGGCATCCGGGTCGCGTTGCAGGTAGAATAGCTGGTTCGGTTCGCTGGGTACCGGGAGACTGTCTACCACGATTTTTTTGTCCGATTCGCGCTCCTGTGCGGTTAGTATAAACCCTGAGAAGAAGAGCAGGACATACAAACCGCCTTTTGCACCCCCACGGCGACACAGGTCATGGAATGCATACGGATGTAAGCGTGGGATTACCAGCATACGACACCTCCTTTTTCCAAAGATAATGAATTTTATTGTGGAATAATATGTACCTTAGCTATGGTATCCCAATTAATGTCCCTTTAAAAACAACGTTACATGACTATACCTTCCATGCGTTGCCTGCCGTTGTTCGTGTATTGTTTGCTTCCTGTTGTTGTTGTTGGTGCCCAGGCGGTGCCTGTGCAAGAGAAGCCCAATGTCATTATCATCTTTACAGACGACCAGGGTTACCAAGATGTGGGGGTGTTCGGCTCTCCCGATATCCAGACACCCAACCTCGACCGGATGGCTGCAGAAGGGGTGCGGTTTACCAATTTCCACGCGGCACAGGCTGTCTGCTCCGCTTCGCGGGCAGCGTTGCTCACCGGCTGTTATCCCAATAGGGTGGGTATCCACGGCGCGCTTGACCACAGCGCCAAACACGGCCTCAACCCGGACGAGATGACCATTGCTGAGGTGTTGAAGCCATTGGGTTACCATACCGCTGCCATCGGCAAATGGCACCTTGGCCACCACGCACCCTTCCTCCCCACACGGCAAGGGTTTGACGAGTTCTTCGGCCTGCCATATTCCAACGACATGTGGCCGTACCATCCCGAAACCAAGAACTATTATCCGCCGCTGCCATTGTATGAAAATGAGCGGGTCATTGAAACAGTCGAAGACCAGGACCTCCTCACCACCCGGTATACTGAGCGGGCGGTCGATTTCATCAAACGGAACAACGACAAGCCATTTTTCCTGTACCTCGCCCACAGTATGCCCCACGTACCTTTGGCCGTTTCCGATAAGTTCAAGGGCAAATCCGAAAGGGGGTTGTACGGCGATGTTATCATGGAAATCGATTGGTCTGTAGGCCAGGTACTGCAAGCCCTCCAGCAATATGGCATCGATGATCGCACGGTTGTGATCTTCGCTTCGGATAACGGGCCATGGCTTTCTTACGGAGGACACAGCGGAGAGGCCCTGCCCCTGCGCGAGGGTAAAGGTACCTCGTGGGAAGGAGGTGTCAGGGTACCGTGCATCATGCGCTGGCCCGGCCAGCTGCCGGCCGGCGGGATACAGGCAGCGCCTGCCATGACCATCGACATACTGCCCACCATTGCATGGATAACAGGGGCAGAGCTTCCACGGCGGCCTATCGATGGGCTCGACATCTGGCAGCTCATGCAGGTGGCTGAGGGGGCCAAATCACCGCATGAGGCATACTACATTTATTACAACCGCAACGAGCTGCAAGCGGTAATCATGGGTGAATGGAAGCTATATTTACCACACGCGTACCGCACCATCAAGCCCGGCCAGCCTTACCGTGACGATGGCATACCCATCAAGTACGAGATGGCCAGGATTGAACAGCCCGAACTGTACCACCTCAGCAATGATATCGGTGAAACCACTAATCTGGCGGCCTCCCGCCCCCGGGTGGTGGCAGCAATGCTACGATTGGCCGAAAAGGCACGTGCGGATATGGGCGATGCGCTTACGGGCGTGGCCGGTAAAAACTTGCGCGAGCCGGGCCGGGTGAATAGATCGGATTAATCCAAGAATATGTTTAAAACAAAGAGCTTATGAACCCGATGATGAAGAAAATAATGGCATTGTTAGCCCTTGGTAGCGCCGCCTGGTCGTGCGCATCCACGATCCCTGTCGAATTGGAAACGGACTATTTCCTCGATGTGACCGATACCCACGTACCGCGGGATCCCGAAGCCCATATCTTGGAAGTGGCCTTTGCCGACGTGGATGGCGACGGTGACCTGGATGTTATCGCAGCGTTGGAACTCGATGAGAACCGCTTGTATATCAATGACGGTAGCGGTAGGCTGACGTGGCAACGCGGGGTTTTCAAAGCGGCCAAGCACGACACCGAGCATGTGCGGGCGGTTGACTTTGATGGCGACGGGCATGTCGACGTAATTTTTGTGGCGGAAGACGACCAGACCCATGAGTACTACCTGGGCAACGGCGATGGCACTTTCCGTGATGTAAGCGACCGCTTGCTCGGTATGAGTGAGGGCAACGGGCTGGATGTGGGCGATGTGGATGGCGATGGGAGACCAGACATCGTGGTGGGTAATTCGGGCAGCGAAGGTCAAAACTTCCTTTGGATAAATGACCCCGATCGCCCGGGATATTTCGTAGACCGAACGGCAACAAACCTGCCTCAGGTGAATGATGCCACGCAAAGTATCAAACTGGCCGACCTCAATGGCGATGGCCATCTTGATATGGTGGTAGGCAATGAGGTGCCACCCAACCGCTTGCTGCTCAACGATGGCACCGGGCGGTTTGCCGAGTACCCGGACCAACTCCAGTTGCCCGAACCCCTTGAGACACGCGAGGTATTGGTTTTCGACGTCGATGGCGATGGCGACCTGGATATCGTGTTTGCCAACATCACGAGCAATGCGGGTAAGTGGGATAAGAATCCGCAGGCCCGCATTCTCATCAATGATGGCCACGCACGTTTTACCGATGAGACGGCCGACCGGATCCCTGTTTATAAATTCTCCACCTATTCGGCACGTGAGGTCGACTTCGACCACGATGGCCATACCGACTTATTGCTGAGTGCGGTGGCCGTACCGGGATTTTCAGAGGAGCCGCTGCGTGCTTACCGCAATGATGGGAAAGGATATTTTACGGATGCTACGGACGAGGTCATTCCCCCATCGGTGGTGGGCAGGAACTGGAACATCACCATCGGCGACCTCAGTGGCGATGGTGTAGCCGATGCATTCGTGGGCGGCTGGGGCTCCCAAGGGAGACTGTTGCTGGGGAAAGCGAATTAAACAGAAAGATGGAGATAAAGTTTAATGAAAAAAGGTTTCCAAACGGGGAGAATGGAAACCTTTTAAACTAACCAATTATAAACCTAATTATGATACTGCAAAGATAAGGGTTCCATTAGCCATTTCCGAACATTAGGGCATCTTTAACAAATATTTAACAGTCAGGGTCAGTTGGCGTCTATTTTTACTAATATATTTAGTATATTTGTAGGATGGATATGATACAGAACCCCGAATACTTCAAGGGTAGGGGTGCCCAGGTCAATACACATAATAGGTTTTCCGCGCAACGGTATGTTGCCGAGCACATCGAGGGGTTGGATGAGGAATTCCTTGACAACTCCAACACCCAGTTCATTGAAGAATACCCAAAGAAAATAGTCAGTTTAAACGACAGTCCGGACCTCCGTATGGGTTATTCGGTGAATCCTTACCAGGGTTGTGAGCATGGCTGCATCTACTGCTATGCCCGCAATGCGCACGAATATTGGGGCTATAGCGCGGGTCTCGATTTTGAGCGGAAAATCATCGTGAAGCGCAATGCCGCTGCCTTACTGGAGCGCCAGTTCGATGCCCGTGGCTATAAACCCCAGCCCATCATGCTGTCCGGCAATACCGACTGTTACCAACCCGTGGAGCGTAAACTTGGCATCACCCGCGCTATCCTGGGGGTGCTGCTGCGCTACCGCCACCCCGTATCTATCATCAGCAAAAACAACCTCATCCTCCGCGACCTCGATATCCTGTCTGAGCTAGCCCGCTTTGGGTTGGTACATGTGGCCATCTCGCTCAACTCGCTGGATGAATCGCTGCGGCAGAAGATGGAGCCGCGTACCGTTACCGCCAAAGGCCGTCTCCATGTTATGCGGAGGCTTAGTGATGCAGGTATTCCTGTGATGGTGATGTGTGCCCCCATCATCCCGGGTCTGAACAGCGATGAGGTGCCTCGTGTTATTGAGGCTGCAGCCCACCACGGTGCGCTTGCCGCCGGGTATACCATCGTTCGGCTCAATGGTGCCATTGGCGAGCTGTTTACCGACTGGGTGCATAAAGCATACCCCGACCGGGCTGAAAAAGTGCTCCACGGCATTGCCGCCTGCCATGGCGGCAAGCTCAGCGACAGCCGATGGGGTACCCGCATGCGCGGCGAAGGACACGAAGCCGGAAGCATCCGGCAGCTGTTCAAGCTCAGTGTCGCCCGGTACCTGGGCAACCGTAATCTCCCTGAATTACGGCTCGACTTGTTTATGCCGAGGGGCGGAAAGCAGTTGGATTTGTTTTGACGGCCGTTTTTTTTTCTTACTTTCGGCAGCTGAACCCAATAGGATGAAAGAATATCTGATCCAGACGCCGGTGGCCAGCATCATATTTGCCATTACCATCGTTACCAGTATCTACACGTTTTCAAACCACCATCTATTCGGTAGGTTTATGCTCCATCCCTATAGTGTCAGCCGCGGGCGCCACGTATATACACTTTTAACCAGTGGCCTTATCCACCGCGATTGGACACACCTGCTGTTCAACATGCTTACGTTTTACTTCTTCGGCTTCGCCCTTGAATCCATATTTGTTAGCCTGAGTCCATGGGGGCATATCCATTTTGCCTTGCTTTATATCCTCGGCCTTGTACTGAGTGATGTGCGTACCGTGTTTAAGGAGCGCGAAAACCCTAATTATTACAGCCTTGGGGCGTCGGGTGCAATCAGTGCCGTATTGTTCAGCTTCATCCTGTTCCAACCCAAAACGATGCTCGGTATCTTCTTTGTTATTCCCATGCCGGCTTGGCTGTTTGCCTTCCTCTATTTGGGGTATTGCGTATGGGCGTCTAAGAACGCGCGCGACGGTATCAACCACGACGCACATTTTTACGGGGCTGTCTTCGGGCTATTGTTCACCATCTTACTCTACCCGAATATTATATCCTATTTTATCGGGCAGTTTTCGTAACGGTGCTTAGTGTTTTTTTAACACCTTTTAATGATTTCAAAATCAGCCTCTTGTGCTTTGTTTGGTGCGATATAATGCCAAAAAATGGTTAACAATATTGATTTTATGTGATTAATATTTACATTAGCCCTGTTTATAGACTTATTTGTATAGGAAGCATAATGAAAACCTTAGCAACTTCAGATTATATCGTCTTTCTCTGTTATTTCGTTATCATTGCGGGATATGGCCTTTGGATTTATTACCGCAAGAAGTCTAAGGAAACCAGTACCAAGGATTATTTCCTTGCTGAGGGGTCGCTCACTTGGTGGGCTATCGGAGCATCGCTGATTGCCTCCAATATTTCGGCCGAACAGTTTATCGGTATGAGCGGTGATGGCTTTAAATTGGGGTTGGCCATTGCCGCCTATGAGTGGCTTGCCGCGGCCACGTTGATTATCGTAGCGGTATTTTTCATCCCGGTATACCTTAAAAATAAGATTTATACCATGCCGCAGTTCCTCAACCAGCGGTATAATGGTACGGTAAGTACCATCATGGCCGTGTTTTGGCTACTGCTGTATATCGTCGTCAACCTCACGTCTATCCTTTTCTTAGGGGCTTTGGCCGTATCGGCCATATCGGGCATCAATTTCACGGTGTGTATGTATGGTATTGCCATTTTCGCCATTTTCATTACGTTGGGGGGTATGAAGGTAATCGGCTACACCGACGTAATCCAGGTGCTGGTGCTTATACTCGGCGGGCTCGCCACCACATACCTCGCGTTGAATATGGTTGCCGACCATTTCGGCAGCAGTGGTGTACTCAATGGTCTCGGCCTGTTGCATCAGAATGCACCGTCGCATTTCGACATGATTTTTGACAAAACGCAAGAACATTACATCAGCCTCCCAGGCCTATCGGTGCTGATAGGGGGTATGTGGATCGTTAACCTGAATTACTGGGGGTGTAACCAATACATCACCCAGCGGGCATTGGGGGCGGACCTCAAGACGGCCCGTAACGGTATTATGTTTGCCGCGTTCCTCAAAATGCTGATGCCTGTTATCGTGGTTCTGCCTGGTATTGCGGCTTACGTGCTTTATCAAGAAGGGTTCTTCCAGCAAGAGATGCTCGAAGCCGGTGTCGTGCGTTCCGATAGGGCTTATCCGGTTTTGCTTAACCTGCTACCTGTTGGGCTGAAGGGGCTCGCGTTCGCTGCGCTTACCGCTGCTGTGGTAGCCTCGCTGGCCGGCAAGTCCAATAGTATTGCCACCATCTTTTCGCTGGATATCTATAAGAAGATATTCAACAAGGAAGCCAGTGAGCGCAAGCTGGTCAATACCGGTAAGGTTACCATCATCGTCACCATGATCCTGGCTGTCATCATCGCACCCCATTTGGGTATCGAAAAAGGCGGGTTCCAGTATATCCAGGAGTATACCGGTTTCGTGTCGCCGGGTATCTTTGCGATGTTCATCCTTGGCTTTTTCTGGAAGAAAGCTACTTCCAATGCGGCGTTGTTTGCCACCATTGGCGGGTTTGCCTTATCGGTCATCTTAAAATTCCTGCCCGAGTGGGTCGACCTTTCGTCGCTTTATACCATTGGCTTCGCCGTGCCCAATACGGCTGGTGTCTATGAGATTCCGTTCCTGGACCGTATGGGTATTGTATTCGTGTTCTGTGTTTTGGGGATGTGGCTTATCAGCATCATCGAAAACAGGCGTGGGGTGGTACCGAAAGGGCTGGAAGTAGATCGCGGTATGTTCAAGGTACACCCCGGCTTCCTTGTCGGCACCGTCATCATCGTTGGCCTGTTGGTAGCGATCTATACCATATTCTGGTAGGCGGAGGGTTTCCAAATTGTTACGCCATGGTATGGCAAAAAGTAAGTACATTAGCTGTTGATTGTTAACACGCGAATCAAAGGCCATGTACAAGATACTACTTTCTCTCGCCTTCATCGGCTTGCAGCTGTCTTATGCGCAGCAATCTACGCTAACGGTCGATTACATCATGCGCGACCCGAAATGGATCGGGACATCCCCCGATGGTGCCTTTTGGGGTGCCGATGGGGTGTTGTATTTCAATTGGAATCCCGAAGCAGAAGAAGAGTCGTCGTTATACCGTATCACGCCTGGGGCTCCCGCTCCCCAGCGGGTTGATGACGCTGCCCGCCTGATGGTGGTCCGTCAATATACATACAGTCCCGATCGAAAGCGAGTGGTCTTTGAGCGCGGCGGCGACCTCTATGTACGTGAGGTCAAGTCTGGTGTTGAGATGCGGCTGGCCAACACCGTCCAGCGGGAGAGCAACCCTCGTTTCAACCACGATGGCACACGTGTTTTCTTCCAACAGGGCGACAATCTGTTTTCGGTGTCACTTGATGGTGGTGAGTGGACACAACTGAGCAACTTTGTGAGCGAAGCGCGCGGCGATGGTGGCCCGCGCAACGGGCAACGCAAGCCGGAAACTGAGCAGAACGCGTGGCTGGAGCATGACCAGCTGGGCCTTTTCGAGGTGTTGCAGACGCGTCAATACCGCGATTCCCTACGGGAGGCCCGCCAGCGGGCCAATGAGCCCCAAGGACATCCGAAGCGTATCAACGTGGGCAGTGCGATGCTGTCCATGCAGCAGGTCAGCCCGGATGGCCGCTACATCAGCTACCGCCTTACCAAACGTGCAGAAAACAATACCAGCACCATTGTGCCCAATTACGTTACCGGATCGGGCTATACAGAAGATATCCCTGCCCGGACAAAAGTGGGCAATCCCTTGCCTACCTCCGAAACTTACCTCTACGATCGCCAGCGCGACACGGTGTACCAGGTAGGCACTGCGGCCATTCCCGGGCTTCGGGACCTGCCTGATTTCTGGGATGACTACCCCGAGGCGAAAGCGAAGTTACTGGCCGATCCGCAGGACCGCCTTGTAACCATAGGCAGGCTGGTATGGAACGATGCCGGCACCGATGCGGTAGTTACTGTGACGGCGGCCGACCACAAAGACCGGTGGATCATGCGGCTGGATGCCGCTACGGGTAGCCTACACTTAATAGACCGCCAGCGCGATGAGGCGTGGATTGCCGGCCCCGGAATCGGGGGGGCGTGGGGTGGTGGCATCCTGGGATGGATAGATGATGAGTCTATCTATTTTCAAAGTGAAGCCTCCGGGTACTCCCACCTGTACCGCGCCAATGTGCATACTGGTACGACGGAGCAGCTTACCGATGGCAACTGGGAGGTGAGCGACCTCCAGCTGTCGGCCGACCGCAAGCAGTTTTACTTCACTGCTAATATCCAACACCCCGGCATCACCCACTACTATCGGCTGCCCGCTGCCGGAGGCACTCCCGTACAGCTTACCGCCACAGACGGCGGCAACGAGGCCCTGCTGTCGCCCGATGAGAAATGGCTAGCCATCCGGTATTCCTATAGCAATAAGCCTTGGGAACTATACCTGCAGGAGAATAAGCCCGGCGCCGAGACGGTTCAGGTTACCGAGTCGCTTACTGAAGAGTTTAAATCATACCCTTGGCGTGAGCCGGAGGTTATTACCTTCAACAACCGCCATGGTGATGAAATATACGCCCGGCTATACCAGCCAGCCAACCCTAAGCCAGGCAGGCCAGCTGTTATTTTCGTACATGGTGCCGGCTATCTGCAGAATGTGCATTACTGGTGGAGCCAATATTTCAGGGAGTACCTATTCCATAACTTGTTGGCCGATCTCGGTTATACGGTGCTTGATATCGACTATACAGGCAGCTCCGGTTATGGTCGCGACCACCGTACCGGCATTTACCGCCACATGGGTGGCAAGGATCTTAGTGACCAAGTTGACGGTGCCCGGCTATTGGTTGAGAAATATGGCGTCAACGCTAAGAATATCGGTATCTATGGTGGCTCCTACGGAGGCTTCATCACACTGATGGCTCTATTTAATGAACCCAGCATTTTTGCCGCTGGTGCGGCACTGCGTTCCGTCACCGACTGGGCACATTATAACCATGGGTACACATCGAATATCCTCAATGAGCCTGTTACAGACCCCATAGCCTATCGCCGCTCGTCGCCCATTTACTTCGCCGAGGGCCTGCGGGGTCACTTGCTCATGTGCCATGGCATGGTTGATGTGAATGTTCACTTCCAGGATATCGTACGGCTCAGCCAGCGGCTTATCGAGTTAGGTAAAGACAATTGGGAGTTGGCCGTCTATCCGGTAGAAGACCACGGTTTTGTAGAACCCAGCAGTTGGACCGATGAGTATAAGCGTATATTGAAGCTGTTTGAGACGCGGCTAACCAATTAGTTACTCTGCCCAATTTTCGCGGTCGAGGCTGCGGAACTGGATGGCTTCGGCCACATGCTCGGGCCGGATGTCGGCACACGCCTCCATGTCAGCGATGGTGCGTGATACCCGCAGGATACGGTCGTACGCCCTGGCCGAGAGGCCGAGCCGTTCCATCGCTGTTTTCAGTAGCGCTTGACCATTTTCGTCGATCCGGCACCACCCGCGGACCTGCCGGGAGTTCATTTGCGCATTGCAGTGGATGGCTGGTTCGTTCTCAAACCGCCGGGCCTGCTGGCCACGGGCCGCCATCACGCGACGCCGTATAGCGCTGCTTGGCTCGGAGGTGTGCTGCGATGCCAGCGCTTGGAACTCTACCGGTGTTACTTCCACATGCAGGTCGATACGGTCTAGCAATGGCCCCGATATTTTGTGGAGGTATTTCTGCACCGTGCCAGGGGGGCATACGCAGGTTTTCTGTGGGTGGTTATGGAAGCCGCATGGACACGGATTCATGGCGGCCACAAGGATGAAGCTTGCCGGATAGTCTACCGAAAACCGGGCACGTGATATGGTGATTTGGCGCGACTCCAGCGGTTGGCGCATCACTTCCAGCACGGACCGCTTAAACTCGGGCAGTTCATCCAGAAACAGCACCCCGTTGTGGGCCAAAGAGATCTCTCCGGGTTTGGGGTTTGCCCCGCCACCCACCAAAGCGACATCACTGATGGTATGATGCGGCGCACGGAAGGGGCGTGTGGTCATCAGTGATGCGGTGGCGCCGAGTGTGCCCGCCACCGAGTGGATTTTGGTTGTCTCCAGCGACTCGTCCAGGCTCAGGGGTGGCAGGATGGTAGGCAGGCGTTTGGCCAGCATGGTTTTGCCCGATCCGGGAGGGCCGATCAGCAGCACATTATGGCCGCCGGCGGCGGCAATCTCCAGGGCGCGCTTGATGTTTTCCTGTCCTTGCACATCGGCAAAATCAGTATCGTAATTATCTATCTGATCGAGGAAAGCCTTATCGATGTCGATAGCCTCACTATGTAACGGCTGCTTTCCTTCCATGAAGTCGATAGCCTCCCTGATGTGGCGGACACCATATACCCGCAGGCCGGTCACGGCGGCGGCTTCACGCGCATTGGCATGGGGGAGGATGAGCCCCTTGAAGCCGTCGCGAGCGGCTTGCAGCGCAATTGGCAGTACACCTTTGATTGGTTGTATGCCGCCGTCGAGCGATAGCTCGCCGAGCATCAGAAAGTCGGCCAGTGCCGGAGTTTCCAGTTGATTGGATGCTGCCAAGATACCCATGGCAATGGCCAGGTCATAAGCAGAGCCTTCCTTTCGGATGTCGGCTGGTGCCAGGTTAACCACGATCTTCTGCCGTGGCATACGTTTCCCGGCTGCCGTCAGGGCACTTTCTACCCGTTGCAGGCTTTCCTTTACCGCATTATCGGGCAATCCTACGATATAATAGCGAGTGCCACCGGTGATGTTCACTTCGATGGTTATTGTTGTAGCTTCAATGCCGTAAACGGCACTTCCATAGGTTTTAATCAGCATAGGCGGAAGCAATTTCCGCTAACTTAGGGAAAGTTTGCTCAAAAAGCAAGTCTTTCCCGATCCCTTCGCTGCCGGTTTAAAGATGGATGAATATGTTTGGGAAGCTTATAAAATGTCTATACGAAACGCACAAATCCCGGTTAGTTCTGGTGCTGTTTCTCCTCGTATTGCTGCAGGGCTTCTTCGGCCACTTCGCGGGCATGGTCGCGAAGCGGGTATGGTTCGTTGTTGTCTTCCGCCACAAGCGACTGCGAGCGTACGATTACCTGGCGCACGTCATAGAGCCACAGCATGGTGTTCATCAGCAGTGCTGCTAGGCCGATCAGGATGAGGAGTTCCACCGTGCCGATGAACTGGAAAGACAGGGCTGTTCCGATCATCAGGATGTTGAATGCTGAAAGCACCAGGGTTGCCTGTGTGTGGTTCATGCCGGTATCGAGCAATCGGTGGTGCAGGTGATTGCGGTCGGCCATGAAAGGCGATTTTCCCTGTGCCAAACGGATCACGATCACGCGCAGCGTATCGAAAATCGGGATGATCAGGACTGCTATCGCTACTGCGGGGACCGCCCGGCTGAACGAATCGACCAATGCTGTTGCTTCACTCGGTTTATTCAGTTCGATAAACTGGATAGCTAGTACGGAAACGATGAAGCCGATGGTGTACGCTCCTGCATCGCCCATAAATATGCGTGCCTTGCCCAAGTTGTACCGGAGAAACCCCAGCACTGAGCCAGCCATGCTGAAAGCCAATATGGCCAAGCCATACTCTTCCATCCGGAAGAAAATATAGCCGAAAGTAAGCGTTACGATGATGCTCACGCTGCCCAATAAGCCGTTGATGCCGTCAATGAGGTTGAATGCATTGATGATGAATACGATGAGCAGGCTTGTAAACGGATAGCTCACCACGGGGTGGATATCATAGATGCCGAACACACCGTAAAAGCTGGTAAGTCGGATATCAGCAAAATAAACCACAATCAGCGCGGTTATGGTTTGGCCGAGGAATTTCTTGTAGGGGTTTAGCGCGGCGAGGTCGTCTTTGAGACCCACGGAGAAAATCAGTAACCCCGATGCAAAGATATAGTTGGCGTAAGGCAAGATATTGCCCGGTATGCACAGGCACGCTGTAAACGCAAATGAGGTGAGCACTGCTATGCCACCCAGGTTGGGTGTGCGGTATCTGTGGATTTTCCTTTCTTCAAGTGCAGGGTCATCAAACAGGCGCTTTTTGTATGCCAGCTTAATTAATGATGGCACCGCATAGAGGGTGATGATGCAAGCGAACAGGAATGAAAAAAACAATAAGTAGATCTCTACCATATAGATTAGCGTGTTCGTCCAAACGCAACGCGGCAAAGATAGCTAAATTATCATAGATACTACGATGCTACGTCGCGGAAGTACGGTGCAATATTTATGCCATATTCACAACTGATGGGCCGGCTATAACTAAAATACCCCGTTGTGGGTATCCGCTCATGCTTCAAAATCCCTTTTCCTTTCATTTTTTTGGTTTTTGGCAAACGATTTGTGTATTTGTTTGTATATTTAACAGGACTGCATAGGGCTGGGCCCTGTGGTTAATCGTAGATTGTTCAATATATAAAAATACAGTAATTATGAATGATAACGCAAAAGTGGTAGCAGCATTGTTGACAGGTTTGGCCGCGGGCGCCGCATTGGGTATTTTGTTTGCGCCAGACAAAGGCTCCGAAACCCGTGAGAAATTAAACGACTCTCTCAAGGATCTTGGCGATGCCCTGAAAGAGCGTACCGCTGAGCAGTTGGACCACCTTAATGACTTCAAGGAGAAGATTGTTGCCGCCGTGAAAACCAAAGTCAACAAACATGAAGGCGCGGTGGAGGAAGCCCTGGAAGAACACGCCTGAATATAGAAAGGGGCTCCGCCCTAAGCCATAGTATGGCATAGCATTCGGAAAATGCCCTCGGTAAAAGGAGGCATTTACCGGTAAACATAGACCCTTGGCCAAAACCAGATGGAGGAAAAAAAATTTTCAATAAACGGGACATTTCGAAAAAGCAAAGAGTATATCGATACACGGATCAAACTGGCTAAGTTGAAGTTTGTCGAGCGCTCTTCCCGCTTGGTTGCGAGCTTGGCCACCGATGGACTTAAAGGGATACTCTTGTTATTCGTGGTTTTCTATCTGAGTTTGGCTCTGGGGTTTTTCCTGAGTGAACTATTAGGGAGCTCTGCGCTGGGGTTCTTGGTTACTGGCGGGATATTTTTGTTGCTGATTGTTGTTGTATCGGCTTTTGAACAGCCGTTGGAACGTTTTTTCATGAACCTTTCCATCAAGCGTTTTCTGCAAAAATGGAATGACGAAATAGACGAAGACGATGAGGAAGGAAAGCAAGATTAAGAATCTAGGAGATCTGCGGCTCGAAATAGCCCGCCTCAATACGCTTGCCAAGGAACAAGAGAGCTATCTCTCCGATCAGTACCGGCTTTTGAGTGAAAAAGTGGCTGCACCGGTGCGCTTTGTCAAGTCGCTCGCCACCTGGGTGCCCGGTGCCGGTATCGCCAAAGGGCTTTTTGAGAAACATAAAGATGAAGACTGGCTGAGCCGGGGGTTGCGTATCGGGCTGCCGGTGGTTCTCAACCGCTTTTTTTTGCGGAAGGCTGGTTTCCTCAAGCGGGCGTTGGTTACGCTACTTTCCCAGCAGGCGGCCGGTGCACTCAATAAAGATACCGTGGCCGGCGTCATCAGTAAAGTGGCCGACTTTATCCGGCCGGCGGCCAAGCGCCGCAAGCGGCCGCGCCACAACGACTATGGCATTCCGCCGGATAGCGAAACCTACTGATTAGCGCAGTTAGCTACAAAGTCGTCGTAAACCATCCTGATACCTGCCTCCAGCGGTGTGGTGTGGCGCCAACCCAACTTGTGTAATTTACTTACGTCCATCAGCTTCCGCGGTGTGCCGTCGGGCTTCGATCGGTCAAACACCAACTCGCCTTCATAGCCTACCACAGATTTGACCAGCATGGCCAGCTCCTTGATGGAAAGGTCCTCTCCCATGCCGATATTTATCAGTGACGGGTTGTCGTAATTCTCCATCAAAAACACACAGGCATCGGCCAAATCATCTGCAAACAGGAATTCGCGCCTTGGGGTGCCGCTGCCCCAAACCGTTACTACCGGTTGATTGGCTGTCTTGGCCTCGTGGAACCGCCGTATCAATGCCGGCAATACATGCGAGTGCTCGGGGTGGTAGTTGTCGCGGTATCCATATAGGTTGGTGGGCATCACTGATATGAAATTACAGCCGTATTGATCGTGATAGGCTTCGCACAGTTTGATGCCCGCTATTTTTGCAATGGCATAGGGTTCGTTGGTAGGTTCTAACAGGCCTGTGAGGAGATACTCCTCTTTGATGGGCTGTGGCGCTAGCTTCGGGTAGATGCAGCTCGACCCGAGGAACATCAGTTTTTTCACACCCTGTACGTATGCTTGGTGTATCACGTTGTTTTGTATCGCCAGGTTTTCGTAGAGGAAGTCGGCACGGAGGGTGTTGTTTGCCCATATACCACCCACCTTAGCAGCTGCCAGGAATACATACTCGGGTTGTTCGGCAGCGAAAAAATCTGCCACCGCCTGTTGGTTGCGTAGGTCCAGTTCACCGGAGGTTCGCAGCAGCAGGTTATCATACCCCAGGGCCTGCAGTTTCCGGTGGATAGCCGACCCCACCATCCCACGGTGGCCCGCAATGTATATCTTTGCTTTTTTCTCCATAGTCCGGATAGCGTGTTGTGCAAAGATACGACTATTTCTATTTTTGCCTGTGCGGCGTAATGTTGGTGCCGAAAAAATTGCCTTATTTCGTTAACTTAATTAAGTTTGCGCGCAATTAATTGTGTGCCATGGGAAAAGACAAGTTACGCAAATTCCGCGAGATCGATACATTTGCCAACGTATTGCAACTCGATGCGGGCAAACCGATGCGGGGCAGGTGGGCCGCCGACCATTTCGGCAACAATAGGCCCGTCGTACTGGAACTGGCCTGCGGAAAGGGCGAGTATAGCGTCAATTTGGCCAAGCTCTTCCCCCAGCGCAATTTCATTGGTGTAGACTACAAGGGTAACCGCATTTGGCGTGGGGCGAAAACCGCATTGGAAGAAGGGATAGCCAATGTTGCTTTCCTGCGCATACAGATCGAGACCATCCTGGAGTATTTTGCCCCGGGCGAGGTATCGGAGATATGGATTACCTTTCCCGACCCCCAGCCACAACGAAGCCGTGAGAAAAAGCGGCTCACCCACCCCGCGTTTTTATCAAGATACCGCCAGATAATGGAGCCTGCAGGGATCATGCACCTCAAAACGGATAACGATGGGCTATATGCTTATACGCTGGAGCAGCTGGCCAGCTTGGATGCTTCCATCCATACCCATACGGCTGATTTATACCATTCGGACCTAGTGGATGACGTGCTCAGTATAAAAACCTACTATGAGCGGAAGTACCTTGAAGTATCCAAAAACATCAACTACGTAGCGTGGGGTTGGCAATGAGTTGAAAAAGTACTTATGTGTGTTAAAACAGCCGTAACCCGATCCGGATTGCCTCTTTCCCGCTTTGACCGGTTTGATTTCCGAAAGACCGGGAGTAGCTTAGCCGGAGGCGCTGCCATTCGAGCCCGGCATGGATCTCGCCATAGTGTTTCATGTTTGGTGTATGCAGGTAATGCAGGCCAATGATTTCCTGTAGCTTGAGCTTTCGGAGTAGTGGCACCTTGCCCGTAAGTAGTGTGGCGAGGTTGTACTCCGCGTGTGCTTCCAGAAAGCTCCCTGCCGTACTATGCTGGTAGTAGTCTAACAATAGGAAGGTAGCTAATCGCTGGTCGCTGATGAGGGTTCGCGTGCCTTTTAAATGGCGATAGTCGGTATAATATAGTGACTTATCGTTGAAGAATGTGCCTACCTGAACATCAAAAGAAAGATGTCCGTATAGCCCCAGCCCCATGTCCGTTTTATGCAGCCCGATGGCCAGCAAATCATAATCTACATCGCTTCCCATCACCTGTGGCAGCCCCTTGGTGTAAGACACGGACAGGGTAGGCCAGCGCGATGGCAGATACACCCGCCTATGCGGATAAGTTTCGTATTTTATTCCGAAGTCGTAACTCATGCCCAATGATACCTTGAAAGCTTGGTTTTCTGCAAATAGGGGGGTGTCCTCGTCGGGGCTGAGCGGATTGTTGGAAGTGAGGTGCTGTTTGTTCTGTTCCCAGAATGTATAATTGGTATTATTGGGCAGCGACAGCCGGTTTTCCCATACGGCGGAGGCTGTTAAGTGTATGTTTGCGGGTAGCGTATAGCGCCATTCTGTGCCACCGAAGGTCCGCTCGTACCATTTCAGATAGTTTTGGCCGAAAAGGGTGGTGCTGAGCGTGTTGAAGAGCGTAGGCAGCGAGCCCCTGTTGTTCAAATCCTGTACGTTGCTTCCGCCATAAAGGTGGAGTTTGCTTTTTCCCAGCGGGAAGGCGGTTCCGGCATAACCATTGAACCGTTTATTTATGAATCCGTACCGTATATTGCCATATACGGTAAAGTTTCGGTTACGTGTGGTGTCGACTTGGCGGGAGTACCGTACGCCGTAATTGAGCGCCAGCCCTTCCACGCTGTTGAAAAGCAGCGACGTTGCCAGCCCATCGAAGGTGAGGAACGATCGGTTAGCCCGGTTGCGATAGGTATATCCCGTAAGCAGGCGCTGTGGTTTCAGCCGGTTGGAGATACGGTCGAGTGAGTCGAGGTATGGCTTGGACTCACGGCGGCGCTGTAGGCTGTCTTTGCGAATGTAATCCAGCTGTTCCTCTTTGGTAAGCGGCAGCGGGCGGTGTGCTGCCCAATAGGCCGAATCACGTTTGTTCACCCCTTCGCCAATCCGCAGCACTTCGTTGAATGCATCTTTCTTGATAGCTGGCGCGGTTGCGTATTCGGTGTATATCGCCGCGAAATAGCCGCCTATGCGGAAGCCGAGCAGGCCACCTACAAAATCGAAGCGGATGCTCGACGGCTGCCATTGGCTGCTGTTTATGGGGATAAATTCCTGTCGGATATCCAATGTATCCAGGATGTTGATGCCCGCAGCCTTGGTAAGCTGTAGGTTTACGCCATATATCCGCCATAGGTCATCGATGATATAAATGTCGCCTTGGTAGAGGGGCTCGCCTTTGCGGCGCGGCACTACTTCGATTTTATGGATGGTAAGATCATTCTCTTCAGTAGTGCCCAATAGGCGGTACCGGTAGTATCCAAGTGCATTATCGGCGATGGGTGAAACAAACGGCCGTGGGCTCAACCCATCGATAATGGGCTGGATATTTTCATAGAAATTGAGTTTCAAATCGGCCGCCCGATTAAAGCTGAAAGCCCGGTTGTTTCCGGAAAACTTCGAGCTGATCATTTCTTCGCGGAAATTGCCGGGCGGCTCCACCATAATCCGTGATTCGGATTCGGAAAGGTATACGATACCTGTTCGGTTTGAATCCAGTCCGATTTCGCGGCCGATTTGGTCGATATCCACACCAAGGAATCTTTTGGGTGCCTGTAGCAGCCGTTGCACTCCTTTGATGTATACCTTGGCGGTATATGGGGTGGCTTCACGGAGGTGCTTCTTGCGTTGGCGGATGGCCTGCCGGATAATAGCATAGGCTGGGTCTTCACCGTTGCCAATCACCACTTCATCCAGTAGGTATGATTCGGTTAGCAGGGTAACCTGTATATGTTTGTCGCCATCAATGTGAACAGGTTTGGCGGCTTGTTTATAGCCTACGGATCGTACCACCAGCTCATAGCTACCTTTGGGGAGGTCCATTTTGAAACTACCCTCACCGTTTGCCGAGGTGCCTGTACCCGCTGCTCCTTTCAGGTATATGCTGGCAAAGGGTACCGGTTCGCCGCGTTCATCGCCTACCTGTCCGGTGACCCGGAAAGTCTGCGCATGGGCCAGGGTCGCGATGCCGGCCAGCATAAGGATGAGCGACAATCTCCGCACAAGCATCGTCAAAACTAGCGAAATTGCTTGGGATGTTGTTGTTAATTTATGTTATTTAAGCTGGCAGGGGATCTTTGCCGTTTTTCGGGCTTCCTAAGCCGACATTTCAGATAGTTGGCTTGGTGACAAATATATATTGCGATGAGTGGGCCAACTTACCAGATAACTAAGGCTATAGCCGTCCGAAACCAAGGCAACTAAGTCAGTCAGCTATGCGGGAGGTGAATTCCGGGCGGGCGTCAAGTGGTTGCGGCGTCTTATCTTCTCGAGATTCACCGGTTGTGGCACCTTTACATAGTACCCCGTGCCATCGTATGGCCGCTTGCGCGGATGGTCCATGCAGGTGTCTGAGCAGCAGCCTTCCATTTTCCAGCCGCAGGCCTCGCATTGAGTGAAGTGTTCGTTGCACTCTGGGTTTGCGCAATTGATCATCCGGCTGGAGGTCACGCCGCAATTATGGCAGGTGGCCACCTCGGTTGGGTTTACGTGATTTACATCTACCGTTACCCGGTTGTCAAACACGTAACACTTCCCTTCGAAATCTTTTCCGCCCGTTTCCTTACCGTATTTGATGATGCCGCCGTGCAGCTGGTATACATCTTTAAAACCGCTCTTGAGTAATAAGGCTGATGCTTTTTCGCACTTGATGCCACCCGTGCAGTAGGTTAATATCTTCTTGTCTTTATAGGCAGCTAGCTCCTCGATCTTGTCTGGGAACTCCCTGAAGTTTTCGATATCCAGCGTTACCGCGTTTTTGAAGCGGCCCACATTATGTTCATAGTTCGACCGCACATCAAGAACCACCACGTCGTCGCGGTCTTTCATTTCCATAAACTCATGCGGCTCCAGGTGCTTGCCCGTTTCCTTGGTGGGATCGATAATCTTGGGGTCGCGCAGCCCAGAATGTACGATCTCGGGCTTATAGCGGCAGTGCATTTTGATGAAAGATGGTTCGGCGACCTCGTCAATCTTGAAGTCGGTTTCCGCGAAGCGCGGGTCAGCGTGCACAGCATCCATATATGTCTGGCACGCTTCCGGTGTGCCAGACACGGTTCCGTTTAGCCCTTCGTCGGCCACGATGATGCGGCCAACCAAACCCAATGATTTGCAAAATTGGAGGTGGTCTGCGGCAAATTCTTCCGCGTGGTCAATGTGGCTGTAGCAATAGTACAGCAACGTGTGGTATTTTTTCATGTCATTGATACCGCTGCAAACGGCGTTTAATGTGTTACGGCTGCAAAAGTAACGAAACCGCTTTTATCTGCAAAATTACTGCTTCAGCTTGTCCACCGCCTGCTGCAATGCGGGATCATCGGCATGTATTGCATAATAATGGGCTATGCCTCCATTGGGGTCAATGATCATGTAGCGGGGTATCCAGTTGAGGTCTATCGCCGCTGTAAAGCCGTTCTTCGCATCGCTTCCAAACCAGTAATGGTCGCCTTGTAAGTCAAACTTCCCGATGGCGTCCTTCCATTGCTTCTCCGTCCGGTCACGCGAGAAATACACCACTGGAACCTCCGGGTTTGCCGCCTGGAAGGCCTTCAGTTCGGGGAAGCCCCTGAGGCAGTCGGGGCACCACGCTGCCCAGATGTAAAGCATTACCGTTTGGCCTTTATAAGTGCCGAGCACCTCGCCGGCGGTCGTTTGTTTGCCATCGGGCAGCAAGAGCGGTTGCTGCAGGGCCTCCGCTGTAAATTCGGTTTTCAATACATCTGGAGTCTTTTGTGCCCAAGCCACGTGGGTGGCCAACAAGGTGAAAAATAAAATGCAGGTACGTATCATAACTACAAAATTACGATTTTGATTTCGTTTCTATGTTATTGCACTTGTACGTTCAGGGAGGCCTGCTAGCGGACCGCACGTCGGCTTTCAAAAAAAAGAGTACTTTTGTTGCTCGGTTTACAGACAAATATGCTCGATTCGCTCATTACCTCCAAAACCCGTTTGCGACTACTGGTGAAGTTTTTCATCAATGCCGCCAACCGGGGTCACATGCGCGGGCTGGCCGATGAGTTCAACGAATCCACCAACGCCATCCGCCGCGAGCTCAACAACCTGTCGGACGCAGGCTACCTCAAAAAGGAGGCCCAGCGCAACCGTGTCTCGTACCGGGCAAATACCCAGCACCCGCTATTTGGTTCCCTGCAGGATATCGTGCATAAATACTTGGGGTTAGACCGCATTGTGGAAACGGTGTTGCAACGCATGGGTGAGGTGGACCAGGTGGTTCTTACCGGTGATTATGCTGAAGGGCGTGATACGGGTATCATCGAAGTCACGATCGTAGGGCCCCGGCTCAATGCGGAATACTTGGAGCAGCTGGCTCCCAAGGTGGAGGATGCCATCCATCGGCACGTAGCATTTACGCTGAGCAATGAACCCCTCGATGAGGGTTTGGTGTTGTTTGAGCAATAATCCGATACACTGCCATATCCGTTTTACCCTTTCTTACGGTGGCTTCGGCATGCAGGCTGCAGATTTTTTTTCAAAATAAAAATCTACTTATTAGGTAGAAATTGTGTTGTGTTTTTATATTTGCCGGGGAATACAGTGGTCTGCAGGCTAGGAGTTTGTATGGATGGCCACGGGGACAGGATATGAATACACCTATAAATACACGTATATGAGCCCATTCGCTAGGGTGCAAGCATATTCGATTCGACGAATGAGACGAATCACTACCCGGCATATCTCTATTTGGATAGTGTTGATGAAGCTGGTGTTGGTGGCCATTGTGTTGATAAGGTACTTACCTTATGCCAGCACAAGCGATCTGGTTTTTGACGAAACCTTTTTCTGGTTTATGCTGGCCGGTTTTGTGGCACAGATGGTGGATGGTGCCCTGGGTATGGCGTACGGAGCTACATCGAGTGCTGTACTGCTTAGTTATGGGCTGTCTCCCAGGCTGGCATCAGCGGCTGTCCACACGGCCGAAATCTTCACTACCGGTGTTTCGGGGCTATCGCACATCCGGTTTGGCAACTTCAACAAGGCCTTGTTTTTCAAGCTGGTTATCCCTGGGGTTATTTTCGCTTCCCTTGGTGCATTCCTGCTGGGTTCTGTCATCCATGGCGACATCATCAAGCCGTATATCCATGGCTACCTGCTCGTGTTGGGTGTGCTGATTTTGCGGAAGGCTTTCAAAAAGAACCTCAAGACCAAAGAAAATACCAAGGGAGCACCCTTGTTGGCAGCTTTTGGCGGCTTTCTGGATGCTATTGGTGGCGGTGGATGGGGGCCTATCGTTACCTCCAACCTTATCCGTAAAGGGAACACGCCCAGCACCATCATCGGTACGGTCAATACGGCTGAATTTTTTGTAACCTATTTTACCGCGGGTGTATTGATTTACTTTACCGGTATCCATAGTTGGCAGATTATCCTCGGCCTTATCCTTGGGGGAGCGTTGGCGGCGCCCTTAGGTGCCCTTATTACCAAAAAGGTAACCAAGAAGACACTCTTCCTAGCGGTCGGTATACTTATTATCGTCACCTCCTTGTATTCCCTTTACGTGGCAATCTTCTAGGCCCGCAAGGGGATAGGAGGTGGCGGCGGGCAAAAATATGTTGGCATAGGGTTGTTATTTCAAAACTTATGCGTATATTACGGCTCGTTTGAGCTGAAGCACTAAATTTTACAAAACTATTCTGGTAAATTTCAATCATAGCGGCCATTTGGCTGTCTCAAGGATCATGTGTTTGTATGCCGTATAGCGGGTCCCGCCATCTTTTGGCGGGCCTGCCAATACGGTGTTAAGTCAATACCCTAAACCCTCGTCGAATTTAAAGAGTGCATAGTCTGCCCCTTCGGCATAGCCAGGGAGGTCTTCCTTATTGTTTTCCACTGCCGCTTCGCTGATGGGGGTTGTAAAAGGCATCTTGCCCGTCGGGTTGAACCTGCCTGCTACCACATCCAGCAGCGCTTCGGGCTGGATGCCGAAGGTGGCCAATACGCCTATGAAGCGATCTTGGGTTTGTGGGTTGAACACCTCATCGATGACAAACGGGTTGGAATAGTTGATCGCCAAGATGGTGGGTTTATTAGCGGTGAGTCCATTTACATAGTCCACATCAATTCCGCACGAGGATAGGTTAACCCGCAGGGGCGAGTCGTCGGCAGGGAATAGCGGCCGTATGGAAGGTTTGACCCACAGTAAAATCACATCCGCCGCTTCGGGCGTATCCACAAACGTAAGCCATTCATACACTCCGTTATACGCATCCGCTGCCGTGGGGATGCGATTGCTGCCATAGTCTATGAAAAAGACTTTTGTTTCTTTGGCTAGTGGTAGCTTTTTATCGGTATTGCGCAGTAGGACGACAGATTTCCGCTGTGCCTCTTCACCCGCTTTTGCAAATTCTTCTTTGCCCACGGTCAATGCTGCTGTCTCCTCATCCACATAGGGGTTTTCAAATAAACCCAGTTTGAAGAGCTCCGTCAAGAGCAATAATACAGATTCGTCAACGAGAGGCATCACCTCCGGGTGTCTTTCCAGCACGCCGATTAATTGGCTCGGATCGGCATTTCCGGCAAACATATTCGTGCCTGCATCCAGCGCTTTCAGGTAGCGCTGCTCGATGCCGAGGTCGTCCACACCCCAGGGCATCGACTCGATAGGCCCGGTATCCGAATTGATGATCCCTTTGAAGCCGAGCTCATCCCTCAGCAGGTCGCGTAGTATCCCCTTGTTGTAGGCATAGGCCACCTCCTCATATCCGGTGCCCTTGGGCAGGGAGTAGTAAGGCATGATAGACGATGTGCCTGCTTTGATTGCCGCTTTGAAAGGTAACAGGTTGTTTTCAAACTGGCCGGCCGGGAAAACGGCATTACGGCCATAGGTATAATGGGGGTCAAAGCCTTTATAGGTTGCCCCGCCGCCGGGGAAATGCTTGGTGGTGAGGGCAACTGACGAGGGATTCAATGTATCTCCCTGAAAGCCCAACACGATTGCTTCGATGCTTTGGGCCGCTAGTTCGGGGTCTTCACCAAAAGTCCCTTCAATCCGTTGCCACCTTGGCTCCGTGGCCAGGTCTGCCATATACATGTAACCTTTTCGGATGCCTACCGACACCCATTCCTGACGGGCCATATCGCCGAATTTCCGTATCATGTCCGCATCCCGCATTGCTGCCAGCCCGATCTCGGAGGGCCACATTGAGAAGCCTACAGAAGTAGATCCGGTGGCCCCCAGGGAGCCACCCGTGATGTGGTTGCGTGGGTTGGGTGCAAATAAAACTGGGATACCCAGGTTGTCGTCCTCTGCTAGGGCCTGCACCTTATTGGCCCATTTGGCCATGGTATCTGCGGGGGCCGATGTGGTGCGCCAGATGAAATGCCGCAGTTTGTGTTCTAAAATTCCCTTTGTGGTACCTATGGTATTCATGACCGGGTGTGGCAGGGGCTCGCCTGTGAACTGGTTTTTGTCTACTACCACATCGTTTTCATTGAACTCCGCCGTAATCGGCCCGGTCTGCTGCACCTGTGGCGCCATAATGGATACCTCATTGGTCATCATCATATCAGCGATCAGCATCATGCCTGCTTTCTCTTCCAGCGTCATCCGCTGTAACAGGTCTTGGCTCCGCTCACGGGACGAGAGCCTCCAGTCTTCATAGGGGTCGAGTTGGCCGTTCTTGTTGAGGTCCTTAAATTGCTTGCCATTCTGTTCGATGGTTTTCACTGTTCTCATGCCAAGCTGCGGCTGGTTGGTGCCACCCGTTTGGGAAGTCCCCGAACAACCCACGATTGTCAAAATGGAAACGCCCATGATCCCGATTTTTTTCATTGTGTCCATAATTGAATTTCTAAATAAAACATCCACCATAACGTGTTGTGCCTGTCCGTTGACAGTGAGACTAATGTCAATTTTAGTGCCTGCCTGGCCTGTGCCTATAATAGTGGTGTCGTAATTTATCATGGTGTCGGGTGAAAGAAATAACAACGAATGTCGCAGAAGGTGTTAACTGGAAGTCGCTATTCTAGCCGCTGGTAGCGACGATGGCGTCGCCTGACTTCCAAACAGAGATGACATTCAACGAGAGCGGTCCCTTTCGTGTCCAGTGTTTCGATGTCGTCGGTCATCCCGACGGAACCACTTATCACTACCAGCTGAAGAAAATCAAATAGGACCTCGATCGTTCCATCATCAGGAATCCGACCGGAGTTACCGGTATCCCGATATGGGGTGCCGGTTTTTCGTTACCTTTGCGCGCTTAACGTGTCAGCATGAAAGCATACCTCCGCATTTTTGATTTCACCCAAAAGGTCAACTACAAAACAGAGATCCTGGCGGGGCTCACCGTGGCCATGACCATGATTCCTGAGTCGCTTTCGTTTGCCATCCTGGCCGGGCTATCGCCGCTCACTGGCCTGTATGCCGCGTTCCTGATGGGCCTGGTCACGGCCATTCTCGGTGGCCGGCCGGGCATGGTGTCGGGCGGTGCCGGCGCCACCATTGTGGTGCTCATCGCGCTCAGCAAAGCCCACGGTGTCGAATACCTGTTTGCCGCCGTCGCCCTCGCGGGGCTGTTTCAGTTTCTGGTTGGCATATTCCGCCTCGGTAAATTCGTGCGACTCATCCCGCAGCCCGTCATGTACGGGTTTCTCAATGGCCTTGCCGTTATCATCTTTATGGCACAGATCGAGCAGTTCAAGGTGACCGACGGCGGCATCACCACGTGGCTGTCGGGTACGCCGCTGTATGTTATGGGTGGGCTTACGCTGCTCACCATCGGTATCGTGCTGGTTGTGCCGCGCCTCACCAAAGCCATCCCAGCCTCGCTCATAGCCATCCTCGTCATTTTCGGCCTCGTACTCGGCTTCGGCATCGAAACCAAAACCGTGGGCGATATTGCCAGCATCGAGGGCGGTTTTCCCGCGTTCCACATCCCCATGGTGCCATTTACCCTGGAAACCCTGCAAATCATCTTCCCCTTCGCGCTGGTCATGGCCGGTGTGGGGCTGGTGGAGTCGCTGCTCACCCTCTCCATGGTCGATGAGATTACCAATTCGCGCGGCAGCGCCAACCGGGAGGCCCTGGCACAGGGTACGGCCAACGTGGTCAACGGGTTTTTCGGCGGCATGGGCGGCTGTGCTATGGTGGCGCAAACGCTGGTCAACCTCAATGCCGGTTCGCGCGCCCGGCTGGCCGCAATTGTGGGCGCCCTTACCATACTGGTTATCATTCTGGTGGGCGCGCCGGTCATCGAGCGCATTCCCATGGCGGCGCTGGTGGGCGTTATGATCATGGTAGCCATCGGCACGTTTGAGTGGGTATCGCTGCGCATCATCAACAAAATGCCCAAATCCGACATCTTCGTGGGCATGCTGGTGGCCGTCATCACTATTGTGCTGCACAACCTGGCCCTGGCGGTGCTGGTGGGGGTCATTGTGGCGGCGTTGGTGTTCGCGTGGGACAATGCCAAGCGTATCCGTGCGCGCAAACACATCGATGCCACCGGCGCCAAGGTATACGAGATTTACGGGCCGCTGTTTTTCGGTTCGGTGGCCGCTTTCCTCGAAAAGTTCGATGTCGAAAACGACCCGCACGATGTGGTCATCGATTTCAGGGAAAGCCGCGTAGCCGATATGAGTGCTATTGATGCGCTCAACAAGATCACCGCCCGGTATTCGGCCCTCAATAAAACCGTGGTATTGAAACACCTGAGTCCCGACTGCCGCAATAAACTGAAGAAAGCCGAAGGCGTCATCGTGGTTACGATGGCCGAAGACCCTACCTATAAGGTGGTGGCCGATAGGTAATTCCTCATTCGCCGCAAAAGCTTATATTTGGCGAACTAACATCGTTGAACCATGAGATTCGTCATTATCCTGCTCTTCGTAGCCATCAGTGCCATGGTGTTGGCACAACCCAATTACGATGAGGCCAAAGTACCCGCATATACTTTGCCCAATCCGCTGGTGACCGAACGTGGGAAGGCCATCAAGCGGGTCTCCCAATGGGAGAAACAACGGCGGCCCGAAATCCTGTCGCTGTTTGCCCAGCACGTATACGGCCATACATTGGGTGGCGATGCCGCCACGTATGAGGTGATTGCCGTGGATAAGGGGGCACTCGATGGTTTGGCTACCCGCAAGGAGGTGGCCATTTACCTCTCCGCCGACAAGTCGCGTCCCATCCATGTGCTCATCTACCTGCCAAATAGCCGGACCGGTGCGGCACCCGTATTCATGGGGCTCAATTATGGCGGCAACCAGGCCGTTTCGACCGATCCCGGTATCCGCATCATTACACGGTGGACCCGTTTTGCCAAGCAACCCGGTTTCCCGGAAGGATATGCCAATGAGCAGAGCCGTGGATTTTATGCATCGCGGTGGCCCATTGAATACATCCTTTCGCGTGGCTACGGGGTAGTCACCGCCTACTATGGCGACCTGCAGCTCGACCGGCCTGACATCGACTCGATGGACGATAGTTTCCACCGCTGGTTTGCCGGGCAAACGGGTGTACAACGTGATAACAGCAGCTGGGGTGCCATCGGTATCTGGGCATGGTCGCTCTCCAAGATGATGGATTACGTGGAAACGGATGGTGATGTGGACAGCAAGCGGGTGGCGGTAGTCGGCCACTCGCGGCTCGGCAAGACCGCACTTTGGGCCGCTGCGCAAGACCAGCGATTTGCCATGGCCGTTTCCAACAATTCGGGTGAAGACGGTGCAGCCATCGCGCGGCGGGAGTATGGTGAGCGCATTGCCGACCTCAACCGGTCCTTCCCGCACTGGTTCAGCGGGAATTTCAAGCAGTTCGACGGCAAAGAGAGCCAATTGCCGGTAGATTTCCATGAGTTGCTCAGCCTTATCGCCCCGCGGCCGTTGTACGTGGCGAGCGCCTCGGAAGACCTGTGGGCCGACCCGAAGGGTGAATACCTATCGTTGTACCACGCCGGGCCGGTGTACCGCTTGTATAAGCAGCCAGCTCTCCAGGAGGCTGAGCCGCCGGCTGTAGGCGAGGTCAGGGTGGTTGGCCCACTGGGCTACCATAATCGTCCCGGCAAGCACGATATCAATATTTACGACTGGGAACGGTATACTGATTTTGCAGATAAAAATCTTTAATTGACCTGATGGTTTAAATTTGCTTTTTCCAGCAAAATAACGTTGCTTTGACCGCAAGCTGATTATAGAGAATGACACCGAAGAAACCGAGATCAGAAAATAGCATAGTAGACATTGCAAAAGCATTAGGTATATCCCCAGCTACCGTTTCCAGGGCACTGAATAACAACCCACGCATCAGTGAGGCGACTCGGAAGCGGGTAAAAGCGATGGCCCAGGAAATGGGGTATAGGCATAACAGCATGGCTTCGTCGCTGCGTAATCGACGCTCCAATATCATCGGGCTGATCGTTCCCCGGATATCCATGTATTTCCATTCTTTCTTTATCACCTCTCTGCAGCAGCAGTTACAGGCTGCAGGATATAACCTGATGATCTGCCAATCAAACGACTCGGTGAACCTAGAGGAGGAGCTGGCGAACACCCTGTATTCGGCCCGGGTGGACGCGCTTGTGGTGTCGCTTGCCCTGTATACGGAAGATACGGCCCATTTCGCTGGGTTTATCCGACAGGGTATCCCGGTGGTATTTTACGACCGCGTACCGGCGGAGGCCGATAGCGGCGCCTACATTGTGAAGGGCGACGACTATCGGGGCGGATTGTTGGCTGGCAATCACCTGATGCAGGCTGGCTGCCGGCGGATAGCCTATGTCAGTGGCCCACTTACCTGTAGTATCTATCGGGAGCGGACACAAGGATTCGTAGATGCATTGGCTAAGGAGGGCGTTACGCTGAGGGGTAAGTGGGTCTATCATCAGGAGTTGACCGCTGAAAATGCGTGGAGTAGCCTGCGTCGGATATTTGAAGATGCCGAACAGCCCGATGGGATATTCGCGGCGAATGATACCACGGCTATTGCTATTGTAGAGTTTGCGCGCGAGCGGGGTATCCGTATCCCGGAAGATTTGAAAATCATTGGTTATTCCAACGATCCGAGGACAGCTATTATCTCGCCACCTATCACGTCGATCGAGCAGTATCCGAGCGCGGTGGCCGATAAGGTAGCACAAACACTGATTGGTGCCCTGCAGGGGCCTGCCGGGAACCAGACGGCTGTTATTATGCCTGGTGAACCAGTGGTGTGCCCGGTCGATTTGGTAAGGCGTATGACGACGTAGATTCTGCAATGATGCGCGATGATTCTCGGATGACCAACTCGGGCTTCAACACTTCATATCGATAGGACTGCAGCTGTCCCCGGTTGGCAAACCGATCGAGCAGTATCTTGGCCGACAACATCCCCAATTCATAAACAGGCTGCCAAACCGTAGATAGCGAAGGGAAGTAATACTGTGCGTAAGATTCATCGTCAAACCCGACAAGGGAAATGTCGTCGGGCACGCGGTATCCATTTTCCCGTAGCACGTGGGTGGTGCCGATGGAGACCGCATCATTGACGGCAAATATCGCGTCGATTTTTTCATGTCGGTCCAACAATTGTGTGGCTGCTTCCACACCATCATCTGAGGAGAAACCATTACTGTAAACAATTAATTCGGACCGGATAGGGATATTGTTGTCGTAATGTGCATTAAGGTAGCCGTCGAGCCGCTGTTTGAATGTGGGGATGGCGATGGGGCCGGCAATGTGGGCTATTCGTTTGCAGCCGGTTTTGATGAGGTATTCCACAGCCTGATAAGCACCGTCGTAACTATCGACCAATACCTTGTCTGCCTCGAAGCCGGGGCAGTCCCTGTCAAAAATGACCAAGGGGATACCGGTTTTTTTGAGCCGCTCAAAATGTTGGAATGAGTTTGTGCGGAAAGTGGGTGAGATCAACACGCCGTCTACACGAGATAGGGCCATATCTTGCAGTAGTTTCTCCTCTTCTTCGAAAGATTCACCCGATTGGCAAATCAATAGCTTGTAACCCGCAGATGAGACCATGTCTTGTACGCCGCTTATTACGGTTGCAAAGAAATAGCTGGTGATTTCGGGGACGAGAATCCCGATGACGCCCGACCGCTTATTCAAGAGGCTTAGTGCCAAAAGATTGGGCTGGTAGCTATACTTCTCGGCGAGTCGTACCACGTTACGTTTGGTCTTGGCACTGATAGAGGGATGGTCATGCAGCGCACGTGACACGGTGGAGGGAGAGACCCCCAATTGGTTCGCGATATCGACGATAGTCGTTTGCCGGGTCTGTTGCATAAGGATTTACAATTAGTGCCGCTAATTGCGACTTCCCTAAGTTCGTGAAGATATTCTAGATAACCAAATTATGTGCGTCTTTCCTGTTACGCAAACCTTTGCGTGGTGATAAAGCCCCAACCCCTTGATTTATCGATTAAAAAGCGATTAGTTTGTTTCGACAATTATAGATTTAATATGCATGTGTAAAGGTACCGGTTTCAAAGAATTTTTATTAGACTGTTTTAATCTAATGCCAAGAGAAGCATAACACAGAATTAATGAAAAGTTAGAAGGCAGTGAATATACTTGTGCCGTGAAAAGCTAATATTAGTTATCAACAAATTATCGATATGAGAAAAATCTATTATCTTAACTTTTGTTTGCTGGTTGTTCTCGTCGCTTTGGGCGGTAGGGCGTATGCCCAAGAGAAGATAGTCGGCAAAGTCACCGAACAGAACTCAGGTGAGCCGCTGGCGGGTGTAACCGTTGCCGAAAAACATTCGAACAGGTCGACAGTAACGGATGAAGAGGGGGAGTATTCCATTGATGTGGGAGCCAATGCGATATTGGTTTTCTCCTATGTGGGGTTCCCCTCATTGGAGGAGCATGTGGATGGACGGTTGACCATTAACATCCAATTGGGAGGAGATGCTAATATGCTGGATGAGGTCGTGGCTATTGGTTACGGTTCAAATCGTAAGCAGGACCTTTCGGTGGCCGTATCGTCTGTCAGCGTGGATGATCGGTTCAAAGGTCGGCCAGCATCATTGGGCAACATCATTCAGGGCGAAATGCCGGGTGTGCGCGTGCAACAAAGCGGTGATCCTCGGGCTACGGATAACATCAGTATCCGCGGCCGTGGAAACCGGGCGGGCGATGGCGTACTGTATGTCGTAGACGGTGTTCCCAATGCACCATTTAACCCGGCAGACATTGAAACAGTGACGGTGCTGAAAGATGCCGCCTCATCTGCAATATACGGAGCATATGCCGGTTCCGGTGGGGTAATCGTGATCACGACGAAGAAGGCTAGGGCGGGAACGCTACGTGTGGATGCAAACGCTTGGAACGGTGTGCAGCAAGCGTGGCGGACACCCGAGGTGCTAACAGCGGAAGATTTCAATCGGGTGTGGAAGGATGCCTCTGCTGCGGCTGGCCGTAGTGTCCCAGCGACCTATGACCCGGATCAGTTTCCATATGGAAATGTAACCCGGACGGATTGGGTGGATGAGATTTTCCGGTCGGGTAGGATGCAGCATTATGACGTTACCATCAGCGGGGGTAGTGAATCGTTGAATGCGCTGGCATCATTGGCTTACGATGACGTAGATGGCACCCTATTGAATACGTGGAATAAGAACCTTACAGCCCGGTTGAACTTAGGTTTTAAATTCAATAACTGGGTAAGCCTGAACCAAAGTTTGCTTTACGGATACAGCAATGGACAAAGTGAGATCGGCTCGGGTCATACAGGTGCGGTATTCTCCGCTATGGCTTACCCACGTTTCAATGAAATGTACGAATACGATGATTTGGGAAACCAACTGCCGAGTGGGACCGTTCCGCGTTGGGCGCTGGCTGAAGGTTTCAGCGTAGAAGCGGATTTGTTAAACCCCGTGAGCCAATTGTTGAATACCCGGCAACATAATCCAACAAATCGTGTGTTTTCACTTTCCTCGCTGATTATAAAGCCAATCAATGGATTGGAATTCAAGTCTGACTTTTCCTACAATACCTCAAATTTCCGTGGTGAAAGCTTTACGGGTCGATTTACAGCACCAGGAAGGACAATCGACGAGAACTTCCGTAGCATAAGGTCGTTGTTCGATAAAAACTGGAACTGGGAGAATATCCTCTCTTATTCGAAAACATTCAACGGGAAACACTACCTGTCTGCCCTTGGTGCATTTACCATGAATTACTCGACTGAGCGAAGCCATAAAGTATATACGCGCGGCTACCAGTTCGAATATCCGCATTACGTCGTATTTGAAAACGCTGCGGATTGGAGTTCGGATAGGCCGGAGGAACTGATATGGGAAGAATCTATCATGTCTCAGCTTGCCCGCGTCTCGTATTCTTACGACGACCGTTACTTCCTCACGGGAAGTATCCGAAGGGATGCATCGTCTAAGCTGAACCCCAGTGACAACGCCGATGTCTTTCCAGCGGCTTCTGTGGCCTGGAAGGTGACCTCAGAACCGTTCATGCCGCAGAGCGATGCGGTGAGCTTCCTCAAAGTCCGCGCTAGTTGGGGGCAAGTGGGCAATGTTCGTTCGGTTCGCCGATTTATCTACGCACCGCCATATTCGTTGGGTGACGTAGGGGTATTCTTGGGTGAAAATACGAACAGGTGGATGTTTGGCTTGTATCAAGGCACCATTCCCAACCCCAACCTGAAGTGGGAGCGCACCGAACAGGCCAACTTAGGTGTGGACTTGGGATTCTTCAATAACAAACTGAATCTGACAGCGGATTATTTCAGCAAGAAGACGAAGGACCTGATTGAAAGCTTGCCAGTACCGTCCGTAGCGGGTGTAGCTTCACCTCCGGAGACGAATATCGGGCAGGTTGAGAATACAGGGTTTGAATTTTCATTGGCTTATAAACAACAGTTCGGCGATTGGCATGTGGATGTACGCGGTAATTTAGGAACCGTGAAAAATAAGGTGCTGAATATCGGCAAACGTACGCTGATTGCCCATAGTGAAGGCGTGAATTCCATGCAACCACTGCAATCAACCGTGGGGCAGCCCTGGTACTCGTATTACCTGATTGAGGCCAATGGGATTTTCCAGACCCAAGAAGAGATCAACAATTATACGTGGATGAATCCAGAAACCGGCGAGACTTCGCTGATTCAACCGTCAGCAAAACCGGGGGATATCCGGTTCGTGGATCACAATAATGATGGGATTATCAACGATGGCGACCGGCAATATATGGGCGCTTATGATTACCCGGATTTCTCCTATGGTTTTACCCTTGGTACCACTTGGAAAGGGTTCAGCCTGAGTATGTTTTGGCAAGGTGTTTCTGGCGTCAATGTGTTCAACGGTGTGAGAGCAATGTCTTCGTCGGGGTTGAAGGGTTGGAACATGACCACGGATATCCTGCAATCCTTCGAATATAATCCGAATTCCGGTATCCCTAGATTGTCGTTCATCGATGACCCGAACGGCAACTATTCGAAGGTGTCGTCGTACTTCTTGGAAAAGGCGGATTACCTGAGGTTGAAGAATGTAAACCTCGCTTATACACTGCCAAGCAGCTTGGTGGGCCGGATTGGTGGGACAGGGCAAACCAGCATACGGGTGTATGCCAATGCTGAAAACGTGTTAACGCTCACGGATTATTCGGCGTTTGACCCCGAGGTAGGTAACCTCGGAATCGATGGGGGTAGGTTTCCCGTATCGCGCATGTTCAGTTTAGGTATCAACGTTTCGTTTTAAGAAGCAATTAGCTGTTTTAAAGATGAAGAAGATTTTAATAATGACGTTTGCCCTCGTATTGGTGTTTACGTCTTGCAATGACTTTTTGGAATTCGAACCTTATGGACAACCTTCGGACTTGGGTAGCGTATCCGATGAGCAGGCCATGCAAACGGTCTACGCTCTTTACGAATGGCAGTACCGTGAGGGAACAATGGGCCGTGGTTTCTTTTGGTATGAAAATGCCAGCGACGATATGGTGACAGGTCGCACGCAGGCCGAAGCGGCCAATATCAAGAATTTTATAGATAATGGTTCGATGTCAAGAGATGTGCGGGACAATTGGCCCCGTATGTACCAAACCATTAACTACGCGAATCGGATTATTGCAGAAATACCTAATGCTACAAGTATTTCTGATGCTACAAAAAATATCGTCCTAGGTAATGCCTTTTTTTGGCGTGCGTTTGCTTACCTGTGGCTTGCTCCCTGGTATGGGGATGATGGTCCCAATGGGGGAATACCCATCGTGACAGAGGATACCCCAACCGAAGAAATCGATGTGCCACGGCCAGCCTCTGTGCTTGAAAATTACCGGATGGTCATCAACGATATGGAGCGCGCCTCGGAATACCTGCCTTATTTCGATGACATCCCTACAAGCGATTGGGGATTGGTGCATAAAACCGCAGCGTGGGGCTTTGCAGCTAGGGCAGCGCTGTATGCCGCCCAATTTGATGCCTCATTTTACGATGTGGCGATTTCGTACGCCGACAAGGTAATCAACTCGCAGAAGCACCGGTTGCTGGACAGCTATGCAGATGTGTTTGAAATCGAAAACAATTGGAGTACAGAATACATATACAGTGTGACGAGCAATGAAATCGATGGCTCGAAATGGCCGGGCATATCCTTCCAGAACGGAGGGTTTGGCTATTATAACACATGGGGGTATTTCCAGCCTACACTTGAGCTTTATAATGCGTTTGAGGAAGGTGATGAGCGGAGAGCAGCAACGATTGTGGCTCCTGGCGATCACGTGTCGTTTATCGGCAACGATATCATTTGGCAGGTCAATCCTGCGTCCACGTCGAGCCCAACGGGGATGACGCTGCGTAAATACCTCGCGCCATTCCGTGACGCTGATGCTATCGGAAAAACAGTTAACCCTGATGGTAACAACATGACCACCGATCTCAACATATCGTTAATGCGGTACGCCGAAATCTTGCTGATCAAGGCAGAAGCACTCATCTGGAAAAATGGGGAAGGCGATCCCGTAGCTAAAGAATTGATAGACGATATCCGTGAGCGGGCAGGTTTGGGACGTAATAGCCAGGCAACCAAAGCACAGCTAAAGAATGAACGACGCGTAGAGTTTGCTTTTGAATGGGGGGTATGGCGCCACCTTGACCTTGTTCGTTGGGGAGATGCGCAGACAACCTATGCGCAGCCGTTGCATGGTTTCAAAGTGAATTTGGCAAACGGCACAATTGCGTCGTTGGAAGAGGTAGAAGTATGGCCAGCAAGGCGGTTCAATCCGTCAATACACCATGTATTTCCGATCCCGGTAAGGGAAATTGCTACGAGTGAGAACCTGAAGCAAAATAACGGATATTGATGTCTATGAGATGCTTATTAGCATGGATATTCGTATCCTGCTGGGCAATACTCCAAGTAGCTGCCCAGCAGGATCGCGTTTTGATCCATGCACACAATGACTATCACCAGCGAGTGCCGTTTTATCAGGCATACTCGCAACAGGTCTATACCATCGAAGCCGACGTATTTGCAGTGGATGGAGCGGTATTGGTCGGCCATGACCGTGGGGAGTTACAACCTCATCGGACTTTGGAGGCATTGTACATCAAACCCATTGTAGACGTGTTCACCTCAAATGGAGGGCGGGCATGGGCTGCGTCATCGGATAGGTGCGTCCTCCTAATCGATCTGAAAACGCCTGCTACGGAAACCTTACAGCCAGTGGTCGATCTCCTCGCAAAATATCCGGACGTGTTTGATGAGACCGTAAACCCCTATGCGGTCACTGTAGTGATTTCCGGTGCTATGCCGGATCCCTTAGCGTTTGCTGATTTCCCGCGCTACATCTGGTTTGACGGGCGGCTTAACGTTCACTATACCGAGAGCCAGTTGGAACGTGTGGCGTTCATTAGCGCGCCGTTTTCCAGTTATGCGAAGTGGAACGGGAAAGGAGCATTGACAGACAAGGAGGGCAAACAGGTCGCTAAAGCGATTGACCAGGCCCATGGACTTGGCAAGAAAATCCGGTTTTGGGGCACACCTGATGGTATAACTGCTTGGAATACGTTATACAAAATGGGTGTGGATATCATCAATACGGATGAGATTGAGCGTTGTGCTGCGTTCTTTTCCAATTTTGACAGGAAAACATTCAGCCAGCAACGGCCTTTACAGGGCGGTGAAATCACGCGCGCAGAAAGATTGGATGTCACAACACGTGGTTTCAGAGGATTTGACGGGAAGGAAATGACGTTGTCGGCCGCTATTCCCGTATATATACCCCTTGGTGCAGTAGACGGAAGTAATGAACGTATCAGAAACGTTATTTTATTGATTGGCGACGGCATGGGGTTGGCGCAATTGCAGGCAGCCTATGCATTTAATAGGACGTTGAGTACACTGCTCATCCCCACCATTGGCCTGCAGGAAACCAGCGCCTTGGATGCATACACCACTGATTCAGCCGCGGGAGGTAGTGCATTGGCTACCGGTAAAAAAACGAAAAATCGCCACATCAGTGTAGATTCCGTGGGCCAGATTAACCCATCAATTACGGACTATGCGAATGACGCTGGAATGGTTTGCGGTGTGGTCACCGCAGGTAATGTGGCTGATGCGACACCTGCCGCCTTTTACGGACACGCGGCTGAGCGGGACGATAGCGATGCCTTGACCGCGTACCTGATGGACGGAAAATTGGATCTGCTTATTGGGAGCGGTAGGCGTGTGTTCAGCCACCGTAATGATGGCAGGGATCTTTGGAATGAGTTAAATGCACAATATCAGCTCGTGACCGATTTAGGGGAGTTGCCTAACTACGCCGAAAAAACCATTTGCATCGATGACCGATTTGGGAAAGCTGTGTCAGAAAAAAACATCAGGCTTTTGGCTGAGGCAACACAATCGGCCATTCTTCGCTTGGATGGGACGAGTGAAAAGGGTTTCTTCCTGATGGTGGAAGCGGCAAAGATTGACTACGCTGGCCATGCCAATTCGTTACCTGGATCCATTATGGAAACGTTGAGTTTCGATCTGGCTGTTGCCGAGGCATTGAAATTTGCTGATGAAGACGGCCAGACATTGGTGATTGTGACTGGTGACCACGAAACGGGTGGATTGACATTGATTGACGGAAATTGGGCGGAGGGCGAAATCACGGCCTTATACATGACGGATGATCATACGCCGTTGATGCTGCCGGTTTTCGCCTATGGGCCGGGGTCAGACGATTTCAAGGGTGTTTATCCAAATACGGCGATCTTTCATAAAATCAAGCAGGCTTTAGCACTTTAATTGTATACCATTATGAAGAGTATATTTTCAGCTGCAATCTTACTCGTTTTGCTTGCTTTCGGCTGCAAACAGGGTGATAACGGAAATAGTGGAGCTATCAAGCTTCGATTTAACAGCGATGGCCATTTCAAAATTGCGCAGTTCACAGATTTGCACTGGGAAGACGCTTCGCCGAATAGTGCCCGTACAAAGGAAGTGATCTTACATATACTAGCGGCAGAGCAGCCGGATTTGGCTATTGTTACCGGAGATGTGGTAACCGCCCCTCCAGCCGCGGAAGGATGGGAGTCTATAGCGAAGATTTTTGAAGAGGCAAAAATGCCTTGGGCATTGACCTTGGGCAACCACGATGACGAGGCAGGAATGACCCGGTCGGAGGTCTTCGAGGCGTTGAGTGGTGCCGCTTACTTCGTCGGTGAGGCGGGTCCGACCATCAGTGGTAGTGGAAATTATGTGCTTCCCATATTTGCGAGTGGGGCCGACGAAGTGAGGGCGCTGCTTTATTGTTTGGATACGCATAATCGGCCGTCGGCCCACAAATATGGCCATTATGATTGGGTGCATTTCGACCAGTTGGCTTGGTATCGCGAGCAAAGCAACCGATATACAGCGGAAAATAGGAATGGCCCTTTGCCGGCCTTGGCTTTTTTTCATATACCGATTAAAGAATTCGAGGAAATTCATCAGAAAGAAAACACGTTTGGTACGGCCAATGAAGGCGTTGCCTCGTCGGATATCAATTCTGGGTTATTCGCCTCTTTTCTCGAGATGCAGGACGTCATGGGAGCGTTTGTGGGGCACGATCACAATAATGATTATATCGGCATGCGTTATGACATTGCGTTGGCCTTTGGGCGGACAACGGGCATCGACGCATATGGCGATTTGCAGCGCGGTGGCCGAATCATTAAATTGTACGAAGGGGAGCGCCGCTTTGATACTTGGGTTCGTACACCAAGCGTGAAGGAACTTGTTTATTATTATCCATCGGGCCTTTCGGCCGATGAAGAAGACGCGATGAATTACCTCCTCCCTAAGCCCGTCAACAATCCAAGCCAAGGGCTCCGTTACCGATATTACGAAGGTGGGCGACTGAAGCAATTGGCTGATACCTCACGAAACGCCAAACTGGTCCACGTCGGTACTACAGAACATCTTTCGCTTGACGTTGCTACCGCTAGGGACTCCTTTGCTATTGTGTTTAAGGGATTGATTAAAATTCCAAGTCGAGGAGTCTATCGGTTTTACACGTATTCTGACGACGGTTCTCAACTCTCGATTGGCGGGCATCTGGTTGTTGATAATGATGGCTCGCATAACGCCCGGCGAAAGGATGGTAAGGTAGCACTCGAAGCAGGGTATCACGATTTTGAACTGGCGTATTTTGAGGATTATATGGGTGAAGTGCTTGAAGTGGGATATGCAAGCCGATTAATTTCCGAACGTGTTTTGCCGGATAGCATATTATTTGTGCCCTAACAACCAGTGAAGATGTAACGCAAACCTTTGCGTCTTTTCATCTTGACTGTCCATCTAAATTGTCGTTGTATTGTAGAACCAACGGTCTGAAGCTAGATGATGATATCGCCACATACCCTATTTAAAGAATGCTATGGCAAATATGCTGTTGCGGCGATTAATGTCTTTACCATGGAGCAAGTCTTGGCGGTGTTCCGGGCCGCCGACACGAGTCGGTCACCGGTCATTATCCAAACCACGCCAGTCGCTCGCGATTACGCTACGCCCGAGGTATTAACAGCGATGATCACATCGGCGGCTCGGGTGTATCCCGATGTGGTGTTTACGCTCCATTTAGACCACGGTAATGAAGCGCATATCGCTAACGCTCTTGGCAGCGGGCAATACGGTTCCCTGATGATCGATGCGTCGCATGATCCATTGAAGCAGAACATTAGCCGCACACGTGAAGTGGTTTCGATGGCACACAAAAAAACGTGTTTGTTGAAGCCGAATTGGGGGTGTTGAGCGGAATTGAAGATCATCTACAGGTCTCGGAATCCGAATCAAAATATACCCGACCGGAGGATGCTGCTTATTTTGTGAAAAGTACAGGGTGTGATAGCTTGGCGGTAGCCGTAGGGACCAGTCACGGGGCTTACAAGTTTTCTGGCGATCAAGGGATTCGTTTCGATATCTTACATGCCATCCAACAGCAATTACCCGGCTTCCCACTGGTTTTGCATGGCGGGTCATCGGTAGATCCAGATGAACTGGCCCGGATTAATGCGGCCGGGGGGCAAATGCATCGGGGCGCACGTGGCGTGTCAGACGAGGAGCTTCTGCGGGCTACGGCCTATGGCATCTGCAAGGTAAACGTCGCTACTGATCTGCGGGTGCTTTGGACAAGGGTGCATCGTGAATTCTTTGCGGCTCACCCCGAACAATTTGATCCGATTGTGCCAGGTAGGATGTATGTTGAAGCGTTGGAAAAACTGTGCGTCGAAAAATTTGAAAAATTAGGGGCCGCGGGAAAAGCAGTAGCTTTCCTCAAATAAGCGCGGCCGTTACTGACTTAATAAAAGAATTCATTGAAATGAAACAGGATCAACAATGCGGGCTTTTGGCCAAACCGGATGATGCCACCTCGGTTTACCAACACATCAGCCGGGAAGACGCTGGGTGGCAATACCTCAATTTTGCTGCAAGGACGATGCAGCGGGGTGAGGTGTGGCAGGATGATACCGGAGACAACGAGTATGCCATCATCTTGTTAGGGGGTAATTATCGAGTGAATACGGATAAAGGAAGCTGGCAGACCCTTAACGGAAGGAAGGATGTTTTTTCGGGCATGGCCCATTCGCTTTACCTGCCGCGCCATACGTCCTTCGAATTCGTTGCCGAAAGTGATGTGTTGGACATCGCCTATGGGTGGTGCGAGACAGACCGTGATTTTTCGCCAGTATTAAAGCAGCCCCAAGACGTACAGATAGAAATACGCGGTGGTGATAACGCCACCCGACAAATCAACGATTTGCTGGGGCCAGGATTTCCCTGCCACCGATTAGTCGCTGTTGAGGTCTACACCCCATCGGGCAACTGGAGCTCATACCCAGCCCATAAGCACGATGAGCGTATTGTTGATGAAAATGGACAGTTAGTGGAGGCTCGGTTGGAAGAGACGTATTTCTATAAAATCAGTAAACCCCAGGGGTATGCCATCCAGCAGATATACACCGGCGATGGCAGCCTAAATGAAATCGCCTTAGCCCGGCATAACGACGTAGTGCTGGTACCTAAAGGTTACCATCCAGTGGTAGCCGGCCATGGCTATGATGTATATTACCTCAACTTCCTAGCGGGCTCGGATCAATCGCTGGCCAACACACCCGATCCGGACCATGAGTGGATATTCGGTACGTGGAAGGGTAGGGATGAGCGGATTCCAATGGTAACCGCAAAAATGAATGGATAATGGATGGCAAATTAAAAGCATATGACGTGCTCACGGTGGGGCGTTCATCAATAGACCTCTATTCGCAGAACATCGGGGCTGAGTTTATAGCCATTAAAGGGTTTGATGCCTTCGTTGGGGGATCTCCGTTGAATATTGCCACCGGTTGCAGCCGGTTGGGACTCCGAGCGGCACTCCTTACGGGTGTGGGCGACGACAAAGTAGGCGACTTCATTTTAAATTTTCTGGAAAAGGAAAAGGTGGAAACGGCCTTTATTCCCCGCATAGCCGGCGCGCGGAGCAGTGCCGTGTTGCTGGGCATACAGCCGCCAGATACCTTTCCACTTGTATTTTACCGCAACAATGCGGCAGATTCGCAGATTACCATCGATCATGTGAATGCTATAGACATGGCGAGTGTGCGGCTGATTGAACTGTCAGGCACGGCATTGAATATCGAGCCGAGCCGCAGCGCAGTCTTCCATGCGGCTGAACGTGCTAAAGCACACGGCGTGACCACCCTGCTCGACATTGATTTCCGGGCAGACCAATGGGCAGACATCCGATCGTTTGGCGTAATGGTACGGGCGTTGCTCCCCAATATCCAGGTGGCAATCGGTACCGAGGAAGAGCTCTTGGCAGCGATGTTGGAGGATGCCTCGCAGGTGACGATTGAACACCAGCAGATTTCTGCTCCTACCGTCAAAGGCGATATCGATAAAGCGATTGAGGGGGTTTTGGCGTTGGGTGTGGAAGTATTAGTGGTGAAACGAGGTGCAACAGGTGCAACCGTATATGATAACAAAGGGAATAAGATAGATGTACCCGGATTTCCGGTGGTGCCGCTAAACATCTTAGGAGCAGGTGATGCGTTTGCTTCCGGGTTTATTTACGGCTACCTTAACGGGTGGGACCTGTACAAGTCGTGCCGCATGGGTAACGCGAGTGGAGCACAGGTGGTACTGCAACCTGGTTGCGCCAATTTCATGCCTACACTGGACGAGTCAATGGTATTCATCGAAAAACATGGAGGATTTTAACATGAGGTTGACTACTTCCCAAGCACTTATCCGATTTCTCGACCAGCAATACGTGGAACGGGATGGTGTGCAACATAAATTCTTTGCCGGTTGTTTCGGTATATTCGGACATGGCAACGTGGGTGGAATAGGCCAAGCGCTATTTGACTACCCTGCATTCACCTATTACCAATCACGCAATGAGCAGGCCATGGTCCATACCGCCGCGGCCTATAGCCGTATGAGAAACCGCCTGTCTACATTTGCTTGCACCTCGTCCATTGGTCCGGGGGCGACCAATATGCTGACGGCTGCTGCAGCGGCCACCATCAACCGGCTTCCGGTATTATTGCTTCCGGGCGATATTTTTGCTAGCCGGCATGTGGACCCTGTGTTGCAGCAACTCGAATTTACGGCATCGGCAGATGTCTCGGTCAACGATTGTTTCCGGCCCGTATCCCGGTTTTGGGACCGCATTAACCGGCCCGAGCAGCTAATCGCTTCGTTGATGCAGGCAATGCGGGTATTGGTGTCACCAGCGGAGACAGGTGCAGTGACTCTTTGTTTACCGCAAGACGTGCAGGCAGAGGCCTATGATTTTCCCAACGAATTGTTCGAAAGAAGGGTGTGGTATATCCCACGACCCTTACCTGACGCAGAATTGATACAACGAGCTGTTGCACGGATCCGTGCGGCCAAGAGGCCAATGATCGTGGCCGGTGGCGGGGTAATCTATGGAGAAGCCACCGATGCGCTCCGTGCGTTCGTACACGCCACTGGTATTCCCGTTGCAGAGACTTTTGCCGGCAAAGGGTCCCTGCCTTATAATGACCCCCATCAGTTAGGCGCCATGGGGGCAACGGGCACGGAAGGGGCGAATGCGGTTAGCGGAGAGGCGGATTTGGTGATTGGTATCGGTACGCGGTACAGTGATTTTACCACCGCGTCCAAAACGGCCTTTCAAAGCTCAGATGTGTGCTTTATCAATATCAATGTTGCAGAGTTTGACGCCCACAAACAAGCGGGCTTGGCCCTCACCGGCGATGCGCGTGCCACGCTGGAGGCATTAACAGACCGCTTGGCCGACTACAGCGTGGACACGGCCTACCGAGACCGGGTAGCGGCCTATAATCACAGCTGGGATGAAAAAGTAGCATTGGCTTATGAGCCGGAAAGCGACCAACGACTCTCGCAAGCGGAGGTTATCGGCTTGGTCAATGATTTTGCGGCACCCAAAGATGTGGTGGTATGTGCTGCCGGCAGCCTGCCCGGCGATTTGCATAAGCTTTGGCGCACACGCGACCCCAAGGGCTTCCATCTCGAATACGGGTACTCGTGTATGGGATATGAAATTGCCGGTGGACTAGGGGTCAAGATGGCCGATCGTGGGCGCGAGGTGTATGTGATGGTAGGCGATGGAAGCTACCTGATGATGTCGTCGGAAATCGTGACCTCCATACAGGAAGACTACAAGCTCACCATCATCCTAATCAATAACCACGGATTCGCGAGCATCGGTGGCTTGTCCAGATCGCTGGGTACCGAAGGTTTCGGCACCCAATATAGGGCACGAGACGAAGGGTCGGGGCAGTTGGATGGCCAGCTGCTGCCGGTAGACCTTGCCAAGAATGCAGAAAGTCTGGGTGCTACGGTCATCCGTGCATCTGACGCGGCTTCCTTTGGCAAGGCGCTGGAACAGGCTAAGGCTAACGGAACGACCACCGTGGTCTATGTAGAAACCGGACCCGAGCGGAAGATGGCTGGTTATGGCCACGCATGGTGGGAAGTACCGCTCGCTGCGGTATCCGGGACTGCCGGCGTACAGCAAGCCTACGAGCAGTCCGTGAGCCAAAAGGAAAAACAACGCCGTCATTTATAAAATGTGTGTACACTAGCCATAACCGTTGCTTATGTTTGAATCTTCATCGTCCCTAATTGCCATTATTAGTTTCGTAGGGTTTACCCTATTTGTGGGTATCTATGCTTGGCTCCGCATGCGTAAGGACAACCTGAGTACGCAAGATGGCTATTTCCTTGGGGGTCGGAGCCTGACGGGGCCGGTAATCGCCGCCTCCATGATTATGACGAACATCTCGACTGAACACCTGGTCGGTATGAACGGTTCGGCCTATAAAAACGGATTTATCATCATCGCTTGGGAGGTGACCTCCGCCTTGGCGCTTATCGCAGCGGCGGTGTATTTTGTGCCTAAGTACTTGCGGATGGGGCTTACCACCATACCGGAATACTTGGAAAGGCGATTCGACAAGGGCACTCGTTCGTTGATTGCACTGTTTTTATTGGTTTCTTTTGCCGTGACCCTATTGCCGATTGTTTTATACACGGGGGCCATCAACCTGGAAAGTATTTTCAATATTTCGGAAGTATTGGGTGTGAGCCGAGAGACCGGCCTTTGGATTACGGTGGTGGTGGTGGGATGTATCGGTGCTGCCTATGCCATCATTGGCGGCCTGAAAGCAGTTTCTGTTTCGGACGTTATTTACGGTTATGGATTGCTTTTCGGTGGCTTGCTGATACCTGTTTTGGCACTCATCTATATCGGTGATGGGAATCCACTGAACGGTTTGGCCCGCGTTTTCGAACACAGTCCAGAAAAATTCAACGTTATCGGCACAGAAGATTCGGTGATGCCATTCAGTACGCTTTTCACCGGACTAGTGATTAACCAGCTATACTTCTGGTGCATGAATCAAACGATTGTTCAGCGGGTGCTGGGTGCGAAAAATCTTAAGGAAGCGCAAAAAGGGCTATTATATACCGGCCTGCTGAAGATCCTCGTTCCTTTCATTATTGTCTTGCCCGGTGTAATCGGTTATTATTATTTCAGCGATGCCTTTTATGACAATCAAGACATGGTATACCCCGAGTTGGTCAAAAGAATCCTGCCGATGCCGCTCTTGGGGCTTTTTGCTGCGGTAATCATGGGTGCCGTACTCAGTACGTTCAATGCGGTGCTCAACAGTGCGTCGACCATTTTCAGTATCGATGTATATAAGCGGATGATCAGAACAGGGGCACCGGAAAAGAAGCTGGTGACTATGGGGCGGATGGTGGCGACCTTACTCGCCATAACTTCTATCGTGGCGGCACCTTTTGTGGCTAATGCACCCGAGGGGCTGTTCCAATTGCTGCAGGAACTGAACGGTATCTTTTTTATCCCTATCGCGTCCATCATGATCGGCGGTTTTTTTTTCAAGCGTATTTCGGCTGCCGGGGCCAAAGCGGCCCTGTTTACCGGGTTAATTTTTTACGTGTTGTGCACATTCATCTTAAAGGTGGATATTCACTTCATACATATCTGGGGAATCGAGTTTTTGCTGAATATGGGCGTCATGTTCGGGGTATCCCGGCTTTACCCGGCACAGACCACGGCGGTTGCTCCGCTGGATACCACAGCTGTACCGATGGAGGCGTGGCGGTATACCAAGCCTTTTGCAATCACGCTGGTAGTTATTACGCTGGTGATTTACATCTTATTGGGAAATGTTTAAAATAGGAATAGTTCATGGAAATATTACAGAATTACATCAATGGGCACTGGCAGGCAAGCCGGGAGCGCCAAGCCATCGATATCATAAATCCGGCTACCCAGGCACCAATGGGACGAGTGCCGCACGGAGACGATACGGCTGCCGATGTGGGGGATGCGGTGGAAGCGGCATTGCGTGCCCAAGCGGATTGGGCAGCTGTGCCCGTAATGCAGCGGGTGCAACCCTTGTACCGGTTGAAGGTATTATTAGAGCAGCATTTGGACGAACTGGCAGAGACCATTACGAATGAATGCGGTAAGACCAAAGCGGAGTCGATTGGCGAACTGCAGCGTGCCATAGAAAATGTAGAAACGGCGTGTGCCGCACCGACGCTGTTGCAAAGTGAATTCTCGGAAAATATAACGCGGGGCATTGATGAGTTTGTCATACGCCAGCCAGTGGGTGTGTGTGCGGGTATCGTACCGTTCAATTTCCCGGGAATGATCGCCTTTTGGTTTCTGCCGTATGCGATTGCATGCGGCAACAGCTTTATCATTAAGCCGTCGGAAAAGGTGCCGCTAACGATGCAGAAGGTAATGCAGTTAATCGACCAAATCGGGTTGCCCCCGGGTGTGGTCAATTTGGTGCACGGCGGGAAGGCATCGGTAGATGCAATACTGGAACATCCGGGGATAAAAGCAATCAGTTTTGTGGGTTCCACCCGTGTGGCCCGGTATATTTATGCCAAGGGAGCACAATATGGCAAGCGCGTGCAGGCGCAAGGGGGAGCGAAAAATCCGGTGGTTGTCCTTCCAGATGCGGATTTGGATACAACCTCCCGAATCGTCACCGATAGTGTGTACGGGTGCGCAGGGCAACGTTGCCTGGCGGCTTCGAATATTTTGGTGGTAGGCGATGAGCAGGGACGTGTGAAGGACGCCTTGTACGAAGCGGCCAAAAGCAGGAAGACAGGGTATGGCCTACTGGATGACGTGGAAATGGGGCCGGTGATTTCTACTGAGAGCAAAGCCCGGATCGAACAGCTTATCGAACAAGGGGTGCACGAAGGCGCGAATTTGCTGCTGGACGGCCGGAATGCAGCGATCGAAGGTTTTGAAACGGGTAACTTCATTAAGCCCACTATATTGGAAAATGTGCCGCTGGGTGGAGAAATCATACAGACCGAGATATTCGGACCGGTGATGAGCCTCATTAACTTGCCTACGGTCGATGCTGCACTGGAGTTCATCAATCGTAACCACTACGGCAACATGGCGTGCTTGTTTACGAGCAGCGGTGCCAATGCGCGGAAGTTTCGTAGCGAGGTCAACGCAGGGAATGTCGGCATAAATATCGGTGTGGCTGCGCCGATGGCACAATTCCCCTTCAGTGGTTGGAACGATAGCTTCTTTGGCGACCTGCATGGTCAAGGAAGACATGCCATCGAATTTTTCACACAGACCAAGGTAGTCATCGAGCGGTGGCCAAAAGAATGGTCACGAAAATTTTAACGGTATGGAAGGAATAAAAGTAGCGAACGCGCCTTGTTCTTGGGGAGCATTGGAATTTGATCTCGAGGCGGAGGCACCAGACCATCTGCAGGTGTTGCGGGAAATCAGGGAAACCGGTTATGTGGGAACCGAATTGGGCGACTGGGGATTTATGCCCACGGAGCCCGCTGCGCTCAAGGAGGTCGTCAGCCGGTTCCAGTTGGATCTCGTGGGTGCATTTGTACCGGTGCCGTTGGTACAAAAGGGTGCCCACCAGAGAGGTGTGGCGAATGCCCTGCGGGTAGCGGGATTGATGGCTGACGCGGATTATACGGATGCTTTTATTGTGCTTGCCGATGATAATGGGACGGTTCCTTTACGTACAGCCTACGCGGGGCGTATAACCCCGGCAATGGGTTTGGATGAGCGCCAATGGGAGACGTTCGCCCAAGGCGCAATGCAAGTGGCACAGGCGGTGAAAGAAGAATACGGGATGCGCACAGTATTCCACCACCATTGTGGCGGTTATGTGGAAACGCCCCAAGAACTCGACACCCTGATGTCATTGACCGATCCGCAACTGCTTGGTCTCTGCTTCGATACGGGGCATTACGCCTTTGGCGGTGGCAATCCCATGGCTGCGGTCAATCAGTACGGAAATCGTATTTGGCACGTGCACTTCAAAGATTATGCCGCGCAAGTCGGTGCGGCATCGGGCGCAAACGAGTGGGATTATTTCGAATCGGTGAAGCGGGGCGTGTTTTGTGAATTGGGAAAGGGAGTGGTAGATTTCGGTGCCATATTGGCAACACTTGGTGCCGATGGCTATAACGGATGGATTGTGGTGGAGCAGGATGTATTGCCAGGGATGGGGGCACCAAAAATATGTGCCAATAATAATCGAGCTTATTTAAGACAATTAGGACTATAATACATTGCCATTAAAACAAACAGTTTATGCAACTGAAAATCGGGATTATCGGCCTTGGCCGGATTGGTAAAATACACTATAACAATATCACCCAGCAAATACCAGAGGCTGAGGTGGTGATGGTCGCTGATGTATGCCATGATGCATTACCGACACACGTGCGGCACACGGAGGCCGATAAACTCATTGACGACCCAAGGGTTGATGCAGTCGTTATCTGTTCGCCCACGGACACCCATGCCGATTACGTAGAGCGGTGTGCCCGCATGGGCAAGCATGTATTCTGCGAAAAGCCACTTGACCTTTCGCTCACGCGCATCGAGCAGACGCTGACCATCGTAAAGCAAAGTCGCATCAAACTGATGCTGGGCTTCAACCGGCGGTTTGATGCGAATTTCATGAAGTTGCGCTCGCTGGTCTGTGAAGGGAAAATTGGCACTGTACATATGGTAAAAATAACCAGCCGCGACCCGGCACCACCATCGTTGGCCTATCTGCAAAGTTCCGGGGGGCTGTTTATGGACATGGCTATCCATGATTTCGACATGGCACGGTATATCACGGGTAAAGAGGTAGTGCAAGTATATGCTGCGGCTGCTACACTCACCGGAGGAGCAGTGGCAACTGCAGGCGATATAGATACGACCGTAGTGACATTGACCTTTGAAGACGGTTCCATGGCGGTGATCGATAATAGTCGGCAAGCGGTATATGGGTATGACCAACGGCTGGAAGTTTTCGGCTCCGAGGGAATGGCGTTGGTAGATAACAACAAGCCGGACAACCATGTGTATTACCATAGCGGTGGGGCGCAATCATCACTGCCGCTGCACTTTTTTATGGACCGCTATACCACATCATACCTCACGGAGATGCAGGCTTTCATCAAAGCCGTGCGGGATGACCTTGAGATACCGGTGAGGGGCGATGATGGGCTGAAAGCGGCGATGATTGCGGTGGCTGCTCAGCGATCGTTTGAACAAAACGTACCGATTATGCTCAGTGAAGTGGCTACGTAAGCGACATCAGCCGAAGATAGCTGACGTAAACGTTTGCACATTTGCCTGCAAAAGCCTACTTTTGGTCGCTTAACCAATATTATGTGATAAACTGATGGTCGCTTCTTTAAAATATGTTATGTTAGCCCTTGTGGTGGTAACGGTGGTTGCTTCGGCATGCCAGAGTCAATCCAGGGAACCCAGTGATAGTTTGCAGCTCAGCCCTGAATTTATCAATGAGCAGCTCGATGATGCCGTTGCCCAGATAAAAGTTTTGGCTGATAGCGTGCCTACCGACCGAATGCCTCGGACTTTCCAAGGCGATACCAGCGTGTTTTCGAATACAGAATGGTGGACATCGGGCTTCTATCCCGGCTCATTGCTATACCTATATGAATATTCAGGGGATGAGGAATTGCTACAGTTAGCCAAAGACAAGCTGGCTATCCTTGAGAAAGAAAAGTATAACAAAGGGACCCACGATCTGGGCTTCATGCTATATTGCAGTTTTGGCAATGCACTCCGGCTTACCGGTGATACAGCCGCGTATGAAGAAATATTGCTTACCGGTGCGGAGTCATTGATTAGCCGGTATAACCCTACGGTCAAAGCCATACGCTCGTGGGAAGGGTGGACCTACCCGGTCATCATCGATAACATGATGAACTTGGAGTTCCTTACCCAAGTATCCAAGCTGAGCGGTGACCCCAAGTACCGTGATATCGCCGTGACGCACGCCAACACGACGATGAAAAATCACTACCGACCGGACCACAGCTCGTATCATGTGATTGATTACAATCCAGTGGATGGCAGTATCGTGGGTAGAAAAACAGCCCAAGGTGCGTTTGATGAGTCGGCCTGGGCACGCGGGCAAGCCTGGGGATTGTATGGCTATGTAATGATGTATCGCGAAACGGGTGATGAGACGTACCTTGATTTCGCGAAGCAGATTGCGTCGTTTATCCTGGACCATCCCAATATGCCCGCCGACCTGGTGCCTTTTTGGGATTTTAATGCGCCTGATCTCCCTGAGGACAGTCCTTATGCGACAACATATAAAACCTACCGGGATGCCTCGACGGCATCAATATTGGCTTCGGCATTAATCGAATTCAGCACCCAAATAAAAGGCGATGAAGGCCATGATTATCTGGCCCAAGCGGAAAAAATCCTTCAAAGCCTCTCATCTCCATCCTATAAAGCGGAAATCGGCACAAATGGCGGTTTCATCCTGCTGCATAGTGTGGGGTCTATACCACATGGCAGCGAAATCGATGTGCCACTTACCTACGCCGATTACTACTATATCGAAGCGCTGATGCGTTATAGAAGGTTGCTAGAAGGGCAGCCCCTGCTTGGGGGCGCCCCATAGCCCGATCTCTGCAGCAAGCGTTATGTCCTATCCATGCGTTCCCCGTGGGATATCCCTATGATATCCCACCATACCTCGGCAAAAATGCCTAAAGACGGCGTTTCAACGGGAGACCATCGGGAAACTATGGGGAGAAGTATTACTACTGTAGGCAAAGCATAGGAGGGGGTGCGGGCAGACAAAAGGGCGCAGATATGGAAAATAAAAAAATAATTTACTAACTGTTTGATACTTACTGTAAGTTTCCTATCTTTGCCGTCCCTTTTGAGGGGATGGTATGTCTTGAACGAAGCCCTACTGCTTCGATGGACGTTAATAGAATAATAAAAACATGTCTGGAATTATTGGAAAAAAAGTAGGAATGACCAGCATTTTTGATGCGGACGGGAAGAATATCCCATGTACCGTAATCGAAGCTGGCCCGTGCGTGGTAACGCAGATACGCACGGAAGAAAAGGATGGCTATTCCGCTGTTCAACTCGCTTTTGATGAAGCCAAAGAGAAGAACACATCGGCACCTTTGAAAGGGCATTTCGCCAAAGCGAAAACGACGCCCAAGCGTAAATTGGTAGAATTTAAAACCTTCCCCGATGAGAAACAGCTCGGCGAGGTGGTAACCGTTTCCATTTTTGAAGAGGGCGAGTACATTGATGTCGTCGGTACTTCAAAAGGAAAAGGTTTCCAGGGTGTAATGAAACGCCACGGTTTCGGCGGTGTTGGTGGGGCCACCCACGGACAGCACAACCGCCAACGTGCGTTGGGTTCGCTTGGTGCCGCATCATGGCCGTCTCGTGTGTTCAAGGGCAAGAAGATGGCAGGGCGTACCGGCGGCGACCGTGTGAAGGTGCAGAACCTGCAAGTGTTGAAGGTTTACGAGGAGCAAAACCTGCTCGTGGTAAGTGGTTCCATCCCCGGGGCCAAAGGTTCTTACGTAATCGTAGATAAATAAGGAGATGGAAGTTAACGTTTTAAATATATCAGGTAAAGAAACAGGTGCCAAGGTGCAGCTTCCTGAGTCGGTATTCGGCGTAGAGCCCAATGACCACGCGATTTATTTGGATGTGAAGCAATACCTGGCAAATCAGCGCCAGGGAACGCATAAATCCAAGCAACGTAATGAGATTGCCGGTTCTACCCGCAAGCTCCATAAGCAAAAAGGTACCGGTGGTGCCCGTGCGGGGAGCATCAAATCTCCTTTATTCAATGGCGGTGGCCGTATCTTCGGTCCGCAACCCCGCGATTACAGTTTCAAACTGAACAAGAAACTCAAATCGTTGGCCCGTAAGTCGGCGCTGAGTTATAAAGCCAAGGAAAATAACATCGTGGTATTGGATGAGGTCAATTTCGATAGCGTCAAAACCAAGAACTACGTGAATTTGGTGAACAGCCTGAACTTGACCAACGAGAAGACCTTATTGGTACTACCCGTTCAAAACAACAACGTTTATTTATCAAGCAGGAACCTTAAGAAAGCAAAGGTGATTACCGCCAATGAATTGAATACATACGATGTATTGAATGCGGGCAAACTTTTGTTGACAACGGATGCTGTAAAAACATTGGAGGAGGCACTTGCCAAGTAACATGGAAATTATTAAGAAGCCCGTATTGACTGAAAAGGCATCGCTGCTCACGGAAAAGCTGAACCGCTATGCATTTAAGGTAGACCCTAAGGCAAACAAGATACAAATCAAACAAGCTGTGGAGCAGATGTTTGGCGTAACCGTTTTGGCTGTCAACACTATTGTGGTAGCCGGTAAGGCCAAGAACCGCTATACCAAGGCAGGGTTTGTATCCGGGAGGACCCCGAAATACAAGAAGGCCATCATCACGATAAAAGATGGCGAAACTATTGACTTTTACAGTACGATATAATAAGAGATGGCAGTTAAAAGATTCAAACCGGTTACCCCCGGCACCCGCTTCAGAGTAGGTGGAGACTATTCCGATATTACCACCAATGTACCTGAGAAGTCGTTGGTTGTAAAAATCAAAAAGTCGGGCGGGAGAAACAACTCCGGTAAAATGACTATGCGTTACCTCGGTGGGGGACACAAAAAATCATACCGACTGATAGATTTTAAACGCGATAAAAAAGATGTCCCCGCAAAAGTTGCCACGATAGAATACGATCCCAATCGTACCGCACGCATTGCGCTGTTGCATTATGTGGACGGCGAAAAGCGTTACATCATTGCCCCTGAAGGGCTCAAGGTGGGGCAGGTGATTGTTTCCGGCGATTCCGTGGCCCCTGAAATCGGCAACACGTTACCGCTGCAGTCGATTCCATTGGGTTCCATCATCCACAATATCGAGCTGAACCCTGGCCAAGGTGGTACCATTGCGCGTAGTGCGGGTACGTATGCCCAGCTTTCGGCACGCGATGGCAAATATGCGATTATCAAACTGCCTTCGGGCGAAACACGTATGATATTGGCCACTTGCCTGGCAACTATCGGCTCCGTATCCAATGCTGAGAAAGCAAATGAGGTACTGGGTAAAGCCGGGCGGAAAAGGTGGTTGGGCCGCAGGCCACGCGTACGCGGTGTAGCCATGAACCCTGTGGATCACCCGATGGGTGGTGGTGAAGGCCGTGCATCCGGTGGACATCCCCGCTCACGCAAGGGCTTGCTGGCCAAAGGCTACAAGACCCGCAGTTTGAAGAAAACATCGAATCGTTACATCATTGAGAAAAGGAAGAAATAGTGGCTCGTTCAATTAAAAAAGGTCCTTATATCGACCATAACTTAGAAAGAAAAGTTCTTTCTATGAATGAAACAAACAAGAAATCAGTGGTCAAGACCTGGTCTCGCAGATCAATGATTTCACCTGATTTTGTAGGCCATACCTTTGCTGTACACAACGGCAATAAATTCATCCCCGTATATGTGACGGAGAATATGGTTGGTCATAAGCTTGGTGAGTTTGCGCCCACGCGCACATTCAGGGGCCACGCAGAAAAGAAAAAATAATAGGTAATGGAAGCAACACGTAAACTAAAGAAGTCTGTTATCATCAAACAGCGCAAAGAGCAGGAAAAGGCTCAGGTAGGAGGAGCTTCTACTGCCAAATTATTGAATTGCCCTACGTCGCCACGTAAAATGCGGCTGGTAGTGGATCTGATCCGTGGCGAAAAGGTAGAAAATGCCCTGTATATCCTGAAACATACCAATAAGGAAGCGGCCATCCGCGTAGAGAAGCTGCTGCTTTCAGCGATCAAGAACTGGGAAACCAAGAATGAAGATAAATCTGTGGAAGAAAGCGAGTTGTTCGTTAAGGAAGTCTTCGTAGGCGGTGGTCGGCAATTGAAAAGGTTACGGCCAGCACCGCAAGGTCGTGGTTACCGTATCCGTAAACGCTCAAACCACGTTACGCTTGTGGTAGATAGCAAGAACAACATTGCACAAAACTAATTTATCAAGTAATGGGACAAAAAGCAAATCCAATAGGTAACAGATTAGGAATCATCAAAGGTTGGGATTCCAATTGGTTCGGCGGAAAGAACTATTCCGATAAATTAGTTGAGGATGAGAAAATCCGCAAGTACCTGTCGGTCCGTATCGCCAAAGGCGGTGTGGCTAAGGTGGTTATCGAGCGTACGTTGAAGCGTATCACGGTTACCATTCATACCGCACGCCCTGGTATCGTTATTGGTAAGGGCGGACAGGAAGTCGACAAAATCAAGGAAGAGTTGAAAAAGTTGACGAAAAAGGATGTACAGATCAATATCTTCGAGATCAAGCGGCCTGAGTTGGAAGCACATTTGGTAGCTGAAGGTGTGGCGAAGCAACTGGAAGCGCGGATTTCTTTCCGCCGTGCCATGAAGACGTCCATAGCCTCTACCATGCGTATGGGGGCTGAAGGTATCAAGATCATGTGCTCCGGCCGTTTGGGCGGGGCTGAGATGGCCCGTACCGAACAATATAAAGAAGGCCGAATCCCGTTGCACACGTTCCGTGCAGACATCGATTATGCACTGGTAGAAGCACTGACTACATACGGTAAAATCGGAGTAAAGGTGTGGATATGTAAAGGTGAGGTGTATGGGAAACGCGACCTGTCGCCCAACGTAGGCCAGACTTCGGGAGCGAAGCCACGTGGGGAAGGCAGTGGAGATTTCCGTGGTGGCGACCGGGACCGTCGTGGTGGCGGTGAGCGCCGCGGAGGTGACCGCCGTGGAGGCCATGGTCAACAACGTGGTGGTGGCAACCGTGGTGGCGGCCATCGTAGCGGAAGATAATAATTAACAGTTAACAAGAAGAATCCCGCTGAGTCGGGAGATTATAAGATACGAACATGTTACAGCCAAAAAGAACAAAGTTCAGGAAGATGCAAAAGGGCCGCATGAAAGGCAACGCCACCCGTGGGGCGGAGTTGGCCTTTGGCTCATTCGGTATCAAATCAATGGAGCCCGCTTGGATCACCAGTCGCCAGATTGAGGCAGCACGTATTGCGGTAACCCGTTATATGAAACGTGAAGGCCAGGTATGGATCCGTATTTTCCCTGATAAACCCGTTACCAAAAAACCTGCGGAGGTGCGGATGGGTAAGGGTAAAGGTGCACCCGAATATTGGGTGGCCGTGGTACGCCCGGGGCGGATGTTGTTTGAAGCAGAAGGCGTGCCTTTGGAGGTAGCCAAAGAAGCACTACGACTTGCCGCACAGAAGCTGCCCGTACAAACGAAGTTTGTGATACGTAGGGACTACGTATAAACATAAACTGCTGGCGCTGCCTGCATTTGGTTTTGCCGCCGTTACCGGCAAGCCGCCGTGGGGAACAAACCGCGGAGTTCGCTGATGGAGGTATCCAGTATTATAATTGATAGACATGAAAAATTCAGAAATCGTAGAATTGTCAACAGAGGACTTAGTAGCCCAAATCGCAGAAGAAAAGGCTGCCCTCACTAAATTGAAGTTTGCACACGCTGTTTCGGCGATAGAGAATCCCAATCGCATCAAGTATACGCGCAAAACCATTGCGCGGTTGATGACTGAATTGACGAAACGCAAGAAGGCCGAAAAAGCGGCCAACGACGCTAGCGAAACAGCCGCTGAGGCATAAATTGACATTGGAAAATGGAAAGAAATTTAAGGAAAACAAGGATCGGCTTGGTAGTAAGCAACAAAATGGATAAGTCCATCGTGGTGGCTGTTGAGCGTAAAGTAAAGCACCCCATCTATGGTAAATTCGTAAAGAAGACTACCAAATTCAAGGCTCATGACGAGGAAAACACCTGCGGTATCGGCGATACGGTGTTGATCATGGAAACTCGTCCGCTGAGCAAGACCAAGAATTGGCGATTAGTAGAAATTTTAGAGAGGGCTAAGTAACATGGTACAACAGGAATCAAGACTCAATGTGGCCGACAACAGCGGAGCTAAAGAAGTATTAGTGATCCGTGTGTTGGGCGGTACCGGCAAACGTTATGCATCGATCGGTGATAAAGTTGTTGTAACCGTGAAAAGTGCTTTGCCATCAGGGAACGTGAAAAAAGGCACGGTTTCCAAAGCAGTAGTTGTCCGCACAAAGAAGGAAATCCGCCGTAAGGATGGATCTTATATCCGGTTTGACGACAATGCTGCCGTATTGTTGAATAATCAGGATGAGCCGCGGGGAACGCGTATCTTCGGCCCGGTAGCACGGGAATTGCGTGAAAAGCAGTTCATGAAAATTGTATCATTAGCACCGGAGGTATTATAATCATGGGACAGACAAAGACATCGACGCATAAACTGAAAATCCGCACAGGGGATTTGGTAAAGGTCATCTCCGGCAACTCCAGAGGGTCGCAAGGAAAGGTATTGCAGGTATTGGTAGCTGAAAACAGGGCAATTGTTGAAGGCGTAAATATCGTGAAGAAACATACCAAGCCAAGTGCTGCCAACCCCAACGGGGGGATAGTTGAAGTGGAAGCTGCCATCCATATTTCCAACCTCGCGCTTATCGACCCGAAATCAGGTAAACCAACCCGGGTGGGGCGTAAGGTGAAGGAAGTAAACGGCAAGAAAAAAATTGTACGTATAGCAAAAAAATCAGGGGAGGAGATTGACTAATGGCTTACATTCCAAGATTAAAAGCAAAGTATAAGGATGAAATCCGTACAGCGCTGAAAGATAAATTCCAATACAAGAGCATCATGCAGGTTCCCCGTTTGGAGAAGATTGCGCTGAGCCAGGGTATAGGTGCTGCTACGGCAGATAAAAAGCTGATCGACAACGCCATCGGCGAGATGACGCTTATTACCGGCCAAAAGGCTATAGCGACCCGCTCGAAGAAAGACGTGTCTAACTTCAAACTGCGTAAAGGGATGCCCATTGGTGTGCGCGTAACCCTACGTGACAGTAAGATGTACGAATTCCTGGACCGTTTGGTGGCTGTGGCGCTTCCGCGTATCCGCGATTTCCGTGGCATCAGCGATAAGGGCTTCGATGGCCGTGGAAACTATACGCTGGGTATTACCGAGCAGATTATTTTCCCCGAAATCGACATCGATAAGATCAACAAAATACAAGGTATGGACATTACCTTTGTAACCAGTGCCAAAACGGATGTTGAAGCATTGGAGTTGTTGAAGCAATTTGGATTACCATTCAAAAATCAAAATACGACGACTAATGGCTAAAGAAGGAATCAAGGCACGTGAACTGAAGCGTGCCAAGTTGGTAGCTAAATACGCCGAGAAACGTGCCGCGCTGAAGGCAGCCGGTGATTATGCCGCGCTTGATAAATTGCCCAAGAACGCATCGCCTGTTCGTTTGCACAATCGCTGCAAGCTGACCGGTAGACCCAGGGGCTATATGCGGCAGTTCGGCATTTCGCGGGTAACATTCCGCGAAATGGCATTAGCTGGAAAGATCCCGGGAGTAAAGAAGGCTTCCTGGTAACGAATTTTTTTAACCGATAGCAGGTCCGGTTGGCAGGAAGGCACCCGGAAACCGTTATCATAACAAATAACATCAATGAATACAGATCCAATAGCGGATTACCTTACCCGAGTAAGGAATGCCATCAAGGCCAACCACAGGGTTGTTGAAATTCCTGCATCGAACCTCAAGAAGGAGATTACGAAAGTACTCTTTGACAAGGGTTACATTACCAATTACAAATTCGAGGATGATAACTTGCAGGGCACTATCAAAATCGCACTGAAGTACCATCCCGTGAGTAAAATATCGGCTATCCGCACGTTGAAACGTGTGAGTAAGCCCGGACTGAGGAAGTATGCTGGGGTGGATAGTATGCCACGTGTGTTGAACGGCTTGGGAATCGCCATTTTGTCTACCTCTAAAGGTGTGATGACAGACAAGGAGGCTCGCGTCCAGAATGTCGGTGGTGAAGTTTTATGTTACGTATATTAATCGAGAGGAACACACAGCATGTCAAGAATAGGAAAAGCACCGATCGCCATTCCAGCTGGGGTGACGATTACCGTGTCTGACAAGAACCTGGTGACAGTTAAAGGGCCGAAAGGCGAGTTGACGCAACAGGTGGATTCGGATATCAAGGTTTCGCAGGAAGACGGCCAGTTACTGGTGAAGCGTCCTACAGACCAGAAACGTCATAAAGCATTGCATGGTTTGTACCGGTCACTGCTGAACAATATGGTCGTAGGCGTTACCGAAGGTTACAGCACCACCCAAGAGTTGGTAGGTGTAGGTTACCGTGCTAGCTCTCAGGGGAGCACGCTCGATTTGACCCTCGGATTTTCACACCAGGTGGTATTCATCCTACCGAAGGAAGTTAAGGTTTCGACCACCGCAGTAAAGGGAAAGAACCCAACCATTACACTGGAGTCTATCGACAAGCAGTTGTTGGGACAGGTTGCAGCCAAGATACGGTCACTGCGTGCACCGGAGCCATATAAAGGAAAAGGTATTAAATTCGCCGGTGAGCAACTGCGCAGGAAAGCAGGTAAATCGGCAGCTAAAAAATAGTAATCGTCATGGCAGGAAATAAAGTATCGCGTAGGGCACGTATAAAACAAGGGATCAGGAAACGTGTTTCAGGATCGGCCGAGCGCCCACGCTTGTCAGTATATCGGAGTAATAAAGGTATCTATGCTCAAGTGATTGACGACAAAGCCGGAACAACACTAGTGTCCGCGTCGACCCACAGCAAAGATTTCGATTCACCTGGAAGCAAAATAGAGCAATCCAAAGCGGTTGGGAAGCTGGTTGCTGAAAGAGCAATAGCAGCCGGGATTAATAAAGTAGTTTTTGACCGTAATGGGTATCTATATCATGGCCGTGTGAAATCGCTAGCCGAGGGAGCCCGGGAAGCTGGTTTGGATTTTTAATTAATCAAGAACATGTCATTGAGCAATATAAAAAGAGTAAAGTCAAGCGAAATTGAATTGAAGGATCGCTTGGTGAGCATCCAGCGGGTGGCCAAGGTAACCAAGGGTGGCCGTACATTCAGTTTTTCGGCCATCGTAATTGTAGGCGATGAAAACGGTGTGGTAGGATACGGTCTTGGTAAAGCCAAGGAGGTTACCGAAGCCATTACAAAAGGGATTGATGATGCGAAAAAGAACCTGATTAAGGTGCCCATCATCAAAGGTACGGTACCCCACGAACAGCACGGCAAGTATTCAGGCGGTAATGTGTTGATTAAGCCAGCAGTGCATGGTACCGGCGTATTGGCCGGTGGAGCAATGCGTGCAGTACTGGAAAGTGCCGGGATAACGGATGTATTGGCCAAGTCACTTGGATCATCCAACCCGCACAACGTGGTTAAGGCAACGATAGACGCATTGTTGAAAATGCGGGATGCATATACCGTAGCTCAGCAGCGCGGGGTTGATTTAAACAAGGTATTTAACGGATAATCACATGGCAAAGATCAGAATTACCCAAATTAAGAGCGTCATCGACCGGAGCGAGCGCCAGAAGCGGACGATCCAAGCGTTGGGGTTGCGTAAAATCAACCACACCATAGAAGTGGAAGCTACGCCGTCGATCGTTGGAATGATACGCAAGGTGAATCATCTTGTGGCAATAGAACAGGTATAACATACGTTTAATCGTTGTACCTGTATAGTGAAAGCGAAGGTACAACACAATATTAGTTTGAAAGAATGGACTTAAGTAATCTAAAGCCAGCAGCAGGATCAGTAAAGACTCGTAAACGCGTGGGGCGCGGCCCGGGTTCGGGTCGTGGCGGTACGTCAACGCGCGGCCACAAGGGTGCGCAGTCGCGGTCGGGCCACAGCACAAAGGTTGGGTTTGAAGGCGGGCAGATGCCATTGCAGCGCCGTGTGCCGAAATTCGGATTCAAGAACCGGAACCGCGTAGAGTATGTAGGTGTTAACCTCGATGTATTGCAAGAACTGGCAGATAAGTTTAAGCTGTCGGCCATTGATTTTGATACACTCACATCGCATGGCCTGGTTTCAAAGAAGGATTTGGTGAAAATCTTGGGCAGGGGAGAGTTGACCGCAAAGGTGGACGTGAAAGCACATGCATTTTCAGCTACGGCACAACAAGCAATAGAAGCAGCAGGAGGCTCGGTTGTAAAACTTTAATTCATGAAGAAGCTAATAACAACCTTGACCAATATTTGGAAGATCGACGATCTGAGGACGCGTATCCTGAATACGCTGTTACTTCTCTTGATCTATCGTATCGGATGTCATATAGTATTGCCAGGTGTTAATCCTGCGGCGCTTCAACATGAGGCTAAGGAAGGGTTATTGGGATTGTTGGATATGTTTGCGGGCGGATCGTTTTCGAGGTCGGCTATCTTCGCGTTGGGTGTAATGCCTTACATCTCGGCTTCCATTGTTGTTCAGTTGCTTGGTATAGCTGTTCCTTACTTCCAAAAGCTGCAGAAAGAGGGTGAAAGTGGCCGTAAAAAGATGACACAAATTACCCGTTATCTTACGTTGGCTATTACGTTGGTGCAATCAATCGCATACGTGCGCACGCAGATTGATGCGGGTGCCAAGATGATTGCCGACCCAATGTTTACTATATTGTCGGCATTCGTGTTGACGGCGGGTACGCTGTTTGTGATGTGGCTTGGTGAGAAGATTACTGATAAAGGTATCGGTAACGGTATTTCGCTGATCATCATGGTAGGTATCATCGCACAATTGCCCAGCGGCCTTACGGCTGAATGGTTCTCACGGATGAGTACCGGTGGTGGCGGACCTATTCCTTTACTGCTCGAGTTTGTCGCCTTGTTCTTTGTAGTGATTTTTACGATTCTCATTGTGCAGGGCGTGCGTAAGATACCCGTTCAGTATGCCAAGAAAATTGTTGGTAATAAACAATACGGAGGGGTGCGTCAATATATCCCGTTAAAGGTTAATGCGGCGGGTGTCATGCCTATTATCTTCGCACAAGCTATCATGTTTGTGCCGATGAGCATTGGGCAGTTCTTTCCCGATTTGCAGTCTTCCTTTTTAACATCCCTGAGTAACTATACATCGGTTGCGTACAACGTGGTGTTCGCCATTTTAATCATAGCCTTCACATTCTTCTACACGGCGATTATGGTTAACCCGCAGCAGATGTCGGAAGACATGAAGAAAAACGGTGGGTTTATCCCAGGTATTAAGCCGGGACAGGCCACCAACTACTATATCGATGGTGTAGTTTCAAAGATCACGTTCCCGGGGTCACTGTTCTTGGCGATTGTGGCTATATTTCCAGCAATAGCTAGCTTGTTTGGGGTGAACAATCAATTTGCTCATTTCTACGGCGGAACATCGTTGCTGATTTTAGTTGGGGTTGTATTGGATACGCTGCAGCAAATAGAAAGCCATTTGTTGATGCGCCATTATGACGGATTGATGAAAACCGGTCGGATCCAGGGGCGCGCCTCCGCGATAAATACCGGCACGACGCAGTCAGTCATCTAGTTTTACATGTCTAAGGTATATTATAAATCTGCTGAAGACATTGAACAACTGCGGAAGTCGGCTACCGTACTTTCGCAGTTGCTCGGTGAAATCGCCAAGGTCATCCGGCCCGGTATTACCACTTTATCGTTAGATAAGCTAGCCCATGATTATATCCACGACCACGGTGGACGCCCGGCATTCCTTAACTATAACGGATTTCCGAATTCGCTGTGCATATCTGTAAACGATCAGGTTGTACACGGTATTCCCAGCGATTACGAGCTTAGCGATGGGGATATCGTTTCTGTCGATGGCGGCGTGGATTTGAACGGATACATCAGCGACTCAGCCTACACGTTTGCGGTTGGCGAAGTGACTGGGGAGGTGAGCAAATTGCTCAGCGTAACCCTTGAGGCTCTCAATCTGGGCATTGCCCAAGCCGTGTCGGGCAAGCGCGTAGGCGATATAGCTTATGCCGTGCAAGATCACGTAACGCATTACGGATACGGTATTGTAAGGGAGTTGGTAGGGCATGGCGTTGGGTTCAAGTTGCATGAAAAGCCCGAGGTCCCCAACTATGGGAAGCGAGGTACCGGAAGCAAGCTTGAGGAAGGGCTGGTGATCTGTATCGAGCCAATGATTAACCTGGGCCGAGCGCAGGTGAAGTTTTGGGACGATGGGTGGACAGTGAGCACCGTTGATGGTAAACCATCAGCACATTATGAACATATGGTGGCTATCCAAAAGGGGTCGCCCGATGTGCTGACGTCGTTCGCGTATATTGAAGAAGTTTTGGGGAAAAAGAATTGACATTCAACTTTTTTTGGTTATCTTTGCAACCCTGTTTGTGCAGGGGTATAATTAGATAATAATCAAGACTATATGGCTAAACAAGCCTCGATTGAGCAAGACGGAGTCATTAAAGAAGCATTATCCAACGCCATGTTCCGCGTGGAATTGGAAAATGGGCATGAAATTATTGCCCATATTTCGGGGAAAATGAGGATGCATTACATTAAGATTTTACCTGGCGACCGGGTGAAATTGGAGATGTCTCCATATGATTTGACAAAAGGAAGAATAACATATCGGTATAAATAGAGTGGGAATATCCTACTGATAAAATAACATAAGATCATGAAAGTCAGGGCGTCCATAAAGAAGCGTAGCGCAGATTGCAAGATTATCCGTAGAAAGGGTAAAATTTTTGTAATCAACAAGAAGAACCCTAAGTTCAAGCAACGTCAGGGATAAGGGGTATCTAAATCGTAAATTATTAACATATTATATGGCAAGGATTGCAGGTATAGATTTACCTAAAAACAAAAGAGGAGAGATAGGCCTCACCTATATTTACGGGATCGGTCGTTCCACAGCGCAACATATTTTAGATAAAGCTGGTATCGATTATGATGTGAAGGTACAGGATTGGAACGATGAGCAGCTGGGCGCTATCCGCGGTATCATCACTGAGGAGATTAAAGTAGAAGGCGCGCTCCGTTCGGAAGTCCAGTTGAATATCAAGCGGCTGATGGATATCGGTTGCTACCGTGGACTGCGTCACCGTAAGCACCTGCCGGTTCGCGGTCAGCGTACCAAGAACAACTCACGCACCCGTAAAGGCAAGCGGAAGACAGTTGCAAACAAGAAAAAGGCTACAAAATAATAATTGAACGAATATAATGGCTAAAAGTAAAAAAGTAAGCAAAAAACGCGTTGTTACCATTGAGCCGGTTGGGCAAGCACATATCAACGCGACTTTCAATAATATCATCATTACGCTTACGAACAACCAAGGGCAAGCCATTTCTTGGTCTAGCGCCGGCAAGATGGGCTTTAGGGGGTCTAAGAAAAATACCCCGTATGCTGCATCTCAGGCGGCTTCAGACTGTGGTAAGGTTGCTCACGATTTGGGATTACGCAAAGTGGAGGTTTTCGTTAAGGGCCCCGGAGCGGGCAGGGAGTCTGCGATCCGTACGTTGCAAAACACCGGAATTGAGGTGACTGCCATCCGGGACATCACACCTTTGCCCCACAACGGCTGCCGCCCCCCCAAACGTAGAAGAGTATAATACACTAAATTTTTAAAGCTAAGATTCTTCAGCTAGAGGCTGAATGATACTTTAAAACCAATCATTATATGGCAAGGTATACAGGACCAAAGTCAAAAATTGCCCGTAAATTCAGGGAACCTATTTTCGGGCCAGACAAAGCGTTAGAACGTAAGAACTATCCGCCGGGGCAACACGGCTCCTCTAGGCGTAGAGGTAAGCAATCGGAATACGCTATCCAATTGCTGGAGAAACAAAAGGCGAAATATACCTATGGTGTGTTGGAGCGTCAGTTTGCTAACTTGTTTGCGAAAGCTTCTTCTAAACAAGGTATTACCGGTGAGATTTTCCTCAAATTGCTGGAAGCCCGCTTAGATAATACCGTTTACCGGTTAGGCATTGCTCCTACACGTGCTGCCGCCCGCCAGCTGGTTGGGCACAAGCATATCACTGTAAATGGTGATGTGGTAAATATCCCCTCATACAGCCTTCGCCCGGGTGATGTTGTAGCAGTACGTGAACGTTCCAAATCACTTGAAGCGGTGACCGACGCTGTTGCAGGGCGAAAGATCAACAAGTTCAGCTGGTTGGAATGGGATGCAAACGAATTGTCTGGAAAATTCCTGAACTATCCGGATCGTACTGAAATTCCGGAAAACATCAAGGAAAACTTAATTGTGGAGTTGTACTCCAAATAAGTAACACACGAGCGCAGCACGACCTGTTTAGGGGTGCTACGTTTGTTGTATAGCATTTTTTGTAAACAATCATTAAGAGTAAATAAATGGCAATTTTAGCATTTCAAAGACCTGATAAAGTTATCATGCAGAAATCGACAGATTTCGATGGCACGTTTGAATTCCGCCCATTGGAACCGGGTTTCGGTGTGACAATCGGTAATGCTTTACGCCGTATTCTACTGTCCTCGCTGGAAGGATATGCAATTACGTCGGTTCGTTTCTCGGGTGTATCGCATGAGTTTTCCACCATTAAGGGTGTTGTGGAGGACGTTACCGAAATCATTTTGAACCTTAAGCAAGTCCGCGTCAAGAAAACGGGCGAAATGGGCGACAATGAAAAGGTCTTCATGGTAATCAACGGACAGGATCAGGTTTCTGCCGGTGATATTACGAGCTTCTCAAACAACTTTACCGTATTGAATCCGGATTTGGTGATCTGCAATATGGAGAGTTCGGTTACGTTGGAACTCGAACTTAATATCGGTAAAGGCCGAGGCTATGTGAATGCAGAGGAAAACAAGGTGGTTGACGGGCCGGTTGGCATAATTGCTGTTGATTCAATCTTTACCCCGATAAAGAACGTCAAGTACACGATTGAGAACTATCGGGTAGAGCAGAAAACAGACTACGAAAAGCTGCTGTTGGATATCTCTACCGACGGTTCTATCCACCCTGAGGATGCCTTGAAAGAGGCTGCCAAGATACTGATCCAACACTTCATGTTGTTCTCCGACGAGAATATGTTGCTGGAATCGCAAGCCAAGGAAGAGACTAAAGTGGTGGATGAAGAAATTCTCCACATGCGTAAAGTGCTGAAAACGGAGCTTGTTGATTTGGACCTGTCTGTGCGGGCATTGAACTGCTTGAAAGCTGCCGACATCCGCACACTGGCCGAATTGGTAACTTACGACGTGGCCGATATGCTCAAGTTCCGGAACTTCGGAAAGAAATCTCTGAGTGAAATCCAAGAACTTGTCAAATCGAAAGGCTTGTCGTTCGGAATGAACTTATCTAAGTATAAGCTCGACGAAGAGTAAATTTAATTAATAGCGACCTGTTGCATAATTCCCCTTATTTAGGAACAAAGAACAAAGATTAAAAGAACAAAGACTATTGGATCGCAAGGTGAAATGATGTCCTTGTTCCTTTGTCCGTTAACCCTTGTTCCAAAAAAAGGACGGTATGCACAAATTTTAAAAAGAAAATGAGACACGGAAAAAAATTCAACCACTTAGGGCGCACAGCAAGTCATCGCAAGGCGATGTTGTCTAACATGGCGACCTCGCTGATTAAGCACAAAAGGATTACCACAACATTGGCCAAAGCGAAAGCACTGCGCCAATACGTAGAACCATTGATCACCAAGTCGAAAAACGATACGACGCATTCGCGCCGCACGGTATTCAGCTACCTGCAAGATAAAGAAGCAGTAACGATACTTTTCCGTGAGATTTCAGAGAAGGTGGCAACCCGTCCGGGCGGTTATACACGCATCATCAAGTTGGAAAACCGATTGGGTGATAATGCAGAAATGGCTTTCATCGAGTTGGTAGACTACAATGAGATCTATAAGAAAGACGGTGAAGCTAAAGAACGCAAGTCTACCCGACGACGCGGCGGTAAAAAGAAAGCCGGCGCTGCTACCCCATCTGCTGCTGAAGAATCAGCGGCCGAGGTTGAAGAAGTAGCAGCAGAAGCTGCCGACACCGAGGTTGCCGCTGATGTGGAAGCTGAGTCGGCAGGAGAGCCGGATGCAGCGACCGAAGCGGCCGATGCGACAGACGAAGCGAGCAAAACGGACGAAACACCGGAAGATAAAGAGAAAGAAGGCTAGGCAGCATTATTGCCAAATACGTTGAACCCGTTTTTTGTTGAAAAGAACGGGTTTTTTTATGCTGCTATAGCGGGGAAATCGATAATTTTACACTTTTATTGAATAGATATGAACCTTTTTGATGTATATCCAATCAACCCCATCCCCATTGTGAGGGCCAAGGGTTCCACCGTTTGGGATGCGGATGGCAATGAATACCTCGACCTGTACGGCGGCCATGCCGTTATTTCCATTGGCCACACCCACGAACACTACGTGAAGCGCATCTCCGAGCAGTTAAATCGTATCGGCTTTTACTCCAATTCCGTCGAGATTTTGCTGCAGCGGCAGCTGGCAGATCTGCTTGGGCGTATTTCAGGCAAAACAGACTACCAGCTGTTTTTGTGCAACTCGGGTGCCGAAGCCAATGAGAATGCCCTTAAATTGGCGTCGTTTTATAACGGCCGTAAGCGTGTTATCGCGTTTAAGGGGGCTTTTCACGGCCGTACCTCGTTGGCTGTGGCGGCCACAGACAATCCGAAAATAGTGGCTCCTGTTAACCAAACCGACAACGTTACGTTCCTGCCGTTCAACGACGTGGAAGCGCTGGAGGCAGCGTTTGCGGCGTATGGCGACGAGGTGTCGTCTGTCATCATCGAAGGTATTCAAGGGGTCGGGGGAATCCGGGAGGCATCGGTGGAGTTCCTGCAATGCATCCGCAGACTGACAAGCCAGTATGGAGCTATTTTTATCGCCGATTCGGTGCAGTGCGGTTATGGCCGGACGGGAACGTTTTATTCGCACGACTATGCCGGGATTTCCGCCGATATTTACAGCATGGCCAAAGGGATGGGCAACGGCTTTCCCATAGGTGGTATAGTAATCTCACCCGAGATCAGACCATGGTTCGGTATGCTGGGAACCACTTTCGGGGGCAACCACCTAGCCTGTGCGGCCGCATTGGCGGTATTGGAGGTGATGGAAGTCGAAAAGCTCATGCAGAATGCCGCCGACGTAGGGAACTACCTCATCAGCGAACTCCGTGCATTTGAGCAGATAAAAGAGGTACGCGGCAGGGGGCTTATGATTGGAATCGAGTTGCCTGCCGAGCTGGATACCGTTAAAAAAGATTTGTTGGTCAAAAACCGTATCTTCACAGGCGAAGCGAAACCGAATGTGATTAGGCTGCTCCCGGCGTTGGGGATGACACGCGGTCACGCAGATCGTTTTCTTGAAGCATTGGATGAGCGGCTTAGGGAATTTAATTGAAAAAAGCGGAAGATGCCGGCTCTTTGGAGCCATCGACAGATAAATTAGAATAGACGAATGAAACAATTTTTTTCGGTAGCAGACGTACCTGACCTGTCGGACATGCTCGCAGAGGCGCTGGCCTTGAAACGGGCACCGTTTGCCTATGAACATTTGGGTAAGCGCAAGACGTTGGGGCTTGTTTTTCTCAACCCCAGTTTACGCACCCGCCTAAGCACCCAAAAGGCGGCCCTGCAGTTGGGGATGGATGTGATGGTGATGAACATGGACAAGGATGGTTGGGCGCTCGAAACGCGCGACGGCGTGGCCATGAATGGAAATACCGTAGAACATATCCGTGAGGCTGCGGCGGTAATGGGGCAGTATTGCGACGTGCTGGGGATACGGTCGTTCCCGAAGTTGGCGGATCGCGACGAGGATTACAGCGAAGACCTGTTCCGCAAGTTCACCAAACATTGCGGTGTTCCAGTCGTCAGCCTGGAAAGTGCCACACGGCACCCCCTCCAGAGCTTCGCCGATTTGATTACCATACACGAACATTGGCAGCGTACACAGAAGCCGAAGGTCGTGCTGGCATGGGCCCCCCATGTGAAGGCACTGCCGCAGGCAGTTCCCAATTCGTTTTCGGAGTGGATGTGTAGGGCCCAAGCCGAAGGCATAGTGGATTTTACCATTGCCCACCCCGAGGGCTATGCGCTGGCCGAGATGTTTACGAAGGGAGCAGCGACGATAAATTCGTTGGATGAAGCGTTGGTAGGAGCAGATTTCGTGTATGTGAAAAACTGGTCATCTTATGATAATTATGGACAGATTTTGCCGGTTCAGGGGGAATGGATGCTGGATAATCAAAAGTTGGCGGTGACGAATAGTGCCAAAGTGATGCATTGCCTGCCGGTCCGCCGTGATCTGGAGCTGGCAAGTGAGGTACTGGATGGGCCGCAGTCGCTGGTGATCCAGGAGGCGGGCAACCGCGTCTGGGCAGCACAAGCCGTGTTGAAACGTATGCTTGAAGGAAATTAACGGACGAGATAAAACTGATAATGGCTATGGCGGATAAATTGTGGGTGATTAAAATTGGTGGTAATATTATCGACGACCCTGAAAGTCTGAGCCGTTTCCTGGATCGCTTTGCGACCCTCCGAGGCCGGAAGGTGCTTGTGCATGGTGGCGGAAAGATTGCTACGCGGATGGCGGCCGACCTAGGTATAGAAGCTACACTGGTGGCAGGGCGGCGCATCACTGATGAGGCCATGCTACGTGTGGTCACCATGGTTTATGCGGGGTTAACCAATAAACAGGTGGTCGCCGGATTGCAAGCCCGAGATTGCAATGCATTGGGCTTGAGTGGCGCCGATGGCAATAGCATTAAAGCTGTGAAACGCCCTGTCAAGGAGATTGATTATGGCTTTGTTGGCGACATCCTACCTACATCCGTGGATGATGGGACAATAACGGCGTTGATAAACGCCGGGTTTATTCCGGTATTTTCAGCTATTACCCACGACGGGCGGGGGCAGTTACTTAATACCAATGCGGATACCATTGCGTCGGCGTTGGCCGTTGCGCTGTCGTCACACTATGATACCTCATTGGTGTATTGCTTCGAGAAGCCGGGCGTACTTCGTGATGTGAATGACAATTCCTCGGCCATTGCCGAAATAAGGGCTTCGGAATTTGAGGGGCTGGTGGCAAAGGGAGTGGTTGCTGACGGGATGATACCCAAGCTGCATAACGCTTTTGGTGCCATCGGGAAAGGGGTCCGTGAGGTGTACATCGGTAACGCCGACAACCTCCAATTGCTGCACGAGCAGCGCTTCGGGACGCGGTTGGTATAGACAAGAGAGACGTGAGACAAGAGACGTGAGACAAGAGACGTGAGATAAGAGACGTGAGACAATAGACAATAGATAAAATGAACAAAATAACAATTATCGGGAGTGGCAACATCGGCCTTTCGTTGGCCAGGGGACTGGTTAACAAGGCTTATTGCCCGGCAGAAAACATCACATTGACGAGGCGTAACCTTAAATCGCTGAGCGAAGAGGCTGCAAAAGGGTTCAACGTGAGTGATAACAATAAGTTAGCCATCTATGATGCCGACGTGGTCGTGCTCGCAGTTTTGCCACAGCAGCTAAAAGGTGTGCTCGAAGAAATCGCACCGGCCATATCGCCCGAGAGGCAGCTGGTGGTGTCGGTTATTTCCGGAGTTACCTGCGCAGATGTTCGCAATAAGCTGGGCAATAACGTCCAGGTTATCCGTGCAATGCCCAACACGGCAATCGCTATCGGCCAATCGATGACGTGTATCGCCTCTGACAATGCGTCTGACGAGCAGCTGGAGCGTGTAACCAAACTCTTCGAAACGGTGGGTGCCGTTGTTACAATCAATGAGGATTTGATGACTTCGGCAACAGCACTGTGTGCATGCGGCATCGCATTTTTCCTGAGGGGTATCCGGGCAGCGTCACAGGGAGGTGTAGAGATCGGGTTCCATGCACACGACGCATTGAAGATGGCAGTACAGACGGCCAAAGGCGCAGCAGACCTGCTGCTGCAGACAAATAGCCACCCTGAAGGGGAGATCGACAAAGTGACCTCACCCAAGGGTTGTACCATTGCAGGATTGAATGAGATGGAGCACAATGGATTCAGCTCGGCCTTCATCAAAGGGATCAAGCTCTCTGCACGCAAAGCCGGAGGACTCTATAATGATTGAAAAGTTAATACAGGATAGTACCAACCTGCTACGCGATCTCATCCGTATCCCCTCGTTCAGTAAGGAGGAAAACCAGACGGCAGATACGATAGAGCGGTTTTTGCAGCAGCGGGGGGTACGCACGTTCCGGAAGATGAACAACGTGTGGGCCTTTAATAAGTTTTTCGATGCTAATAAACCGACTATCCTGCTCAACTCCCACCATGACACGGTTAAGCCCAATACCGGATACACGCGAAACCCGTTTTCGCCCGATATCGCCGATGGTAAGCTGTATGGCCTTGGCAGCAACGATGCCGGTGGGTGCCTTGTGTCGCTGATAGCGACGTTCCTGAATTTCTATCCACAAGAGGGACTCCGTTATAACTTCTGCATCGCCGCTACCGCCGAAGAGGAGATTTCGGGTACCAACGGCTTGGAATTGGTAATCCCCGACTTGGGCCCGCTAGATTTCGCGATTGTGGGAGAACCTACGTTGATGCAGCTGGCAGTTGCCGAGCGCGGGTTGATGGTGCTCGACTGCACCGCCCACGGCAAGGCCGGCCACGCGGCCCGCGAAGAGGGCGATAACGCCATTTATAAAGCGTTGAAGGATATCGAGTGGTTTATCACCTATCGCTTCCCTAAGGAGTCTGAAGAGTTTGGTGCCATTAAGATGAGTGTCACCGTCATCCATGCCGGCTCACAGCACAACGTGGTACCGGCTACATGCGAGTTTGTGGTGGATATCCGGGTTACCGATGCCTACAGGAACGAAGAAGTACTGGATATTATCCGCCAACACGTAAGCTGCGAAGTGAAGCCCAGGTCCGTGAGGCTCAAGCCATCGTCCATACCCAAAGACCACCCCGTTGTGCAAGCTGGATTGGCATTGGGACGCACTACATACGGCTCTCCCACCACGAGCGACCAGGCACTGCTGGATATCCCGTCACTTAAGCTTGGCCCCGGTGACTCGGCTCGTTCCCACATGGCCGACGAATTCATCCATCTTGATGAGATAGGTGAAGGTATCAGGCTGTATATCGATATACTCGGCCGGGTAGTGATGCCCTGAAAATGGACCTGAAGTTTGACAAGAACGGCGATTTCCTTAGGATCGACTAGTACTGCTTCCCAAACGCAATCGATTTGAAGTTGAAACCTCCAATATCGGCGCGCACCCGCAATACATGTTTCCCTGTTGTCAGTTCCGGGATGTCTATCGGTATATAGGCCCATTGCTGGCTGCCACCGGTGGCGGGCACTGCGATAGGGTCGGATAATACTTGACCGTCGATAAGCAACGTAATGCGCCCGGTTCCCGTTTTGCTGGCTACACATAGCGACAAACTGGTAATTGCTTCGTCTATGACGTTTATGGTGTATTGCAGCCATTCGCCGTCTTTAATATGGAAAATATGGTGCCCTGTCGAGTCGGGTTGTATATCCACTCCATCATTGCGGTAGCTGCGGCCGCGGTTGCCCTGTGTGTTCATGCCCGGTGTGTAGTGGTAACTTGCAGTGTCGGTATCGAAATATGCGGCCCCCTGCCGGCCCATATCGAAATCGACTGCCGGTAAGATGGTGCCCGCTGTAATCCGGTTTTCGCCAAAGGGAATCGCGTCGCGTGTATATATTTGGCGGAACATGGCATCTACCACGTCGCGGTGGAAGATATTGTTTTCTAGCTTAAGATTTTCCAGCCATTCATTCAGTGTTTGCAGCGCATCTGCCGTGGTAGGCTTCTCGCCTTCCCCTGCCCAATAGTCCAGTAGCTTTCCATAACCTTCAGGCTGTTTGATTTCCAACGGTTGGTTGATGCCCATTTTTTTGTTTTGCCACCATGCCCAACCGATGCCGTTGGTTTCGCACAGTTCGATGGCTTCGGTAAACCAAGTGTTGGAATTTTCGCCTGATTCGCCCAGCCACAGCGGTATATCATGTTCCTCGCGTAGGTCTAGAAAACGCTGGATAGCCTCTTGTACATTTGGGTTGCCGTATTTGTGGAAGCTCAGCACGAGGTTGCTGTCCCATTTGGGAAATATGCCGTTGTAGTTGTTGGCGAAGCCGTTGCCCTCCAAGAAGATGATGTGGTTGGTATCCACCTCGCGGATAGCATGGGTTACATCGATGAGGAATTGGCGTAGAGGAGCGTTGCTTTTTTCGGCGATGCCGCGGAAATCCGTGGAGTCTTCAAAGCCCCAGTTGGTTTCATTGAGCACATCATACCCCCCTATCCACTCTTCATGGGCGTAACGTTCGGCCAGCTTGCGCCAGAGGGCGATTGTCTTAGTACGGTTTTCTTCGCTCTCCCAAAATGAAGGTTTTGCCGGGTCGCGGTCCGAAATGTTGAGGTCGTTGCCTTGGCCGCCGGGCGCGGCATGGAGGTCGAGGATAAGGTACATGCTATTGGCCTTGCACCATGCAAGCAGGCTGTCGGTCATGGTAAAGCCGATATCCAACCACGTTTGCTCGCCGGCCACGGGTTCTTCTTCCACCGGCAGGGTGTAGAGGTTGTAGTGCATCGGCAACCGGATGGAGTTAAATCCCCATGCTGCCATCGAGTCGATGTCTATCCGCCGGGTGTGGTTGGCTAGCCACTCCGCATAGAACCGGTCCGTTTCGGCGGTGCCGATCACATCTTCGATATGCTCGCGGATGCGGTATTGCTGCCCGATGAAGCCGAGCTTAAACATATATCCTTCCTGGAGCATCCAGCCGCCCAGCCCCATGCCGCGTAGGATGACGGTATCCCCTTGTCCGTTGACGATGTGGTGGCCCTGGGCTTTAAGGAAATTTTTCGGATGGGGGTTAGAGTCGCACGCCATCCATGCGAATGCCGCCAAGAGGGGTAGTATAAAGAAAAGCTTTTGTTGCATGTATATACGGTATTAAAAAATGTAAGTCGCCACCGCTCCCTGCTGGAGCGTTGCATTAAATTGTTTTTTGCCATTTTTTACGCTGAATGTTTGGCTCACATTGCCTTCGTTCAATACAATCAGCGCGGTATTGCCCGCCGGTGTTCGGAATGCCACATTTGGTAGCCCTTCTACTTCGTTGGATGCGATGCGTATGGAGCCGGGGCGCACGAATTTGGCCGCGTGGGCTACCACGTAGTACGCAGGATTACGTGTCACGCTGTTGCCTGCAATGGTGATGCCGCCGAGGCAACGGTCGCAGCCGCCGCGGTCGGTATGGGGTTGGTGGTCGGGGCCGTTGGCCAGGTTCCACTCCAATACCGTTCTGCTCCAGTTGCGCGTGGCGCCGATGGTAAGATGCTTGATGTGGTAAGGCATGTCGGTAGAGAGGTCGCCCGGGGCACCTATCCATTGCTCCGTAAAGTGTAGCTCCTTGTCGGGATGCCGCTCATGGACTGCGGAGAGCGCGTCGATGGTGCCGCCATAAAGGTGAAACGCCGATCCGGTGATGTATTTTTTCGCTTCCGGGTCATCCAGGATACTGATTGGATAATCCGGGCGGTCGCAATTATGGTCATAAATGATGATTTTCGTTGTGATACCGGCTTGCTCGAATGCGGGCCCTAAATGGTTTTTCACGAAGTCGCCCATTTCGTCGGCGAGCATCAGCAGGCTGGGATTGTTGCCGGGGTGGAGGGGTTCGTTCTGTACCGTCACCGCATCGATGTGGATGCCTTCTGCCTGCATTTCCTCGATATATCGCACGAAATATTTGGCGTATGCCGGGTAGTAGATGGGTCTCAGGCTTCCGCCGCGGGTGTCGTTGTTGGTCTTCATCCATTTGGGGGGCGACCATGGTGAGCCCATAATCTTCAGCTCAGGATAGATGGCTAGTATTTCTTTCAATATAGGGATGACATCATCGCGGTCGGGTCCAAGATCAAACCGCGCCATGTCGGGGTCGGTCTCGCCGTGGGGCAGGTCATTATAAGAAAACGGATATACGTTGAGGTCTGATGCCCCGATGCTTACGCGTAAGTAGCTCACTCCAATGTGGGTGCCCTCGGTATCGAAAAGCTCTTTGAGCAGTGCTGCCCGTACGTCGGGCGACATCCGGATAAGATGATAGGCGCTGCCCCCGGTGAGGGTGAAGCCAAAGCCATCGATCGTTTGGTAGCGTTGGTTGCTATCTATTTCGATGGTGACGGTGGCGACATCGTTGGAGGCATCCCAGGGTATAGGCAGTTGCTTTTCGAACAATACCGACCCATTGCGTGTGTTCGTAAGCCAGTTTTCCACCTCCGGTCGGGATGGTGAGCATCCGGTTGATAACAATGCCAATGCAGCAAAAAAAAGAATATTGAGCTTTTCCAATGCTTCAGAAACCATCATCGTTAGTTAATAATGTATGGGTGCGGCGGCTGCCACGGCACCCGTATTCACGATACAATTCTCAAACTTTATACTTTCCAGCACCACATCCATAGCGGTGGCACCATCTGTAGGGAAGTTGCCGTGTATGCGCATGAGCGCCGCGTTGGGGTTGGTATCGTGCCGCTTGAGGGGCCAGTGGCACCATCCGATATCGGCATTTTCCAGTTTACGGATATTCTGGCGGAGCCAGTCGTTTGTATTCTCGCCCGTCTCCCCTACCCAAACCGGTACATTCACACGGTCTCTGAAGTTGACCAAGTTGAGGATGCGGTTTATCTGGTTAGGGTCGGGGTCGGCCTGCCGGTCGTCCGCCTCCGATATCCAATACCGGTGGGCACTATATATCAGGTTCTGGCTGTTGGTAAAGTCGCCGGGCAGCAGGCCGTTGTAATTATTACCCCATCCATTTCCCTCTATCATGATGAGGTGGGTATCGCCATTGGCACGGATAGCGTTGACGATTCGATCGTGGATATCGCGTATCCACTGGTTCCGCGGCACATTGTTCGGCTCATTGATGAGGTCGTACCACGCAATGCGGTCGTCGTCGATATACCGCTTTGAAATGTGCTCCCACAACTTTACGGTAATATCCTGGTAGATGGATCTCCCTTGGCCATCTTGGCCCAGCCAGAATTGGTTGGGCTCAAACACATCGGCAATGTTCACATCGGTACCCTGGCCGCCGGGGGCGGCGTGGAGATCAAGCACCACGTAAAGGTTATTTGCTTCGCACCATTCCAGCAGCTGGTCGATGATTGTAAATCCGTCAAGGTCGTCGCGTTCAAACAAGTTGCCCGCATCATACCATGTGGCCAAGGTGTTGGTATAGTCGAGAAGCGTAATCTGTCCGCGGATCACCTCATGTCTTACCGCCCGTTGTTCCTTTGTGAGAAACAGATCGTAATGCATGGGCAGCCGAACCGAATTGAAGCCCAATGAGGCGATATAATCGACATCTTTTCGGGTGATAAAGTTGTCGCGCCACTCGGCATAAAAATGTTCAACATCGGCTTCCGATAGTCCTTCGTTATAGTAAATCCGTTTCATCTGCCACTGGTTGGCCGCTTTGCTTTGGTCGTGCGGATTAAGCATATAACCCTCTTGTAGCAGCCAGTAACCGAGGCCCACGGCGCGTAATACCACTTCTTGGTTTTGGGTATTCACCACTTTCTTCCCGTCGGCCCGGAGGCGCGAGAGGTTATCGAACGATAGCGAAATACGTGCTTTGGGTGGGTCCGGCTCGGGTTGCTGGATGTTGGGTACACGCGGTTCGCTGCCGCCGCAAGCAAGGGTTGCGCAGATACCCAACAGGCCTATTATCCGTTTGGCAGTCGTCATTTGCGTGGTAGTAAGCTTCAATTTTCAATCAACGGATATACCCGTACGTAATCTACTTCCATCCTTGCTGGGAATGCTGCTTCATCGACACCCTCTACGCCACCCCAATTGCCGCCTACGGCCAGGTTGAGTAACCAATGGAACTTTTGGTCGAAAGGCCAGGCTTTGTAGCCGCTCCCTTCATTCTGGAAGTTGAAGATTTGCACGTCATCTACATAACCACGTATATATGCCGGTGTCCAGTCTACCCGATAAAGGTGGAATTCGGTCGTTGCCTTTTCGATTTTTTTGCTGGCCGTTTTCTGTGTGCCTATTACGTGGTTGTACGCCTCGGTATGCACACTGATGTGTACCCGGTCTTGGTCGTACCCCACATGCTCAAGGACGTCTATTTCGCCGGATGCGGGCCACCCGCCGTATTTCCAATCCGTAGGCAGCATCCAAGCTGCGGGCCATGTTCCCACTCCTTGGGGCACTTTGGCGCGTACCTCGAAGCGGCCATACAAGAAATCGGCCTTTCCGCGGCTTACCAACCGGGCCGAGGTATAGGCTGACCCTTCGTGGCCTTCCTTGATGGCCGTGATTGTCAGCACACCGTTGCCTACACGTGCATTTTCAATCCGCTTTTCCGTATAGTACTGGAGCTCGTTGTTGCCCCAGCCGCTGCTTCCGGTGCCGACGTCATATCCCCATTTGTCTTCGTCGGGCAGCCCCTCATAGTCAAATTCATCAGCCCATGAGGCTGCCGCACCAAAGGTATACTCCTTTTGCTGTGGGGGGTGGGGTTCGGGGATATTCGGCTTTCTCGTTTCCTTTCCGCAGGCCACGAGTAGCAATGGGATCAAGAAAAAGCTGGTCATGCGATAATTGTTCATGTAACGTATTTAAAAAATGACAAATGGTAAGCCGGCATTGCTGTCGGCTGGCCATAATAGAGTTAATTTGCGGAACGCAAGGTGAAGGTCCACCAAGTTCCACCACCAATATCAACGCCTACTTTCAAGATGTCGTATCCTTTCCCACCTGCGTTCTGGGTCATTTCCAGGATATCGTAGGTAATTGAGTTTGCAGTCGGTCCTGATGTCGTTTCACCGGTGTTGTGGACTTTTTGAAGGCCGATGTGTGCGCCTACGCCGGTCACCGTTAGCTGGCCAAAGCCACGGACACCGCCGTTTTCCACTACGTTGAACGCAAAGTTGCCCGACGCCCACGGTTGTTGGGCTGCGGGGAGGTTGCTATTCGGTTCGCAGCCGCTGGAGCCCGCGCCAAGGTATCCATCGGCGTAGAAGTCACCCTTATTGTCGTAATTAAACGTCCCTTCGGCATTGAATACAAATGTGTACTCATCGTTGAACTCGCAGGCGCGGCTGGTTACGTCGTCGCCCGTATTTTGCCACCACTCGCCGTTGTCAGGACTGGGGCCTACTTTATACGCACCAGCCTCGGGATTGAGCATCCATACTTTTTCGGTACACCCGGCGATGAACCCCAGCGGGCGGTCGGCGTTGCAGGCCGTCGGGTCGCTTTGGGCGATTGAGACCTGCTTGGTTACGGTAGCGGTACCACCTGCTGTTACGGCTGTCAAGGTCACATCGTATTGGCCCTCAAACGTGAACCGTGCAGATACATTGTCGCCTTTGAATTTTTGTCCGGTGCTTGTTTCCCAGTATGCTATGGAGCTACCGGGGGTTTTGTTTACGAATACCAGCGTGTTGGCATCATTGCCGGCCTGCACTTCGAAATCGGGGGTAGGGATATTCCCTAAATTATATCTTTCTTCCTTGCAGCCATACATGGCAATGGTGGCTATCAAGAGCCCAGTTATTATCCTTGTCATTGTTGTTTCGATTAATGTCTATCGTCCGTTGTTCATTATCCTACTTATACGCTTCGTGCTGTACCAACTGGGTGTTCAGCAGTTCGTTGTAAGGGATGGGCAGCACCTCGTGCTTGCCGGCCACGAAGCCGCGGTCGGCCAATGCTGCGGGCGCGCGGCCAGACCTTACCAAGTCGTACCAGCGATGGCCTTCGGTTGCCAGCTCTTTGCGGCGCTCCAGGAAGATATTGTCCAGCGTAGCTTCGATGGGGCCGAGGCCTACCCGGTTGCGCACGGCATTGAGCAGCTGGTATGCACGGCTGCCGGCACCGCTACCCTGGCCACTTTCCACGAGGGCTTCGGCCTCGAGGAGGTATGTGTCGGCCAGCCGGATCTCGATGTAATTTTGCGGATAGTTCAGCTCGCGCACGCCATTGGTGGCTGCAAACTCGGCGAGGGGGGCATATTTCTGGATAAACCAGCCCGTATTCATGTATCCTTTTTCGTATTGTGCCTCACCGATTTTTTCCAAGCTATCCACGTCGGCTACCGTTGCTTTAAAACGCGGGTCGCTGTGCATCAAGTCATACAGCTCTTTCGTGATGGGGCAGAAGCTCCATCCCGAATAATAAGACGGGCCGCTATAGCCGCGCGGGCCGAACATGACCGTTGCGACGTTGCCATAAAACACGCCCCACGCACCCCAGTCCAGCGCACCGACGGCTGAATGCACAATTTCAAAAATCGATTCGGAATGGAATTTATTATCTGGACGGAAGAGGTCATCGAAGTCGTCCAGCAGGTGGTAGCCGTATTGGCTGGTGCCGCCGGGTGTGCCGTTCACCTCGGCCAGTTGGGTAGCGGCGTCGCTCCACTTTTTCTGGTAGATATAAACCTTGCCGAGCAGCGCTTGGGCCGCCCCCTTGGTAGCCCGTCCACCTTCCGTTGCACCGGGTACGGTAGTTGGCAGCGAGGCTATCGCATCTTTCAGGTCTTGTTCGATTTGTGCATATACTACTTCAGGTGCCACCTGTGTTTGTTCCCGCATGTTGTCTGTTGTCAGCGGTTCGGTATAGAAGGGGATGTTGCGGAACAACCGTACCAAATCGAAATAGTAGTAGCCCCTAAGGAATTTCGCTTCCGCGATGTAGCGGGCGGCAAGCGACTCGCTGAGCCCCGGTATGCCGGCTTCGATCTTTTTGATGAAGATATTGGCCCGCGATACACCGGTGAAATTCCGGTCCCAATAGTCTTCTTGGGGGCCGATGGACTCGTTGAGCGTATAGTTGCTCCAGCGTTGCCAGGTCTCCATGTCATTGGGGCCGCCGCCACCGGCAACGTGGTCATCGGAGGCCGCGTTTACGGCGCCGAAATTGAAATAGGTAACGGCGGTTTGCCACCCTACGGGGTCATATACCGACACCAGGCCCGCAAACGCCTCATCGGGGTTGCTGTAATAGGTCTCTTCCATGAGCGTGCCCTTCGGATCGGGCGAGAGGAACTCTTTGGAACAGGAGCTGGCAAGAAGCAGTGTCATTGCTAAAGCAGCTGCATATAATTGAGAATTCTTATTCATGATCTTACTTATTTTGAGGGTTACAACGAAAGATTTAAACCAAAGAGGAATGAGCGCGCTTGGGGATATACCCCGGTGTCGATCCCCCATACGTCAGAGCCGCCGCCGACTTCCGGGTCGTAGCCGGTGTAGCTGGTCAGTGTAAACAGGTTGTTGCTGCTTACATAGGCGCGGACTTTGCGAAGGCCGATTTTCCCGGTCAATGCCGTGGGGAGGGTATATCCCAGTTGGACCGTTTTGATACGCAGGTATGAGCCGTCTTCCAAGTGGAAATCGGATGGTTTCGAATAGTTCTGGTTCGGGTCGGCCAGTGTAACCCGTGGGCGGTCGTTGGTACTTCCCTCGCCTACCCATCGGCCTAGGATTTTATTGTGCCAGTTTGCGTTGGTAATGTCCAGACGACGCAGGCCCTGGAAAATCTTATTGCCTGCTGCGCCCTGGCCAAATACCAGCAGGTCGAAATTTTTGTAGGCTGCATTGATGGTCAAGCCATACGTCAGGGTTGGGATGGGGGTGCCCAAAAATGTCCGGTCTTCTGAAGTGATGCTGCCATCGCCGTCGAGATCGGCCCATTTAAAGTCGCCCGGCACCGCACCGGGCTGTATGCGGGTTCCTTCTGGGCCCACATAAGCATCGATTTCCGCTTGGTTTTGGAATACGCCCGCGATCCGGTATCCGTAAAATGAGTTGTAGGAATGGCCTACGGTAGTACGTTGCAAGCCGTGTACGAAATTCTGCACGCCGCCCGCCCCGTCTTCGATAAAGGCGATGTCTTCGCCAAGAAAGGTTACCGTATTGGTGGTATGCGAGATGTTACCGTTTATCCCTAGGTTGAGGTCGCCGATGTTTTTCCGGTAGCCCAGTTCAAACTCAACACCGGTCGATTTCAGATCGGCAAGGTTTGCCGTCGGCGTTCCCAGGCCGGTGTATCCCGGTATAGCTACCGGGCGTAGGATACCGGTGGTCTTTTTGTCGAACCAGTCGAATGTCGCGCTCCAGTTGCTGAAGAGCGAGGCATCCAAGCCAATATCCAATTGGCTGGTTTCTTCCCATCCCAGGCTAGGGTTTGCGGGGGCATTAGGGCTTGCGCCGATATACATGTTGTCTACCCCGAAAATATAATTCCGGCCGCCACCCATCCCGATGGTAGGCACATAAAGGAAGTTGCCGATGTTGTCATTCCCGGTTACGCCGTAAGATGCCCTGATTTTAAGGTTATTCAGGGCGTTTGTGGGCGTCCAGAATTCTTCGTTGGTCAGCACCCAACCCACGGATGCCGAGGGGAATACGCCATACTTCCGGTCGGCACCGAAGCGGGATGAGCCATCGCGCCGGATGATACCGGTGAACAGGTACTTCTCTTTGTAATCATAGGTGACCCGGCCGAACAGCGACGAAAGGTTGTGTGTAATCCCGTCGTACGCATCGGCTAGCCTGTCGCTCGTCGGTACTTTTAGGTTGAATGTTGCCTCATCAAAATTGCTGGCTGCGATGTTATTGAAGCTGATATTGATTCCGCTGGTGAGGTTTTCCAGGTAAGCACCTTGGCCCAGCAATACCGTAAAGTTGTGGCCCTCAATTTCCCGGCTATATGATACGGTATTTTCGATATTCCAGTTGAACCCCTGGTTGCGGCTCCGGTTGAAGTTGGTGGTGGATCGGTTCTGTGCCGCGTTGAGGTAGTAAATGCCGTTGTAGCTCTCGTCGCCCCACCAGGCGAGTTTAGAGCCTACTGTCGACCGTATGCGGAGCCCCTCGATGGGTTCTATCTCGGCATAGACATTGCCGACGATGTTGTGCGACCAGCCGTAATTTCCCAGCCGTGTGTCTACGTAGGCTAATGGGTTGGTCATTTCCTGGGCCACATTGGGCGATATCCCATAAGGATTGCCCGCCGCATCGCGTACCACGGGTTGGTTGCTGTACGGCGGTTGGTTAAGCAGGCTTTCGTCAGTGATGATCGTCGGGGTGAGTGGGTCGAGGTTGATGGCTGAGCTCAGCGGCCCGCCAAACTCGGTATTGGGGTTCAAAGACCCCTGGCTTTTGATGAACGAGTAACCCAGATTCTCGCCAAACCGCAGCCAATTGTTCACCTTGTGGTCTGAATTGATACGTACGTTGTACCGGTTGTAGTTTGAAATCTCGGGAGTAACTACACCGTCCTGGCCATAATAGCCGAAAGAGGTATAGAAAGTCGATTTCTCACCCCCACCGCTGATACTCAGCTCGTGGTTTTGAATGGGGGCATTGTTTTCGAATACGGTACTTTGCCAATCCGTGCCTTCGCCCAAGGAGGCGGGGTTTGTGTAGATGATGGCACCGCCATCGTTTAGCGATGCTTCGTTGCGGACGGTCGCATATTCGGTCGCATTGAGCAGATTCAGCTTTTTTGCGGGTTCTTGTGTGCCGTAGTATCCGTTGTAATTGATTACCATATCGCCTGAACGGCCTTTTTTGGTGGTCACCAGAATAACGCCCGAGGCGGCACGTGTACCGTATATGGCGGCGGAGGCCGCATCTTTCAGCACGTCGATCGATTCGATATCGGACATGTTAAGGTAGTCGATGCCGCCTGCGTCAACAACTACGCCGTCTACTACATAAAGCGGAGTGTTGTTGTTCAGGGTGGTTACCCCCCGAACACGTATGGTAGCAGCCGACCCGGGAGCACCCGAATTGCTGGTGATGGTAACACCCGATGTACGTCCCTGCAGTGCGGTTTCGATGCGGCCCACCACCTGGTTTTCGATGTCATCTGCCCGTACGCTCGTGATTGCCCCGGTCACCACGGCTTTTTTCTGTGTGCCGTAGCCAATGACCACCACCTCTTCCAGTGTGCTCAGGTCTTCTTCCATAGACACGCTGACGATGCCGGCGGCGGTCACCACCCGTTGTTGTGTGACCATCCCCAGCTGGGTGAATACCAATGTGGCGCCCGCTTCGGGCACGGTAATCGAGTAGTGGCCGGAATCGTCCGTACCCGTTGCTGTGCTTGCGCCCTGCACTGTTACGGTTACGCCCGGCAGGGGCCTACCGTCTGCCGCTGCGGTCACCGTACCCGTTACTTGGAGGGGTGTTTGCGCGGCAAGCGCAAACGGTAAAAAGCACATACACAGCACCATCAATGCATGTAAAACTCCTTCTTTCATAATAATTGCTATTATTAAGGGTTAAAAAAATTGGTTCAATACATCCTGCCTACCTGCGGCAGAAGCATGAGACAAAACTAGCTGTTGGAACAGGAAAACCTAGATAACGGTATTCTACAATACCCCTACAAGCCGGTGAAAAAAAGCCGGAAACAGGTAGTTTTAGCGCTACAATACCCCTACAGCTGGTTTGTAATTAGTTGAATATTAAGTTATTGTAAAATAGTGAATATTTCTACCTGTAAAGGTTAGGTTTTGGTGGCCATACGCAGCAAAAATTCGTAAAGGTTCTGCTCGGGGTCGAGCCGAAGCTTCTTGCGCAACCGGTAGCGGCCCACTTCGACCGCCTTTATGGTGATGTTCATCAGCTGCGCAATTTCCTTGGAAGATAAATTCATCCGTAGAAAAGCGCACAGCTTGAGTTCATTGGGTGTGAGGTCGGGGTATTGCTCTTTCAGGTTAGTAAAGAAGCCTTCGTTAACGTGGTTGAAATGTACGCTGAATTGTTCCCAATCCTCATCGGTGCGCTCCGCATTGCGGATCAGGCGGATGAGTTGCCTGAAGTTGATGGTACTGTCGTTGAAGTCGTGTTTCTTGACTACAGACAGAATGGTTTCTTTGATTTTGGCGAGCACCTCGCCGCGCTGCACCAAATGCATGGTAATGTTTGCCAGTTCTTTGTTTTTGAAATCTATTTCGGCTTCCAGCTTTTCATTTTTCAGTCTTACCACCTCTTTTTCACGTTGGTCAAGCTCCAGTTGGTTCAGGTACAGTTCGCGTTCGTGCTTTTGCTGCAGCTTCCGTTTCTGCCATTTAAACAAGAGGAAAATCAACAGGCAGATAAGCATGGCATACACGGTATAACTTATCGCGTTGGCATACCAAGGTGGTGTTATCACAAAGTGATAATCGTTAACAGCCGATTCATTTCCCTTGGTATTCCTCGATTTCACCTTAAACGTGTAATGCCCGGGAGGTAGGTTGGTGTACTCCTTTTCACTGCGGTTGCTCCACGTAGACCACCCCTTATCAAACCCTTCCAGCATATAGGTGAACTCCACGTTGTCTTGTTGGTCATACAGTGTGGTAGAAAACGAAAATTGGAATGAATTGGATTGATAACCCACCACGGGTGATGCGATATCAGTTGTATGGTGCCCGCCATACAGTGTCTGCTCCTGCTTGTCGCCGGCTGTCACGGTCACCTGGCTAAGTAGGATGTCGGGTCGGCTCACCGTTGCTTTGTGCCGTTTGTAATTGAGGTGTATAGCACCCTTATTGGCCCCGATGAAAATGTTCTCCTCGTTTAGTGCATAAATGGTTTCATAGCCGCCCAGCACTTTACCGTTGAGTTCCGGGAAATAGGTAATGGTAAATGGTTCGTCGCCATTGGGTTGGCTAAAATCGGCTACCCCCAATTTTTTGTGGCTCATAAACCATACATTCCCGTCATTATCCTCTTTGAGGTATTGGAGTTCTATACCGCGGAATCGTTCGTAAAATACCGGTGATGGGATGAATGTGTCTGTTTCGGCATCGTATTCATAAATACCGTCTTTACTGGCTACGGTAATTTTATTTTTGATCAGGAAGAGGTAGTTGTACAGTGTGGATGGCAGCCCGTCCGTTTCGGTATAGGTTTTCTGCTGGCTTACTGCAGTATAGTCTTCTGATAGCTGCAACTTGAAGATGCCCCGGTAGGGGTGTGATGCCCAGACACTATTATTGCTTTCGTCATAGTGGGCAAACCGCAGGGATTCATAGGGGCCTTCCACCCGTCCGGCATCCAGGAAATTGCGGTTATCCCCGAAGGTTAGCAGTTGCAGGCCGAGGTAAGTCCCCGCGATGACGTGTGCGGAGGGGAAAACGCGGGACAGCGGTTGGAACAACCAGGTACCGGGTATGCTGTAAATGTTGCGGGCCGTTTCGCCCACAACCTCAAACGCGCCGTCTTCGTGGGCCATCAGCAACCGGTTGTTTATCTCATTGAGCCCCCATACCTGCCCGTCAGTATTTTCCACTTCAGCAAAATCGGCATTGGAGAGGCTCAGGTCTGATTGGGAGCCATCGATGGGCGACGCGTATAGGCCATTGGATGTACCAATATACAAATGCTCGTTAAAAAGCCGGATGGCGTAGCTGCTCGTAGGGTTGGTTTTGTCGGGTTGGATGTATTTCACGGCGCTATTCACGGCGATGAAGTCAATACCATCATCGAGGGCCAGCCAAAGGTTTTGGTTACGGTCTACAAACACCTTACGCACGTTGTTTTTCTGAAGCCCCTCACCATACACATATTGTTGTATCAGCTTGTTTGCACGGTCCATAATAAGCACGCCGGCCGATGTGGTGCCAAATACAAACCAATCTGCATTGAGCGGTAACCCGCAATAAATGCGGTCTGCTATAAACGAATCGTCCAGCGGTGTTTCTTTGCGGATAAGCGTATTATGGGTGAGGTAATAAAGGCCGTTTTTCAGCGTGGTAACCAATAAGGTGTCTTGGCTATAAGGCATGATACCCGTTATTACAGTTGCGTCGAGGTCGGGGTGGTTGGTCAGCGGCTTCCAAAAACCTTGGTCATACCGCATAATACCCTGGTGCATGAGATGTGCATATAGCGCCCCCTCGGCCATGCCGAGAAACTGCCATTCGGTAGCGGCCTTATCTACCGTCATGCGGCCGTCTTTGTAATGGAAAATCTTGTTGTTGGTTCTAAAGAATACTTCATCGCCCCTTATGGCGATGTTCCACACGTCTGCGAATTTATGTTCTGTTTCGGGGATGAGGCCTACCATGGAGTGGTATTGTAGCCTTCCCATCGAATCGGCTTCAAAGTAACCCAACTCGTCTTGCCCGCCTACAAATACGCGGTTGTTTTTGTCGATAGCCACTGAACGGACGACGGTTGAGTTGGGCAGTGGGAAAATATGCCAATACCGGCCATTGAAGGTGAGGAGCCCTTCGTTATTGCCGAAATACATGATGCCCTGTGAATCCTGAGCGATATCCCAATTCTGCAATCCGCCCCGGTACTCATTGTTGTTATAGTTGATGATTTGTGGAATAGCCACCCGATGTTGGGCGAACCCATGTAGAAAGGCGGCGACAATACAGCAAATGAGCAAGGTTCTTTTCATGGACAATTGCGCGAAACGCAAAGGTAACGATAATTGGATAATTTGGGTGTTTTGACTAAGTTTGTGTCAGATACATATATAACAAACAGATTCGCATGGCTCGAAAAGTATCCCCATATTCACTGGGATTGCTTGTTTTACCGCTGCTATTGGCGGCGCCTGCCTACGCCCAAAATCAAGTATCCCTTATCCCGAAACCTAATCATGTCGAGATGCATGAAGGGGGGTATATATTCCCCTCCGCAACGCCATTTGCCGCGTTTGAGCCCTTTATGGAAGTAGCTGCGCTGCTGTATGACCATCCCTTCGCCCAATTTACGGCTGTGGAGCGCATCAAGTCACACAAGCGTATACCCGCAACAGGTGTGAGGCTTGTGCAGGCGCGGGCGGAAGACCGGCTCACCAACGATGCCTATCGGTTGGTGGTCGATACATCGGGCATCGTTATCACGGCCCATCAAGCCCCCGCCATGCTCAACGGTATATTGACGGTGCTCCAGCTGGCCTATACACAACCCGATGGGAGGCGATTGCCCGCTATGGTTATCGAAGATAAGCCGCGGTTTGGCTATCGGGGTCTGCACCTTGATGTTTCCCGGCACTTTTACCCGGTGTCTTTTTTAGAAAAGTTCATCGACCTGATGGCGCTTTACAAGTTCAATACATTCCATTGGCACCTTACGGATGGCGCGGGTTGGCGGCTGCAAATCAATAAATATCCGGCATTGACGCAGCGGTCTGCTTGGCGTACCCATCCGGCTTGGAAAGATTGGTGGCACAATGGGCGGCGTTACCTCGACATGGGTGAGCCCAACGCGAGCGGCGGTTATTATACACAGGCAGAAGCGCGCCAATTGGTTGCCTACGCCGCGCGGAAGGGCATCACCATCATTCCCGAAATCGAAATGCCCGGCCACTCCGAAGAAGTGCTGGCTGTTTATCCCGAGCTTTCATGCACGGGGCGGCCTTACCAGCATAGTGCTTTCTGTATCGGAAATGAAAAAACGTTTACGTTCCTCAAGGACGTATTGACGGAGGTGATGGCTGTATTCCCGTCGAAATACATCCATATCGGTGGCGACGAGGTTGATACGACATCTTGGGGCACATGTGCTAAATGCAGGACCCGCATGGAGCAATTGGGCGTGGACAGTATAGCTGGCTTACAGAACTATGCCGTAGCACGTATCGATAGTTTTTTGCAGGCGAATGGGCGGAGGCTGATCGGCTGGGATGAGATCCTGGATGGCGGGGCGCCGAAAGATGCTACTGTGATGAGTTGGCGGAATGTAGAAAGTGGCTTAGCAGCGGCCAATGCGGGGCATGATGTGATAATGACGCCCAATTCGCACCTCTATTTCGATCATTACCAAGGCAATCCGCGTACGGAGCCCGAAGCCATCGGGGGTTACATACCGTTGCAGGCAGTTTATGGCTACAATCCCATACCTGCGGGGCTCGCTGCCGACAAGGCGAAGCATATCCTAGGTGCGCAAGGGAATATCTGGACCGAATACATGCCCACTACCGATCAGGTGGAGTACATGGCCTTCCCGCGGGCTATCGCGCTCGCTGAGGTGGTGTGGTCCGACCCCGTGGGGCGCGATTGGGATGATTTCAATAAGCGGCTGCAAACACATTACCGGCTATTGCAGCAGTTGGACGTCAATTATTACCGGCCGTCGTACGCCGTTGATATCCATGTGGACTTCAATCCCGACACATTGACCAATACCGTTTCGTTGACGACGGAGCAAAACGAGTTGGGCATCCACTATACCACAGATGGGAGCGACCCGGTGGCGGGCTCTACGCTGTACACCAAGCCTATTGAATTGGCCGTGCCGGCTACCATCAAAGCAGCTTATTTTGTAGATTCAGCACGTGTGGGGGGCATTGCTACGGCCAAAGCCGACATCCATAAGGCAATCGGGAAAAACATTGTGTACCAAACCGCGTGGGATGCATCGTATCCCGCGCAAAAAGACAGTACCCTGCTCAATGGCCAAAAGGGAGGCGAGCATACCGGCGGTGGGCAGTGGCAGGGTTTTGTCAACAACGTTGATATAACCATCGATTTCCAGCGCCGGGAGGCAATCAACTCGGTGGCGATTGACTTCTTGCGCGATCCGGCGGCCAACGCCTATTTGCCCGGCGAGGTGACGGTACTTTTTTCCGACAACGGCAAAAATTTCAGAGAAGCCGGTACGGTGACCAACGGAGCAGCTACGGACAGTGGATTCCGTGAGGTCAAAACCTTTTCGATCGATTTCGATGTCCAGCAGACGGCACGGTACGTGCGTGTTGTTGCCACAAATGTGCACAATGCGCTATTGCTTACCGACGAGGTGGTGGTGTATTGAGGTGATTAAATAGCCCCGATTTTCCCGCCATCCACAGGGATGCTGGCGCCGGTGACGTACGCGGCGGCGGACGATGCCAGGAATGCGGCCACGGCTGCAATCTCTTCCGGTTTGCCAAACCGCCGGGCCGGGATTTCACCGGTCATGCCGTCGATGATTTCACTTACGGCCGTGCGTGCAGCTGCGGCCCTTTTTTCAATGAGATGATGTAGACGGGCAGTTTCGGTGGCCCCCGGCAGGATGTTGTTTACGGTGATGCCGTATTGCGCCACTTCGTTGGACCACGTTTTGGCCCACGAGGCTACGGCCCCTCGTATGGTGTTGCTTACACCCAGTCCGGCTATGGGAATCCGTACCGATGTGGAAACCACATTGATGATGCGGCCGTAAGCCGCCATTTTCATCCCCGGCAGTACCGCCTGGGCAACCAGTTGGTTGACGACGAGGTGCTGTTCAAAGGCTTTGATGAACTGCGTGGCAACGGCATCGGTGATATCGCCCGGGGCCGGCCCGCCGCTGTTGTTGATTAAGATATGGATGGGTTGCTTTTCGACCAAGGTGGTCACTGCCCTTTCGGTACTTTCCGTGTCTTGGTAGTCGGCCACTAGATAGCTGTGCTGTTGGTTTACTGCTGTGTCCAATTGGCTTACGGCCTGCTGAAGGCGGTTTTCGTTGCGGGCCACGAGCACACAGGAAGCACCTAATAATGCGAGCTCCTGGGCGATGGCCAGGCCTATTCCTTGTGACCCGCCGCCCACGAGTGCGTACCTGCCATGTAGGGAAAGATTCATTTCGTAGTGATTTATGGTGACTAAGGTAACGGTTTTGCGGGACTGCTTCAACTAGTGTCTTACATCTAATACGAGTACAATAATTTAATCGTTTAAACGATTCTTCGTCTTTTAGCGTTCTTTTTTGAGCTATTTAACGTGATATGGGTTGGTTTTCGATATACTTGCCTCTTATAAGAAGCTATCTATATATTAGTATTATGTAGTATAACAAAAACATTTACAGTTTGTTAACATTATATTTAGATGAGTCTATTTGTTTTGTGCAGTCAGTTCAAGAGAGAATAAAAATAAAATATTTTGTTTAATCGATTAAATATTTCTTTCTTTGTAGTGATCAATTATAGCGAAGATGTCAAAGAAAGTTTCCATGAAGCGTATTGCGACCGAGTTAGGGGTTTCCGTGGCCTTGGTGTCGTATGTGCTCAATGGGAAGATGACCGACCGAATCAATGAGGATACGGCCAAACGGATCCGGGATCTGGCGGAAAAGCTAAATTACCGGCCTAATCAAATCGCCAAGAGCCTAAAGAATAGCAAAACATATACCATGGGCCTCATCGTGGCTGATATATCCAATTTTTTTTATTCGCATTTGGCGAGGTATATCGAAGAAGAGGCCAACACGCATGGTTATAATTTGATATTTGGGAGCGCTTATGAAGACCCCAAACGTTTTGAGAATATCCTCAATGTGTTGATCGGGCGTCAGGTAGACGGCCTGATTTTGGCCGTGCCGGAGGGTGCAGAGCATTGCATCCCTTACCTGCAGGAGATTGAAATCCCGTTCGTTCTTATCGACCGGGAGTTCCCGCAATTTGACAAGATCACCACCATCGGTCTCGATAATTTCAAATCTTCTAAAAGTATTGCCGACCATTTTCTCTCACAGGGTTATAAACGATTGGGGGCCGTAGGCTTATCGACTAACCTGTATCACCTCCAAGAACGGAAGCGCGGCTTCGTTGAGACGGCTTCTGCGAGTCTGCCGGCTGGCGCGGTGTTTAGTTACGAAATTATTGAGGAACGGTTGAATGAAGAAATAGAGGAGGTAGTGGCCACGGCTGTAAATCGTGACAAACTGGATGCGATCTGTTTTTTTACCAACAAAATAGCGATGGCGGCACTTCCAATAATTGTTAAGCTCAATCTGAAGGTCCCAGACGACATCGCTGTCGTTTGCTTTGACGAAGCAGAGGCCTACAAGTTGTTTTCGTGCCCACTCACCTATGTGCGGCAACCACTGCAGGCCATGAGTAGCTTAGCAGTAGATTACCTGACGGATGGCGAACAACGTCTGCGGGGCAATCACATTAAATTCGATTCGGACTTGGTGGTCAATAGGTCATCACTACGTACGTTATAAATGCTAATAGACAGATGATTGCCAGAGATATGAAACAAGCGACATTAACAGAGCCCAAGAATATTCGGTTTTCTGACGAACAAGTGCCAGACAGCTTAGGCACTATGGATGTTTTAATCCATGTCCGGAGAATTGGTATCTGCGGCTCAGATATCCATGCATATAATGGCAAACATCCTTTTACACCACTCCCGGTTGTCCAGGGGCATGAATACAGTGGCGAAGTGGTGGCCGTGGGCAGCCAAGTAACCACCGTGAAAGTGGGAGACCGGGTGACAGGAAGGCCACAGCAGGTGTGCGGTACTTGCGGACCGTGCAAGGCGGGGCGGTATAATGTCTGTGCGAACCTCAAGGTGGAAGGTTTCCAGGCACCCGGCGTAGCGCAGGATTACTTTGTGTTGCCGGAAGACCGTACTTACGTTATTCCGGGCACGGTCAGCTTCGACGAGATTGCGCTCTTAGAACCGGCTGCGGTGGCGGCGCATGCCACGTCGATGGTACACAACATCGGTGAAAAAACTGTTGTTGTGGCTGGTGCCGGCCCAATTGGTAATCTTATCGCGCAGTTTGCGAAGATCCGGGGTGCGAAGCGTGTCGTCGTCAGTGATTTCAATCCGTTCAGATTGCAGTTGCTGGAGAAGTTGGGGATAATGGACACCATCAACTTGTCGGAAGAAAGTTTCCAGCAGGGTATATCCCGGATTCTGGGGGATGAGCCGTTTCAGGTTGGTATCGAAGCGGTAGGTGTAGAACCGGCACTCCATAACTTGGTGGATCATGTAGAAAAAGGCGGACAGGTGCTCATTGTAGGCGTTTATGAAGAGCACCCCCGGTTGAATATGGGCTTTGTCGGTGAGCATGAGCTGACAGTGCAAGGCAGCATGATGTATAAACATCAAGACTATGTGCAAGCCATTGAATGGTTGGTTTCTGGCGACCTGCAGCTCGCCCCACTGATAACGCAACGATTCCCATTCGACGCATATAACGAGGCCTATCAGTTTATCGCCGAAAACCCGGCTAAAACATTAAAAGTATTAATCGATGTAAATTAAGTATGATGAGTTTTATAAAACATTTCCGGAAAGTGACTATTAAATCTCGAATTGCCCTCTTGTTGTTTGCAGTGCTGGGCACCACGGCTTATGCGCAGCAAGCCGAAGTAAAACTATTCGCGCACCGCGGCGGTGCGTATGAGTACGACGAAAACACCATCGGTGCTTTTCAAGAAACCTACAACAAGGGGCTGCGGGGATATGAAACCGATGTGAGGCGTACCAAAGATGGCCAATTGGTTATTTTCCACGATGCAAACCTCAAACGGATCGTGGGAAAAGAGGAGGCCATCGAAGATTTGACGCTGGCGGAGATCAAGCAGCTGCGGACGAAAAAAGGAAACGAGATCCCGACGCTTGATGAGGTGCTTGATTTCTTCCGCGATAAACCGTGGGTTTACATTGAGTTTGAAATGAAGACCAACAACCCGATGTATGATGAGCAAATCCTAGAAGGATATTGCGACGAGCTTTATAAGAAAGTCTACGCCGCTATGCCGCCCACATCGAATTATGTGCTCACCTCGTTCGATAAGCGTCCGCTCCGTTATTTGAAGACCACATACCCCTCGGTTGATTTACTGTTTATCAAAGGAGAACCGTTGAGCCAGGCGGTGCTTGATGAAGCAAAAGAACTCAATATTGACCGCGTAGGCTGTAACATAGACGGTACCACCCGTGCTATGGTAAAGGAAGCAAAGAAGCAGGGGTTTAAGGTGAGCCTATGGCCGGGGCGATCCGTTGCCGATTTTCTGCTCGGCGTTTCTTTAGGTAGCGATTACCTGTGTTCGGATGTCCCCGTTGCGGTTACGGAATGGGTAAGCGCGAATGCGCCGTGGATTACACTGAAATAACCTATACGAGTCATTTATGCATACCGTAATTTGCCATATCCGTCGGAATCCGGCGCTGCTAGGCGTACTGCTATTGGTGTTGCTGGCTGGCTGTTTGCCTAAAGAACGGCCTGGCAATGACGACCAGGGCGTGGGCAAGACTGACCTCCGGTATGTGTCGGCCGCGGATTTGTCCGGCATCAAGGTCGGCTATTGCGGCCCTTCTATGATAGCGCCTTATTACGTGGCGCTGGAAACTATCGTGAAGCGGAGCGTGCAGCATTATGGGATGCAGTATTACATGGCCGATGGGCAAGAGGATGTTGCGAAACAAGTGGCGGCGATCGAGGACCTGCTTTCGAAGGGGATCGATGTGTTGATATTGAACCCACTTGATCCCAAGGCGGCCGTACCGGTTGTTAATCGTGCTGTCCAACAAGGTGTCCGTGTATTCATCGTCGATTCGATGATCGATGATGCTGCTACCTACATCTCGTCGGTGGTGGCAAACAACACGATGAATGGCGAGAAGCTGGGGCTATGGCTGGCTGAAAATAGTAGTAACGAGCTGAAGATAGCCATCATCAGCGGCAACCAGGGGAATCCGGTTGGCCGCGAAAAGCGGCTGGGGTTTGTGCGTGGCTTGGCAGATGGCCAGCTGCACAAGCAAGCCAAAACCAACTTCTCAATCGTGGCGCATGGCTGGGGGCAATGGAATAACAATGGCGGACTGAAAGCCATGGAGGATATCCTGGTTGCGCACCCGTATGTCAATGTGTTGCTGGCAGAGAACGATGCCATGGCCATCGGGGCACTCAAGACCATCCGCGAGATGGGGAAAGAGCAGCAGATTACGGTGCTGGGGTTTGATGGCCAGAAAGAAGCATACGAGCTGATCAAAGCCGGAACGTTTGCCGCCACCGCACAAAATAGCCCCAAAATACTGGGAGAGATGGTTGTGCAAATTGCCGTGAAGTACCTCAACAATGAAGAGGGTATCGAGAAAACCAATTATACGCCTTCTGTATTGATTTCAGGGAACAACGTGGATGAATTTTACGACCCCGAAGCACTGTTTTGAAATGCTGGTTTTAAAAGAAATAAGTAAGTCGTTCGGCGGCGTCAAAGCGCTTAAAGCGGTAAACCTCGAGGTCCGTGCCGGCGAAATCCACGCGCTTCTCGGCGAGAATGGTGCAGGCAAGTCTACCCTGATGAAAGTGATCTCGGGGGCCCATAAGGCAGACAGCGGGCAAATCGTCATCGATGGCGAAGTTATTGAGCACAACGACCCCCACCTTGCAAAGGTGCACGGTATCGGCATTATCTATCAGGAATTCTCGCTTATCCCAGAGCTCACGGTGTCTGAAAACATCTGGTTTGGCAGCGGTAAAAAAACGGGATGGCTCAACCGGAAGAAAATGGATAGCGATGCCTCGGCGTTGATCCATTCGCTCGGCTTTGCGATCGATGTAAAAAGGCGTGTAGCGCAGTTGTCTATTGCCCAGCAGCAAATTGTAGAGATTGCCAAAGCACTATCACAGGATGTGAAGCTGTTAATCTTGGATGAACCGTCGGCGGTACTGGGCACCAAGGAAGTGAAGAAGCTGTTCAATCTGCTCTATACGCTCCGGGATCAGGGCGTATCCATTATCTATATATCGCACCATTTGGACGAGCTGTTGGAGCTGACCGACCGCATTACGGTATTGAAAGACGGTAAGACGGTGGCAACCCTGGAGACCGCTGCTGCCGATAAAGATAAACTGGTGAACTTAATGGTGGGACGGGAGCTGACGCAGCTCTACCCGGAGAAGCCCGATGCGTTCCCTGATGATGAAAAGATCGGGATTGAAGAATTACGCAGCGGTACCTCGCGGCAACCCATGGCATTTGACATCAGGAAAGGTGAGATCTTGGGTTTGGGCGGACTGGTTGGTGCGGGGCGTACGGAGGTGCTGGAGAGTCTATTCGGCGTTACCCATCGGCCACCGGCTATCCTGCGTTGGCAGGAGCGGTCGGTAAGTTATCGCTCGCCACGGGAGGCCATCCGCGGAGGGTGGGGTATGGTTCCCGAAGACCGTAAAAAGCATGGGGGCATCCTGAGTTTAAGCATACGCGATAATATCAGCCTGGCCAGTTTGGGCCAGGTTGCCAATCAGTGGGGGTTCATCAACCACCGGAAAGAAGAACAGGTCGTTCGGGAGTTGGTAGACCGGCTCCGTATAAAGGTGGGCGATATCCACAGCCCATTATCTACGCTTAGTGGTGGCAACCAGCAAAAAGTCGTGTTGGCGAAGTGGCTGAATCGAAACCTAAACGTACTGTTAATCGATGAGCCTACACGAGGTGTGGATGTGGGAGCACGTTCAGAAATCTATCACATTATCCAGCAGTTAGCAAATCAGGGGATGTATATCGTGATGGTGTCGTCTGATATGGAAGAGCTGCTGGGCATGTCAGACCGCATCATGGTCATGAAAAACGGAGAGCTTCAAGGGACACTCGACCGGGCTGAGTTTAACGAGGAAAAAATCCTGAGAATGGCCATCGGAGCCAATTAAGTCGATATGTAATGAAAGAAAGGCTGCTTAAAAATAATACGCTGATTATATTTCTGCTCTTGCTTCTGGTTTCGAGCTTCACCTCTGAATCGTTCTTGACCATTACCAACGTGACCAACTTACTGCGCCAGGTAGCACCTATCGGACTAATCAGCATCGGCATGTTCCTGGTCATTTTAACGGGAGGGATCGATTTATCCGTTGGTTCTATTATAGCGTGTGTGGGGGTTGCCTTCGCGCTGCTCTCTTATGAAGTGTATTTCAGTGCGGGGCTGCTGCTGTCGTTACTATTGGGAGTCGTTATCGGTGCCGTGTCGGGTTACCTGGTGGCCTACCGCGGTGTTGCCGCCTTTATCGCCACGCTGGCATTGATGACCATCGTGAGGGGCCTTGGGTTCCTATTGTCTAAAGGAGCGCCCGTTACGGTGGGGCCCCATTCGTCGGCCATTCTGCAGCTGGGCACGGGTAGTGTGCTGGGCATACCGCTATCGGCCATTCTCTTGGCGCTGGTGTTTGTGATTGTGTTTATTGTCCTCAAATATCATGTGTATGGCAGGCAGATTATCGCCATTGGTTCCAATGAAGAGGCCGTACGTTTATCGGGTATATCGGTAGAGCGCGTCAAATTTTCTGTTTATGTCATTTCCGGTTTCCTTACCGCATTAGCGGGGTTGATGATGGTGGGCCGTACCGGTGTGGGTACCCCAAATATCGGGGTCGGTTTAGAGCTGGATGCCATCGCGGCAGTGGTCATCGGTGGGGCCAGTTTGTTTGGCGGCAAAGGTACCGTGTTCAATACCCTCCTCGGCGTATTAATACTAGGAATGATCGGCAACATCATGAACCTGCTCGATATCACCTCTTATATGCAGCAGCTGATTAAAGGCGTGATTATCATTTTGGCTGTTATTTTTCAAAAGGCACAACAATAGCTATGGCGAAATTGGATAGGAAGACGTTAGACCGGTTACCGGCATCGGTGCAGCTCCCGCAAGCGGCAATAGACGGAGGGAAGAGCCATATCCTCCATATTGGCGTCGGCGCTTTCCACCGGGCACATCAGGCATATACTTGGTACCAGTTGCGGCAGCGGTATCCGCAGCAATATGCCGACTGGACCATCCTGGGCGTTTGCCTCATGCCATCCGATCAGGCATTTGTACAACAATTCGCTGAACAGGACCACCTGTATGCCCTGCGGATGTGTCCAGCCGACGGTGAAGACGAAATTACGGTAATCGATACCATTACGAACGTATTATACGGCCCTGAAGAGCCGGTCGCCGTCATCCGGGCGATAGCCAATGCAGACACGAAAGTCATCAGCTTTACCATTACGGAAGGTGGGTATAATATCGATTTCGAAGGCCATCAGTTTATCTGGTCTAACGCCGCCGTACAGCAGGACCTGCATCCAGCGAATGCCCCTATCACAGTATTCGGTTACTTGGCGCGGGGATTGGCCGAGCGCAAGGAACGGGGTGCGGGGGGCTTGGTGCTGATGTCGTGCGACAACATTCAGGAAAACGGCCAGGTGCTGCGGCATGCGCTGCTGGCTTTCCTGGAAAGGTATGACCCTGAGTTAAAGCGCTGGGTAGTTGAAAGCGTGTCTTTCCCGAACAGTATGGTCGACCGGATAACGCCGGTTTCGGCGCCTGCAGACAGAGACCGTTTCGAGGCGGATTTCGGCATTCGCGATGAGGTATTGGTGGTGAGTGAAGATTATTTTCAATGGGTGCTAGAAGATAAAGGCCTCGCTGGTATCCCCCCTTTGGGTGAAGTGGGGGTTCAGGTGGTGGATGATGTGCGTCCCTACGAAGCCATGAAATTGGGTATACTCAATGCGGGCCACTCATTGGTAGGGCTATTGGGAGACGCGATGGGCTATACCAAAATACATGAGGCTATAGAGGACCGGCAGATAGCAGCGGTATTCGAGCAATATGCGATGCACGAAGCCATTCCGGTGTTGCCACCGGCTGGCGGCGTCGACTTACCCGCCTATTTCCAGACGGTCCGCTCACGCTTTTCAAACGCGATGATCAATGATTCCACCGATCGGATCATCTCGGGCTCGTCCGATAAGATCCCGAAGTTTTTGCTTCCGGTGGTGAATAGGAATTTAAAGCGGGATGACCCGCACGTGGCTATATCTGCCCTGGTGGTTGCAGCTTGGTGGTATTATCTCCACCGTGCTAACCGGCGGGATGGCATGCAGAGCGTAGTAGACAATAAGCGGGATGAACTGAAGGCCATTTTTGAAGATGAATCGACATCGGCACGGCGGTTTCTACAATGCCGTGCGATTTTCGGCATCTTGGAAGATAATGCCTTATTCATAGGTCGCTATAACGACAATGTCGCATTATTGAAAGAAGGAAAGATGAGAAATTTACTAGATCAAGTTTTAGGTAAGCATAGGTAATGAACAAAAAAAGTGTTGTTTGTTTTGGTGAAGTCCTTTGGGATAATCTGATTAATGGACGTCGGGTAGGCGGTGCGCCGCTCAATGTCTGTTACCATTTGCATAAAAAGGGAGTAAATAGTCAGATTGTCAGTCAGGTTGGGGGTGACCGAGAAGGCAAAGACCTTTTGGAAGCCATCCAATCACTAGGTGTTGATACCACCTTCGTAACCAAGACACAGGGCTACCCTACGTCGCAAGTTGTGGTCAACCCATTGCCCGATGGGCAGGTCACGTATGAGATTTTGGAGAATGTGGCTTGGGACTACCTTTCATTTGATCCTGTAGTGGCTGCTGCGATTAAAGGTGCAGCCGCGTTTGTATACGGTAGTTTGGCTGCCCGGAATACAATATCCAGAGACACTCTGTTTAGGTATCTCCCGCTATCCTCATTGGCTGTTTTCGACGTCAATCTCCGGCAACCGTTTTTCGACAAAGGATTGATTTTGGATTTAATGGAACAATGCCATCTATTGAAGATTAATGATGAGGAACTTCACCATATCGCTGGCTGGCGAGGGTTGAGTGGACAAACCGAGGATGTGTTGGCGGGTTTGCTTCGAGCCTACCCAAAAATGTCGGAAATTATCCTCACACGGGGAGTTAAAGGCGCCGTGTATTATTCCCGGCAGAAATTTCTTTCATTGCCCGGACTCTCTGTTAAGGTAGTAGATACTGTAGGTTGTGGAGATTCATTCTTAGCCGCCTTTTTAGCTCACAAGTTAGCAGGCAAGCCAGTGGACCAGAGCCTTCGGCAAGCGATTTTGCTGAGTGCTGTTGTTGCTACTCTGGAAGGTGGATGTCCGATTTACGGGCCTAATGAATTGGGTGTTATGCAACAGATCGTATGGTCTGGTGCATCACTGCCTGATTAAGAGTCTGGGGGGCGATAGGTATAACGTAAGAGCCACTAAAGAGAAAATAGGGTCAAAAGAAATTAATTATATAACTAAAAAATAAGAAAATGAATTCAGAATTTATTATTGAACCAGAGAGAAAGACAAGAGTCTTAGATCATGTAGACGTATTGGTTGTGGGTGGAGGACCTTCGGGTATTATGGCGGCTCAGGCAGCTGCCGAGAGTGGGATGTCCGTCATTTTGATTGAAGGGAAAAGTTTCTTAGGAGGCAACCTCACCATAGGTTTGCCCATTCTGAACTTCCATGGTCAAAAAGGTAATCAAATCATAAAAGGCCTTCCCGCAAAGTTTGTCGATAGATTAGCGAATATGGGCGGAGCAAGTGCTATCCAACGCTGCCCGCTTCATATGAGCATTACGTTTATTGAGCCCGAGGAAGCTAAATTGGCAGCCATCAACGTGATGCGTGAGAATAATGTCAGCGTACTATTGAATACCTTTTGTGTAGATACGATTGTTGAAGGTACAGATCTTAAAGGTGTGATCATTGAAAATAAGGGTGGTAGATCGGCAGTCTTGGCCAAGGTAGTCATCGACTGCAGTGGTGATGGGGATATTGCGTTCCGCGCTGGTGCTCGATTCGAAAAAGGAAACAGCAAAGGATTAATGCAACCTGCAACTCTTGAGTTTTGCTTGAAAAATGTCGACATCGATAAACTCAGGTATAGTGTATACACCTATCCGGAGACGTACGACACGACGGTTATACCGGCCGAGTATTATCGGGAAAACAGGTACTTCATTCTCGTAGGGCTGCAGGAACAGATGAGACAAGCCAAGAGAGATGGATTGGAATTGCCTGTTGATACTACCGTTATTGTAACTGGATTGGGTGAAGACGAAATCTGGGTAAATATGACCAGGGTGCTTGGAACGGATGGTACCGACGCCGCTAGTGTAACGAATGCAGAGTTTGAAGCGCGTAAGCAAATCGATCATTTATTAAAATATTTCCGCGGTTATGTCCCCGGTTTTGAGAACTGCTATGTCTCCAGAACAGCACCATTCATTGGTATCCGGGAGACCCGCCGTATTGTTGGTAAATATACGCTCCAGAGAGAGGATATTTTATCTCGTCGGCAATTTGAAGATGGGGTTGCGGTGGTAAGCTACCCGCTTGATATCCACCAGCCTGACGGAAATGGTTTCTCCTTAGAGTGGAGTGGCGACTGTTATGATATCCCCTACGGGAGCTTGGTTCCGGAAAAAATAAATAACCTGCTGATGGCCGGCCGATGTATATCGGCATCGCATGAGGCAATGGCCTCTTCGCGGGTAATGGGGCCATGCATGGCTATGGGGGAAGCTGCGGGCAGAGCTGCTTATCTAGCCGTCAAGCACGGTATTACACCTGCTGAGGTTGATACACGGGAATTGCGGGGTGAGTTATTGGACAGAGGCGCATTTCTGAGAACATAAGGCCAGCATGCCTCCGATTGTAGGTAAATGGTACACATCCGGTGATAGCGGCTGTATCGACCCAGTGTTGAGTAAGAAAGGGGTTGACATGGACAGTGTAAACCCCTAGGATAGAAAAATAATTATCAGTAGAATTATGGATAAGACATTCTTGTCTCTGTTTCAACCACTGAAACGAGTATTGGTTCATGATGTTTTCAATACCGGTTACAACGGTTGGATGGAAATCATGCCAAATTTTTGCGAAGCTCCCGATTTCGAGGAAAGTCCCAGTATTATGGTAAAAGATCAGTGGCCACCGGTGATGTTAAGCACTGCCACTTTCCGTTATCCCGGCTCTCATGGAGCACTATCGGGCCAATACAGCCTAAAGGTTTCCACACGTGCGGTCGCTAATCCATATGGTGCACCACCTGCACCGGGCTCCATGGGGCATGCGATTAAGCGCCTTTCATTTCATCACTTGAAACGTAAATACCTTCAGTTTGAGATGTGGTTTGCTTACACGGCTGAACAGGATAAAGTAGATGGGAATGGACTATTACCCGGCCTTCACGAAAGTTCTATCCGTGCATTCGGTTTTGGATGGGATTTGCAAGAGCGTGGCAACCGATATCACGTCGGTGTTAGATACCTAAATGCCGTGGATGGAAAACTGCAAAAGAAATGGCAATTCACATATCCCTCATCGGTGGATGATAAAGACTGGGCTTATGATACGGAGGGCGATTGGTGCATTAAGGGTGTTGATCCATTCTGGTTCGGAAAACGATATCCGGATGGTAGACATGATGCGTTCAAGGACGTGCCGGATGGTCGTCAGTCATTGTGTTATAACGAAACAGATTGTAAAATCAACTGGCAATATGCACGTCTGTTGATTGATACCGAAAAACGAGAATATGTTGAAATGCAATGTCAGGACAAGACTTTTGATTTGGGTGGACACCCTATTTATTGTGTAGAGCCGTACCATCGGATTGACGGATTAATGAACCCGCTTATTTGGTTGGAAACAGATACGAACAGACGTGTGTTCCTTTACGTGGATTCCGTGGTCATATCTCAAGAATAAACGTAAACGCTCAATTACCATAACCATGAAACTATTTAACGCTTCCCATCTGGAAGTAAAAAAAGATTTTAAGGAAGATTTCCAAACTGATCCGTACGAGGCAGGTTGGGCAACTGAATGTATTTTTTTCATCGCAGTCGAAAGGTTGGCCGGTACCGATCCCACATTGACGGCGGCAGTGGAAATTTCGCACGATGGTGTTAATTGGGTTGGTGAGGGAACCGTATCAGATCCGATTAACACCCTAGGGCTGCATTTCATACGTGTTAAGCATTTCGGGAACTGGTTACGCCTCAATTGTCAGGTCAGTGGTAGGGAGCCCCTGTTCCGGTTAAATATTCAGATTGCTCTAAAAGGTTAATCCAGGTCACAGGCGATGCAAGAAGCAAACTGTCGAATCGATCGCCCAGGTTCTACGTAACAAAAATAAAACAAATGAATTAGTGCTCATTATTGAGCCAGAGAAAAGACCAGAGTTCTAGATCAAGCATTATATTGAAGACGTCATAATGAGTAAAATATCATCAATAAATGAGCAGAAGGAAAATAGTTCCCGAGGGGAATGGATAACCCAAACGAAAGAAATTCCCGTAATCGATGAGTACGATGTCGTGGTTTGTGGTGGTGGGCCTTCGGGATTTATCGCAGCCATAGCCGCTGCACGAGGAGGTGCACGCACCGCGCTGATCGAGCGACACGGATTCCTTGGTGGGATGGCCACAGCGAGTCTTGTGGCCCCTATCAGCGTGTTTAACTATAATGACCGTAGGGTAATCGATGGCTTGCCCTGGGAATTTATTGAAAGGTTGACAGAGGTCGGCGGTGCCAGGGAAGAAAGACCACTTGGTAATATTACATTCTCTCCGGAAAAATACAAGCTCATCGCCCAACGAATGGTACTGGAAGCGGGAGTGTCGCTTTATTTTCATTCTTATCTTACCGGATGCAGGAAATCCAATAACCGGTTAACCCATGTTATCATAGACAACAAGAATGGTACCGAAGCGATTGCTGCAAAATATTTTATCGATTGTACAGGCGACGCAGATTTATCTTACCAAGCGGGTGTACCAATGCAGCCCATGAAGTCCGAGCTTCAACCAGCTACACTGATTTTCATGCTCGGAGGTGTCGATACCGATTCGCTCCCAATGCTTCGCCATAGCCAGCAGGGGGTAAATTACCACGATGTAAATATGCGGCAAGTGCTTGAGGAGCTGGATAAGCATACGAAATTACCCCGTTTTGGAGGGCCATGGTACTGTGGCGTGCTTGACCATGGGCTGGTATTGGTGAATATGACCCGCACCTACGCCAACATGGCGGACAATCGTCAAGCAACCCAAACTGAGTGTTTGCTTCGCGAGGACGTATTTACCTTTTTGGATATCCTAAAGGACCATGTGCCGGCTTTTAAAAATGCGTTTCTCGTTATGACCGCACCGCAGACGGGTACCCGGGAGACACGTCGTATTCAGGGGATGCATACACTTACCGGCGAAGAGTATATTGCAGCACAGGACTTTCCGGATACCATTTCACGGGGCTGCCATCCGGTGGATATACATTCGGCAGGATCAAGCAACCAACGGTGTGAGTTTTTGAAAGATGCAGCATTTGTCCCATATCGATGCCTCATCGCGCCAGGTTTCCCCAATTTGTTAGTTGGGGGGCGGGCATTTTCTGCTGACGGGATATCATCGGCGTCGGTCCGCGTTCAAGCATCTGTCATGGGACTCGGGCAAGCAGCAGGTGCCGCAGCTGCATTATGTGCGCAGACGGAAGCTGACGTCGCTGCTGTTGATATTGAGAAACTCCAAAGCATATTAATCGCGTATGGAGCTAATCTTTCGAATTAGTCATATTTTTTAGCTACCCACTAAACGAGTACGGATGAAAAAGTTATTCTTTTCCACAACGGGCAACAGCTTGAATGATAGATTCACACAACCTGAATTCAGACGTTGGATTATTGTGTCGATTATCTTCTTGGCTATTGTTTGCAATTATATCGACAGGCAAATTGTGTCTGTATTGAAACCGTTGTTGAAATCCGAGTTCAATCTGGACGATTCTGGTTATGCCATTATCATTAACATTTTCACCGTATGTTATGCCTTATCCTATCCCTTTACGGGGTGGATAGTCGATCGGCTCGGCCCGAAGCTAACCATGTGGTGGGGTATTATCGTTTGGTCTATTGCTTGTATTGGCGGTGGGATTTCAAAAACCGTGGGCCAATTTGGTTTTTTCCGGGGATTATTGGGTGTATCAGAGCCGACTATATTCCCTGCTCAATTGAAGGCCGTCACTATTTGGTTCCCGGGGAAAATAAGGGCCACAGCAAATGGTATTTGCCAAGCCGGGGGTTCCATTGGTGCGATCCTGGCCCCCCCTCTGGTGGCATGGCTGGCTATAAATTATTCTTGGCACATGGCCTTTGTGGTAATGGGGGTTGTTGGTCTCGTCATTGCGGTGCTCTGGAAGCTTGTATATAAAGACCCGCCTAAGGAAATATTAGATGAGGCTCTACAGAGTACTGTTTCAAAAGACGCTGTGTCATTTTCTTGGAATCAGCTTTGGACACGGCGGAGCCTTTGGGGCGTCATTTTGATCCGGTTTGTCAGTGATCCGGTATGGTACTTCTGCCTTTTTTGGCTACCGGGCTATTTACAGGAAGAGTCGGGGCTATCGCTCGTCCAAGTGGGTATGTTCGGCTGGATTCCCTTTCTTATTGCTGATCTTGGTGCAATTGGTACCTCCATGTGGTCGGACAAGATCGTTCGTAACGGGATACCCCCCCTGATGGCAAGAAAGAAAATGCTGACCTGGATTACTTTCCTTACGGCATTTTGTGCCTTCACACCATTTATAAATCATGCCGCGATTACGATAGCAATTTTCAGTGTGGTGGCGCTTGTTTGCGTAAGTTGGCTTTTTACGGTTGGAGTGGTTATCGCCGAGACTTTTCCTGTGCATAATGTGGCTAGTGTACAGGGAATTGTAGGGGGGTTTGGAGCAGCTGGAGCTGTTATTTTTAATTTTTTCGTCGGCGAGACACTGGATGCGCCCGGAGCCGAAAATATATTTTTCGTCATGGCCTTACTTCACCCAATAGCCTTGTGGATTTTGTGGAAGGTTGTAAAACCGACGAGGCCAAACACAGGAGAGAAAGTAAATTAATGAATACACGTGTCGAAATGTAAGAATTATTAAAGTTAACGTGATTTTTTGATATCGTTAATATAACATCTTTAGTATTGGGCTATGAGTACGGAGCTATTATTAAATGAAGTGGTCGTAAAATTCCAGCGCGGTGATGTGTTGGCTTTCAAAAAGCTTTTCGAATCGCTAAGTAGGCAAATGCTTTATGTTACCCAAGGCATTGTCAAAGATACACAGACGGCCGATGAGATTGTGTCCGATGGTTTCCTGAAATTGTGGGAGGCCCGCCGCCAGTTCAATAACATCAACAGTGTCCGGGCCTATTTGTATGTCTTGATTCGTAATGCTAGCCTTAATCATGCCCGGGCCGTACAACAGCGCATCAAATATACCCCCTTGGAAGAGCATGTTGTCGTTAGTGAGCCAGAGGCGTTGGTGAAAATTATCAAAGCCGAATTTTACCAAGCTGTTTATCGTGAGCTAACCTATTTGACACGGAAACAAGAAGCGGTATTTCGGTTGAGTGTTATTGAAGGCAGGGGGACCGAGGAGATCTGTGAGGCCCTCCAAATTTCGCCTGGTTCGGTATTTACTCATCGATCTGCAGCGATAAAAGCCCTTCGAAAGGGGCTTCGTGAACATTCTTGGGCATCGATACTATGTTTTTCTATTTTTTTCTTGAGGTTTTCCTTCCTTTTTTGTCTTTAATAAGTAAATGGAACAACTTGACGACATCCTACTCCTATTGCGTAAACACGTCGCTGGTAATTTGACAGAAGCGGAGCGCAAGCTTTTGAACGGCTGGTCTAAACAGCATCCAGCCAACAAGGCGTTGCTAGAGTGTATTTCGGATGAAGAGAGTTTTTTTACTGGCTATCTGGATTATCGTACAATGTATGATGAGGAAGTATCGGGGCGGCTGCAGCGGATTGAAGACACCATCATGGAATCGATTAAACCGGTTCATGTAAACAGAGATAGTCGGAAGAGAGGTATGTTCCGTTGGATGTCTTATGCAGCCGCGGTTCTTCTGGTTACTTCAGCAAGTATATGGTTTGTTAATCAGGGTCAGACTGATAGTCAACAAATCGAAACCGTAATCATACAAGATATCCAACCGGGAGGGAATCGTGCTACACTTACCTTGACTGATGGGCGTATGATCGATCTGGATGAAGGTCGGGACGGTGTTGTTATTGGAAGTGATGAAATCACATATAGTGACAGGACCCCACTCGTCGTTGTTGATAGAAAAGAAGGTCCAATGTGGCTGGAACTTACCACACCAAAGGGTGGTACCTACCAGGTTACGTTATCAGACGGGACACGGGTTTGGCTTAATGCTGCCTCAACGTTAAAGTATCCGTCGGTATTCGAGGGAAAAGAACGGGTGGTAGAAATTACCGGAGAGGCGTATTTTTCGGTTGCTAAACGAGCCAATCAACCATTCAAGTTAATTGCAGAGGGGCAGGAATTGACGGTGCTGGGAACGGAATTCAATATTTCCGCTTATGCAGACGAGGAGGTGATAAAGACTACCCTTGTTAAAGGTCAGGTCCAGGTGCAGAATACCGCGTCTGGAAAGGTCAGTTCCCTTGTACCAAATCAACAGAGCGTTGTTCGTCCAACCAATACAGAAATCATGGAAGTAGATGTCCAACCTTATGTCGCATGGAAAGATGGATATTTCTGTTTTCGACGCACGGCGTTCAAAGATGTTATGCGCCAATTGGCACGTTGGTATGATGTACAAATTGTTTATAAGGGAGACATCCCGCAAGATACGTTTTCTGGCGAAATGGGTCGCGAGTTGACATTAAACGCTGCGCTGGAGTTATTGAACGTTTCTGCTGTGCGGGTACAGATTGCAATGGGTAATCAACTAATTGTCCATTAAGAGAGATAAGAGGTAGTTTTGTTTAGTAAATAACTATTTAATTAAGATGTGTATGAAAAAAGTATAGTACCATTCGCTTGTCCGTAAAAACAAAGGGAAGTGCTGCCAACACTCCCCTACATGTTTGGACAAATTAAATTCGTAAAACGGGTCTTATAAACCAATTATTTCACATTATCCAAAAACATACAAACGTAATGATAAATTATGGATTTTTCGAACGGGTTGCGTCCTTGCTGCCCGCGGAAATGTACAATCAAGCATGGCGTATTATGAAATTAACGTCTTTTTTGTTGCTTTTGGCGTGTCTGCATCTGAGTGCGGCTTCGCTATCACAAACTGTCACTTTGAAGGTCGATAAGCAGCCACTAGCAAATGTTTTGAGCACACTCAAAAAGCAAACTGGCTATCGAATCATGTATAACGATCGGTTTGTCAAACCGACGATGTTGGTATCGATTGATGTAGATAACCAACCGTTGGAGCATGTGCTGGACCAACTATTGGGGCCACAGCAATTGACGTACCATATCAAAGGGAAAACAATAGCACTCCAGCAGAAAGAAACCAATGAATACATATTTGAACAGCCCGCAAACATGAGGGACATACAAGAGCAGGTACTTTCGGGTACCGTTACCGATGCAAATGGGGCTCCACTGGCGGGTGTAACGGTACGAATTGTGGGGACTAATCGCGTGGCGGTAACCGATGATCGGGGTGGGTATCGGATCCAAATCACAGACAAAGGTCAAAGCATTGCTTTTTCTGCTGTGGGTTTCGAAACGTTTGAAACAAGTATTGACGGCCGCTCGATAATCAATGTTTCATTAACGGAAGTAATCAGTGATTTAGAAGAAGTTGTGGTGGTAGGTTATGGAACCGTGGCCAAGGGCGACCTTACCGGCTCAATCTCGAGTGTACAGGGAGCCGATTTAGCCAGCCGCTCGGTACAACAACTGTCTACTGCTATGCAGGGTCAAATAGCCGGCGTGCAAGTAACACGTTCAGCAGGCGGTCCGGGCGCTGCAGCTACCGTACGTATACGCGGTATCACGACACTTTCAAATAATGATCCGTTGGTAATTGTAGATGGGGTTCCTTCATCGCTCAACGACGTGATTGCCGCCGATGTGGAAACCATGACCGTGTTGAAGGATGCGGCGTCAGCATCGATTTACGGATCGCGCGCCGCGGCAGGTGTCATCTTGATTACTACTAAGCGGGCTAAGGGCCAACAGTTTTCGCTCGACTACAACACAGAGTACGCGTTTGACAGGCCTACGGCAAAGCCTACGAATGGCAACGTCATCGACTGGATGAATGTAACCAACGAAATAAGGTGGAATGACTCGGGTTCTTCAGATCCCTATTCGGTCTATTCGTTAGAAACCATCGATTCCTGGCTAGATAACAATGCCGCAGACCCCTGGCACTACCCCAATACCGACTGGGTTGATTTGATGCTGAAGAAATCAACGGCGCATCAACAGCATTCAATAGGCGTAACCGGAGGTACGGAGAAACTGCTAAGTAAATTTAATTTTACTTACCAAGATGGCGACGGTTATTACGCAAAGCGATCATACGAACGTTTTTCAGGTCGTTTGAACAACGACTATAAGATAAATGATTGGCTTGATGCTAATATAGATGTTGATTTCTCTAAATCCGAAACGATAAACCCAGCAGTTACCGGATTGAATGTCATGTACAGGGCTTATCAAATTTCGCCTTATTACAATGCTTTTTGGGAAGATGGACGGTATGCTGATGTTAAAGATGGGTCTAACCACCTCGCAGGCCTAAACGAAGGAGGGCAACATAATGATCATTCCTATAGACTTGGGGGGAAAGCACAGCTCAATGTCGCCCCGCTGAAAGGTCTTAAATTGACCGCTATTTTCGCACCAAGATTCTCCTATTCTCAACGTAAAAACTTTGTTCGAGCCGTTCCGGTTTTTTATGAAAATGGGACAACTACGTATGCCGAACATAATAAGGCGACCAGTCTCTCAGAGGCACGTGATAATACCAGTAGTACTACGTACCAGCTTTATGGCAATTATCAAAATAAATGGGGTGACCATTCATTCAATGCAATGGCAGGTTACGAAGGATACGCATACAAGTGGGAAGATCTGGGAGCCTCACGTAATAACTATCTGCTTGATACTTATCCCTATCTCAACATTGGCCCTGAAGATTATCAATATAACTCGAGTGCCGCGGGACACAACGCGTATGAATCTGTATTTTCCCGTATAATTTATTCTTATAAAAATAAATACATGCTTCAGGGTAATATCCGCTCTGACGGTTCCTCCCGCTTCGCGAAAAAGTACCGGTGGGGGACGTTCTATTCCGGATCCGCCGGATGGGTAGTATCGGAAGAATCTTGGTTTAAAAATAATGTTGTGGATTTCTTAAAGATACGCGGTTCTATTGGCCAGCTTGGTAACGAACGTATCGGTTCGGAATTTCCTTATCAGGCGGCCATGGTATTCGGCAATAGTTACATGTATGATAAATCGACACAAACCGTAACAGCGACGCAAAGAGCCGCCCAAACTCATTATGCATTTGAGAATATTACTTGGGAGACGAGCACTACATATGGTGCAGGCCTTGACCTGTCCTTTCTCAATAGACGCCTGAGAGTTACGGGTGATTATTATTACAAAAAGACTGCTAATATGTTGCTTACCCTAGGCTTTCCATCGTATGCGGGGTTTTCGGCACCTTCTCAAAATGCTGGGGATATGCACACGAAGGGCTGGGATTTGGAACTAGGTTGGTCTGACAATATAGGTGATTTTTGGTACAGCATTTCTGCAAATTTATCCGATTACCGTTCGAGAATGGGCTATTTGGGTGACAGACGTACTATCAATGGTAATTATATCATAGAGGAAGGGTCTTTTTACAACGAATGGTTTATGTATCGGAGCGCGGGCTTATTTCAAACGAGTGCCGACCTTAACGATGCCGCTGGAAATAAATACCCTACTCTTTCAGCAAATGATAAAGCAGGAGATATTAAATATGTCGATGTCGACGGGAACGGAACGATCAATTCCAACGACAAAGTGCGGTTGGGTAACTCGTTGCCGGAATACCTTTACGGAGGTAATATCTCGCTCGGTTGGAAAGCCTTTGATTTCAACCTTTCATTCCAAGGTATAGGACAACAAAAGGTGTTGTTTAACTCGTCTTGGATACAGCCCTTGAAAGAGCAGTGGGGAGCAGTTCCCTCACTTATATTAGGCAATTATTGGAGCCAACACAATTCTGAGGAAGAGAACCTCAAGGCCAAGTATCCACGCCTAACCTATAATAATACAGCAAATACCTATGTGGGTTCGGACTATTGGCTTTTCAATGGTGGGTATTTCCGTGTAAAAAACATTACTTTGGGCTATACGTTACCTTCTGAATTGATGAATAAAGTACGAGTCAATAATCTGCGCCTCTTTCTCAGCATGAATGACTTGCCTGCTGTCAGCAATTATCCCAGAGGATGGGATCCTGAAGTGGGGCCTACATCTGAATTCATATCCACATCTTTCATTTTAGGCCTTAATGTTAAATTCTAAGAAAAGCAATCAAATGAAAAAGATATTATTCATTACCTGCCTCATATCCGCGTTTATGATTTCGTCGTGTGTCGACCTTGATTTGAACCCGTTATCGGAAGGTTCAAGCGAAACGTGGTACGCCTCACAACAGGAAATAGAAATGTCGCTGAACGACTTTTATCGTACTGATTTCTTTCCCATTATGCATCGGATCGCCGGGGACGATATAACAAACCGGACTAACACAGTACCTTTTTTTACCGGTGCATTAACGGCTACGAACGGGACAATATCGACAATTTGGGAAAATTATTATAAAGGTATTGCACGTGCCTTACGGCTTCTTAATAATATGGATAAGGCCCGGGCCATGGGGATATCGGACGCCGATATTACACGATACGAGGGGGAGGCCTATTTTTATTTAGGTTACGCCTATGGGTTTTTAGCATTTCGTTGGGGCGATGTGATTCTTGACAAAGTCGGCATGACACTTAATGAAGCTTATACGGCTGAGCGCTCTCCCAAATCGGATGTTTTAGCGTATAGTTACGAATGTCTTGAGGAAGCAGCAAAGCGTCTGCCGAATAGTTACTCAGGTATACAGCGTGCAACTAAAGGTGCAGCCCTTGCATTCAAGGCGCGTATAGCGCTTTACAATGGCGATTATCAGGTCGCTGCACAGGCGGCAAAAGCTTGTATGGATTTGGGTGTCTATCGGTTGCACGACAATTATCAAGATTTATTTACAGCTTCTTGGTCGGATGAATGGATCTTCTTCTTTCGAGGTGACGTTACGCTGAGACAATATTATTGGGCTGCTGATGAACCACAAAACTATGTCAACCGTACTGCAGGTGGGTTCCAAGCGAAGTCACCCTCTTACGAACTAGTATGTGCCTATACCTGTATAGATGGTTTACCTATCGACGAATCGCCACTTTATAATCCAAAGGACTTTTTCGAAAACCGTGACCCCCGTCTAGCTATGACTGTTGTTCCCTTTGCCACAGCATATACCAAAAGTGTGCTTGACGGGACATATAAATGGGAGGACTATGAGTGGCTCGGTTTTGAGTACTCACCATCTCCATTACGCCTGACAGTGCACCGTGCATCCGATGGTGCATTGGTCAGTAACCAGGATTCGAAAGCACGTAGTGAACACTCCACTTATAACGGCCTTACTTTCAAAAAGTTTGTTGACCACACGTGGATGGAAAATGGGTTTGCAGGGGCGCCGACAACATATCCCATGTTACGTTATGGCGATGTGCTATTGATGTATGCTGAAGCAATGATTGAATTAGACCAGTGTACGCAGGAAGTATTGGACGCAACAATAAATAAAGTTCGTGAGCGGGCTTACGCAGGGACAGGGCTTACCTATCCGAGAGTCGTGCTTGGTACTCAAGCTGCTATGCGTACGGTACTCCGGACCGAACGTTATATAGAGCTTGCCTTCGAGGGCCATCGTTTCGATGATTTAATCCGGTGGCGGGTGGCCGAAAAGTATTTGAATCGTCCCATATACTTTCTGCATCGCACATGGTCGGGATCTACTGCATGGAATGGTGATGAAAATGCCGTTTCAAGCGATTTCCGAAAGCTGATACAGAATTGGAAAGAAGGAAATTATCCCATCGGAGGTATCCCTGAAATTGATGAAAATGGTATGGCTGACCTTGCTTATATGGCCGATGCTGGTTATATTGTTGTAGCGAATAATCGCCAGTTTCCCGCTGATCGCGATTATTTGTGGCCAATCCCAGATGCCGATATCTTGGTCAACCCCAATCTGGAACAGAACCCGAATTGGTAACCACTCGACTGCTCTTTGATGTCATTGATATCGATAGTTGCTTTTATCCGGCAAAACTTACGTGTCAAAGAAAGCCATCAGCGATATCAAAGAGCAGTTTAAACATATTAGTAAACATTAATTATTTACCTTAATAAACTTCGATATGAAATATTCCGGATTGACGCTTTGCATATCGTTTTACTTTCTCTCCTGTGCGACTACTACGGAGGACACTGGGAAAAACTACCTCTCGTTTGCTGATACGGAGGCCTTGTATGATTTCTACAGCTACCGGGAGGATGCGCCTCCGATCCTGCAGGGGCATAGAGGAACCCAGGAAAACGGTTTACCAGAAAACTCCATTGCGGCATTCGAATATGTATTGGAACACATGCCGGCCGTATTTGAGATAGATCCGAGGTTGACAAAAGATAGCGTGGTCATCCTAATGCATGATGCCACATTGGATCGGACGACCAATGGCACCGGTAACGTTATCGATTATACTTGGGCGGAATTGCAGCAATTGAATTTGAAAAATAAGCAGGGGGAAGTTACGGAACACAAAATACCAACCTTGTCGGAGGTGCTGGAATGGGCTAGAGGCAAAACCGTATTAATGCTTGATAAAAAGGACGTACCCTTGCCGATGATCGCGGATTTAATACGGGAACATGATGCCAACAATTACGTACTCAGCTTGGTGCGTTCGCCGGAAGATGCAGCTTTTTATTTTAACGATGAACCGAGGCGGATGTTTGGTGTCTCTTATAGAGCACCGGAAGCGTTTGACGCATATTTAGCGCTAGGTATCCCGAAAAGACAGATTCTCGCTTGTATAGGCGTTGAAATATCAGAAAAGACAGATGAGATGTCTGCGATTATGCGTGAGTACGGCATTCGGAGTCTTATATCTGCCGCACCCACGTATGACAGACTGGAAACTCTTGAGGAGCGGGAAGAGGCCTATAAAAAGGTGATTGCATCCGGAATCTCGGTTCTTGAATCCGATTATCCCGTCGAGTTAGGTAGGATGTTGTCAGGCGTGAAAGTCAAAGCGGCCAAACCGACATCTGACGAAACGGGCGTGGTATCAAAATGATGTTTAGCTTTGATGATAATAAGTGTATAAGTGTGAAAAAGATAGTTAGCTATGTTGTATTCGTACTATTTTCTGGAAGCGTCGCCATAGCGCAGCAAGAATATCAGAAGCCTGCCCTGGAGCACAGAGACTCTTGGTCGATGGTGATGATACCCGATATCCAGAATTACGTAAAATGGGGGCGTAACCAGCCCATTTTGGATCTCATGATGCGATGGATTGACGAAAACATCGACACACTCAACATCAAGCTTGTGGTTTGCGTGGGCGATCTGGTGCAAAACAACGAGAAGATCACCAACGACTACGATGGTAACCAAACCACGCAGCAGCAATGGGAAGCTGCCTCCCGGGCATTTGGTATATTGGATGGAAAGCTGCCCTACATAGCGGCGTCTGGAAACCACGACTACAGTATCGACCGCCACGGGAACCGGACCTCTAGGTATGCTGAGTTTTTTACCGCCGAAAGGAACCATCTAATCCAGAAGTTCCTCGTACAGAACAGCACCAACGAACAGGGTCGGCCGACACTGGAGAACTCAGCACTCGAAATGAAGGGGCTGCATGGTAGAGACTACTTGTTTATAACTACCGAATTTGCTCCCAGAGACACAGTGATTACCTGGGCAAAGGGGGTAGTTGCGATGGAACAATACAAAGATCACCGCGTGGTGCTAATCACCCATAGCTATTTAAACGCGAAAGATCACTATATCTCTGGCGAGCCCTCTTGGATATACTGGGAACCTTACAACATAGCTAACCAGATCCAGAAATCGGCGAAAGTGAAGCTCCCCAATGCCAACAGCGGAGAGCAGATATGGAAAACACTGGTACAGCCCGCATCCAATATCGAATTGGTGCTTGCCGGCCACGTACCGGGCGAGGGTTACCGCGCTGATAAAAATAGTGCCAGTCGAACGGTTCATCAAATGCTCTTTGACGCCCAGAGCATGGGCGGCGGACATCGTAACGGTAATGGCGGTGATGGTTGGTTGCGGCTATTGGAATTCTTCCCCGATGGCCAAACGGTCAAGGTGAAAACGTTCTCGCCGCTGTTTGCTATTTCGCCTACCTCGCAGCCCAATGCATGGAAGAATGACTCACGCAATGAATTTACGTTGAAATTTGACTGACAAACAACAGACTTACTTATGGTTTTCGGAACCGGGCTTAGGGAGGGTGCTGCTCATCATTGCTTACAAATTTTTTGTGAAAGCAGATTTAGCGAAAATGCAGACGAACGAACGGCTCAGGTAGCATAATTGGTTGACTGCTTATCGTGTCATAGCCCAATATGCGTTAGGGTTTCTTGGCCATATCAATGCCCATCTGTAAATCCGTCCGGGAACCACTTTATTCCCGCTATGGCGCACCCGTGTATTACTTTTCCTCCTGCCGCCGTAGGCTGCAGGTCGTCAACGGGCTCGTTATTGTAACCCGGTACTAATTGCACCGGCGACGAAGGATCGGCGGGCACGATTCTTAGTTCGCTGCAATCGTTGGTGGCCGCTTGGTCGCTGAAGCCCAATACCAGGTATTTCCCGTCCGGGCTCCACCCTGTATCCCATTCATTGAAACGGGAATCGGTGACCTGCTTGTGCTCGGCGCCTTCCGCAAGTAACAGCGTATAGATGTGGTTGTTGAAGGTATAGGCTATCGTGTTCCCATCGGGCGAAACGGCAAGATCGACCGGCACCGTGCTATAATCGGCAAACGTGCGGATTATTTTAGGGTCTGCTGATAAATTATAACATTTTGATTATTAAATAAAT